>CAURIH010000001.1:0-993099 GCA_963525085.1 uncultured Candidatus Saccharibacteria bacterium
GCTGGGCTGAAAACAGATTATTGCAATCTGTTTTCACACTCCATCGGATGAAGTGATGGGGAGATGGAGCGAGCGCAAAGAAAGAGAGATCATACTTCCACCCACTATTCTATTTTTCTTAATCCTCTGCTGATGGTACAATAAGCATTATGGCTAAGCAACAATCTACGGTGCAATTTCCAAAACATTTCCTCTGGGGCGCTGCGACGAGCGCGCATCAGGTCGAGGGTGGTATGCACAACCAGTGGTCGGAGTGGGAAAAAGCTCAGGCCAAGACCCTCGCTGCTCAGAGCCAATATCAATATGGCGACTTGCCCAACTGGCCGCACATTGCCAGTGCCGCCAAAGATCCAAACAATTATATCTCGGGCAAAGCCGCCAACCACGCCGAGCTCTACGCCCAAGACTTCGCCCTGGCCAAGAAGATGGGCCTCACCTCGTGGCGCTTTAGTGTGGAGTGGTCGCGCATCGAGCCAGAAGAGGGCGCGTGGAATGCCGAGGCGATCAAATACTACAAGGCGTACTTGGCCGCGCTGGCCGATGCCGGGCTAGAGCCAGTTGTGACGCTGTTTCACTTTACGCTGCCAGTGTGGTTTGCTGCGCGTGGAGGCTTTGCTAAGCGCGATAATGTGAAGTACTTCGTGCGCTTTGTCGATAAACTGATGGATGAGATTGGCGCTACGGTGCGCTATGTCATTACCATTAACGAACCCTGCGTCTACGTGACTGAGAGCTACGACAATGGCACCTGGCCACCCAACGTCCGCAGCAAGTGGCAGACCTACCGCGTGCTAAGCAACCTTGCCTATGCACACAACCAAGTAGCCAAAGTCCTCCATGCCAAGAGTCGACGCTTCAAGGTGGCGGTGGCCAAGAATTCGGCCTACACCTACCCGGGCGACGATGCCTGGCTCAGCCGAGCGACAGCGCGGGTGGTGCAGTTCTTCCAGGACGATTATTTCCTGCGCAAGGTGGTGCGGCAGAGCGACTACATCGCCGTCAATTATTACTTTAGCAATCGTGTCTATGGCTACCGCATCCACAACCCCGAGACCACGCCAAACGATCTCGGCTGGACGATGCAGCCCGATCATCTCGAGCTTGTGCTGGAGCGTCTCTGGAGCCGCTACAAGCTGCCTCTGCTCGTGACAGAGAACGGTGTGGCCGACGAGCGCGACCAGTTCCGCAAGCAATGGCTCACTCAGTCTATCCTAGCCATGCAGCGCGCTCTTGGTAGTGGGGTAGAGCTGCTGGGGTATATGCACTGGAGCTTTCTCGATAACTTCGAGTGGGATAAAGGGTTTTGGCCACGCTTTGGCCTCTTTGCGGTCGACTACAAGACGTATAAGCGGACACCACGCCCGAGTGCGCTATGGTTTGCTCGCGTATTGCAGCAGCAGAAGAAACAGGCAGAGCGGCCCATTGAGCCACTGCCGTCTGTACCAGCCCGCAAGAAGCCGAGTGCTAAGCCAGCTACCGCGCAGGCGCAAGCTACATCGTCATCGCCGCGCTCTGTTCGCTCTACACCAGCGGTGCCACCCAAACCTACTCCGCCAACGCCACCCCAAACGCCCCAAATGCCACCATCTACACCAGGGTCAGCGGCACGTTCGAGTGGGGTGATTACACCGCCGCGCCGGCCAGCAGTCGCATCACGCAGTCGTTCACGTAGTCATAATAATCGGGAGGAATAACACATGGCACAGAGCAATGGTGGAGCACACGTCGTCGTCATCGGCGGCGGGACGGGGAGCTTTACGCTCCTGACAGGCCTGAGGCAGTATGCCTCGCAGGTTACAGCGCTCGTCAATATGGCAGATGATGGCGGCTCGACGGGCCAACTGCGCGATGAGCTCGGTGTCTTGCCGCCTGGTGATGTGCGCCAATGTCTGGTGGCGCTAAGCAATAGCCCTAAGGTGCGCGACCTCTTTAATTATCGCTTCGATGAGGGGAGCTTCAAGGGGCACGCCTTTGGTAATCTCTTCCTCACAGCACTTGAGAAAATGACCGGCAGCTTTGCCGAGGCGGTGGCACTAGCCAGCCAGGTGCTTAATATCGATGGGTGCGTTGTGCCCGCTACACTCAGCAATGTGACGCTTTGCGCAGAAGGCGAGGATGGTCAGCCTATCAAAGGTGAATATCTCATCTCACAGCAGGCGCTGGCGCGTCGGCCCAAGATTTGGCTTGAGCCAGAAGCTCAGGCTAACCCCGCCGCGGTGGAGGCAATTCGCACCGCCGATATGGTCGTGGTGGCTCCTGGCAACCTCTATGGTAGCTTGGCACCTGTCTTGGTCATTCGCGAGATCCAGGAGGCGCTTGCCGCCACCACGGCACGCTGTGTCTTTGTCTGCAACCTCGTCACCAAGCCCGGCCCAACGGACGGCTTCTCGGTGAGCGACTTCGCGAGTGAGATCGAGCGCCTAGCAGGCAGCCAGTTCCTCGACTATGTCGTCTTCAACAACACGCGCCCCAGCCCCGAGCTTATGGACAAGTATGCCCACGATGGCGAGCTGATGGTCGAGTACGATATGGATGAGATGCATCGCCAGCACTACCGCTATCGTGCCGCACCAGTCCTCGCACAAGACGTGTGGGATGGTGCCCAGGCTAGCGATCCATTGGCTAGCACGCGCAGCTTTATCCGGCACGACCCCGACGTCGTGGCGCGCCAGCTGATGCGGATATACTTTGCATAAATATCAAGGACTGGCTATACTGTAATAATTATGGAATACCCATCGAGCCATTACCATATCTACGTTGATCTCGATCGGACGATCATCAACACCACGCAGTGGTTGCGCGAGATAGCGGAGGCACTCGCCCAGCTCTACCCGGCGCAGGTGACCGCCAAGGAATTCTTGGCGGCGCAGCCTCGCTACATGCTCCGGCCCAAGACGAACCCCACCGCCCCAACCTACGTCTTGGCGGCGCAGCTTGCGGCGCTCGGCCTGGATGCGGCATCTGTTATAGAGCGGCTCGAGCAGACGGCTCTTGCCGATGGCCATCTCCAATACCCAGGCGTTGCATCGATGCTGCGCGCGCTAAGTCACTATGGCACGGTGCAGATACTGACCTATGGTGACCCTATCACCCCGCACTGCAAAGCCCGTCTGTGCCCAGCAGTGCGTGCACTGGTGGCTCAGCAGGGTGGGCAGGTGATCATCACCACCTTGCAAGACAAAGCCCAGTGGCTGCGCCGTGCTGCCGCTGCAAACCCCGGCCAAACAATCTACCTAATCGACGATAAGCCCGTTGCCGTTGCCTTTGCGCCCGAGCCAGACCCGTCCATCCGCTGCGTGCAGATCGACCACACCGGCCAACTCACACCGCGCTCTATCAATTGGCGCTCGGGAGATTGGCCCATTTGTCATACATTAGCTCAAGCAACTAATATCATACAAGGAGACATCGAGTATGCAATGCACCAAAGCAATCATTCCCGTAGCAGGCTGGGGGACACGGCGCCTGCCCGTCACCAAGACGATCGAAAAATGCATGCTACCGCTGGGTAACCGCCCGGTAGTAGACTACGCCGTGCAAGACTGCATCGCGGCGGGCATCCGCGATATCTACTTTGTGGTGAGCGAGCAGAGTACGCAGATTCGCGACTTCTACCGCTCCAACGTCGATCTCAACAACTACCTGCGCCGCAATGGCAAAGCAGATCTCTTGCCCCTCATCGCTCCACCGAAGGTTAATTTGCACTACATGGTGCAATCGAGCTATGGCAAGTACGGCACAGCTATCCCGGTCAGCCTCGTGGTGCCGCAGCTCGACCCTGGCGAACCAGTGGTCGTGCTGATGGGCGATGACTGTGTGTATAATGCCGATGGCACATCAGAGGTGGCGCGCCTCATCGAGGCAGCAGGGGAGGACCGCTCGGCTATCCTGGGCGTGCACATGCCACCCGACCAGCTCAGCCGCTACGGCGTGCTGGATGTTGCCGATGATGGCCGCTTGCGTGGCGTGGTAGAGAAGCCAGCGCCGGGTGAAGCGCCCAGCGAGATGATTAATGTCAGCAAATACGTCCTCAGCTACGACCTCTTGCAGCGCATTGCCGCTCACGCCGACCGTGACGACGTCGCGGGTGAATACTACATCACCGACCCCTTCAACGACTACCTCGCCGCTGGTGGCCACATGGCCGTCGTCCCCACCAAGGGCCACTACCTCGACACTGGCACGCTCGAGACCTGGGTAGCGGCCAACAACTGGCTACTCGAACATCAGGGGTAGGGGAGAAATAATAAAAGACCGGCTCATACCAGCCGGTTTTTTCTTGGCAAAAACACAGCCCACCAACTGCCACGGCCAAATCGGGTTTCCAGGCCCGAGAATACTCGTAGTAGAGTACTCGATCAGGCGCGGTGATATGGCGGACTGTGTGGTGGGCTTATTCAGCCTCTGTCTCGTAGCACCTAAACGATGCTATTGCGTCTGGGTTGATGTATATATCACCCTCAGCGAGCAAGTAGTTATCGCAAATTCTCGCTTTTTTCAAGAAATCAACAAAATAACTAGAGCCCTTGAAGCTGCTTATTAGAACAAACGATTGTCCGTTAAGCAATGTAACTTCAATGGTGTACGGATTCATAACAGAGTCCCTTCTTACTTCAGAGGCCAAAGAGCTGCTTTCTGCTCTTTAGAGGAAACCTCTGAGCTAAAAAGCTAATATATATATATCAATATATGAGAGCCGCGTCAAGCTATTATGGCTATAATGCCATCAAATCAGCGTATTCTCTCCTTTTGTACGTATAAAATAGTAAGATATGTCCACTATAGGCGCGTCTAAGTCAGAGCAAAATGCCCAGCAATCTCGCTTATTTTTATCCACATTATGCAGAGTGGGGAAAACTGCTGACCCCTGATACTGGTTGAGCTTTTCCACAGATTTGTGGATAAGCGCCAGTGCGGCGGGGAACGCCGTGGGTAAAAGGGGTTGCGTGTGGGTGAGAGTGGGTAGTATAGTGGGAGTAGTGGAAGAAAGTGGGTAACCACGAGAAAAACAAACACCACTGCACAAAAACAAAATAATTCATCTGTAAGGATCGCCACACCCCATGGATTACTTCGAACGCAAGCTGGATGACAAGCGTCGGCTCACCATACCGACGGAGCTTCGGGCGGAGTTCGCTAGTGGCGTGGTCCTAACGCGCGGCTTTGGCAGCTACCTCCACCTGTATGCGCAGGATGTGTGGGATAGCCAGGTAGAGCCAGCGCTGACGGGTAGCATCCTGGATGAACATGTCGCCGACCTCAACGTCAAGTTCCGGCGCGGCAAGACGGCTGCCACCCTAGACCAAAAGCAAGGCAGGGTAACAGTAGAGCAGCATCTGCTGGATTATGCCGGGATATCGCGCGAGGTTGTGGCGGTGCGCGCCGGCCAGTATTGGCGCCTCATGGCACCAGAGCAGGCCGAGTAGCAAGGCTGTTTTTGTGACGCTCTTTAACAAGTACGTGTAACTGATATCCTCGAGATCAACCATCTGGTAGTGAGCCATGTGGGCACCCGACCCACGCAAAACCCTGTCGGGCGCACCTTCCTCACAAACACCTCCCAAAAAACTCCACCTCACATAATTGCTACGGCAATTATACACATAAGTCTCTCAAACGATCTTTGGCAGGCTCTCTCGGCCTGGTACAAGCAAAGATCGTCAACAAAAACAAACACATTTTATGCGAAAACAAACAGGTTTCGCTACCAGGTGGGTGATCTCGAACCCGCATCGGACTATCTCGCAGTAGCCTGAGCGGAGCGTATCTTTTAGAATCAATAGCGTACATTGCTTTGGTGTATCGCCTACTGCATTCGGGAACTCTGTAAGGGTCGACACTCCCCGAGTATCGACCTCTTGCGTTGGGCTGATAATCTGTTGGGACAACAACAGATTCTCACACTCCCTCAGCAGCAGGTCGATCCGCCAAAGCGAGAAGCCGTATGCTTTTGCATTGTAGATATGGGCATAATAATAGCATGCCACCAGGCAAGAATATTATTACGCACTATGCTACCATAAGAAACGTATGAGTATCAAAGCACATCCACCACTTCATGTTCCGGTATTGCTGGAGGCAGTGTTGGCCCAGCTCCAGCCACGCCCAGGTGAGCGCTATCTCGACCTGACGGCGGGGTATGGCGGCCATGCCACAGCGATTCTCGAACAGACCCAGACGTATACCACGGCGTGTTTGGTCGATCGCGACCAGTATGCTTTGTCGCAGCTTGGTAGCTTGGCAGGGCAGGGCGCACGGCTGATGCATTGTGATTTTTTGCATGCAGCACAGCAGTTGGTTCGCGAGGGTGAGCAATTTGATTTATTGCTACTGGATTTGGGGGTGTCGTCACCGCAGCTCGATCGAGCTGATCGAGGGTTTTCCTTTGCACACACTGGCCCGCTTGATATGCGGATGGATCAACGCCAGGCGATGACTGCCGAGCAGATTGTTAACCACATGGCAGAGGCAGAGCTCGCCCGACTGATCGCCCGCTACGGCGAAGAACCGCCAGCAAAGGCACGGCGCTATGCTGCTGCTATTTGCGCGGCACGGCCACTGTCGAGTACTGGAGAACTCGCGCGCGTCATCGAGCACGCTACCCGTGGCAAGCGGGGCAAGACCCATCCAGCCACGCGTACCTTTCAGGCAGTCCGCATTGCCGTCAATGACGAATTGACGCAGGTAGAGCAGACGCTCCAGCTAGTGCCAGCCTTGCTGCGTACTGGTGGACGTGTGGGAGTGATTAGCTTCCATAGCCTCGAGGATCGGCTCGTCAAGCGCTTCTTCGCGGAGCAGCGCCAGGCAGGCTACGAGGCCGAGCTGCGCATCCTCACCAAGAAGCCGATCGCGGGCAGCCATGACGATGCTTACAATCCGCGTGCCCGCAGCGCTAAGCTGCGAGCCGCCGCAAAAATATAAAAAACAAAAAAGGAGTAGGGACATGCCAGTTCGTATCCCCGTACAAAATCAATCAATCACGACAACTGTATTGGTCCGCCACGGCAAATAACCCTTGGCTTAAGACCTCGCGCTGGGGCGGCGCGCTATCCGCCCCACCTAGACCTAGAAACGACCCCATACCAACGTTAAACACAAACACCACCACAATGACAACCTACACACGGACAATGCAATTTAATAGTCGACGCCAGAGCACCTGGAAGCGCAACCGTAACACCGTTGCTTTTGCTTCGGCTATCAAACTTGGGCCAATCACCCACACAGTGCTGATTGCCCTCCTTATCACCATCCTTGGCTTGATATATCTAGCGCAGGCAACGCATACGGTCAGCTATGGCTATGAGGCCAGCAAGATTGACGACAAGATCTCTGCTCTGAGTGAGCAAAAGAAAGACCTAGAGGTCGACAACGCCCGCCTGACTGCCCTTAAGGAAGTGCAGGGTAGCAGTGTGGCCAAAACGATGACAACACCAGCCAATACAGCGTACGCCAGCGAGTAGCCCATGCTACAGCGCCATCTTGCCACGCCACGCGCTCAGGCGCTCGCCGCTGTACTCGGTGGGCTACTTGTGGTGTTTGTGTTGCGCCTAGGGTATGTGCAGTTGCTGCAGCATGATTACTATGTATCGCAGGCTGATAGCGAGCAAGTCAAGCAATTTCGCCTGCGTGCCCAGCGTGGCGAGATATACACCATGGATGGTACTACTCCCGCCAAACTTGTCATGAACGAGACGGTCTATACCGTGTGGGCCGACCCGATGGCCGTGACAGATGTAGACAAGATCGTGACGGTCCTCAACCAGGTGGCTGGTGGTAATGTGCGTGAGAATTTTCGCCAATACATCACGCGTAAGCCAAGCCGCTACCAAGTGCTTGCCACCAAAGTGAACCGCAAGCAGGCTGAGCTTATTAAGAAAGAGAATCTTGCTGGGGTGGGCTTTGATGCGATGAGCCAGCGCGTCTACCCAGAGGGGCAGCTGGCCAGCCAAGTGCTGGGCTTTGTTGATGCCGAGGGCAAGGGGAAGTACGGCTTCGAGCAGGCGAATGATGACAAACTGCGCGGCACGGATGGCGTGCTTAAGACGGTAACGGACATCCGCTCGGTACCGCTGACGATTGGCCGGACGAATATCAACCAGCCTGCCAAGAATGGGACTAACATGGTGCTGACGATCGATCGCAACATCCAGACGAGGGTCGAGCAAGCGCTCGTCGATGGGGCCAAGCGCAGTGGCGCTACCGATGTCAGTGCCGTCGTGATGAACCCACAGAATGGCCAAGTCTTAGCCATGGCCAACCTCCCTACCTATGACCCGTCCAACCTGAAGACGATCAAAAGCGTCGCCGCACTCAACAATAACACCATCACTACGCCATACGAACCGGGCTCCGACATCAAGACATTCACAGTGGCGACAGGTATTGACAAAGGGGTCATCACGCCGCAAACGACGTACAATAATACCGATAGCATCAAGGTAGACGACATTACCATTGGTAATGCCAGCAAGGGTCAGACGGGCAACATTACCATGCAGCACGCCCTCAATTGGTCGCTCAACACCGGTATGGTCACGGTGGCGCAGCGCCTAGGCAATGGCAGCTACATCACTCGCCAGGCGCGCGACACGATGTATGATTACTTCCATAAGCGCTTTCGTCTTGGGCAGCTGACGGGAGTGGAACTCGCTGGTGAGGCTAAGGGTAATATCGTATCGCCCACCCAGCAGCAGGGCAATGCAGTGCGCTACTCTAACATGTCCTTTGGCCAGGGGATGGATGTGACGATGCTACAGGTCTCGGCTGGCTTTAGTGCGATTATTAATGGTGGGACGTACTATAGCCCCACCGTCATCGCAGGGACGATTGACGACAATGGCACCTTTGCCAAGGCTGCGCGCAAAGCTTCGTATGCTCATGTTATCAAGCCGCAATCATCTACCACTGTGCGCGAAATGGTACACCAAGCGCGCCAGGCCTTTTATGCGGGTGGCGATCGCACGGGATTCTATATTGGTGGCAAGACGGGTACATCGCAAACCATCAAGGACGGCAAGTATATTTCGAACCAAACCATTGGCACCTACCTCGGTTTTGGTGGGGAGGTTGGCAAAACACCAGCGTATGTTATTATGGTGGAGGTTTCGGGCAAAGGGCTGAATATGCAGGGGGGTCGAGACGCTCACCCGATTTTCACGGATATATCTAATTGGTTGCTCGACTATATGAAGCTCGAGCCGAAAGGACACACACCATAATGAACCTCACCACACTCGTTCGCGAGCTCAACGCGACGTTTCTCCTCAGCGTCGCGGCCTTTTTGCTGGCGATGGCCCTCACGCCGCTCTATACCTACTTTGCGTATCGTTATAAGTTCTGGAAAAAACAGCGGGCCGCGAGCACGACGGGCGAGGAGTTGACGGTCTTTACTAAGCTGCATGCCGATAAATTCACGCGCGATATCCCCACTATGGCAGGGATGATCGGCATTGTGGCCATTGCTGTGGTGACGCTGGGGTTTAATCTCGACCGAGCCCAGACTTGGCTCCCACTGGCGGCGCTGCTCGGTGGTGGGGCAGTGGGGCTGCTGGACGATGTGATCAATATCAATAGTGATGGCTCGGGCTCGGCGGGTCTGCGCGCTTGGCTGAAGTTCTCAATGATCGCGGTGATGGCGGCGGTACTGGCTTGGTTCTTCTACGTCAAGCTAGGCTATACAACAGTGCATGTGCCATACCTTGGCGACTGGCAGCTCGGCCCGTGGATTGTCCCGCTCTTTATCTTTGCGGTGGTGGCAACTGGCAATGCAGTGAATATTAGCGATGGCCTGGATGGCCTGGCTGGTGGACTGCTGGCAGTGAGTTATTGCATCTTCGGGGTGATTGCTTTGCTGCAGGGGCATTTGCAGCTGGCGGGCTTTTGCTTCACCGTAGTGGGGGCGCTGCTAAGCTACCTGTGGTTTAATATCTATCCGGCACGGTTCTTTATGGGCGACGTGGGGAGCTTTGCCTTTGGGACGAGCCTAGGCGTCGTGGCGATGCTGACGAATACGCTGTTTTTGCTGCCGGTCATTGGTGTGCTGTTTGTGGTAGAGGCGGGCTCGAGCCTTATTCAAATCCTCAGTAAGAAGTTCTTTCACCGCAAGGTGTTTATCTCGGCACCAATTCACCAGCACTTCCAAGCAGTCGGTTGGCCAGAGGTGAAGGTAACGATGCGTTTCTGGGTGATCTCTTGCGTGACGGGCTTTATTGGCC
Source organism: uncultured Candidatus Saccharibacteria bacterium (assembly GCA_963525085.1). Lineage (GTDB taxonomy): Bacteria > Patescibacteriota > Saccharimonadia > Saccharimonadales > Saccharimonadaceae > Saccharimonas. The sequence continues at coordinate 10,221 of CAURIH010000001.1, forward strand.
TGATGATGGCACTGGGTGGGGGGCATATCTAAGGTGTCGCCTGCGCGCCGCCGCACCCGTGCTGCACACCGATCGGCCTTGGCTCGGTCGGCTCAGCCAGTGCGCCGTGAGCAACGTAGTACTACCTCCGCTCCATCTGTCGCTGTGCCGCGTTTGCACCGGCCGGACTATCAGATTATCCTCTGGGTGGGGCTGCTCATGCTGCTGGGTTTGGTGGTAATGTATGCCATTGGCCCGCAGCGTGCCAATGTGCTCAACTCTGCACACAACACCAACTACTACACCGATGGCTATTTCGCCATCAAGCAGACGGTGAGTTTGCTCCTGTCAATTAGCGCTTTTGTAGGGTTGTCGCTCGTACCCTTTGCATGGCTGCGCCAGAAGGCGGGTACGCTGCTAGCGAGCGGTTTTGTGCTGTGTGCACTGCTGTTTGTTCTTGGCAATATGCTGCATGTCTCGGCGATTGCTCAGTGTAGCCTTGGGGCGTGCCGCTGGTTCTCGCTGGGGCCGCTAGGGAGCTTCCAGCCGGCCGAGATGCTGAAGTTTGGCATGCTTATCTATATGGCACTCTTTCTTGGCAAACGAATGCGTCAGGGGGTGATAAACGACCTCCACCAGACGATCATCCCCATGGTAATTATGATGTGTGCAGCGCTCTTTTTCGTGATATTTTTGCAAAAGGATATGGGCACGGGCCTAGCGCTCACCGCCATGGTAGCATGTATGGTAGTGATGAGTGGTATGAGCTGGCGCTGGCTGGCTTACCTAGCGGCGGGCTGCGTGGCGCTGGTGCTGCTGCTCATCGTCATTGCGCCGCACCGCATGGAGCGGGTGGCGACCTTCTTCCAGGGGGATGACCATGCCACTAGTAGTAATGATGATGGCTACCACATCAAGAATGCGAAGATTGCACTGGGTACAGGTGGGCTATTTGGCCTTGGTATTGGCAACAGTATCCAAGCGACGGGCTATCTCCCTGAGGCGATTAATGACTCAGTCTTTGCTATTATTGGTGAGACGTTTGGCTTTGTGGGGGCGGTGGTCGTGCTAGCGCTGTTTGCAGCGCTGCTGCTGCGGCTGCTGCGAATTGCCGAGTGCCTGCCTGATATGACGATGCGCCTGGTGGTAGCTGGAGTCTTTGGCTGGCTGGGCGCACATGTTATGCTAAATGTAGCGTCGATGATTGGAGTCTTCCCACTGACGGGTATTACGCTGCCATTGCTGAGCTTTGGTGGCACCAGTATGGTATTTATTGCTGGTGCGCTTGGTCTGGCCTTCCAATTATCACGCCAGGCAGCTTACCAACCAATCAACGAAAAGGAGACCTCTCATGAAGCTACTGGCAGTCGGCGGTGGATCGGGCGGGCACGTTACGCCGGTCGTCGCCGTCATTAATGAAATCGCAGCCCTCCAGCCCGATGTGCAGGTGACCTTCGTCTGCGATAAGGCCTTTGCTAGCCAATCGCGCGGGCTCATGCAGCGCGCTGCAGTGCCAGTGCGGGTGCGGACAATCGCTGCGGGCAAGTTCCGGCGCTACCAACACCTCAGCGTGGTGCGCCAGTTGCTTATGCCAAGTATCGTCCTAGCTAATATACTAGATATCTTTAAGATCCTGGCTGGCGTATGTCAGAGCCTCTGGCTGGTGCTGCGCTGGCGGCCAGACGTGATCTTTGCCAAGGGGGGGTTTGTATGCTTGCCGGTTGGCATTGCGGCGCGCTGCCTGCGTGTGCCAGTGGTGATCCACGACTCCGATGCTCGCCCTGGCCTGACCAACCGTGTGATGGCACGTTGGGCAGCAGCGATTGCTACAGGCTGGCCACTCAAGCATTATCACTATCCAGCATCGCGTAGCCGCTATGTGGGGGTGCCGATTGGCGCTGATTTTCACCCGCTCACCCTAGCGCAGCGGCAGCAGGCACGGCAGACCTTCTCGCTTGATCCGCACAAGCCACTAGTCGTTGCTACCGGCGGTGGTCTTGGCTCGGCTATTATCAATCACGCGGTGCTGCGCGCTGCTGATGAGCTACTGGCTGCCGGCATGCAGGTTTATCTGGTGGCGGGCAAAGGCAATTACGATGCCTCCCAAGCCAAAGCGCCGCAGCACCCCGATTTTCACTGTGTGCCCTTCGTTTTCGAGCATATGGCACAATTGCTTGGCGCAGCCGATGTCGTAGTATCACGCGCCAGTGCCACCTTCACACAAGAGCTCGCTGGCCTCGCGCAGGCAGCTATCTTAGTGCCGGCCCATCACCTGGGCGACCAACGCAAAAATGCTGCCATCTATGCCGAGGCCAAGGCTGCTCTGGTCTTGCAAGACGACGCCTTGGAGCAGAGTGATGCCCTTGGCCAAGCCATCCTTACCCTCATACGCGACCCTGCGCAGCGCCAGCAGCTCGCTCAGCGCCTCCATACCTATGCACGCCCCCACGCCGCCCGCGATGTAGCGCAAATGGTGGTGCAAACTGCACGGCGCCAGAAGTAAGATAGGTAAGACCAGAACGCACATCTCACTCCGTCAAAATGACAGGGTTCTTCACCACTTGAGAGTTCAGCGGCCAGTTAATTCGGTTGACTGTTTTAAAGGCTAGTAGCCTTTGCCAACAACCAACCATCTACGGTATAATGGCCTGTAGCATCATGGGCTTTCGCACAAAACAAACACCACCACCAGCGCGCCGTCGAGCTGCCAAGAACAAGAGGGAAGAGCAGCTCCAACGCACCGCCTATACCTACCGACGTAACCGGACGCTGACCGGTAGCTTAGTCAGCCGTGTCCCGAGTGCGGGCGAGCCCAAGGCGCAGCTGCGGTCGCCGCGTATGCATGCGCATGATTTGCGCCGGACGCGCCGCCATGTGGCATTGTCGCTTGGAGTGGTAGTGGGGCTACTGGCTGCAGTGTGGTTTGCGCTTGATAACGTCATTGCGACACCAGTTGTTGCAGGCAATCTCACCAGCAACCATCAGCTCTACCAAGCCAAGATCAACGACTATCTCACTGCCCATCCGCTAGAGCGTTTTCGCTTTGCACTCAATACTAGTCGGCTGGCGGCCTATCTCCAGACGCATGATTGCCCCGAGGTTGCCGCAGTGCTCCCAGCCACGCAGCAAGCTGGCCTGGGGCGCAGCACTATCACTCTCGCTATGCGCCAAGCGGCGGTGGTCTGGACGGTTAATCGCCAGCAACTCTTTGTTGATACCGAGGGCCATGCCTTCCGCCGTGCCTATGGGCCACGGCCAAGCATTGAAGTGGTGGATGATAGTGGTATCGATACGCGTAATAACCAAGTCGTCGCGAGTAACCAATTCCTTGGCTTTATTGGTAAAGTCGTTGGTGCCGTCCGCCGCCACCAGCTTACCGTCCAAAAGATTACGCTGCCTGCTGGCACGACGCGTCAAATCTACGTCTGGTTTACAGGGGTGGAGTATCCTGTTAAGTTCTCGGTTGATCGCTCGGCTGGTCTGCAGAGCGAGGATGCCGCCCGGGCTATTCGCTACCTAGCGCAGCACCACATCACTCCCAAATATCTCGATGTCCGCGTCAGTGGCCGAGCGGCGTATCGGTAAGGAACTGCTGATAACAAAAGTGATAGCCTTGTAAATAGTGTGGATATTGAGATATCCGCTTTTTTCTCCGTAGATCATCCATCCATCATTGATGGGGCGAAAATCGATTGCTGTGAGTAACGCCCAGGTTAGTATTGACGTAAGAGTCCGGCATCCTGACATTCACGAAAGTCATCAAGCTATAAATCTTTCTGAGAATGGAGTGGCGCGAGAGAAATTACTGAGGTTATAAAGCCTCGGTTTCATAGCTGACTACAGCACATCCAGCAAAGGGCAGGGGAGCTACTCCGTAAAACAAGAACAAATTTACAACATTTTATATAACAAAGCATGAAATATGCAAATACTATATCTATACTATAAAAACCAAAAAATACAAAAAAGAGTAGGGGAGCTGTTTTTTGCGAAAAAGTCAAATCATGATATTGTATAGTATTTTAATCTCGGTCACCCCAAGCAGGGTAGAAAACATAGCAAAAGTACCAAGCAGACAAAATGTCAAACAAAGCAACGCGGCAGACAGCCTGTGGGGTCTGGGCAAGCACTGGCATGACGCCAGGCAAATACGAGACCAGAGCGCGTATGCCTAGATCTGCAGCCGCGCTCATTTGTTTGATATCGAGCCATTGCACAGACAAGTTGCAAACCTTGCGCGGCAATCAGACACACTCACACGAACAAATGTACATAACTGTGTACACACGAATGTTCATGAACATATACGCAGTGTGTTCCCTCCAATAGAACAAGCGTCTGCTTTTATCTTTTGCAGGACGTATAAGTGCCCGCAGCTCTATCCTTACTCTCTCCATTGGATGGCGCAGATATCTTAAGTGAACCTGCTGAACGAGAAGCAAGATTGATCAATAATCGAAGATCTATATACCGGATATATGCGTCTTATGCTCATAAAGCCCATAACCGCCAAACCCAGCTCAATTTGGGCTGTATCTGGGGTCAAATCAATATATGCATCGTAAAAGGATTATTGTGCGAAGTTATATTACGCTCCTAAAGATGATTAACGATACATCTTTTGCATCTACCCCACTGCTGCGTGGGTGTGAATTATTTGTGCGCGCATAGATTGCGTCATGGTGCGGCTCATCATCCCCTTGTCTATTAGCGTTGATGTTTATGCTTATGCTTTACTTCTGGCCGCTACTTTGCTGTGCATGATCGCTTGCTTTATTGTGTGGTATGTTAACCGGTACTGCGAGCTTATGAATGTCTCGGCGTATCTGGATAGCTTGGATAACCTATAGTTAGTCAAATATAGGCTGCGTGCTGCTGTGTGGCTGTTATAGGCAGTGGTACATCTGCAAGGACTAAGTATGACTCTCTAGCTAACCTTGAGGGATATAAGCATAGAAGAACCGGAGGTAAGCAGAGAGCTACAGCTCAGGTGAGGTATGTCACGAGAACACACCTCTCGAATATGAGCTTATCAGTGGTAGATGCTAGTGAAATGAGGCAAAAACAGGGGTAGGGCGGTTGCCGGGAATTTTTGGCGAAAGGGTGGCAGACTCCCCTGCCTCGCCCTACCCTTTTTGTTTGCTTTTGCTGTGTACTTGAGATGCCTCTGCAAAGGAATAGATGCAAGAGGTATATACGAGCAAATTGTAGCCTGTGGTGGAATTATCTTGCATACAAACGGCTGATACATAAGCCTATGAGCGTAAAATAACCCGTAAATATTCGCAGTCATCATGTGTATACGATATTTGTCCACGCAGCAAATTACCTCTGTTATAGCTGAGTATATGTGGTGTTCGGGATGGGAGGGGAGGCCACTTCCCTATCGTTATATAGATTATTGGCAATGCGTATAGGTAGATGATCCAGCCGAATTGCTTATGCATGTCATACTGCGATTATTCTCATTTTGCGGCTGGATTGTTTCTTGATTTTGCACTGATGCGAGCCAAGTAGTATATTTATCAGTTTCTTCTTGACGCCTCTTTGTATAATCGGCAATCAATGCATTGCTTTCGGGCGTCTTGTGTGTCCGATAACAAGTTAACACGCTATCAAAGTACGATGTAATAATGTCGGAAGCTCCGTCTTTGTACGAAACCTTGCCATCACCATCTTTGTCTGCTGCCTTCCATGCTGTGTCATAGTTTGTATATGCAGCGTTAAGACAATGTGCTTGGCTAGCTTGCTTTTGTTTAAGCTCTGCAGCGTTGTTTATGTATAGGCTAATTAGCAATGGTAAACTAAGTATAGTAAGTATTGCTGTGATAATGGATATGCCAATTAGCTTAGGGTGGTGTGATGATACCTTCTTTTTGTTCATTTTAATCCCCTCCTAAAAAATTGTATGTGAGCATTATACCACTCACATACAATTTTTATTAAGAGCAACTTGTAATTTTTACGCTGCTGCGACCGCCTCTGCTTGCTCCTTAGGTGGTTCGAGGGCGTAGGTGGCTTTGGCGACGCGCTTGAAGAGCGGTTTGCTTTGGAGATTAAGAAGGATAGTGGTCTCCTTGACCTGGCGGCTCTTGAGGACGCGCTTAACGATCTCGTCGCGGTGCAATGGGCCACCCTCGTCGCGCAAGATACCGGCAATGATGTCAGCTACAGTGCCTTGGCTATAGCCCCAGATGTCGAGCGCATAAATGCCGCGGCCGATGAGGATGAAGCGCTTGTCTTTGATGAGCTCGTTGTGGATGGCTTGCTTGGTGACGTTACGGCGCTTGAAAGTACTTTCCTTGATGCGCTGAGCAATCTCGCTAAAGTGTAGCGGCTTGCCTTCGTCTAATAGGACGACGTAGATCTTGTCGCGGATATTCTTGGGATTAACAGTTGGCCACTTGCTCAGACCCCACATGTCTTTGAGGTGGGCCAGCTGGGTAGAGAGGCTGGCGAGGCCGCGCACTTGGTTGGGGTTTTCGTAGGTGAGTTGGTCATGCAGCGCTTCGAGGCTGATGGGCGCACCATGCTGCTTAATGGCGGCAACGATCTCATCTACACGGCTTCGCACTGCCTTCTCATCGCCGTATTCGGCAATGGCCAGGCCTTGGTGGTATTTGTCGGTCTCGTTGATGGGGGTGAGGCGGGCCGAGACTTCGCCAATGAAGGCAATGTGGGCACGTTGCTGCACCGTGGGCGTCTCGACGTCTAGCAGGCGCTGTGTGATGTCTGAGACGCGCCCAACGCGGCCATTCTCAGAGAGGTCGCGGATGATGAGGCGCTCGGCGTCGTGCAGGCCCTCTAGCTCGCCTGCTTCGGCGGCAAGCTTGAGGCGCACCACAATGGCCTTCTCGAGCTGGCGGACACGCTCGCGTGTAATGCCAAGCAGCTCGCCGATCTGCTCGAGCGTCTCGCGGCGCTCTTTGAGGCCAAAGCGACGCACGATGATCTCGCGCTCGCGGTCGTGTTCTTCGCCGACTGCATCAAGGATGGTAGCGATCGACGCGGCAAAAATTTCGGTTGGTTGTTTGGTTGTTTGGTTCATGATTCGGTTCTCCATTTCCTTCTCAGTTGCTTGTGAATGCCCACTCGCACTTCTTACATTTGATTATAGAATAATAGGTGATATAAGTCAATCGTTTCATCATAGAACTATTATAGCACACACTTTACGCTTATGGTAAACAATTTTTTGAGGCTTTTCATTTGCAAGTGATGTGGCGAGCATGACGGGGCAGTTGACGGGCTCGCAGCAATGCGGGCTGGCATAGAAAAACCAGCGGCTAGTACAGAGGAGCCGCTGGTATATGAGAGGTCGCCGGGCTAGGCGGTGCGCTTCTTGCGTGTGGTGGTGGTGCGGGCTGCAGTCTTGCGCCGGCTCCGTTTGGGTGGTGCGGCGGCCAAGATTTCGCGGGCTTGCGCCTCATCCAGAGTTGTTGGATCAGTATCCTTGGGTACACGTGCGTTAGTCTTGCCGTCAGTCACATATGGCCCCCAGCGTCCCTTGAGGATTTTGATAGTGCCAAAATCGGCGATGTGCTTCTCTGCCTCGGCCTTGAGCTTGGCGGCGTAGAGCACGCGAGCCTCGGCTTCGGTAATTTCGCGCGGGTCGTGCTCTTTCAGGCTGACGTAGAGCTTACCTACCTGAATGTACGGCCCAAAGCGCCCGACGTTTGCCTTGATCGTCTGACCATCCTCAGTGGTACCAACAGTGCGTGGTAGTTCGAAGGCCTTGAGGGCTTGCTCGAGCGTGACGGTCTCGATACGCTCACCCTTGGGGAGCGGCGCAAACTGCGGCTTGGTCGTCTTATCCTCGCTGCTGCCCAGCTGGAGCATCGGCCCAAAGCGCCCAAAGCGGGCAAAGATCGGCTTGCCAGTCTTGGGGTGAGTGCCAACCTCGCGGTGAGCGCCGACGGTGCTGCGGTCGATGTCGCCGGATTTTTCGATGAGCTCGTGGAAGGGCTTGTAAAATTGGCGCAGCATGGCATTGCGCGCAAGCTTGCTGGCGGCAATGTCATCGAAATCGGTCTCGACGCGGGCAGTGAAGCCATAGTCGATGATGGGGTCGAAATGGTTCGTCAAGAAGCCGGCAATTAGCTCGCCCGCCGGGGTAGGCAGTAGCTTACCACGGGTAGCACCAGTTTTTTCTTGGACGATGCGGCGAGTGACAACAGGGGTATTGTCGCTCGGTGTCTCACCGCTGCGCTCCAGGACGATGACATCGCGTGGTTCACCCTCGCTCTCGCCTCGCTCGGCATAGCCACGAGTCTGGATGGTATTCATAATGGTAGCGTACGTACTGGGCCGACCAATGCCAAGCTCTTCAAGCTTCTTAACGAGTGTCCCCTCGGTATAGCGCGCTGGTGGGCGGGCAAAGACCTGCCGTGCCTCGGCCTGTGTAAGCTCGAGGGCGGTGTGCTGGCTGACTGATGGCAGGATGGTCGAATCCTTACCGCCATAGACGCGCAAAAAGCCATCAAACAGCACTGTTTGACCCTTTGCCTCAAAGACGAGTGTTTTCTCGGCCTCGAGCTGCGTGCTGTCGATGCTGATGGTGATGGTGGTGTTCTCTAGCTTCGCAGCGGCCATTTGGCTAGCCAGGGTGCGCCGGCGGATGAGGTCGTAGAGCTTTTGGTCGTAGCTGCTGCCAGCGACGGATTCGCGGGCGATGTCGGTCGGGCGGATGGCCTCGTGAGCCTCTTGGGCACCAGCTGACTTCGTGGTGAAGGTGCGACTGTGTGAATAGTCGGCACCAAAGTGCTGAGTAATGTATGTACGGCTTGCGGCAATGGCCTGACGGCTGAGATTGACGCTATCGGTACGCATATAGGTGATGAGCCCCTCTTGGTAGAGCTTCTGGGCGCTGGCCATGGTGGCGCGGCTGCCCATGCCGAGCTTGCTATTGGCCTCCTGCTGAAGGGTGCTGGTAGTAAATGGCGCAGCCGGGTTGCGCGTGCTGGGCGTTTTAGTGATATTGCTGACGGTGAAGCGAGCGCCACTCAGCCCTGCCAGGAAGTCGTGGGCGGCTTGCTCGCTGTCGAAGCGCTGCTTGAGCTCGGCCTTGAGCTCCTCGCCTTCTACCGCAAAGTGTGCCGTCACACGAAACTGTGCACTACTCGCAAAGTCGCGAATCTCACGCTCGCGCTCCACGAGCAGGCGGACCGCTGGGCTTTGCACACGGCCAGCTGATTTGCCACCCGGCACCTTGCGCCACACCACAGGGCTTAGCTCAAAGCCCACGATGCGGTCGAGGATCTGCCGTGCCTGCTGCGCCTCCACGAGCTGCATATCTACAGTGCGAGGTTGTTTGATGGCTGCCTCGATGGCGGGCTTGGTAATCTCGTGGAAGGTAATGCGCTTGGTACGCTGTGGGTCTAGGCCAAGCACTTCGCACAAGTGCCAGGCAATCGCCTCCCCTTCGCGGTCTTCATCGGTTGCGAGCCACACATTATCCGCTCCAACTGCCTTCACGGCCTTCTTGAGCTCGGTAATGACCTTCTTCTTGTCTGGGTCGATCTCGTAGACGGTCTTGAAGTCGTTTTTGATATCGATCGGCGGCTGCCCATCCTTGGTCTTCTTGGGGATGGCGCGAATGTGCCCTACGCTCGAGAGCACCTGATATTCCCCGCCCAGGTAGCGCTCAATTGTCTTGGCCTTGGCGGGGCTCTCGACGATGACTAGTTGTGTGTGTTTGCTCATTGATTATCTACTCGCTTGTTATAGTTATATGCTTGCTATTAACCTATCTAATCAAGCGCCTATGATACCGCAAAGTAGAATGGAATGCAAATGGGGTGCATCTTGAGCCGCAACACTCCACTATCGACTCTCCCAGCAACTCACTACACAAGAAAATATCGAGAGGCTAGTTCGGATACCCTCTCCCCCTCCCCGGCTTATAGGCAGGGGTATTGCTGATAGTGCGGAAAATATATAAGAAGTCTGGCTACCAATAAAGAATGCTGCACGAACCATCAATCGCATCACCCACGCACGCGGCGTGTGCGACGCATACGGGTGCGATGTTGCCGTGGTGAGGTATGTGTTGTTGGGGTAGACTCGGTAGATTTGCTGTAGTCTTTAGCTTTGGCATAGTGGCCAGTGAGGTAATCCTTCGCAGCGGCAATACCAAGGACAGCACCTACAGCAACTGACCCTAGTGCTGCTACACCAGCACAACGCTCAAGCTTGCTCCCTTCAGGAGCGAGCGACTTGAGAAAATAGGCAGCAATTGCTATATTATCTGCTGCCATACTGAGCTTGCCTGATTTTGGCGTACGGAAGGCTTCATCATTTGTGAGACCATGATAGACGGTCGCGCCAGCATTGATGGCATTCTTAGCAGCAATTGTTGTTAGAACTGATTTGGGCACAACATGGGTTTTGCCTGCTATTACACCAATCACTGCCATACCGAATTTGTCGCAAAAAGCATCAAACCCTGCACCAAAGTCACTTTCTTGGCGAAGACGTCGCGCTGCTAGGCCATCTGCTAAGTCGCCTGTACGACCGCCAAGTATCATGAGTGCGCCAATGATCTGGCCAGCTTTGTCGTTCTCCTTTGTTGCAGCGTCAAATTTCTGAGCACCGGCAGCTACTAACCCTAGCCCAGTAGCCGAGATGGCATTTGGCACAGTAGGAATATCTCTCATGTGATATTCGCGTTTGCGTCGTCCTGGGGTTTGCTCTGCTGTCGCCATAGTATATGGTACTGTACCATAATACTAAGCCAATGTCCACTGGTTGGCACCAAGTGAGCGGATAACGCCGTTAATCTCCAGCATTGTCAGTGCAATGGTAAACTCGCTGATGGGTGTGCCTAGGCGGCGCTGCATTTCTTCGCCGTCGCGCAGGCCTTGGCGCAGTAGCTTGATGATGGCAGCCTCGAGTGGTGTGCTACCTAGTGGCAGGGTGGCATTCTCGCTCTGCTGACGCTGGGGCGGTGTGATGGTCATGACAGCAAGGATATCGGCTGGGCTGGTGGCGGGCAAAGCGCCTTGCTTGAGGAGGTTGTTGCAGCCCTGCGAGAGCGGGCTGGTGATATTACCTGGCACCGCAAAGACGTCCTTGCCTTGCTCGAGTGCATGAGCAGCAGTGTTGAGCGTGCCACTGCGCTCGGCCGCCTCGGTAATGACGACGACGTCAGCCAGGCCAGCGACGAGGCGGTTCCGCTCGAGGAAGCTCCAGCTGCCAAAGCGGTAGCCATCCCCTGCCAAGTGCTCTGACACCACTGCCCCACCCTTGGCCACGATGTCGCCCGCAAGCGCAGTATGATTGGCTGGATAGATCCGTGGCAAGCCATTGCCCAGCACAGCGATCGTCGTGCCTCCCACCGCTACGCAGGCCTGGTGCGCAATGCTGTCAATCCCGAGAGCAAGCCCGCTGATGATGATCACCCCTTGGCGGGTCAGCTCGCGAGCGAATTGCTCCGTCACTTCCCGGCCATAGCGCGTGGGCCGGCGCGACCCAACGATAGCCACGCTCGGGCGGCGTTCCTCAGGCAGTGTGCCGAGGTAGTGAATCTGCTGCGGTGGCTTGGCAATGTGGCAGAGTGGATTGAGGTATTGGTGGGCTTGTGGTGTGGTGTGATTGATCTGTTGCATGATTTGTGCTGAAAAGTGTTGACATTTTGTCAAGCGGGTGCTAGTATCATAAGTGATTGATTGAGCGCAAGCTCGTTCAAGTACCTTATACCCCCTATTTTAACATAGTTACCCCAGTGTTTTCACGAAGGTAACGTGTTAGGTTGCACACAATCTGTGCTGTAGTTATCTACCCTCCACTGCAGCACCGTTAGACAGGGTTGTGTGCTTACTAACCCCTTTGTCCAGCGGATCTCGTATGTGTGAGTAGATCACGTATACCCTGATTGGGTGGGACGAAGGGCAAACCAAGCGCTCATAGTGATGCCCACCCTTACTATGAGCGCTTTTTTGTTGGAGTGAGTTGGTGATGGTTTAGCTGTGTATTAGTTATTCTAAGCTGATTTACTTTGGTGCGCGAAGGTGCTGTGAATTGCTCTGGTTTGTGACATGCGCTACCAAGGCAAAGGTAGCTGGTATCTGCGGTAGTAGCCACGATCCTGGCAGATTTGCCCTGCTTGTAGAACTTACTACAGGGACGTGAGGCTTACATGTAAAGGTTTAATAAAAGGCCTTCTCCGCGCTGCTATGCTCTCTGGCGCAGTATATAATACCTTGCGTGTTGATAATTTTCGCCCTCAACTACATACTTCTCAATGAGAAAAACGAGCATCGAGAAGTATAGTTGCTATAGCAACATCGTGGCTTGCGATGGGCGCACGTATGTGCGCGGCACAGACAAGTAGAGGTGCAAGCCGAAACGCTATGTGATTGACACACGCTTACACCAGGCATACCTATATAGCCCAGCACGCACAAAATCTATGGCTGAACAATACTTTTTACCATGTTTTTCTCTGTTATTGTGCAGTGAACTTGTTTTTTGTTCAAGTAGGCGATGAGTGAGAGGGGTGTTTGCTATTACTATGATAATACGTACCAGAGTTTGACTATTATATTGATTGCTTTTACTTGTTCAGCGTGATACTGGGCGATGTAAATATATTAAACTACTTTGCTAAATTTGTATTTAGCCCCGCAAAGCGCTATAATGGCCAAACCATGACAGAAATGGCAGTTCGAGAACATAATTTTGACCCGCATTCTCGGCCAGAGACGCGGATGGAGCGGCAACAACAAGAGCGGGCAGAACGACGTCAGCGATTGTGGCGAGCAATTGGTTGGCGAGCATCGTGTGCGATGCTTGGCGCTACGCTTGCGGGGACATGGTCGTTCGTAGGTGCTCGACTCGAGGCACTTCAGGCGAAGGAGCCATTGCCAGCCTGTACGACACTGGATGAGTCAATGCTGAAGCCGCATCTGGGGCAGCCAACAGAGATTGCACGCCGCCCCTCAATCGCGATTGCTGAGGCGCTTGGTGATCGTACAGCCCTCGAGCGGCATAAGCAAGAAGTGTTGCAGGCGGTGCAGCCTTCGGTCGTTAAGATTAATGTCTATGGCAGTGAAGCGACAGACTCTGGTGGAGACTATGGTGGAAGTGGGTTTATTGTTGAGACGCCGGGTGGTTGGTCTGCGGTGCTGACGGCTGGGCATGTTGTGTCGTCTGAGCGCCAGAGAGGTAATATTGCGGTAGAAACGACCAATGGCCATCGCTATGCCGTCCAGAGTGGTTGCTACACTGGCAAAGCAGATGGGCCACACAGGCCAACAGTGCCAGATGTCGCGGCATTAACATTGCGTCACCAGAATTATATGCCTGCTCCTGCACTGCAATTTGCTACCCCTGATGAAACAAGGGAAATTATACAACAAGGCCAACCAATGTATGCGCTTGGCTTCCCTATCAATAGCAGTAATAACAGCCCGGCGCAGGTTACACGCTGGCCGGCTAATCAGCCACGCCTCAACGTCCTCCTCCCGGTAGCGCAAGATGGCCCTGAGGGCAAAATAACTGTGGTGGCAGGAATAGAGAAGGCAGTGGATGAGAACGAACCGTATGATCCTGCGCGTGAGGATTCTGTCTTGCCTGGTATGTCTGGTGGCATTGTCGTAGCGCAAGTCGAGACAGCAACAGGCGCTGAAGTGAAGATCGTTGGCATAACACAGGCAAGCAATACAGTCGTGGCTGATACAGATACCCTGAAGAGCTATGGCATTATTGCTGATGAGAAAGAGACAGCGACATACAAGCCGCGTCTGACATATCTTGGGAGTGTGAGTGAGATGATGGGGCCACTTGCTGCGATGGATAAGCAGCAACCACTGTGGCAAGCTGTGACATTCGCCGCAGACATGGTGCAACCTTCCTGATACATTGATGTATGTGCTATACTAAACCACTATGAAACATCTCTGGCATTCTCATCACCCTTTTCGTATTTTTTGGTTTTCGGCGCTGCTGACAGTGCTGCTGGGTGGGGCGATTTTTGGCCATTTGGGGGTGAGCGGCTTGTGGCTGTTCACCATCCTGGTACTACTAGAGGTGACCTTTAGCTTCGATAATGCCGTCATTAATAGCCGCGTCTTGGCGAGCCTGAGCCCGCTATGGCAAAAGATTTTCCTGACGGTGGGGATCTTTATTGCAGTGTTTGTGGTGCGTTTTGTGCTGCCGATCGTTATTGTGATGGTGGCAAGCGGGCACGATTTCTCAACAGTGGTCGATCTCGCGCTGCATAAGCCAGCGGAGTATGGGCACATCCTCCACGCTGCGTCGCCAATGATCGATGCCTTTGGTGGGGCGTTTTTGATCATGATTGGCCTAAGCTACTTTATGGACTACAACAAGCGGGTGCACTGGATGCGGCACGTTGAGCCATGGCTAGCCAAAGCGGGGCGCTTCGAGAACCTCAAGGTATGTGTGATGCTGGCGGTGGCAGCGGTGCTGTACTTCACGGTGGAGAAGCAGTATGAGTCGGTAGTATTGATCTCGTCTATTCTGGGGATCTTACTGCATATTGGGCTGGAGCTCTTCGGCTCGTTCTTTCATGACGATACGGCGCAGTCTCTCAAGGCAAAAACAGGCTGGGCGGCCTTTGCTAGCCTGATGTACCTGGAGGTGCTGGACGCGAGCTTTAGTTTTGATGGAGTAATTGGTGCATTTGCTATCACCAGTAGTATTGTCTTGATTGTGGCAGGCCTCGGGGCGGGTGCCATCTGGGTGCGCTCACTCACGGTCTATCTACTACGGACTGGTGCACTGGGTAAATATAAGTATCTTGAGAATGGTGCGCACTGGGCCATTATGGCGCTGGGTGTGATGATGATCGCCAAACTCTTCCACGTGGAGCTGCCTGAGTGGGCGACCGGTGGGCTGGGCCTTGTCTTTATTAGCTTGGCAGTCGGCAGTAGCATCCTCGAGGCTCGTGCCATTAACCTCCAGGCTGCAACCACAAACACCGTCCACCACGCTGAGCAGCGCCTCAAGCGTGGAGTGAAGAAGATTGTGAAGCACTAGATATTACTCTAAACAAAAGCCACAAACTCACCACTGATACATGTCGTCGAGAGATAAAATACGCTCGAAATAATGTATTATACCGACGGCTGGTACGTCACACTCGTCGCTGCTATGTCTCCCGCAAGGAATTGCGCAATGAGAGAGGCTGACTGCTCAGCCGTCCACTGTTGTAAAATGGCTCGCTCATCTGAGGTAAAGTTACTCAAGACGAAGTCAACATCGCCGACTTGCTGCCGCATTTTATTGTCTGTGCCAAGGCGAATGTGCCAAAAGTTCTGCCCAATGTGCCGGTGGAGCGATTTAAGCCCATTGTTGCCTGCGCTCTCGCCGCCTCGTCTGACGCGAATTTTGCCAAAATCGAGTGCCACATCATCATGAATAACGAGCACATCGTCGAGTGATAATTTATAAAAATCCATCATTGCTCGGGCTGCGACCCCTGTTTCGTTATAAAATGTGGTCGGCTTGGCGAGGATGACCTTCTCGCTACCGTGCGAAAACTCGGCCAGCTCAGCATTAAATCGGCTCTTTGGGGTAAACTGCACCCCCTGCTCTGCTGCATAAGCGTCGAGGATGATGAAGCCAGCGTTGTGCCGGGTGGCGGCATAGCGCGGGCCAGGGTTGCCGAGAGCGAGAAGTAATTTCATACGTATTAGTATAACATGGATAAGGTTTTGTTGTGGCTGCGCTGGTGGTGCTATAGCTGAACAAGAAAATATATGGAGGCCAGCCACACAGTAGGCGGATAATCGCTGTTATAATCTGGCCGGAACATTTTCGGTTCAGCTATAGCACCGTACTTAGCAGCCTTGCTCCTTAGTATAAGACCATAAGATACTCTGTTGGAGCGAGCGGGCATGCCCTGCCATGTTATACTAAACCCATGGCCCAGCGCGATAACGACCTTGAATTTAGCCTCAATGCTGCCTTTGATGAGCAGCGCACCCAGCCTGGCTTAGTGCCGCTCTACCTCATTAATGGCTCGCTGGGGGCGGGCAAGACGAGCGTGCTGGAGTATCTTTTGCGTCAGCCGGAGTTTGCTGGTTCGCGGGTGATCGAGAATGAATATGCCAACGAGAATGTCGATGGCTACCGGCTAGAAGGCCTGGCAGAGCTTGTGACGACGCTGGCGGGCGACTGTGTGTGCTGCTCGTCCAAGCATGCCTTGACGCGCATGCTGCTGGACTTTTGCCAGTCGTCTCCTGCCCCGGTTTTTATCGAGGCAACAGGGGTAGCCCGGACAATGAACTTGGTGGAGAAGCTCATTAATGCCCGGATCTTCGACAAATACGAGCTGCTGCAGAGCTATTATGTCATCACGGCGCACGAGATTTTGCACGGTATTGAGCCAGCTCACGAGGTGGAGCTGCAAGCCGCCGATACAATCCTTATTACCAAAGAAGATCTCCTGCACGGTGATGATCGCACCACTTATGATGCCAAGCGCCGCGCCCTGCCCTATACGCGGGTGCTGTCTGCGCCGCATGGGCGCTTTGACCTCAGTAAGATCACAACGCCGTCGAGTCTACTCACCTTCTTCGACACCTATGATGGCGAGCTTGCCGTGCCAGATAACCCGACCTACAGCGTCATCGATATGTCGCAGCTTACTGCTACCGAGGCAGCTTTTGAGACGCTGTGGCTCGAGCTCTTTGCGACGTATGAGCTGCGCCGGCTCAAGGGGTGCTTTATTGATGAGCATGGCACGCGCCGGCACATCGAGGCTACGCCCGAGCAGATTCAGATCACCACTGGCCAGCCTGGTGAAGCGCCCAAGCTGGTTTGCATTGGCACCCACGCCAGCAGTATCACCCGCGATGGGCTGGTGGCGCAGCTGATGATGTTTGGGTAAGGTGATTAATATCAATTGCTAGCTTGGGTGCGAAAACCTCTTGTTTCTTTTCCCTGTGTCGTATTACACCTGTGGCTTGGTACGTTTAGTGGGAGGGCTACCACTTTTTTGGTGCTGGCTGCTGACGGAGTGCTTTATGGATAATTTCGAGATAGAATTTATTCGCTGACCCATCAGTATAGCGGGTCTATAGAGCGAACTGACAAGCAGGAGAATATGCGCAGCAGCGTAGCCGCTGGTAATTCTGGCGGCTTGTCAGCTCGGAGTCTTCTATACTGAGCGAGCATGTTCGAACTCGCTCAGGGCATGTAGGGTATACGGGCAAAGGAGTTCAGACATTTGTCTGAACTCATCGAATTCATCAACACACACTGCTACAGTGTGTGTCGTGAACTCAAGGCAGGCATACAGATGTTCTCCTGGACGGAGAGCATCTGTAGCAGCGTCGTACATGAACGTGTCGAGCTTATGTCCGACACGCCCGTTGATGACATCGATGCCAGGGTTGTAATAAGTGCCCATGGCACTTCCTTTCTCCTCATCCAGGCGGAGCGCCTGTGTCCCCTCTCGAGAAAACACTGCTCAGACGCCCGGATGGCGGCCAGCAAGATGAGGTTATCGGGCGCTATCATTGTATGCACTACTATTACCTAGACACTAGCGCCAGAGAATCTCACCTTGCTCTATTCTCAACTGCTTGTCAAAAAACACTTTTGGTCAAACACGACAGGTTTGTCAACAAAAGCTAATATATATATCAATAATTGATCACGCCGTCAACCTCTCTCTGCATGATAGTAGCATTATGTATGCTTCGTAGTACACGCTTGTAGGCTTATAATTACCGCTTGGTGGATCTTTCGGCGTCTTTAGCTTGCTTATATGCTTTGGTAACAGGCTCGAGGCCGCGCTTGACGCGCTCGCGGTTGGCTTTGAGCTGCTTCTCGTCGCGGAAGGAGAGCTTGATGGGAGTGCCGGTGTAGTCGTAGGTGTCGCGGATGCGCCGCTCGAGGTAGCGCTTGTAGCTCCAGTGGACGAACTTGAGGTTGCTGCCGTAGATAACGAACCATGGTGGGTTGGTGTCTGTCTGGACGATGTAGCGTAGCTTGGGGTGGGTATTCTTGAGGCCAGCTGGTGGGTGCTTTTGCACAGAGCGCTGCAGGAGGCCGTTGAGGGTGCGCGTGGTGGTCTTTTGCTGGCGATGGGCAGCGATACCAAGAGCGAGGTCGAATAATTTCGTCACATTCTGGCCCGTAACGGCACTGGTGAAGATGAGTGGTGCCCACGGCGTGAAGTCGAACTGGGCGGAGATCTGCGGGGCGAGTGCATCGCGCGTGTAGGCATCTTTGCCCTCCACGGCGTCCCATTTGCTCACGACGATGGCCATGCCCTTGCCTGCCTCGGCAATGATGCCAGCAAGCCGTTGGTCGAGGGCGGTGTTGAGTTCGTTCACATCCATTAGGAGAAAGCAGATATCGGCCTCCTCGATGGCAGCCAAAGTGCGCAAGACACTAAACTTCTCGATGCCCACCTCCTGCTTGCCTTGGCGGCGAATGCCAGCGGTGTCGAGCAGCTCGATGGTTTGCCCCTGGTAGCGCAGACGGATGCGATTGACATCGCGCGTGGTGCCTGCTACCCCAGCCACAATGGCTTGTTGCTTGCCTGCTAAGGTATTGAAGAGGCTGGATTTGCCGACATTGGGCCGGCCGATCAAAGCGATCTTGAGTACATCGCTCGGCTCGGCTTGGCGCTTCTCTGGGATGTGCTGGCAGATCTCATCCAGCGCATCACTAATACCACTGTTGTGCTCGGCACTGGTGCGGATGATACTCTTGATGCCAAGGCGGAGGAATTCACTGGTGGGCAAGCTGCCCCGCAGGTCGGTTTTGTTTGCAATGAGAATGACGGGTTTGCGACTCTTGAGGGCAGTCTTGGCGACGCGCCGATCTTCATCGCTGGGGTATTCGGTGCTATCCACGACCACGAGGATGACGTCGGCTGCATCAGATGCATCGGTGATCTGCTCTTGAATACTTGCCTCAAACTCGTCTTCTGCTGGCTTGAGGCCGGCTGTATCGACGAGCCAGAACTCATGCCCATGGTAGGCTGCCTTGCCCACCACCCGATCGCGCGTCGTACCGGCCTCGCGTGCCACGATAGCCTGCTGCGAACGCATCATACGATTAAACAGCGAGCTCTTGCCAGCATTGGCACGCCCGATGATTGCAACGGTAGGAAGTTTGGTAGCCATAATACTCTCATTATATCATGAAAGCGCACGAGTGGATTTGCAGCGCCCTACTGCTCGGCCACGTCCTGCCACTTGCCTCGCGGTAGCTTGCCCAGGCTATAGCTACCAAAGTGTGTGCGGTGCAGGCGCGTGACAGTGTAGCCCAGAGCGGCAAAGGTGCGCCGGATCTGGCGGTTGCGGCCCTCACTCATGCTAATGTGCCACTCGGTGCGGCTATCGGGCCGGAGACGCGTGAGGATGAGCCGGCTGGTGCCATCGGCCAGCTGGATGCCGTAGTCGCTGATCATCTGCTGGTGGAGAGGTTCAAGCGGGTGGTCGAGCCGGACGTGGTATTCTTTGACCTTAGCAAACTGTGGGTGGGTCATGCGGTAAGCAAAGTCGCCATTGTTGCTGAGCAAGAGCAGGCCCGAGCTATCGGCATCGAGCCGGCCAACGGGCTTGAGCGTGTGTAATTCTGGCGGTAAAAGGCTGTAGATGGTCGGCTGTGACCCCTGTTGTTTGCGCGAGCAAACGTAGCCCACTGGCTTGTTGAGCATAATAGTGCGATAAGTAACCTGCTCGGGTAGTGGTGCGCCCTGTACCGCTACCAGGCTCCCTGGCTGGAAGCGGGCACCAAGCACAGCTACCTCGCCATCAACCACGACGTCTCCAGCGGCGATCAGGTTATCCGCTTGGCGGCGCGACAGGCCCAGCACAAGCGCAATGTGTTTGTTGAGGCGAGTAGTCGACATACCCCTATTATATCACCCAGGACGTGCTGGCCGAAGGCTCGGCTCTGTGTCAACAACTCTCTCAATTAATGCTGATGGGTATGACGCGACCACGGCTGAGTAAGCACTGAGACAATGCCCCGTGTGCCGCGGAGAGCAGCCCGGCCAATGGCACGAATGCGGGTAAAGAACCGGCTACGCTTGACCTCTGGCACAACCAGTGGGTACTCAAGCGATGGATGTTGGCGGCTATCGGCCTGTAGTGGGTCGCCGCATTGCGCAGCAGAGCCAGTGACAGGGTCATCGGTAGGTTGTTCATGGAATGGGTAGTTGAATGGTGATCGATCGGGCATAACAGGATCCATGCAATGATGATTACCTAGTATAGCACGTGTGGAGCGATATAGATACGCTTTTTAGTGCGACCCGGCCGATGATGCTGATGGCGTTGCCCGCTCAGTCTCTTCGAAACTGAGGTCGTCGTGGCTATGCTGAATGGCTGGTGCTGGGCGCGAAGGCATGGCCGCTGGCTGAGGCATTGGCGCGGCATGGTGAGTAGCTTGTGGCCGAGCTGGTGCTACAGTGGTGGCCTGTGCTGGAGCAGAATGCGCTGCAGCAACGGGAGCTGGGCGGATGGCATCGTAGAGTGGATGGTCGACTGGCGAGATCGACGGATGAGCGGCTGCACTGCCCTGAAGCAACGCCGCGGCTAGTGCATCAGACGGGTCTGCAGCGATGGCCTGTGTGCTGTGCGGCGCAATGACTGTATTATCAGGAGCAGGATGAGCTGGTGAATCCTCGTGATGCTCGTGGTGAGTAGCTGGTGGCTGCGCTGAGGCTGCTGGCGCAGCATGGCTTGGCGCTGGTGTGCTATGTGCCGTGGCGACTGGCGTTAGCGGCTCAACAGGGGTCGGCATGGTATCCATCTGCTCGGTGAGGTTGGCTACGGCGTCCGTCACGAGCTGGTTTTGGCTTGGCTGGTAGGCGGCTGCATCGGCGTCTGCCTCATCATCGGCCTGCTGTGTGCTCATGCGCAGAGCTTCGGCTAGCTCGGCTTCGTCGTCGGCTGGAGTGTGGGTGTAGTGAGCAGGCTGGCTCGCCACAATGTGGTGCTGCACATCTGGAATACCTGATGGCGCTGTGGTGCGTGGCGCAATAATATCGTTAATGAGTGGCTGCGCGGCGGGAGCATCGCTGGCTGGCGGTGTGTGTGGGTGCGGAGCTTCTGCTGGGCTTGGTGCGCTACTAGCAGGGGCTGAGTGTTCATCATGATGCGTGATGATCTCCGCCTCTGGGGTATTCTCGGCTGGCGGTAAGGTGAATGGTTGTGGCGTGGTGGGCTCGGCTGGCGGCTGCGGCGCTGTGGGCTGTGAAGTACCATTGGCGGCATCGAGCTCGTCATCTATTAAGCTGGCATAATCTGGCTTTGGCATCGAAGACTGCAGTGGGTGGATCACTCGCTCGCCCAGGCTGGCTGGCCGCGGTGTGGAGAATGGCGCTGTGGGTTGCGGCAGTGTGGCAGGCTGAGTGGCCGGTGACACTGGCATAGCTAGTGTGCTCGGCTGAGGCTCAGGAGTGGTGTGTGCTGCCGGCCGGTGGCTCACCCCTGTATCACCAAGGACGTCGTGCACGGCGCGTACCACATCTTCAATCCCAACCTGCGATTTGACGAGGTAGCGGTCTGCTCCCAGTGCCTCGCCACGCATACGCTGGTCTTGGCTAGAGAGCGCCGTCATGATAATCACCTTGATGCCGCGCGTCTCGGTGGTGCTGCGCAAGATATCGAGCATGTCGAAGCCACTAATCTTAGGCATCATCACATCGCTGATGATGAGCTGCGGACGTTCTTTGATAGCCATGGCGAGTGCTTCTTCCCCATCGCCGGCCGACACGATGTCATACCCCTCGGCCAACAGGCGTACTCCGTATATTTCGCGCAGGCTTTTGTCGTCTTCGACAAGCAGAATCTTAACCTTTGTCATATCACCTTCTATTGTACGCAATTGTCGGCAAAAATACCATAGTGCTTGTGGTTTTTTTGAGAGAAAGTGATAGAAAGAGCCGCCTCAGTGGTGGTGTGGGCGCACAATTGGATTTGCATAGAGAGATTGGAAAAACGTATCTGAAGGCCAGCGATGCAGGAAGCGGAAGCGCTCTGTGTATATCTTCGGCATGGGTACTGTGAGTCTAGCTATAAGTATGAGAGATTTGGAGGTTTTGGGCGCAGATACGTAACTATTGACTATAAATATATACTGTGGTATCATATTACTCCCTAACAGAGGAATATGAATATGACAACAACACAACAAATGCGACACGCTGGGGCGCGACACAAAAGTGAGAAGCCAAGCTGGGTCACGCGTTTTGCAGAAAAATTACAATCGCCCGAGCAGTCCTCGCTGCGCTGGCAAACGGCGCGTATGCTGGGGATGCTAGCGACTGTTGGTGCTACCCTGACAGCCGCAACAGGCATTAGTCTCTATCATGACAGTGGCAATATAGAGCCGGTTGGTAACCTGCTCAACCCAGTTGCGGAGCATGTGATGACGACAGATGAGGAGATTGCTGCTGCCGAGGGGTTCTCAAACATCGATGGGCTCGAGCATCGCCAGATGGAAGAAGCGGTGATGCACGGGGTAGCGTGTGGTACTGAAGCGATGGCCCTTAGCTCTATCACGCTATATCTGCTCTATGGGCGAGCGCACAGATCTTCACGACAAGAAGGCTCAGTCATAAGCGTGTGATGGACGAGAGTTTTACCTCTAGTATTTGGTAGGGCTCACTCCGCTTCTCGCTTTTTGCTGCAGGGGAGGCGCTGGCGGCGCGTCTTAGTATAAAAAGGCCGGTATTATGGAGAATATCGGCCTCAGTATTATTTTGGAGAGAGACACGCAAGCTACCGCACCGCCCGTGGTGGTGCAGCAGAGCGCGGCGTGGTGAGGACATCGCGGACGCGAGTAGGGCTACGCCGAGGCTGACTGGTGGCAATGATATGCGCCGTGGGTAATGTACCAGGCGCAGGCTGCGGCGCAGATGGTGGTGTGGCGCTTGATGGGGTGGAAGGAGCAGCTTGGGCAATGGTAACAGTGGTAGATTGCACGTTTCTTGCTGTGGGTGGCGTGGCTGTGCGGCTGTTCTTTTGGGCTGGGTGCTGGGCGTGAGTAGCTGGGCTTGGCTGCGGCAGAAAGCCTTGGCTCTGGAGTGTGGCCGTGGCAAAAGCCGGTACTGGGCGAGGCGGAGTTGCCTTGGCGGCTTGTGCTGCTGCCTTGGCTTTGGCAGCGAGCGCGGTTTGGGCATCGTGCTCACTCATACGTGGGAGTTCAAGGAAGAAGGTACTTCCCTGCCGGTACGCACTCTCTACCCACAAGCGGCCACCCATCACCTCTGTGAGGCGGCGACTGAGATAGAGCCCCAGGCCGGTGCCGCCAATCTCGCGCGTGTCCGAATTATCCACCCGATAGAACTTTTGGAAGAGGTGTGACTGATCTTCCACTGGTATGCCAATGCCAGTATCGGCAATGGCGATCGTCACGCGCCCGCTACCACCAGTTACATCCACCGTTACACGCCCGCTGGGGGTGTACTTGATGGCATTCTCCACCAGATTATCAAGCACCTCACGCAGCTGGTCTGGGTCGACATAAACATAAAAGGCAGGGCTCAGCGTCCGGCTAGTAAAGGTAGCGCTATGCTCACCGCCAGTTGTGCCAGGGCGTGGCTTGAAGATAAGCTGGAGCTTTTTGTCCTCGGCCTTGTGGCGCAGCCCCTCCACAATGTCGCTGACAAAAGGGATGAGGTCGATCGCTTCAGGATTGCTCTGCAAGCGGCCATCGTCGGCTTTGCTCACGTCCAGCAGATCTTGAAAGAGCCGGCCGAGGTGCTCGGCCGAGCGGTGGGCTTTGGTAATGAAGTCGCGGGCGCGCTGGTCGATGGTGGCGGTGGCGGGGTTCAGCGTGAGGCCGAGGTAGCCCTCGATTGACGCTACAGGGGTACGCATCTCGTGGCTGGCGGTGCTAATGAACTCGGCTTTTTGGCGTTCCTCGGCCTTTTCCTTCGTCACATCACGAAAGACGACAATGACTCCACTGCCCGGCTCACTGCTGACCGGCGAAATGACGAGTGAGATGATCGGTGTCTTGCCAGAGCTCGTCACGAGGCGTAGGCGGTCGGTGGTGAGGGGCTGGTTGTCCGCCAGGACGGCAGCGATAGGGTCGGTATCATTGGTAATGGGGTCATTCTTGGCATCGATAAGCTTGAGGACAGATTGGTAGCTGAGGCCCAGAGCATCTTCGTCGCCCCAGCCCACGAGGCGTTGGGCTGCTGGATTGATGAGCTCAATCATCCCATCTGCGTCCAGCGCCATCACACCATCGCCAATTGCATTGAGCACGATGTCCGACTTGCCTGCTACCCGACTTAGTGTGGCGGCAAGCTCGCGGTATGAGGTGGTGCGGGCCTCGGCAGCGCGATCATCCGGTCCCCAGAGCAAGCACCCCACCAGGATGGGCAGCTCACCCGTCAGCATGGCACTGGGGATCATCGTGCTTGTAATATGCCCCGCCAGCACTCCCCAACTGAGATAGGCATTGACTAGCAGCAAGACGAGCGCTAGTCCCACCCAGCCAAAAAACATTGCAAAGACTGCCACCAAGAGCCAGGCTGCAATAAAGGGCGAGCTCAGCCCGCCAGTGCCAACGATGAGTGCGCCCGTTGTGGCAACGGCGCAGAGATACACCACGAGGCTCGCCTGCCCAAGCCGTTGCTGCGGTGGCCAGATGTGAAGCACCGCTGCCACGACCCCTGTTATACCGGCCAAGATGACGGCAATGAGCGGCATGCCAAGCACGAGGTTGTATTGATCCACCCCGCCAAAGTGCCGCCATGCCCACAGCGCCACGATGATGACGGCATAGAGCATGCTTGCCTCACACAAGCGCCGGTGCCAAAACCGGCTGATTTGTTGCACCCCCATTGGTTATCCCCCTTATGCTTTGTGTGTATTATAGCGGATTGCTTGGGTGATAGCAATGGAGTGCTGGACGAGATAGCCGCGCTCGCTGTCAGTCACTTCTTATGATCCGAGTAGTAATTTATTCGCCCATTTTTCTCTACAATGTGCTACAATAGTGCCAGAAAACAAAGGAGGCCATATGGCAAAAAAATCAACCAAAGCAGCGGCCAAAGCAGCCGCGCCATCAACAACCACGACAAAAACAAAGGTCACAGTATCGACCACCCGCAAAAAGACGCCCAAGCAAATGCTCGACATCCTGCTCATCGCAGCCTGCCTGGTGCTCAGCGTTATCGTAGTGGTGCTGAGTATCTCGCACAGCATCGATCCGCACACCGCCATCGTTATGCTCAGCGTTGGCTTGGCCTGTCTCAGCGCCTATGTGCTTAACCACGCAGCAAGCCGGTAGAATCCTGCTCTACTACTCTTACAAATAACCCGCTCGCAGTGGCGGGTTATTTTGCTATAAACTGCGGCTATGTAGAGGAGATGTGGGTACGCTGTGTGCTGGAAACGTAAGACGCAGCACTACGTGCCCGGCACATACACCACAAGTGCGCCGTCCTTGCCAGTGCTAGCGATGAGATTGCTACGAATAGTGAGGCTGCGCATGTCGGTGGCTTTGATGGTGAGGAGGGTTGTACCATCGGCGACTTTGACGATCTTGAGACCTTTACTGCCGCTGGCTTGGATGCCGGCGGAGTGGAGATTACTGGTGAGGAGGAGTGAGCCATCCAGGCTGGCGGAGACGATATTACCGCCGTCGGCCAGGGTGAGTGTGCCACCGCTGGTGCGGCTGTAGGTGGCCTGGCTCAGGGCGAAGTCTTGCGTGTTTTGGCTGGCAATACGCAGGAACTCTCTACCCTGCCCATCCACAACGACGCGCGGCATATCTGTAGTGAGAGCCTCTCGGGGGTACGTTGGCACAGTAGTGCCAGCGGGGTTAGTGAAGGAGCTGGCGGCTGGGCTGAGCTTGTACGCGCTATTGACAGTGCTGCGGCCGCGTGGCTTGCCATCAATGCCATAGCTCTCGAAGGTCTCTTGCCCGCTTGATTGGACGGTGTTACTGTCAGCAGTGCCCTCCAGCCAGCCATCGCTTGCCAAGGTGACGTTGCTGGAGCTAGCTGTGCGCTGCACTTCGCGCGTGCCGCTGGCGATATCATACACGGTGATGGTGGTTGTCGATTGATCTGCAGTGGTCGCTTGGCGTTCATTCGTAATGACGACACCGGTGGTGGTACGTGAGGTAGCACGCTTGCTAGGTGACTTCTGGGATGGCTTAGCGCCGTGGTCTTTCTCGGTATTGCGGCGACAGAGGAGCTTGTTGCCGCCCGCTATCGTGCAGGTAGCGTTGGGGTTCTGAAAATCGCCACTGGTGATGGGGCGCAAGCTCCCTGCGGCGGCGTAGAAGGTGGCGGTGGCGCTCTCGCCAATAATGTCTTGCTGTTGGCTATCTGTGCCGTAATATGTGAGCGTACTCGGCTGGGTAGCTACAGGGGTAGTATAGAGAACCTTGGCGGTAGCAAGCTCCACCGCCGTAATGACCGAGCGCCCCCGTTGTTGGCTGGCGCAATATACCACCCCACGCGGCGTCACGCTGCTGCAGGTACTGGCTGGCCACGTAGCGACTGCCTGCTTGCGCCCAGTATCCCAAATCCGGAGCACTGGTGCGGTATCCTGCGCACCCTGCCCTGCAATGGCAAGCCGCGAGTGGTCGGCTGTGCCACCCAAGAAGCTCAAGCCACCCTGCCCCGCTGCAAATCGCACTGCGCGCTGGCCTGCTCCATAGCCATTGGCCAGAAACACATCGGTGCGCGATGGTGTGGCCAACACTGCCGCTGCCTGCATGCGCTGCGGCGAGGAGAGAAGGGTTACTGCCGCAGCAATGGCCGAGAGTACCACAGTGATGGCCGCCGCAAGCATCACCCATAGCATGAGTGTGCTATGCCGCCGTTTGGCAGGGCGTTGTGGCGGGTGCTCTCCCAGCACAGATGTCGGAACAGGCGAAATATCCATAATAACTTTGTTGTATAACGCAATATTGTGTCATTAGTATAGCAGATATCGCTGCGGCTGGAGCGTGATTTTTGGGCGGCAGGATAATGAAGGAGTATTGTAGTGGACAAACCAGCGACTTTTTCGTATAATGGCACACAGCACTGCTATATGTGCTTGCACGGCCTCATCGTCTAACGGTTAGGACACCAGGTTTTCATCCTGGCAATCCGGGTTCGATTCCCGGTGAGGTCACCAATATAGCATGTTATTATACCTTGCCGAGGCGAGGTGTTTTTATTTGCGTGTTGTTTTGAGATATATATTTGGCGTGATGGGCCTACGATGTGAGGGAAAGCTACCCCAATACGCTTGTTCGCTATTGCGTTCTACGCAAAATATAAGTAATAATAATCACATGGCACTAGAGAAAAGCAAAAAAATCATGCCGCACCCTGCTGAGTATGTAGCGCGGCAGGATAGGCTGAAACGGTCGCTGGAAGGTATTTTTGGAATCGTTCAAAGTCCACAAGGATATGACGTTTTGGGCGAGCATGCGGTACGCTTGGCAAAAGCTGTTGACTGTGCACATGTGCCTAGTATTGATACCAATGGAGTGATTGACGAAGTGCCAGATTGGCATAGGCAGCGGATAATCCCTATTGTATCACTGTACCCTAGTGAGGTTGCGTATACAACGATGGACGGCATAGCACAAGAGCAATATAATGCGGTTCTCCGTGAACTAGATCTAGACAATGCGGTCAAATGGGATCTTGCTGTAATGTATTTTCGAAATACAAAAAAAGAAAATCATCATAGGAGAGAGCTAAGCATACCTGCGCAAAGGAGTGGAAAAACAACTTCGTCAGTTGTAAATATGACTCGTAAAGGCCAAGAAAATATTGCTGCTGGAGTGATAGGTCAACCCAGTATTGTTGTTAATGAGAGAATTATTCAACTGGTTGAAATGATTGATACGCTAAGTCATGAAATGATACATGGGGCAGATTATCTTGACTATCCAGTATGGATGATGGATAGAGACGGCATGGCTGAACAGCATCGCTTGTCGTACGAATTGCGTGCACATGCAATAGGTTGGCGGGTAGGAAGGATTGCGCTAGATCAAGGCTATAGAATGATAGGTGGAAGAAGTATGCTTGCTTCGTCTGAAGCTGTCGAGAGTATCCGCCAAAGGGTTAATGGTGACTTTCTCTCCCCAAATGCCTTTGATCCAAATGATAAGATCATCAAGGCGCTTGATGATGCTGGATTAAGAGGTATATACAGCAGAGATAGCCACTAGCTATTCTCTATCCCCGCAATAATCTCCAGCAATCGCCGTGGGGTGATCTCGGCTTTGATGAGGTAGCCGTCTACGCTGGCTTGGAGGGCGAGGCGGGTGGATTCGTCTTGGTCGAAGTTGGTCATGATGACGATCTTCGTGCCAGCGATGTGCTGCGGCTCGGCGCGCAGTGCCTGGAGGATCTCGCTGCCGCGCTTTTCGGGGAGCATGATGTCGAGCAGAATGAGGTCGTAGTGGTTGTTGCGCGCTGCCACGAGGCCGTCTGCCCCGTCGATCAGCCAGTCTACCGTGTAGCCCGCCTTGCGGAGGCTGCGCACGTACATTTCGCCAATGAAGCGATCGTCTTCGATGACGAGAATTGTCTGAATTGCCATAAGTTCTCTCCTCCTACCTCTGTTATCCCTTATACATCGTGTGATTTTTTATCCAGCCACTGCCACTGGTGATGAGCTGGCTGTTGCTGCCATCGGCGATTTTGTCTGCTACGCTGGCGTAGGTGGGGATGGTGATCGTGAAGGTAGAGCCCTCCCCTTCGCGGCTTACCACGCCAATCTGCCCACCGTGCGACTCGACGATCGCCTTGCTAATGTAGAGCCCAATACCCGTGCCGGCTACAGTCTCGCGGCTGCGGTGCGAGCGGTAAAACTTGTGAAAGAGATTGCCCATCACATTGGCGGGGATGCCGATGCCGTGGTCTTGCACCTTGATGGCGACGAATGCACCATCTTGCACTGCCGAGACGGCTACGAGCCCGCCTTCGTTGCTATATTTGAGCGCGTTATCAATGATATTGCTCAGCACCTCAGACAGGCTGGAGTGATCGGCCGCGATGGTGGGCAGCGTAGCGGGGATATCCACCGTGAGCTGGCGACCTTGGGTGGTGGCGCGCAGCTGCATGTCGTCGCGGATGGTATTGTAGATGCTAGCCACTGACTCTTCTGCTAGGTGGACGCGGAGGTGGCGGCGGTCGAACTTGCTGGCATTGAGGATGTTGTTGACGTAGCCACTGAGGCGATTGGCCGAGACAACGAGCCGCCCTAGTAGCTCTTGTTGGTCGCCGGCCAGCGCTGGGCCAACCTCCTCAGTGAGGACATCCAGATAGCCACGAATAACGGTGATGGGCCCGCGCAGCTCGTGAGCGGCAAAGGCGATGAAATCGAGGTCATCATCCTCGGGCTGGTAGAGAGTGGTGCGATCGTGCAGCACTAGTATAACCTCGGCGCTACTTCCTTTCTCATAATTGGCCGTAATGTCGAAGATACGCCGCCCAGGTTCACCCACCAGCTTGTTTGCAATGCGCAGCCAGGTCTTCTCGGCATGGACAGCGCTGCGGCGGCAGTGCGCGAGCCACTCCGTCAGACCATCGCCTGGCTCGAATAGCAGCTCGAGCTCGGCCGCGCCATCATGGCTCTGGCGCAGTGGGGTGTGGCGGTTGTGGTAGCGTACCTGCCCCTGCCCAGTAAGGATGGCAATGCCAGCACTGGTTTGATCAAGCGCGGCCTCAATCTGGGCAGCTTGTGCTTGAGCCTGGCTCGGCGGGTTTTGGCCAGCTAGTGCGGCCGTTTGGTAGATGTATTGCAGTAGCGGCTTGAAGCCATCGCACTCGAAGTGTGCTGCATTGGGGTTGGGTGGTGTAATGGTACTAGGCTCGCCTGCTACATGGCTGAGGGCGTGCGTGAGGTCTTTAAGCGGGGTAAGCAGCTGCATGAGCAGGAAAATATTGAGTGGGATACTCGCCAATACTACAACCATAATGACCAGCCAAAACTGCAGCTGGCTAGGGTTTAGGCCAATCATCCACAGCGTACTCGCCACGAGCCCGGCAATAGTGCACTGCATCAGGATACTCGCACCAATAGCACGGCGGCTATAGTGAGGCCAATACTGTTTAATAAGGGTGGGTGGACGACGAGATGGCAACGGCTGGGCTGGGCCTATTGCTGCCACGACACGCTCCCTGTGCCACCAGGCACTGCCGCGATCCATGTCTGGCCGCGGGTGAGAGCGATTGCCTTGCCATTGGCGTCAAGCAGCTCGAGTGGGCTAGCGCGGTCGGCCTTGCGCCATATTCCCTCTGCCACGCTGCCGTTTTGGAAGATAGTTGCTTTGCCTTGGCCAGTGGTGATGATATTCTCGCGAATGCCATCCTCTTGCACGGTGGTCTGCTGGACGGTCAGTGCCACCACAACGCTGGGCGCGATCTGCCCTTCCTCACGATCCAAGCTAGCCTCGCCACCGATGCTACGCTGGTAGGTGTTGGTGCTAGCATCGTATTGGTAACGTGTGTTGTAGCGGGCGGATTTGCCAAAGTTGATGACGGCCACAGTGGCAGTGGCGGGGTTGGCTGGCTTGCCATCGGCCCGGGCAAGGGCGGTCTTGACAACAGACTGCTTGTAGCCTTTGCTGCTATTGAGGTCATCCAGCCGCTCGGCACTGGTGTAGACGTTGTGCGGGGCACGGCGGTCGGTGGCACGCCAATAGCTGCGCTCATTAAAGAACTGGTCGATATCACGGTAGGTACCATTGCGGATCTCTTGCAAAGCATGCGAGCTACCCCCTACATGGGCTACACTGGGCTGGTATGGTGCGAGCCAGTCGATGTAGTATGGCCGCAGGCTGCGCACTGGGCCAATCATCGCTGGTTTGTTTTGCTGGTACAGCGCGAGAAAGCGAGTGATACCTGCCTCGGCAATTGCCTCGTACACCACCTCAGCCTGCTTGATGCCCGACTGAGGGCGAGCGCTGGGGCTATTCTCGAGCATCACGGCGGTGACGGGCTTGGTGGTGGCCGCTTGGTCGGCTACCTTGAGGCCAGTCAGGGGCGAATAATACACCTCTGGGGCTTTCTGCGTTGCCACAACGGGGGCGGGCTTGGCCTGGCGCGGCTTATTGAGCAGAGAAAATGACGCCATAGCTCCAGCAAATACCACCAATGCCCCACCAATCACCATCACGGGCATGCGGTGTTGCCCTACAAAGTGCCGCAGCCCCATAAAGTGCCGTCCATGCCGTCGCAAACGCCGACGCTGCGCCCGGCCACCAAAGGCTGCCGGTGGTGTATTCTGTGGTGAACTCATCTTATGGCCATTATACCATGAGCGGATAGCGATGAATGAGGAATTTTGTCTTGATGTGTAGTTGGTGCACCTCTGGAATACCTACATCCCAAAACCTGCATCATTCCTCACGCCCCATTGCCCTATCGCTCCCACCGATAGATCGCTGTAAGGGTCGATATCTCCCTGGCATCGACTTCTTGACGCCAGGGCTGTCAATCCGTTATTGCAGCGGATTTTCATACTCCATCGGATGAAGTATAGGAGGCGGTGCGAGCTGAACGTGAAGAAGGAAGGTTTTGACATTCAGATTCGGAGAGTGAGCCTTTGCATATCGCCTAAAGTGAAGTAACGAGGAGACACTAACAGTTTCGCCACAAGAAGCGCAATGCGATCAATTACCCAACAAACCCCTTGGCAAATCCGCAAAAATAGCCTACAATGAATAACCATTAACGATAATTTGGGTGAGGAAATATGACACGACGACACGAGAGAGACAGTACAGATAATGGTAGAGACAGCAGCACTATACCACCATCACGACAGACTGACGAAGGTCAATCACCTCAATCGCCACAACAAGCGAGCGGCGGAGATTGGCGTGTGGGGCAGGTGCGAGAAGAGGTGCGTCAGCCATCGGCTAATGTCATGAGAGCTATGACAGATGCCGCCGTCAAGGGTAGCCTGGGGATTGGCTCGGGCCCACAGGGCGTTGATATACTCGCCTATCCCATTGCGCGCGATATCATTAACGGCAGCGCAGACTCTGTGAGCGGTATGGAGTAGGCGCCATCGGTCTGGCTGGGCGACATACCTCCGGCGGAGTAATTGCGCGGTATTCACTCTCTCGTGGCACGAACATCGCTTGGCAAGGATAGCAACCTACCCACCGCAGCCAGGCTACTACCATACCAGCAAATAGCATGATATTTTGAGGCAACAGTAAGCTACTGCCTCTGTATCGTTGTAAATAACGCAGCAATAAGGCCTTGACAGATATATATATATAATTTCTTTCATATTCTCTCTACAGATAGAAAGGAGAAGAGAATATGTTCCTTGAGATTTGCTGTGGTGTACTTTACGTAGACGGAGAGCAAGTTGACTACAGTAAGTGGGATAGGTCTATCTCTCGATCCCTTTGGGTTGAGGGTGTCACACGAGAGGAGGTGTCTCAGCCATGGGAGTGCCCTGGGATCTACCATTGGGCTTGGAATGAAAGCGAGCAAAGTCAACATGCGTACCAAGAGCGAGTTTTGCTGACATTCTTTGCTCGTTGCGGCATCGTGGTAGGGTCAGTTGCTATCAGTAGCTGCTTTGCGTCGTACGCTTGGTCATTATGGTGGCTACTATTGGCTATTCCCTCCGCACTCCTGACTGGCATTACTGGCATCGTCCTAGTGGGTGGATGGCAAGAACGTAAGCAGCTGTATCGGCGTTTCCGCTCTGGTGAGTTGAATGCAGTGGAGTTTGATTACAGTGTCATCCGCTATATACGCTTGCTGCTTCAATCTGGCCTCTCTCAGAGTGTCCGTAAGAGGTTGGAGGCTGGTGCTGGTGGAGGGTCTGTTGACAGTGTCAACACCAACGTAGTTAGTATCAGTCATGAATCCGTCGCTCGGGTTGTTCGTCGCAACCCTGAGCTCATCGAGTTCATCAGCAAGGAGTGCAGTGCCGAGCTTCCCTCACCGGAAGAATACCGGCGTCGCGCATTTGATGTTCTGTATGGCTACATACAGGATGAGATCAACCGCCTCAAGGCCAATCACGCTGCTGCTGAAGAGCAGCGCCGTGTAGAGGCTGAGCGCAAGGCGACCGAGGAGTCGCTGCGCCACTCACGTGAGGAGCGTGAGGCCTTAGTAGCTGCCGAGGCCGACCGCGCTTCACGGGTGTCGTCCCTCCCCTTCATCCTTGGTGAGTCCGAGGATGAGGTCATCGCCTGGGGCTCGCTGTCTCAGGCGATGCTGGAGGCAGATAGTGACTCGACTTGTACTACCGATCGCAAGGAGCCAAAAAAGGCTTGATATCTCAAGTCTCACGCCGGCCTATGGAATAACATAGGCATGGCCCTTCTATCCACCGGGGCTGCCCGCTTGAGTACCATTGTGTATTCGCGGGCAGCTCCCCTACCCCTGTTATCGCTATTATTTTTTGCTAACGACGCAATTATTTGTTCAAGTAAAAACCGGCTGGGAGAGCCGGTTTTTTTGTGCGATGCGGAGCGCGTTATCGCCCAAGATACTGCTCAATCCGCGCCAGCGTCCGCTCCTTGCCGAGCAGCGCCAGCGTGTCATTTAGCTGGGGGCTAAAGGGTGCCCAGGTGGTGGCGATGCGAATGAGGCTAAAGAGCACGCCAGGCTTGTGGCCAGTGGTCTCGAGAAGTTGATTGAGGGTGTCTTGGATAGCGCTTGGCGTCCATGTGTACTGCTGAGCTAGGGCGGCGTGGGCTGTGGTGAGGAGCTCTCGACGCTGCTCGCCTGTTAGTTTGCGCAGAGGCTTGTTGGTGGTAATGAGCTCTTCGTTGATAGTGGGCTCTTCGAAGAAGTAGCGGCTCAGCATTGGCAGCTCGGCGAGAGTCTTGAGGCGGTCTTGCACCAGAGCAAGCACTTGTTTTTTGTACGATTCGTCGGCGCTAGCGGCACTGGCTGGCCAGTAGTGCTCGACCCGCCCGTAGAGGTCATCGAGCGATAGGCGGCGGATCCATTGGCCATTCATCCAGAGGAGGCGCTTTTCGTCGAAGCGGGCACCACTGCGCTGGACGCGCTCGAGGCGGAATTTCTCGATCAGCTCTTCCCTGCCAAAGATCTCTTGCTCGGTGCCATCATTCCAGCCCAGCGAGGCGAGGAAGTTGAGCATTGCCTCGGGCAAGATGCCATCGGTGCGGTAGTCGGTGACGCTCTTGGCGCCATCACGCTTGCCAAGCTTTTTCTTGCCATCCGGTGCCATGATGTGTGGCAGGCAGGCTAGTACTGGTGGCTCAAGCTCTAGCGCATCATATAGGCTGAGGTAGCGTGGAATGCTGGAGATATACTCCAGCCCGCGGATGACGTGGGTAATACCCATCTCGGCATCGTCCACGATGTGAGCGAAGTTGTATGTGGGGTAGCCATCGGCCTTGATGAGGATAAAGTCATCGAGCGCTTCTGGCCCAGCAGAGAGCTCACCCATCACGGGGTCGTGCCAGGTGTAGCGCTGGGGCTCGGCTACCTTAAAGCGCAATGGCTGGGTGCCATCCCACGCTGGTGGATTGGTGGGGCGATAGTCGCGGTATAAAAAAGCCTTTTTGGCAGCCCGAGCTTCCTCGCGAAAGCCTTGGACTTCCTCTGGAGTGTAGGGATCGGCATAGGCAAGGCCTTTGTCGATGAGCTTTTGTGCCCAGCGGTGGTAAATGGCGAGGCGCTCCGACTGATGGTACGGCCCAGCCTCACCGCCAACGCGTGGGCCTTCGTCCCAGTCTAGCCCAAGCCAGTCGAGTGTATCGAGAATCAGGTCCTCCGCCCCAGATACAAAGCGAGCGCGGTCGGTATCCTCAATGCGCAAGACGAATTTCCCTCCCTGCTGGCGCGTGAGCAGCCACGGAAAGAGCGCTGCGCGCACATTACCCACATGGATGTACCCTGTGGGGCTTGGTGCAAAGCGGGTGCGAATGGTAGTGGCATGCGAAGATGGTGTATCAGATGATGTGTCGTTACTCATATGGATAAGTATAGCAGATGAACCACATGACAAAGAACAGCATAATTTCGGCTATACCCTGCGTTTCTCCCATCACTTCATCCTCAGGAACACTATAAGGGTCGATGTCTCCCAGACATCGACCTCTTGCGCTGGGCTGAAAACAGATTATGACAATCTGTTTTCACACTCCATCGGATGAAGTGATGGGAGAAATGCAGACTCGCAAGAGATTCACATACTCGCTGCAATCCGCTCCACTTGCTCGCTCGACAGGGGTGCGTTGCCCTTGATGGTGTAGAGGATGCCGCCATTGACCCATGCGGCGGCGTTGTGGGTACTATAGATAGTGAGGCCACGGCTGGTGGTAGTGGCGAAGTTGCGGCCAAAGCTGGGCAAAACGTAGTTGGCCAGGACAGCACTAGAGTCCCAATCAGACCGGCTCTGCGTGAGAGTGAAGGTGCCTGGGCCGGCGTTGGCAGCGAACTTCATCAAGACACTCCCCTGCTGCTGCGATATGCCGCCCGCCAGGCTATAGCCACTCGGCTGATACGACGGGAACGATGCATTAATGCCAGCCTGAGCGGCGGCCATGCGTGTGGCAATGGCAGGCATGTTGTGGTATGTCAGGTAGCCGCCAAAGGCAAGTAGTGCGACCATTGCCCCGGCAATGCTGAGGCGCCGACCCCAGTGGCGCGCCGCTGGCTGCCGAGTCGGTGGTGGTGCGACGCTGGTAGTGGGTTTGTTGGTGCGGCGTTTACTAGTGAAGAGTTTGCGACGTTTGGATATGGGGGTAGCTGCCGGCTTCTTACTCTGCTGAGTAAGAACGCTGCGCGGCAGTGTGCCAACGGGGATATTCTCCGTCGTAGTGAGTTCTGGCTCAGCTGGTGGCCACCACACCTCACCCTGTGGCACCCCAGAAGGCTGCGCCACTAGTGGTTGGGCGGCAAGCTCGGCGAGGTTGAGTGTGGGCAGGCCAATTGGTATAACTGGCTGTGTGGCCTGGGTTTGCGTCTGCTCGACTTGCTCGGTGGCAAGCACACGTGCTAGTTGTGACGATGGTGGCGTGTTATAGCGCTGAGCGGCACTGGGTGGTTCTACCTCTGATGGTACGAATACAAAATCCATACTGCGTGGCGCGCCAGGCTGGGTGGACGTATGCTGAGCAGTGCGGTGTGGGGTTTGCGCATGGGACGATGAGGGTGTTGGTGGCTGAGCTGAGAGTGGTGAGATCGTCACTAGCTGCCGCTTCCGTAGCTGGCGCGGCGTGCTGGGTCGAGATGATATGATGGGCTGCACCGCTACTGGCCGATGATGTTTGGTGATGTGCGCAGTTGGTGTTGTGGCGCGATGCGTCGCCACTGTTTTTTGCGAAGTAGCTGCGTGTGGCGTGGCTGGCTGGTGCGCGGGGCGCGGCGGAGTGGTTTGAGCGACCTCCGTAGATGCCCGTGGCTGGTTCTTTACGAGTGATTGCAGCGTCACTGTGGCTGCCTGAGTTGTCTGTACCGCCTTGGTTGCCGGGATAATTTCTGAGATATGCTTCTGAGTTGTCTTGACCGCTGTAGAGCGCGCGCGCGGGGTATGAATAATCTTCAGCTCGGGCCCGTATAGCACAGGTTGCCGCTCTGATTTGCTCGTGCAACGCCGCCTTGATCTCTGTATATCTTGACGAACGGCAGTCTGCCCAGCTGCCTGCTTAGACACTTGTCCACCACGTGTGACCGTCGTATGACGCATAATAATATCCCCCTTGTTCCCTCTTTGATCGTATAATACTCCAAGCATAAGGGGTTTTGCAAGAGGTGTGCGCTGTTTTGTATAAAATCCTCGGGACAAAATAAAATACATGAGCCTGCTGCAAGGTTGAACTAGATACGCAACACATCCCACTTCCCTCCAGCCATGGTATAATGTTGTCATGGATACGAAGCAACGAAAGCGACGCCAACGCGTCCATCTGACATTGATTTATAGCATGATGGTGCTGACTGTTCTCTTCACTGTCGTGATTTTTGCTTATGCAATACAGGGGTACCGGCTTAATTGGTCGAGCGGTAAGGTCGTGCAGGGCGGCCTGGTGCAGTTCGACACACACCCCGATGGTGCCCAAGTGACGGTAGACCAAACCCGCCTCAGCAACGAGACGCCTAGCAAGCTTACCCTCTCGGCGGGCCAGCGTAATATTACCATCCAGCGTGAAGGTTACCATGATTGGCACAAGACGGTGGATGTGAAGGCCGGCAGTGTGCTGTGGCTCGACTACGCCCGGCTTATCTCCAACAACCCAAGCCATAAGAATGTCGCGACCGCTAACGGTGCATCGAGTGCTATTGCTTCGGGTAATAATCGTTACCTCGCCTTTACGCCGTCTGCGCATAAGCCTAGTGTCACTCTGGCCGACCTCAGTGGCGACAAACCACAGACGACGAATATCACACTCGACAGCGCCCACTACACCGCGCCCGATAATGCCGAGCACCAAACTTTCGCTCTCGACTCGTGGGACAAGGACAATCGCTATGTGACGATCAAGCACACCTACAATGGCGATAAAACCGAGTGGCTTGTTCTCGATACCCAGGGTAGCCACAAGCTTGATAATATAACGCGGCAGCTTGGCGTAAATGTTACTGCCGCCAAATTTTCACAGGGCGACAGCCGCAAGCTCTTTGTCCTCACTGGTGAGGGCGACCTGCGCCAAGCAAGCCTCGGCGATATGACTATCACCGGCCCACTCGTTAGTAACGTGGCTGAGTTTGCACTCTACAGCGATAGCACCGTTACGTACACAACCAAGCTCGACCACACTAGCAAGCAGCGCACCGCTGGCTACCTCACCATTGGCACTACCAAGCCTCGCACTGTCCGCAGCTATGCCGATGATGGTGTAGCACCACTCCACTTCCGTATCGAGAAATATTACGACAAAGTATACTACGTGATCGCCTATGGTGAGACGGCTGAGATCCTCAGTAGCACCTCGCACGCTGCGAGCGACTCACGCACAGCAAGTAGTCTCAAGTCCGTCGCGAGCCTCAGTATGCCAGGTGGCATTAGCCATGTCGATTTCTCGCGTGGTGGACATCGCTTCGCCTGTGTGTATAACGATGCGAGCCTCATGACATACGATCTCGAGCTGCTCAAGTCCTCCACCATCAAGCTCCCCCAGCCACTGACGCGCGATATCAACTGGATCGATGGCTACCACTTCACCTTCACACACGGCGGTGTACACCTCTACGACTTTGATGGTGCCAACCAGCAGCGCATCACTACCTCGGCGCTCGATCTCCCTGTTGTCCTCTCACAAAACCAGCGCTACCTCTATAGCTTCGTCAAGACGAAGGATGGCGTGGCACTGCGCCAGACGAAGATCGTCAATGACTAGTCATCATCGGGATCGTGCAGCTACCCCTGCTACACTGTGATGAACACTAAGCACATAATTCGCTTGTTCATATATCTATATAATCCAAAAACATAGCCCACCAATCATGCTCAAACTGAACTGGATTAATTACTCAATGCGAGAGTGCAATAGAATGGCACTGCAATCAGATTGAGGCACGAGTTTAGTGAGCTATGTTTGGTGGGCTATTTATGAGCCCCTAGTGGTGATTGCGTCTTGCAAAGGCGTGGAATGATCCAACGGCGGCAGTGATACACCCCAAAAAGAGTGCCATACCAAAGGCCGATACCGGATCCTCAATAGACCGAGAGCTGAAGAAATGTACAGCGATCAGTGCTGCAACTGCAGCAACAAAATTCGCTACACCGTACCACTTCAGCGTACTTGTCCTATCATTGTCCGCGAGATGCGAGTATACACCGAGTAGAATGAAATCTATGATGTATCCAGCACCCATTGCAATGAGTGACCCCATCCTTCTCACCTCCTCTCTAAGAAAGTGAGCCCAAAGCCAGGAGCGACTCTTCGCTCCAAGACAGACTTTGAGCAAAAAGTTGATATATATCAATATATGAGTACGCCGTCAAGTGTCGAGGAAAGCTCCAAGAAGCAATAGTCGCAAGATGCACGAGATATTCATCAAAATAACAGAGGTCGCTAGCAGAACTACTAGTCAGTAATCGTTGTTATTTCTACATACTTTTCTCGTTGCTAAGCGGCGAAATAAGTTTGGCAATGCACTCTCATATTCGCATATCTCTTTGCGATAGCATACTTTCTCGTCCTTATAGACTACTGCACCAACTATTAGAGTAACCAGTGAGAAATCTCGCACTTTCAAGCGTAGATACCACGCCCGTTATAAAACTAACTTACCGTCCCGAAAACAGGTTGCCGACCCGTTGGACGAAGGTTGGTGAGTTGCCTGGCATGGCGCTCTTGCTGTTGCTGCCACTGTTGGTAGTGGTTTGAGATGCTTCTTTTTTGGCGGAGGATGGGTCGGGGCTGACTTGCTCGGCTGTGACGAGCAGGCGGTTGAGGTCGGTACCAAGTGGCACACAGGTGATGAGCGTCATAGTTGGCTTGGTGGCGTTGGTTTGTAGCGCGTGCACATCGGTCGGTTTGACGACTTGTGAGCCAGTGACAGTATAGGTGTAGCGCTTGCCGTTGTAATTGACATAGATATTGTCGCCCTTTTGCATTTGCTCGAGCCGCGCAAAAATAAACTTATACTTACCATTGTCGAGCCAGTCGTTGCTCGAGTGGCCTGAGACGACGAAGTTCCCTGCTTCACCAGGCTTCGCATTGGCACCAGGGATGTTAAACCACACGACACCCTTATCCATAGCAGCATTAAGCGAGGCTTGGCTAGCAGCGTTGGCGTCCCACACGATGGGTACGTCTACCGCGATCTTAGGAATGATAAGCTTGGGATCTGGACCAACGTTAGTCGAGTCGTATGGGCTAATAATATAGCTCTGAGCATCGAGGTCGCCTGGTGAGGTATAGGCAGCAACGTATGAGAAAAAGACCCGGTTGTATTGCAATGCCAAGAATAATACCATGACGGAAATACCAGCTACCGCGGGGATGAAGTGTCGGCTATGGCGGACTTTGCTCGCGCCGTTGCGGATCGAGCTCAGTAAGCGCGAGCGCAGGTCGCCCATTGCTTGGCTTTGGGTGAGCTCTTCTGGCTCATCAGTGGTGGCTGTGGTGGCGTTAGGTGCATCGGCGTCGTGAGCTTTGGCTTGCTCGGCGAGGCGCTCCTCAGCCTTCTTGACTTGGCCTAAGTAGTAGCGCTCATAATACTGCTGATAGTAGTTTTGCCAAGCACTGTGGTATTGCTGCCAAGCGGCCTTTTGGTTGGCGGTGGGCTGGCGTGGTGCACCGGCAGGGCGCTGGCTGTCTGGTTGCTGCGGCTGATGCGCGCTCGCTGCTGGCTGCTCGGTATGGTTATCTTGAGATGGGGGCTGCTGCGCATGAGCTGTTGATGAAGCGGCTGTGCGAGTTGGTGAGGGTTGGGATTGCGCCGATGTGCCAATATAGTGCGCCTGTGGGCGGCTGCGCGGCGTGATGGATGAGATATCGCGCTCGCGGGTGACAGGTGCTGAGTGAGCGTTTGACGCTGCAGCTGCTTGGCTCTGACGCCATGCTTGAGCACCTGGGCGGTAAGCCGTCTGGCTGTGCTGGACGCCGCCTACTGCATGCCGCACCACTGGTGCATGGCTGGTTGGCTTGCTGGCGAGGTTTGGAACTGAGAAGGTTGCCGCCTTGGCGCTCGTGTTGGGCGCAGGCTGGCGAGTCGGTGCGCCACCAATGATGGGCTGCATGGTGGGGCGGTTTGCACTGTCGCTACCATTTGAGGTATTGTATAGTGCATCGATTTGCCCACGCACTTCACTAAGCCGTGCATCGCGGCTCTGCGACGATGAGTGCCCTCGTGATGTTGTGCGTGACGGATCTTGTGGCTGCATAACTACTTCCAGTATACAATATTAGCTTTGATATACCAATATATCACTTGCGTTTCAAAGCCCACCTTGGATAAGAGACTGCTTGCCCGTGCCCACACTCTCGAGACAGGCATAATGCAAACAGCAAGAGTTACCAATAAAAAATAAGCCGACACTTACGGCTTATTTTTCGGAAAACAGCTGAATAAACACTGGTACCGCGGGCCGGACTTGAACCGGCACGTCCGAGTGGACATCAGATTTTGAGTCTGACGTGTCTACCAATTCCACCACCGCGGCGCGAGTAAGATCAATTGCAGCCCTATCCTGCAACTTCTGCAAGTATAGCAGATTGCACCGCACTTGGCTAGCCTCTCGTGCAGGGCTCTACGGAGATATGCCTAAGCCGGTCATTCTATTCATTCAATACGACCGCTCGCCCATCCTAAGCTACTGGATAACCAGCCACGAACGATCAAGAAAAAATATGGCAAAAAAGCCGGGCAACATCACATAGCTGCGCAACAGGCGAAAGCACCGAGCGTGCGATGTATGTTTGATAAGTACAACACCATCGAACATCGCTTGCACGCAACCACGATATAACAGTGGCTATAATCGTGATTTTGTGGTAGAACAGCAGCCACAAAATATGGATTTAAGCATAAGCATAATATATGAAAAAGTAATGTTGACAAAAAATAAAGGACATGATAATCTCAACACATAACGTCTAATAATGACGAGGAGGAAAACAAATGAACAAACTAGCAAAATCGTTTGTTGCACTTGGCGTAGTCGCTGGCGCAGCAATCGGTGGCCTGTGGGTAGCGCAGCCAGCATCGGCAGCGATCTCAGCAGGTTGTAGCAACTTTAATGTTGTAGAGTGCGGCACAAAGGATGTACAAACCCTGCGCAGCACTTACACAAAGCGTACAGAGATCCGTCAGCTGTACAGCCAGTTCGGTATTACCGAGCAGATGATCAACGGTGCCAACATGCAAGAAGGTACAGTTGATGCGAACGGCAACGTGACTGTTGGTGGTCGTGTTGTCGCTACTGGTGCCCGCACCCTGCAGGCCAAAGCTGGTACAAAGCAAAAGCAGCCAGAAGGTCAGCGCACCGCTGGTGGCCACACCTACTACCAGTACCCAACCGGTGATAGCTTCATCTTGGGCAAGACAACCTTTAGCGTTTATGCATGGTTCGACAACAACGGTAAGTTTATCGCCGGTGTTATTAA
The DNA here is from genome assembly GCA_963525085.1 of uncultured Candidatus Saccharibacteria bacterium. Lineage (GTDB taxonomy): Bacteria > Patescibacteriota > Saccharimonadia > Saccharimonadales > Saccharimonadaceae > Saccharimonas. Next base: position 52,173 of record CAURIH010000001.1, read on the forward strand.
GGATTGTGGTAACCCTATCTGGGGCACCCCAACTCCCCCACCAGCCAAGCCAAGCCTGACCTGCGACGCGTTGCAAGCTACCCAGATTTCGCGCAACGAATACCAGTTCACCGCCAAGGCAACTGCTAAGGAAGGTGCAAAGGTCGTTAACTACATCTACGACTTTGGCGATGGCAAGACCACCAACGGTGGTGCAACTGTTCGCCACACTTACGCCAAAGAAGGCACATACACCGTTAAAATGACTGTGGTCGGTAGCGAAGGTGGCAGCACCAACATCGAGAAGACAAGCAAAGACTGCCAAGTGACCATCAAGGTTACACCTCAGCCAACCATCCAGGTATGTGAGCTGAGCAGCAGCACCATCATCACCATCAAAGAAAGCGAATTTGACGCTACCAAGCACTCAAAGAACGTCAAAGACTGCGACAAGATGAAGGTCTGTGAGCTGAAGACTGGTGCTATTGTCACCATCAAGGAAAAGGAATTCGACGAGAAGAAGCACTCAAAGAACACCGCTGACTGCGACAAGGTCAAGGTCTGCCGCATCTCTGACAAGAAGATCGTCGAAGTTCGCCGCAACGAAGTAAGCAATGACTACACCACCGACATGTCGAAGTGTGAGCAAACTCCTCCAACTCCAGTAGCTGAGTTGCCACACACCGGCTTGGGCGGTACCCTCCTGCCGCTGGCTGGTATTGGTAGCCTCACTGCTGCAGGTGCCGCTTACTACGTAAGCCGCCACCGCAAATAAATAACCGTTTGCGGAATAACCCAAAAATCACCCGTTTTGCATGGACGGGTGATTTTTATTGGTTTGGTTTTTGAGAGTAAATCATTGACCCAATATAAGCTGCGCGTCCTCTTTTCTTTTTGATTGGTCTCATTTGTGAGATTGTGGAGTGAGAGTTACTCTGATGAGACGTATTAAGCTTCTCTACCCTTTCTCTCGCCCGGATCTTTAAGGGGGCTAGCCGCGCATTGTGAGTGCAATCTGTCTGTTCTGGTGGTGCTCTATGTTAGTCAGTGGCGGTATATATTTTGCTAGAAGAATAGAGAAAGGCGGTATAAATATGTATTTTACATCGTGACTTCTGGATAGTAGTACGAGTAGCTGGATTAGTTACACTTTATCTCCCAACAGAGGCTTAATATAGGCCGTAGTTAGCTTCTGCGGGCATAGTTGCTAAGGATAACGGTATTCAATGGTCTCCTCAAGATATTCCATCTATACCCACCCGATTCTATCCCCAGATAGATGAGCGAGATTACTCACCAGCGACATAGACTTTTAATACAGACTGAGACGGTGGTTTCTACTTGCTGAATAAGGTGGGGGCTGCGTAGCAACACACAAAACAAAGAGAGCAGTATGAGGATGCACTGAACACGCTAATTACTCATGTATCATGGTTGACGGAGCGCACAAACTAGGGCGAACAAATATACTACTCACCTGCTTTTTGCCGTATAGCGCAAGAGAAGATGGATGATTTGCCATTACCGATGAGCTAAATATTACCGCAAAACATGATATGAGTACTTGATTTCCGGTAGAAACGTGCTATTTCCGTTCTATAAATAAGATATATAATACCGACATTCATGCAAATATAGCACACCATGCAATAGGAGAGGTTTGGTATAGCGCTTGGTAGTGTTTTATGCTTGTGCTACTTTTTTGTCCAGCAGAATAACAGAGGTCGTGGGCTCATGTGACGCAAACATTTGTTCATGATTTGTGCTTCGTATGATCTGAACACAAAAAACGAACAACATAATAATGGCGCTGCACATCGCGTGCACATCTCTTTTTTCGCCCTTCCCTTTCGGCTTTGATTTGGGTAGGATAAAAATCCTACTACTTGAGATGATCTCATCGGTATATTTATCGTGCTTGAATATGCCTGTCATTCAAGCAAAAAGCGGATCATAGAAATATTGCTCGAGTTTTAGGCCGTGAGCACACTTATACTTCCCTTCACTAGCTAAAGAGATAAAGAAGAGAATTGCAAATAGCCATAACAAAAGCTCCGGAGTCGATACCTAATACCTACTCCTTCCCATCTAGCAAGCTAGCCGTTGCTGCCTGGAGGGGCGTCGCTGGGTTCCACATGGTGTAGGCGGCGATGCGCGTTGGCACCGTGCCCTGCCAGAGTGCCATTGGCTGCGACCATGGTGTTGATGTGACAATGCCGTGCTGAGCGATGAGGATGGTGTCGGCGTGGAAGGTGGCGAGGGTAAGTGGATAGGTGATGGTGAACTTGTGCAGTGTCTCGACCAGTTGGAGGAGAGGTATCCGGAAGGTGAGGATCTTGGGGTAGTACAGGGCGCGGAGGAACTTTTGGACTTGCGAGAATGATGCGACGATGATGATGTTTGACTGGCCGGCAAGCTGCGGGGCGCTTGGCATAAGCAAGTCGACCGCGTCGCGGCTGATGATGAGTGGTGTGGTGGTGTGGCTCACGAGCTTTTCGTAGACAATGGCGGTCTGGCTGTTGCGGCCTGCGTCGCCGATGAGGAGGAGTGCGTCGGCCCAGCTAGTGAGGGCTTGCAGCTCTGGCCAGGCTTCGCTGCCTAGGCTGCCGCTGCTGTTGCTTGCAGCAAAAATCGTATCCGTCACGCTGGCGGGAATAGTACCACGTAAGGCATCTGGCAGCACGACGCGTGCCTGCCCTACCCCTGTAGTGAGCGCAGTAGTATAGCTATGCTCGATAGCGCGGAAGCTCAGCCGATTGCCGCCAATAATACCCAGTTTGCCTGCCTGCGTCCGTTGCTGCGGTTTGTTCCAGGCGATGTCTGGGTAGAGCGGTTTGGCTGGCGTTTGCTGCTGCCAGTAGGGGATGTTCATGCGTAGTCACCTTGCTCTGACGGGCGGAGACAATACAGGGATAAAATATTCAGCATAGAGCTATTATACCGCGAAGGAGGTGGTGCTTGCTATGTATTGCTGCTGAAGTGATATCTTGCTTGCTATTAGTGCTGCGATCTTTAATATACAATGTCAAGGTGCTGGCGCAGCCTGGGAGTGGGTAAAAAACGCGAAAAAGAAAAAGCCCAACCTAGGAGCTTTACATACTCTGGTGAGAGTAGCGCTGACGACTAGGTTGGGCATAGATGGTTGGGGTGCAGAGGGTGCGCAAACGTGTGCTTGCGCACCCTCTGCTGGTTGTTCATCCATCGAGCATGGAGACTACCTCCCCTCTAGACTTGCCTCTCGTCGGATTGCGAGAAGCTAATATATATATATCAATATATGAGGGGTACGTCAAGGTTTGTGCGCCTATCGCGTCCTTAGTTATAGCCTTAGCCTACGCTACCGCTTCATCTAGCGTAATGCTGACTGGGCAGTGGTCGCTGCCCATTTGGCTGGCGTGGATGCGGGTGCTGGTAATGCGCGGGGCGATTGCCGCCGATGCCAGCCAGTAGTCGATCCGCCAGCCTACGTTGCGAGCCCGGGCGTTGGCCCAGTGTGTCCACCAGGTGTAGGCATCGGTTTGGCCGGGGTGAGCGGCGCGGAAGGTATCCACAAAGCCAGCGTCTAGGTAATGCTGGAAGCCAGCGCGCTCTTCGTCTGTAAAGCCGTGTTTGCCCCGGTTGGCGCGTGGGTTGGCAAGGTCGATTGGCTCGTGGGCAACGTTCATATCCCCGCAGTAGAGCACGGGTTTGGCCGGGCCGTACTGGCCGGCCTCCAGCCCTTGCAAGTACGCAAGCATACAGGGGTCCCAGGCCTTGGTACGCAGGGCAAGCCGGCTTAAGTCCCCTTTGCTATTAGGCGTGTAGCAAGTCACCAGCCAAAAGCCAGCAAACTCCGCTGTAATGACACGGCCTTCATCGTTTGGGCTGCCGTAACTATCTGCCGCGAGCTGGAACTGCTCTACCAGCTCAGCCGGCAGGCCATCGCGCCACTGCACTGGTGCGGTTTTGCTAAAGACTGCCGTGCCGCTATAGCCCTTCTTGGCTGCGCTATAAAAGTGCTCGTGGTAGCCCGGCAGGTCGAGTTCTACCTGCTGGCGCTGCGCTTTCGTCTCCTGCAGGCATAGGATATCGGGGTTGTGCGCCGCCATAAAGCGGGCAAATTCGCCCTTGTTTATCACCGCACGAATACCGTTGACGTTCCAGGAGTAGAGATTCACGATGTGGAGTCCTTCTCGGTGCTAGTGGTTGTGCCGCCCATATCATAGCGGTAGATCGGCTTAGTGATGCGTAATCCGTGAGTATAACGATAGAGTTCGCCATAGATACCGCGTAACCCTTGTTTAAAATCTTGTTCACGATAGCGTCGGTCGGATGATTGACAATTGGTTTTGATGATGCCAATTTTATAACCAGCTCGCTTTGCCTTGAGCACAAAATCGTAATCCTCCATAATAAAAAGCTCAGGATCGAAGCCATTAATCGTTTGAAATGCTTGACGCGTAGCATATAAACAGCTAAAGCCAATTGGCCACGGCGTGTGAGCCATTAGTCGCATATAGCCGACCATAAAGCTTGCGCCAAGTCGAATAGTCATTTTTTTGGACTTCATTTGCTGAGTAAAACTCCCCGCCGCAAAAAGATGTTTTGCAACTTGCACTTCAAAATCTGCCAAAAACTCCGCATCTGGGATGAGGTCGGCATCCATGAAGATTAACATATCGCCTGTTGCCACTGCTGCACCAGCGTTTCGAGCATGTGCAGCCCCTGGTTTGCCAGCCTTAATAATAGTTAGAGGGAGCTTATTAGCGTACTGTTGAGAACTTTCGACTGTTGTGTCGGTGCTGTGTGAGTCAACTACAATTATTTCGTCAGCTACTCGAGACTGTCTGACTAATGCTTCAAGCAGGCACTCTACTACACCGGCTTCGTTTTTGCAAGGAATAATGATGCTAATTTTCATAAACCTAGTATAATAGAGAAATGAATAAAATTTCAACGCTAAAACAAATTTACACAGAGCTGGGCTGCCGTGAGCGAGTATCGCAAGGTATTTGTTGGTTCGAGTGCAATATGATGGCAGAGCGTTTGGTGGCGATTTTTCCTGGAGTAACTGGCGGCAAGATTGATATGATGCCATTGGCCCAGCGCTACGTAAGTGCTGGATATGCAGTGTGTGTGTTTGATCTACCTGGGCATGGTGGATCAGTGCGCACCCATTTCAAAACATATGATGACTTGGCCAAATGGCTCTTATGTGCACTTGATCAACTAGGCAAAACACCACATCTCATCATCGGTAATTCTTTTTCTTCGTCGGTGTTGTATCATACATTGCGGATAGGTTGGCTACCATCACAAATCAAGGTCGTGCTGGCTTGCCCTACGCCAACTATGTCGCGAATCGCCAATACATTACAAAGACTATCGAATAAACTACCTGATAAGCTAGGTTGGGATGTATACACAAGTAAGTCTGCTCAGGGGATCCGTATGGTTGTAGGGCTCAAGACACGACGAAAAGATGCTTGGCAGTGGCTGCGTGAATCAGAGCGATACAAAAGAAACACACTTACCTTGCGTGATTCTGATATCTTGACAACATTACTCTACAATCAAAATCCGTACACCTTTGGCGTGTCAGAAGAAGCCCAGCAGCGAATAACCGTCATCATTGGCGACAAAGATAATATTATTAATGCCAAGGCGGTAGAAATAATGCACGAATTATTGCCACGAGCACGCTTCGTGACAGCACCAGGCGCAGGGCACTTATTACATCTCGAAGCCATCGAATACTATCTGACAGAAGTAGAATAGGAAAGAGGCATCGTATCAAGCAAAAGTCCACTAAGCTGCTGTGTTATTTTTGCTGTACGTATTGGTATGCAATAACGTTGCGCAAATTAGCTCAATATGGCTTGACAAACTAAAAAGATTTGTATAGCATATAGACCTAACCCGTTAAAGATAGGAAAGTAGGTCGTCATGCTGTCGAGACGAAAAAAGGTAGCACCAAATTACCGCGCAGAAAACATACCAGTCACAATAAATCAATATAGAAATGATCGGTTACTCGAGCAAGTTAGCTACCTGATGAGCCTAGGTCTGGAACCGTATGGTGGCCGTGAGCGAGACATGGGTAATCTCAGGCAGATCAAGGTGGCGTCTGAGCTTGGCAAGGGTGCGATGATGCTGACGCACTTTGAGAGTAGCACGTCAGACTCTGGTCGCTTGGTCCTCTACGGTGCTGGAGCCTGGGGTAATCCAACAGCACCTGCCGGTAAACTTGAGATTACCGAGATCGCTCATCAGGCTGGTGGCTCAGGTGGAGTGATGCCTGATGTATTGACATTGCCAACCAGCACTCATAAGCCATCTGTCGCCAAAGAGGTGGCGCGCACTGGTAGTTTTATGCCGTTAGGCGAAGCGATTGCCCCAGTTATCGAAAGATACGCCCATGATTATGATGACATTGTTGTCCTTGGTAATTCATTTGGTGGGCGGGTTATTCCGGCATCTATTGCAATGATGAGTGATAGAAATGCAGCTAAGCTGAGCGAAGTTGTTATATTTGATCCACCAAGCAATCACGAACAACTTGGCTGGCGTATCGTGCCAGCACAGGCTCGAGAAATCGGTCACCAAAAGCAATATACTACACAATCGCAAGATAAGGTAGCACAAGACGCTTGGATTGGTGATATGCTGAGGAAGGCCGATAAAACGCTTCCGACTGCTTCACCGCTCACGATGGTGCGAGATATTGCAGCAATGGCAAAGCCTGGCTTCCAAGATGATCTGGACGAGGCATTGCCTAAAGTACCACACGACACACCAGTGACGCTATTTGCACCAGAATTGAGCGAGCTGAATGATAACACCTCTCGTAAGGTGAATGATTTTGTAGAACGTCTTAGTAGCGATCATCCGGAAAGTGATCTTCGGCTCGCTGAGTTAGGTGGAACGACACATAATATCTTAGCTGGTCACCCAGACATCTTTGCTCGAGCTCTTGGCTATGGTGCAATTACATTCTCTGGCCGCAAATAACAGAGAAGTATGCTATAATAATAGCTATGAAAATCGGAATCTTTATTGATGACTATTTGCCATCAGTCCATGGTGTGGCGACGTCCACGGTTAATTTGAGGCAGGCGCTTGAGGCGTTGGGCCATGAGGTGTACATTGTTGCGCCAAAGTGCGAAGGCTATGACGATCACGACGATCACGTCATTCGCCTGCCATCATCGAAGAATTACGTCTTTGATAAGCGCGAGACAGCTGTCATCTACCCTGGCCTAGCCAAGAAACTGGATGATTATCAATTCGACATTGTCCACAGCCAAATGCAATTCTATATGGGTGTACTGGCCCACAGCGTAGCCAAGCGGCAGCGAATTCCCCATGTTACGACGATTCATACACTCTATAGCGAGCTAATCGACGACTATCCATTTATGGTAACGGCTGGGGTGATTGCGCTCTCGGTCGCCTTCCCTGTCGTCTTCCGGACGAAGCCGATCTTGCCAATCACCTCACGCGAGCAGCTCCATGGTATGGGCAAGAGTGCGATTCGCGATATGTTGTCTCGCCAGGGGTGGCGTCTTACTGCGGCGTTTGCCAACCAGTGTGATGCTTGCATATCACCGTCGCAGCACCTAGCCAAGATACTGGTGGAGGACGGTGGCCTCACGACGCCGTGCCATGTTTTCCCAAATGGTATCAACACTCAGCGCTATCACGATGCTTCGGCGGCGGATTCGCCTATCACGAAAGGCCCAAACGATAAATTTATTATCTCGGTGGCGCGTCTGAGTCCTGAGAAGCGCCAGCAGGCACTTGTCGAAGCTTTGCCGCATATCCCGGATGAAAACGTCAAGCTGGTGCTGGTGGGCGGTGGCCCATACGAGGCAGAGCTGCGCGCCTGTGCCGAGCGGCTTGGCGTGGCAGAGCGGGTGATCTTTACCGGGATGCAGCCAAGCGAGGCGGTGGCGGCGCTGCTCAAGCAAGCCGATGTCTTCTCTCTCGCATCGTACCACTTTGATAACCAGCCAATGACCTTCCTCGAAGCAGCATCAAGCGGTCTGCCGATCGTCTACTGCGACGAACGTATGACCGAGGGCTTGACCAAGAAAAATGCAATTTTGACCGATGGGATTGAGGGTGAGGACTTTGCCAAGGTCTTTAATGATCTCTTTACTCACCCCGATAAGCTCGAGCGATTGTCTCGCGGTTCATTGCAGGTAGCGCGCCAGTTCGATTCTGTAACGATGGCAAAGAAGGTTGTGGCGCTGTATGAGTCGCTGATTGCCAGCCATAATGCGCTCGAAGAAGAGTAGATGATGCCTATCAAAAACTCACTACTGATCATGTAGTGAGTTTTGTTTTCTCTTTAGTGTGTACGATTGTAATAATCCGAGCATCGAGGTTTTAAAAAGCCTAACCTAGACCCTCTCAAGATTCTACTAGCGATACTGCCGCACTGCTCGTCGCTGCTCTCGCTCCACATCGCGGCGTTTGATGGTTTCGCGCTTGTCGTAGCGTTTCTTGCCCTTACCGAGGGCAATGACGAGCTTGATATAGCGGCCACTAGTGAGGAGCTTCGTAGGGACGATGGTATAGCCCTCCTTCTTGCGCGTCGCGAGTTGCTCGATCTGTCGCCGCTTCGCCAGAAGCTTACGTGCGCTGGTGCTGACTGTTCGGGCGTTTGGCTGGCCCTGCTCGTTGTGGCGCAGTGAGAAGCTGGCGTTATTGAGCCACAGCTCGCTATTGCGAATCGTCACATATGCCCCCTTGAGCTGCACGTGACCCTCACGGGCGGCGCGGACCTCTAGGCCAGTCAGGTTCATACCGACCACTATATCGTCGCTCAGCTCATAATCAAACCGCGCGCGGCGGTTGACAATAGCTGGTACTGGCGGCTTGGTAAAATGGGACTTGCTCATATGTCTCTTCTATTGTAGCAGATGTGGTGGATATTGTAGCCTCTGAAGTGCTTGCTACAGTTGCTTATGAATATATGAGAGATCGGCGTGCTACTCTACTAAAGAAATACTGGCGTGAGTTTTGCTATCCGCTGCGAGGGTTGCCTCGATAAGCTGTATCATATCACTCAGTGTCCCCTGCTCTCGCTTGATAAGCAAACATTCTTGGGTAAGTTCGCTTGCCATAAGCTTATCAACATCAGCAATCGGATCAATGAATTTGGATAGTGTAACTTTCTCTTTTTGCGTAAAATGGATATCAGCCTCGTCGAGTATTTCGTTCGTTGCCATAAATTGCAGCTCATCTGGCGAATGCCGCGCTATCTCGCGTGAGGGGATATTGCGCGGGAAGAGTGCCGTCTGGAGGCCATGGGTGATGGCAGTATTATTACTACCTGTTAGCGTAATGTCGTCACTTTTAATAAAAGCGAGTTGCTCGCTCATAATATTAATAATCCTTTCTGTTATTTTCTAGCGTGTCTGCAGACCATTATACCGCTAAATGTATGGAAAGAGTGTCGTAAAAATAACAGAATAATAACGTGGAGGGTTCAACTAATTTCCTTTAACAAAGAACATAGCCCACCAACCATGCTCAAACTGAACCGGATTAATTGCTCAACCCGAGAGTGTACTTAAGGGCACTACGATCAGATTGAAGCATGGTTTGGTGAGCTATGTTTGGTGGGCTTAACGCCCCATGTCTTCGTCCCATTTACGCATAATGCGCATAAGGACGACGTACGTGGCAATCGCGCTAGGTATTGCGATTGCTGCACCTGCCACTGTGGATAGAGCTTGAGAGATGCCGATGATGTAATACATCACATACCCGACGATAACCCCGGGAATTACGGATGCACATACACACCAGCCGAGCCCCAGGGCGCGGTCCTGTCCGTACATCTTTCTCACCTCCTTTCAAAGGCGAGCTCAAAGCGAGGGACGACTCTCCGCCCCAAGGAACGCCTTGAGCGAAAAGTTAATATATATATATCAATATATGAGAGGCTAGTCAAGTGGGGAATGCTGCCGTAATGGCAATGCATGATGGTATAGCACATATACTGCATATCATTCTGATATACAGTATGGTGTTGATTGCCGCGCTTCTACCTCTGTTTTGTTTGCAAAATTTGCCTGCCATGATGCCTAAAGAGTGTCAACAAAATATAAAAAAGATAGCTCATAAAAAATATGTTGTAATATTAGCATCATACAACAAGGCTGATGAAATACCCCCGGCTTTTTGTATCCGAAAAGGGCGTATGGAGGTCACTCTCCCCTATCGTTATACCTTGCCATGCTATAATATCCCCTATGATTGCCGATATTGCCATTACTGAGAAATCGTTTGGGGCGAAGACGCTGATGACGGATGTGAAGTTTAGTGTGAATGATGGCGAAAAAGTGGGCCTGGTGGGGCGCAACGGTGTTGGCAAGTCGACGCTGTTTGGTATGCTAACAGGGGTAGATGATGACTATAGTGGCTCGATTATCTTCAAGCGTGGCAGTGTGGTGGTAGCGACGGCCCAAGAGCACCACGACAGCGGCGATATCACAGTGCTCGAATATATCTTGCGTGGCCTGCCGGAGTATGCGCGCCTGCGCCATATCATCACAACTTACCCCGAGACGATGGGCGATGACATGGACAAAATCGAGGCATATACCGCAGCGCTGGAGCGCTTTGGCCAAAAGGGCTTCTACCAGATTGAGGAGTTAGTGGCGGAGGAGCTAAAGAACTTCCAAATGGCAGGCTATGGTGGGCGACATCTGGCGAGCTTGAGTGGTGGGCAGAAGCGCCTAGTGGAGGTGGTGAAGATCATGCACGCCCAGGCTGATCTTGCACTGATCGATGAGCCAACGAACCATATGGATTATGTCGCCAAGAAGCAGTTTGTAGACTGGCTCAAGGGCGCGAAGCAAGCAATGCTCGTCATTACCCACGACCGAGATGTGCTGGCAGAGATGGATCGGATCGTTGAGATAAAAGACGGCACAGCCCTCAGCTACCGGGGCAACTACGATGCCTACCTGCGCCAAAATGCCTCGGCAACGGGCAACGCGATGCATGAGTATGAGCAGGTTGAGCGGCGGATTGCTAATGTGAAGGATAAGGTAGTGCAATTTCGCCGGATGAAGGAGCGGGCGCGTGACCCTGGTACTATCAAGCAGTTTAAGCAGCGTGAGCAGCAGGCTATGGCCGAGCTTGAGCAGCTCGAGCAGATTGAGAAGCCAACGTTTTGGATTGATCGCGACAATGTGGCGCAGCTGGAGTATAAGGCGGCTGATCGTTATCAGAAGTTTAAGGCACGAACGATTCGCCTGAGTATGCGCGATGGTGCAATGCGAAGCCAGCGCACGCTAGTAGCGGTGCGAGATTTGGCGCTGGGCTATGGCGAACGGATCTTGTTTGAGGGGGTGAATATCGATCTGCGTGAGGGTGAAGCTGTGGAGCTGCGTGGTCGTAATGGTGCGGGCAAGACGACACTTATTCGAGAACTGCTCGCCGCGCAAAATCTGGTGCAAGACAGAGGTAGCGATACGCCAATTGTCTATAGTGGCTCGCTGCAGCTCGATAGCCATATTCGGATTGGTGTGTATGAGCAAGAGATTGCCCCGACATATCTTGACCTCACACTGGCTCAGGCGATTGAGCAGATGCACCTCGACCGCGGGTTGCCAATTGGTCAGACCAAGCTCCGCCAATTGATGAGCGACTACCTCTTTGCCGAGACCGATGGCGATGTGCCGCTCGCTCGCCTTAGTGGTGGGCAGAAAGCGCGTTTCCAAATTATTAGCATGCTCGCTAATGAGCCGCAGCTGCTTATCCTCGATGAACCGACCAACCACCTCGACCTGCCCAGTATTGAAGAGCTTGAGGCGGCACTGGAGCGCTATACTGGCGCTATCCTCTACGTCAGCCACGACAACTACTTCCGGCAAAAGTTGGGTGGTGAGGTGGTGCAGATCGGGGCACAGTAAGAGAGTCTTGTTGTAAAGTATCAACCACTTCCACGCCCCTTCTCTCAAATACATATCTTTCAGCATTATGAGAGCTCGCATGCTTGGTAGACTCACCTCTCGTAGTGGTGAACGTGAGCATTACAACAAGTCTCCACTTCTCTGCTCTGCATCTTTCTATCTACTACTTCACGTCGGCGAAGTGTGCATTGATTAATTTTAGAATTATGTAAGCTCCAGACATGAGAATCTATCATACGTACACTATACTGTGCATAATTTTGTACCAGCATATTGCTTACGGTTGCAATCTACGCTATTGTAGAAGCAATGCTAGTGAACAAAAATAGATCAAGCGCGGGGTTTGCTCTGCCAACAGTGATCGTGGCATCGGTGGTGGCAATGATGCTACTCCTCGTGGCGGCGTCTGCATCGACGGCGATTCGCGAGGGCCTCTACGCCCAGCACTACCGGCGCTTAGCCCGTGAGGCGGCCGAGAGTGGCGTTGTCCTTGCGAGCAAATGTCTTGAGCTCAATAACGACCTCGCGCAGTGGTCAGATGCTGCAAAATTGCGACCTAATACCGATTGCAAAGGTACAATAGTCGCTGGCCGCACCCAGTATGTTCAGCAGGATGGCAATGTGCGCACGACCTTTGAGGTGGGTGAGCCAGAGCGCCGCGAAGGGAGTATTCAGCGCATTACAGCGGTGGGCCGGACGGAGCTTATCCGCACGACGGATGGCGCAGTGTGGAAGAGTTACGAGTATCGCCTGGCGGGCCAAGCGGGCCTGAGCGCACTGCTCGATAGTGTCTCGTTTGGTTATGCGGCTGGCGGCGGCTTTACACTCAATGGTGCGTTCTTTACCGTCATCGACGAGTTTGGGCGGCCACGCTCAGCAGGGTTTAATGGTTTTGGCCAGCTCGGTGTTGGCTCAACTACTGATACACTCACGCTCAAGCAATTCAACATCCCTGCTAACAAGCGCGTCGTGCGTACCTACACCAACTTCCTCTCTCATGGCCGTAACCTGTTTGCCCTCACGGAGAATGGTGAGGTATGGGGTGCGGGGCTGCATAACTTTGGGCAGATTGGTAACCCGAGCCAAATTATTGCATGGGTAACAAACCCCGTCCAGTTTGTACTGCCTGGCAATGACAATGTTGCGACTTTCGTATCACCACTGGGGATTGTCACCTTTGTCGTAACATCTCAGGGGAACGTCTATGTAGCTGGCTCCAACGACAAAGGTGTTGCCGGTATTAACTCGACCGCTCCGACAATAAAGATGCCAACCAAGATGCCCTTCCCTGAGAAGATTCGGGCCGATGCTCACTCCTGGGCAGTCGACAGCAAAACAGCCTATGCGATTGGTGAGAGTGGCGCAGTCTATGGCTGGGGCAATAATGAGTTTGGCCAGCTCGCTCAGGGCGATATCAATGAGCGGCGAGCACCCGTCCGCTTGGGTGACTTTGGCAAGCCTGGCAAGACCAAGGCAGTGCAGCTCGCCTTTGACGGCGATACGGTCTATATTCGCGATAGTGCAGGGGCAGTCTACTCGGCGGGCAAGACAAACTATGGCCAAGCAGGCGTACCGACCTTCCGGCTGCGTGCGGGGGTGTCAGACCGTTGCTTGGCGGCGGTGGGGGCAAATCTCAGGACAGAAAAGTGCTCGGGTGCTGCTGCAAACCAAAAGTGGCACTTCGACCGCACAAACAACGCCCTGCAAGTCGAGTCGAACCCAGGTGGAGGCCAAAACCGCTGTGTCGAAGCAACCGGCCATAATAATGAAGAGACGCGTATGCGGTGGTGCGCTTGGTGGTCTGGCGGCAAGCGCTTCGACTTTCGCTACCCAGCAGGTGCATGGAGCCATGTCTACCTTAGCAATAGCACCGACATTGGTGGCCGAGGCCTATGTGTTGCTGAAGTCAATATCGCAACTGGTGGCGAGACGAGGATGAATTCGTGTGAGTACTATGCAGACAGAACATTCTTGCCATACAACCCAACACTCGAGCGTGTCGCGCCGTCTGGAGTAGTAGACATCACAACAGACCAGTACTTTACCACTATGGTCTATGCTAACGGCGAGGTTAAGACCTTTGGCCTCAATAACGGCGCGCTAGGCAATGGTGTCTATGTCGATACATCCAATCTAGATGCTTACAAACGTCACGTATATAACCCAACCCCAGTCAAGTTCATCCTTCCCCCGGGGGCTAAGGCAGTTTCGTCGTGGACAACCTCCAATGGGCTTAACCCCAAGAATGCTAACACCTTTGTTGTCACCAGCGATGGCCGTGTCTTTGGTGCGGGGAGCAATGTGACAGGCCAGCTAGGTATTGGGCATATTGGTGGCGGCACTAATGGCATCTACCCCACCCCGCAGCAAATGCTCGTCCTTGGTACGCAGGGCAACTTAGCATCGTATGTGCGCTCGGGCTATGGCACAACGGTGGTCTATACTAACAATCGCAAGGTCTTTACGGTAGGCAACAACTCCAATGGCCAACTGGGCGATGACACGACTACCACCAACCCAACGCCCCGTGCCAACAAAAACACAAATGCCCAGCGCCACGTGAAGTTCTACTAGGCAGAGCATGGCTGCGAGAGGTACAACCTCTACCGATTGCTAGTACGGAAGCTTATATACACATAATAGCGATGTGAGTGAGGGGCCTTATATTTAGTCAATATATTTTAAGTATCAGTATTATATGATGAGCATCTACAAGTAAGAATAAAACACAATAACTCTGTTCAAAAACAATAAATTAGTAACAAGTATGACTGCCTAGGAACCCCTTATTGAGTCAAACAAAAAAGCGTGAACAATATATGTATACTACCTATATCCCTCCATTTCCCTCGTATGCGAGCAGCCAATAGTAAAACTCACTGCCCTTCCTGAGCAGTGAGTTGAATGTGACGCATAACCAGCTTACGATTTTGGCAATAATCCCTTTGCTGTAAGGAGCTCATCAATCCGAGCTCGGTCGAAGCCGTAGACGATTTCGCCAGCAATGTCTGTGACTGGAATACCCTGGGCTTTGCCGCCGGTTTTGGCAGCGAGCTCGTCCGCAGCGCCAGGCGTTTTCTCGATATCTTTGATGGTGTAGTGCACGCCAAGCTTGTCGAGATATTGCTTCTCTGTCTTGCAATAGGCGCACCACTCTGCGCTATACACTATAACCGATGGTGTTGTATTCATATGTAATTCCCCTTTCGCTCTTGCTAGTATAGCATGGGTGGAGGTGGGGTTGGCAAGCGTACTGGGTGTACGGTGCACGGCGCACGGCTTCTTTCTCAGTGTTAGTTCCCTTTCTCTGTTTCATCTGGGTGGAATATAAAAGCATGTTGCTATAATGATGTTTGTGATTTTTTGGTACAGGGTGGATCTTCTCCGGAGAAGTATCGACTTCCTATGAGGGCTTCTTGCGAAAAAAGTATGAGAATAGAGAGGTGTGGGAATTACCGGGATGTTAATCTCCTGCACTCCGCTGACTCGTCAAGTACCAGCCACCATCGTGCGGCGATTGATACGCGCGTAACTGCACATCCAGCTGATATTTGCGTAGCTCGGCAATGGCGCGCAGGGCGGCTGCGCGGCTCGGGTAGCGCTTTTTAGCCGCTTCGCTGCGCGGTGGGCGGTAGGGTTGGTGTTTGGGTGTTTTGTTGCGGCGTGGCATAGCTCTAGTATACGCGGCTTTGCTGTGCGACGCCAGCTGTCTTGTGCATAGCCCCCCTGAGAAATGGTTATAAAAGTCAATGTCATATATAAAGTAGCAACTCTACGCTAAATCATCACAAGCTATGTGTGCGCTCTATCATCTCAAGAAGCAAAAGCACGGTGCTAGTATGCCGCGAGATGGCGGTGATTTAAGATTCGTATCCAACTGCCGCTTCCCTCTTTACGTCTGCCAAGCCTCCTGGTACAATAAGGCCATATGAGTACGGAGTCTCGTGAGAATGCCCGCTCGCACGGTAGCCAAGTGGTTAGTGTGCTGTGGCGTACCCTACTTGGGACAACCTGGCGGATGGCGGTGCCAACGATTGGGTTGTTTTTGCTCGGAGTCTGGGCAGACCGACAATTTGCAACCAAACCGTGGCTGATGTTTGCTGGTTTGGTGGTTGGTATCGTCCTTGCAGCTGGGCTCATCACGCACCAAATTAAGGGAGGTCATCACACATGATGTTTTTTGCGGCAGTGCCACACATCTCAGTCAAGGCAGACGAGGTGTTTTCGATCGCTGGCTGGCCAATTACTAATGCCAATCTCGTTGGTCTGCTGGGCCTCATCGTCTTGGCTTGGCTGATGTTCCGCACGCGGGCAGCGGTGCTGGGCAAGAAGAAGGCGAACTTTGCAACTCGTTTGACTGTCTGGTGCTTTGAGGGGCTGTACAATACCGTTGGGCAGGTCATCCCCAGCAAGAAATGGACGCGGCGCGTTGCTCCCCTTGTTATTACGATGTTCTTCTTTATCGCCGCACAATATTGGCTAGGGTTATTGCCAGTAGTCGGGCCAGTGATGGTTGGCCATACACCACTATTCCGGGGCCAAAATGCCGATCTTAATATGACCTTCGCCCTCGCGGCCGTTACGATCGTTATGGCGCAGGTATACGCAGCACGCGAGCTTGGCTTTGTGGGCAACCTCAAGCGGTATTTTGTTAATCCCTTGCGTGATCCGATCATGTCCTTCGTCGGAGTTCTCGAGATTGTGGCAGAATTCTCGCGCTTGCTCAGCCTATCCTTCCGCTTGTTTGGTAATGTGCTGGCGGGTGAGATCTTGATCGCGATGATCGCTTACCTCACTCAGGTGGCGATGCCAGCGGTGCTCCAGCCGTTCTATCTCTTTGAGCTATTCATTGGTGGCATTCAGGCCTATATCTTCTTTATGCTTTCAACCGTGTTTATTTCACTCGGGCTCACGCATCACGGCGGTGATGAGGAAAAAGATACGCACTCAAGTACCTCGACTTCTTCAGACGCGAACCTCGTGGCCGAAGGAGCAAAATAACATTGGTAATAACTAAATAAGGAGAAATAATTATGAAAGACATCGCATTTACCCTGACGTATGCTATCCCAGCAGGGTTTGCCGCGCTTGGGTGTGGCTGGATTGGCGCCAGCGCTATGAAGGCAGCTGGCCGCAACCCAGAGAAGATTAACGACCTACGCACCATGATGATCCTTGGTATCTCATTTATCGATGCTTTGGCTATCATTGGTTTTGTGGCCGCGATCGTCGGCAAGGTGATGTAAGGAGTTCGCACTCGTGAATACCCTGCACTATTTTGCATCGACAGAGGCGGGTGGTGGCGATTTATTCTCGTCGCTTGGTCTTGATTGGCAGCTGTTTGTCCTGCAAATGGTGGCATTTGTGGTGCTGCTCTTGGTCTTGAAAAAGTGGGTCTATCCACCGCTGCTCGACATGCTCGACCAGCGCGATGCGAAGATTCGCGATGGCCTCAAAGCAGCTGAGAAAGCCCAAAAGGCGGCTGACGAGACCGAGGAGCGCACCGCTGCAATGCTCAAGAAAGCCCGCCACGAATCGCAAGAAATTGTGACCGCCGCTAAGACTGAGGCGGCTAGTATGGTGAACGACGCCAAAGACGACGCTCACACGCAGGCCGAGCGCATCTTAGAATCGGCTCGCACCCAGGCACAGACGGAGCTAGCCGAGGCCAAGCGGGCGCTGCGTCGTGAGATGGTCGACATGGTCGTTGAGGCAACGCGTGCAGTGACGGCCGAGACTGTTGACGCGTCGAAAGACCGCCAGCTGATCGAGAAGCATCTGACTAAGCTTGATAAGGAGCAGCGCTGATGGCGGCCGGTTTTTCGCGCCGCCGCCTCGCTGCGTATGTCGCTGAGCAGATTGCTGCTGGTGCTGAGGTGTCTGCCGTGCTGCGCCAGGTTGCCGCCTATCTTATTGACACCCGTGCAACGCGCGATGTCGATGTGGTGGCAGCAACGATTGAGGAAGCGCTAGCTGAGCGCGGCATCGTTGTCGCTGAGGTCACGACGGCACATGCACTGTCGGCTGCCTTGCAGAAGCAGCTCAAGACAGAGGTCACGGCACTTGCTGAGCAGAGTGGCACTGCGCCAGTTACGTCAGTGCAGCTCCGCCAAGTTGTCGACCCGTCGGTGATCGGCGGCGTGAAGATCGCTCTGCCGGGCCAGCACTACGATGGCACTATCCAACACAAACTAACCGCCCTTGCGGGCACGAAATAAGAGGAATTATACATGGCTGAAACAACGGTTACAGAGTTGTCCGAGAGCTTGCGGCAAGCGATCGCAGGCCTGGAAGCCTCTGAAGGACTAGAGCAGGTCGGTATCGTGACCCGAGTGGGTGATGGTGTGGCCTGGGTACATGGCTTGCGCCACGCTGGCTATAGCGAGGTGCTCGAGATCGAGACCAAAACAGGTGTCGTTGAGGCATTTGCCCTCAACTTGATGGAAGATGAGATTGGTGCTGTGCTGCTTGGCAGCGACCAAGGTGTGGCTGCTGGCGACCGCGTTAAGCTCAAGGGCGAGGTCCTGAGTGTGCCAGTTGGCGAGGAGTTGCTTGGCCGCGTGGTGAACCCGCTCGGTGAGCCGCTTGATGGTGGCCCAGCTATTACTACCACGCAGCGCGGCCTCGTAGAGCGTGAGGCGATTGGTGTGATGGGCCGCAAGAGTGTGCACGAGCCACTGATGACTGGTATTATGAGCATCGATGCGATGTTCCCGATTGGCCGTGGCCAGCGCGAGCTCATCATTGGTGATCGCCAAACCGGTAAGACAGCAATTGCACTCGACACGATGATCAACCAAGCGCGTCAAAAGACTGGCGTGGTGAATGTCTACGTTGCCGTTGGGCAGAAGCTGAGCAAGATTGCTCGTCTGGTTGAACGCCTCAAAGAAGAAGGTGTGATGGACCAGACTATCGTGGTAGCAACCAGCCCAAGCGACCCAGCTTCCCTGCTCTATCTCGCGCCATACGCTGGTACCGCCATGGGTGAGTACTTCCGTGACAATGGTGGCCATGCTTTGATGATCTATGACGACCTGACTAAGCACGCCGTCGCTTACCGCCAAATGAGCTTGCTGCTGCGCCGTCCACCAGGGCGTGAGGCCTTCCCAGGTGATGTGTTCTACTTGCACAGCCGCCTACTCGAGCGCAGTGCTAAGCTCAGTGATGAGCTAGGGGCAGGTTCGCTCACTGCTCTGCCGATCATCGAGACCCAGGCGGGTGATATCTCCGCTTACATCCCCACCAACGTGATTTCCATCACCGATGGTCAGATCTTTATGGAGACAGATCTCTTCTACCAAGGTATTCGCCCGGCTATTAGTGCTGGTCTCTCGGTGTCGCGTGTTGGTGGTGCCGCGCAGACTAAGGCGCTCAAGAGTGTTAGCGGTAACCTCAAGCTCGGGTTGAGTCAGTTCCGCGAGTTGGCAAGCTTTGCTCAGTTTGGAAGCGACCTTGATGCCGAGACTAAGGCACAGATTGGCCGTGGCCAGCGCCTAACAGAACTCCTCAAGCAGCCACAGTACCAGCCAATGAGTGTCTGGGAGCAGGTAGTGAGCATTGTGGCGGTGAGCCAAGGCTACTTCGACACCGTGCCAGCCACGAAGATCAAAGCTGCTCAAGATGCTCTGCTGAGCCGTCTCTGGGCCGAAGCCAAGGAACAAATGCGCACTCTTAATAAGGGCGACCAGAAGTTTGGCGCTGATGAGAAACTCACCCACTTGATAGAATCAACCGCGGGCGAAATTGCCAAGGAATTTGCGGAGTAAGCAACGGAGGTCGCTATGCCCAATACGCAACAGCTCAAAGCACGGATTCGCTCGGTTAAGAGTACCAAGCAGATCACCAAGGCAATGCAAATGGTGGCAGCGAGCAAGATGCGCCGCGCCCAAGATGCAAGTCGCACCACTGCACCATATACCACGGCAGCACGTGGCCTCTTGCGCTACCTCTCGCGCCAGGGTGCGACCGACGATCACCCCCTGTTTGCCCAGCGCACGGTCAAACGCCGCTTGATCATTGTCATTGCCGCCGATAAAGGATTGGCTGGCGCCTACAACAGCAATGTTCTGAAGCGCTATGTCCAGCTCCTGCGCGATGACGATGTAGCGGGGATTGACAACACCACCATTGCGGTGGGGCGCAAGGCGGCGCAGTTTGTTGCGCGCCTTAAGGATACGCAGGTGGTTGGGGTGTATGAGGATGTGCCAGATCGCCCAACTGGGCCAGCCTTCCGGGCAATTCTCGACACCGCGCACGATATGTTTGTGAGCACGCAGGTCGATGCGGTCGACGTTGTATTTACCCGCTTTTATAGCAGTATGACGCAGCACCCTGATACGATCCACCTCTTGCCCGCCGGCCTTGATGCCGAGCAGCTCGATGCAGTGGATGACGATGAGGTAATCCCAGATGATGAAGCACTCTTTGAGCCAAGCCCGCAAGCAGTGCTCGACACCATCGCTGCGCGCATGGTGAGTGCCCGGCTCTACCAAGCTCTGCTCGATGCTCGGGCGAGCGAACACAGCCAGCGCATGCTTGCCATGAAGAATGCCACCGATAACGCTACCAGCCTTGTTGATGACCTAACGCTCGAGATGAACAAACAGCGCCAAGGTGCCATCACGCAAGAGCTGACTGAGATTAGCGCTGGTGTGGAGGCAATGGGATGAAACACTACGCGCGTGTCGTGATAGCTGCGCTTGTCATGTATGCGCTTGTATGTGTGGTGTTGCCTCTTGTGGGCGGTATTCTGATGCTGTCTGCTAGCCGTGGTGAGGGGTTGTTCCTTGGTCTTGCGCTGATGCTGCCATTTGCTCTCGGTGGACTGTGGTATTGGCGGTATGGCCAGCGGCATAGTGCGAACTTTGTGAGTGTCACGACTGGCCTATTAGTTGTGATCCTTGCTGGCCTTGGCTCATATGTGGCAGGCTTTCTTGTATCCTTTGCTGTGCATGGCGTGGAGGCACAGGCCAATGATGTTGCTCGCCTGGCCTGGCCGGCTCAGCCTATTATGGCATGTGCTGAGCTACCAGTCGTCAGTAGCCTCTTACCGTATGTGCCAATTGTGATATTGCTAGCTTACTGCGGCATTGCAGCCCGTGATACCATGCGGTATATACGGAAGCACCGTACCAAGACGCCAGATAGCCATAATAATCTGCAAGTAAAGAAAGTATAATGAAATGATCGAGAGGAGAAATGAATGAGTAAAAACCAAGGAAAAATCATCCAGATCATGGGTGTGGTGGTGGATGTCGAGTTCGACCGCGAGGTGGAGTTGCCAGCTATCTACGACGCCCTGCATGTCGAGCGTGATGGCCAGACGCTGACGCTTGAAGTGGCACAGCACCTTGATGAGCAAACGGTGCGAACCATCAGCCTGCAATCGACCGACGGCCTTAAGCGTGGCCAGTCAGTAATTGCAACTGGTGCGCCGATCCGCGTGCCCGTAGGCGAAGCAACGCAAGGGCGGATGTTTAATGTGGTGGGTGAACCGATCGATGGCGAGCCAGTAGCCGATGATGCACAGCGTGCGCCCATCCATGCTGAGCCCCCTGCCCTCACCGAGCAGTCCAACAAGACCGAGATCCTTGAGACCGGTATCAAGGTGATCGACCTCATTGCGCCACTCACCAAGGGTGGTAAGGCTGGGCTCTTTGCTGGTGCTGGTGTGGGTAAGACCGTGCTCATCCAGGAGCTGATCAACAACATCGCGAAGTTCCACAGTGGTAACTCTGTCTTTGCTGGTGTGGGTGAGCGTACCCGTGAGGGTAACGATCTCTACCATGAGATGAAGGATGCTGGCGTGCTGGATAAGACGTCGCTTGTCTTTGGCCAGATGAACGAACCACCGGGGGCACGTTTGCGGGTGGCACTGGCTGGCCTAGCAATGGCCGAAGCCTTCCGTGATGAAGGTAAAGATGTGCTGCTCTTCGTCGACAATATCTTTCGCTTTACGCAGGCTGGTGCTGAGGTGTCTGCTCTGCTCGGCCGTTTGCCAAGTGCGGTGGGCTACCAGCCAAACCTGCAGCAAGAGATGGGCGCCCTGCAAGAGCGTATTACCAGTACTAAGAAGGGCTCGATTACCTCTGTTCAGGCTGTCTATGTGCCGGCCGATGACCTGACCGACCCAGCGCCTGCGACTACCTTTGCTCACCTTGATGCGACCATCGTGATGAACCGCGCCCTGACAGAGATTGGTATTTATCCAGCAGTGGACGTGCTCGACTCTAGCTCTAACTCGCTCGATCCAGAGGTGGTTGGTGAGGAGCACTACCAAGTGGCCCGCGAAGTGCAGCGCGTCTTGCAGCAATACAAGGAGCTGCAGGACATCATTGCCATCTTGGGTATGGAAGAGCTCAGCGATGATCAGAAGCAGATCGTTGCTCGAGCTCGCCGCTTGCAGCGCTTCTTAGCTCAGCCATTCCACGTTGCTGAGCAATTTACCGGCAACCCTGGAAGCTACTTCAAGCTCGCTGACACCATCCGCGATGCCAAGGATATCCTGAGTGGCAAGTATGACGACAAGCCAGAGAACTGGTTCTACATGTCGCCAGTGCCACTAAGCGAGAAGCAAGACTAGCACTCTCTGCACATTCTTACACAGCAGCAGCCAACCGAGATATTCTCTCCGTGTTGGCTGCTGTTTTCTTTGCCGATCCTTCTCTCACTTTCCCCTCCCCCTCCCAACTATAGTACAAATCGATTTGTACTATAGTTACCCTGTTTTTTCTCTGTTACAGCGGACTCTTTTTCTCTTCTTTTATATATTTATATATAATAGGAGAGAAATCGATATGGATGGATATAGAGATATGGATGTATGTGGATATATAGGTAAAGATAGAGAATAGAGATAAATAAATAAAGATAAAGATAAATAGAGAGAAAGATAAAGATAAAGATAAAGAGATATAAAGATAAGTAAATAGATAAATAGAAATAGAGATAAGTAGAGAAACAGATAGAAATATAGATAAGGATATAGATAGAGAAATAGTAGAGAAAGAAAGTTATAGAAAGAGAGATGAGTTATAAAGATATACATAGAGAATAGATATAGTATCGAGATATATTGGTAGATAGAAATATGCTTATTACAGTGTATCTACGGTGAACAGTATAAGAAAACAGTAAAGCGCTCAGATTCAAATAGATGCACTTTGACTTACCCGATCAAATATGGCACACTTGAGGATGGTGGGGCGACCAGCGCTCCCAGACTGCATGGAAAGGAGATGACCATGCAAAGAAGGAAAAGCGCATGGGACAACCGTTCCATGCGCGAGGAAGCCAGAAAGGCGCGCAACATTGCGCCATTCTGGATGATTGGAATGGCTTCCTGGGCGGGTGTACCGCTCGGGAGTTACCTTATGCTGTTCCACTTCGGTGGGACAGCATTTAGTAGTCATGAGCTACCCTGGCTCGTGATGTATATCACGTGGCTTCTCTTTGGAGGGGCCATCCTGGCAGGCCAGCGCCTGCCGAAGACGCTGGGGCTGCTGCTCATTGCTGTAGCCGCCGTCGGAGGGATTTTTATCTCCCTCCTCGCCTGGGGGTTAGCGCTCTAACCTTCTTAGGTCGTCCCCCATTCATCAAGGGCGGGTTGAGCAGCGCCATGTGGCTTGCTGCTCCCCGCCCTTTTCTCTCGCTCGGGGCAAAATCACCCCATATTCTACCTCGCTTTTTCTCTGCTACTCTGCTATAGTAAGGCTATGGATTTAGAACTTGTGACACTGACTGGTAGCAAGCTGCACGAGACTGTGTATGAGGTGATGCTGCCGACGCCGGATGGGCAGATTGCGGTCTTCCCGGGGCACGAACCACTGGTAACCCTGGCAGTGCCAGGCGTTGTGGCGGTGCGTCGCGCCAAGGACGACAGTGACGACCAGCTGGAGTACTTCGCTATCTCTGGCGGGGTGGTCGAGATTAGCCAGACAAAGGTACGCATCTTGGTGGACGAAGCCGAGCATGGCGACGACATCATCGAGGCCGAGAGTAAAGCCGCCCTTGAGCGTGCTCTCAAGCAGCGCGACAATGCCAGCACTCAGGTGGAGCTCGAGAAAGCGCACCAGCTGGTCGACCGCCATGCTGTGCGCCTCAAGGTAGCTGGCCTACGCCGACGCCATAACAAGCACCGCGTATAAAATGTTAGGGTAACACAACCGCAGAGAGGCAGTATATAATGGCAGAATTTTATTCACAAGCCTCATCATCAGATGAGGTAAAGGGTTATCGAGGTGATGATGAAATAAGTGATTGCTATGAGCAGACTGTTGTGTCTTATCAGCTAGGCAACGAATATGGCCTTGGTAAGCTCGATACACCAGAGTGGTCTCGCGCAGCAGAGTTTGTCCAGCGGCTCGGCGAGTACTATGTGCCAGCAGTGCAGGACATCATTGGCGCGTGTATGGATGGTCGGCCTGGCAGCACAGCGGAAGCAGTGCCAAATGGCGCAGGCGGTGGCTTGCTCTACTTGGTGGCAGATCGATTGGTACGCGGTGATGGTGATAGTGATTCTATTGATGAAGCGAATACCCGCGTTCTGGGGCAGATTGGCCAGATACCCGCGACGGTGCACGTCCATCGGGACGACCATGCTCATGGCGAAGACGCTGGCTGCGCAGCAGCCGACAAAGTGGGTGCGATCTTTACCATCATTGCTCAGCATGGTGAGCAATTACGCA
Organism: uncultured Candidatus Saccharibacteria bacterium; assembly: GCA_963525085.1. Taxonomy (GTDB): domain Bacteria; phylum Patescibacteriota; class Saccharimonadia; order Saccharimonadales; family Saccharimonadaceae; genus Saccharimonas. The sequence goes on from CAURIH010000001.1 coordinate 76,750, forward strand.
GCCTCGCCACTGAGCTTGGCCTTGGTAGCGATAGTAGCGACGAAACGCACCAGCAGATCATTCGCCATGCAGCAGATGAGTCCAAGCTTGTTATGGCTAGTGGCAACGATCTTGTGGCAATGGTCGACGCGCAGCTAGCAAAGAATACTGATGATACTGATGAGCCTACTGGTGCTCACACCGATATGCTACAGGGTAGCCACCATGAGGCAGCAGTGGTGATGAATCAGCGCGCTGGGACGACGCTCGACCGCCAGGCCTTGGCACAGGAATTCGACCGCGCACCAGACGAGCATCACCAGGCTTTCAATATCGACACATGGGCCTTTGCACCCTCGGCCGAGGCTCTCTACCCAGATGACCCAACTGCCCAGCAGCAGGCAACTACTGCCATGCTCTACTACAACCTTGCTGCCATCATGGCGTTGTGCGGCCCACGCATGACGGTGACGGTGCTCGAGTAGTTTCTTGGGTGTGGCAAATAACAAGTAAATTAAACCAATCTTTCGACTAAGAGGTCTATTGATTATTGTCTCTTTTGCTTTGCCTGGCAATAGCTATCACGGCAAACGCTTCTTGCTTCATAGATAAGGATATCTCAAGCATCACTACTACCCTGCCCATACCGATGGAGAACTATCGCTCCCGCTCGTCCTCATGACGATATAATTTGAGGATGTCACCTTCCTTCACTATAGCACAAACACCATCTACTCAGATGTGCGCATAGTCTCATGCCACTGGTGGATGACGTGCCGCGCCTCGGCCGTGCTGGTGGTGTGCATCAGCTGGTCGCGCAGCTCCTTAGCGCCGTCGAAGTCGCGGACGTAGATCTTGTAGAAGCGTTTGAGCGTCTCGTATGGCCGGCCGAGCTGTGGCTGCCAGTGGTCGAAGAGGTCGAGGTGGTAGCGAAGGAGGGCGAAGTTGCGCTGCGCCAGAGAGCCACTGCCCTGCGCGACACTATCGACACACGGTGCAAAGCAGAATGGATCGGCAAACACCCCACGGCCAATCATCACCCCATTGACGCCCGGGTGGGTTGCCACCAGTGCCATGCCATGTGCCCGGTCGCGAATATCACCATTGATGGTGAGCAGCGTCTGCGGCGCAATCGCATCGCGCAGCGCCACGATATCATCGATGAGCTCATAGTGCGCCGCCACCTTGCTCATCTCCTTCTTGGTACGCAGGTGGATGGTGAGATTGACGATATCTTGCTGGAGCAGCGTCGTGAGCCACGCTCGCCACTCATCCACAGTGCTGTAGCCAAGGCGAGTCTTAACACTGACTGGCAGGCCAGCTGTCTTGGCCGCGGCAATAGCAGCTACGGCAACGTCTGGATTGCAAATTAGCGCCGCTCCCCCGCTCTTGATGGCACTCTTGGCAGGGCAGCCCATGTTGATATCGATCCCTGCAAAGCCCAGGCGCGCGCAGTGCTGGGCAAACTGCTCCATATCGCCCGGCTCGCCGCCCCAAATCTGTGCTACCAGAGGGTATTCGTCGTCCGTCTTAATGAGCCGGCCAGCGATTGCTCTGTCACCAGCGTGTACCCAGCCCGTCGCATTAGCAAACTCAGTAAAGAACACATCGGGCGCACCAGCCCGCTCCACCACATGGCGAAACACCACATCCGTCACCGCCTCCATCGGCGCCAAAACAAAGAATGGCTGCGGCAAATCATTCCAAAACGACGTCATATCAAGCTATTATAACACAATGTATCAGGGGAGAGACCCCACGCCCGCATGCGTAGATGGGTGCGCGGACGTGGGGCTGGTTGTGAGCATATAGTCTTATAGACCACCCCCTTTCTGGGGTCAACTCTCCAAGGCAGTTCCTTGGAGAAGTACTCACAGAGCTGGGATGGCAGGAGTCGAACCTGCTACGAGAGAGGGTGCCCTCCCACGCTTGTCTCCATCGACAAGCAAACCTCTCGTACCCCTCAACCACGAGGGCCATCCCAGGTCGGTCTCCATTGACCGACTACTCCTTACAAAAACTCAAGCCGGAGCAGATCCGGCGAATTATTTGCAAGGGTAGAAATAATTGTAATCTACCTGGTGATAATTGTCAAGTAGTGAGCGCCTCTGAATTTTGCAGCCATACCACGGTTACGTACCAGTCCTTGACATCCCCTGCTCGCGCGTTAGGGCCTGTCGATATCCAAGAGTTCAACGAGCCAGAGCTTGCTCTGATGGTCTGTATGTTAACTTCTCGATTAGTTATACATAAGTTCAATATATCTCTAAAAAGGAAAAAGCTCCTGCCTCAACGCATGATGCGGATGCAGGAGCTCGGGAGAGACTACAAGCGGTTCTGCTCGTCCTGGCGGGTGGCCCGGCCGCGAGTGAATCTCGCGAGTCTCGTGTGTTTTAAAGAAGCCTCCGTGGCAGGTGCACGGTGCGCGGTATAAAACGCAGCATGAGACTTCTCGATCGTTGCCTCCCAAGTGGCAACGATACCGCCTTGCCCCTCTTTGTTGTCCGACAAAGGCAAACCTGCGGCGGTTGCTATAGCAGTGCTCAACGCGGGAAAGCGGAGCATTGTTATATAGCGGAGATAGCAGGAATCGAACCTGCAACGTCGTTGTTAGGAGCCTGACTCCTTATCTCCTATAACGGATAGGTGTATAGCCTTATTCTGCTATACTTAGTACCTACTCTCTCAGCCTCGCACGTGAGGCTGACCGTCAGACACATAATAAAAAGAAATTAAGACTATTTCTTTTTACCGTGTATCTTCTCAGTTCTACGCGCTTCTGCGTCGGCATTGCGCGTAGCCTGGTCACCCATATTAATGGCCGACCAGTCTTTTGACGTTCGCTGCGACGGCGGAATAGCCGCTGCCGCCCGTGAAGCGTCATGTACGCTCATGAGGTATTCACCTCCTCTCTGCCGAAGTCTCGGCAGGATTGTCGGTGAACCCTTTTTCAAGGACGCTCTCGTGCTGAGCGTCTCGAGTTTTGGCATATCTGATGTCAAAACGGGGTCCACTCAGCTGAGCTGTTATTATATATACCAATATACAGCGAGCCTGTCAATCAATATGCGCATGTCTTGCAGAGATTCTCGTTTTGTTCTTACGTTCTGTTTCATTCTATGTACTATTTGCAACAAATGACAGACGACGTAGATTTATTGCACTCAGAAAGTCTTACGCTCACGCTGTAGGAATTAGGTAAAAATAAGCAGAGATAAACCCATTCGTCAGCGCGAGAGCTAAGAATGCCGTATATACTACACCAAAATGTCCTGACCAGAGTAGTAAAAAAAGCTTGCCCATGCCATCTGCTTAGCTATTAGCCACTCCATTCTCTCCTGCAGCGCGTTGCAGCAAGGGCGTATGAACACGACCATCGCGTCACAAGTGCTCGCGCTTAGCGGCTATTCTCGCTCCTGCATACGCCGCAGCAGATCCTCCTCAAAGGCAAGAATGCCTTTGTAGGTGGCTGGGTAGTGGCTAGTATCAGGCAGCTGGAGCTGGGTAATGCAGCGCCACACGGCGGCAATGAGCTGGGCAAACTCATCCAGCTCGGCTTGAGAAAAGCTGGTGCTAAGCTGGTGGATAGCGCCCGTATCCTTATCTGGCTCGACAAACTGCAGCGTGGCTCCGGCAAAGTCGTAGCGAGCATAGTCGCGCGAGTGGCGCACGAGAAGCTCGTAGAACATCAGCTGCTGGCGGTATTTGTGCAGCTTGATCTTCTCGGCATCGGTGCGGCCCTGCCAGCTGCGGGCGGGCTTGCCCGTCTTGTAGTCTGTAACGGCGATGGTATTGGCGGTGTGGTCAATATCGACAAGGTCAAGCGTGCCAGTAAGGCGAGCATCACCAAGCACGACTCCTTGGCCGGCAAAGCTTAGCTCGGTCTTTTGCTCGGGGCGGAAGGTCTGCGTCTCGGCCTGCAAGAAGGCGCTTAGTGAATCAAGCCCCTTGCGGCTAAAGTACGCGAAGTCCTCTGGCCCCAGTGGCTGGCGATTAAGCTCTTGCTCAAAGTCGCCGAGGATATCTTCGGCCGGTCGCACCTTGCCAGTGGCAGTAAGATGGGTGTGTGCACGCTGCAGCACGTGGTGGATGGCATTGCCGTAGATGGCATGTGGGCTGGGTGCTTGCGGGAAGCGCAGCAGGTAGTTGGTCAAGAAGGCCGCTGGCCCACCGCGCGACACGTCTAAGAAGGCAGTAAGGTGGGTGCTAGAGAGCCTATACTGCTCGAGCATAGGCTGGAGGAGCTGCTGCAAATCGGGCTCGGGTGTGCCAACTGGCGCAAGGCGGCGCTGCCAATCGGCGGTGAGCTGCGCGGTGAGGCTTGGCACGTCGCTAGGCATATCAACAGTGGTTGCAGTGAGGTCGACGCCGTCGAGGAAGCTGGCTGGCAGCGTTGCTTTGCCAGCATCATCTTGGGTGCTGTAGCTGATGGTGAGGTGGTCGCGCGCCCGCGTCATGGCGACAAAAAAGAGACGGAGGCGTTCGTCGTACGTATTGCCGGCGGGGGCAATGGCGAGGTTATCTGGATAGGTGATGAGCGACACAGGTGAGCGCACGCGCCGCCCCCAGGTGCTATCGACAGCGCCCATGATATAGACATGGTCAAACTCCAGTCCCTTGGCCTTGTGCGCCGTCATGAGATTAATGCGGCCGGTATGCGCCTCGGTACGCTGGCGGATGGTGGTGATCGGCGTCTTGAACTGCCGGTGCATACCGAGGAGATCGAGCATATCGGCAAGCCGGAGCGTCTCATCATCACCGCGATACTCCTGGGCGCGGCTGCGCAGAGTCCGCAAGGCCTCAAGACAGGCGAGATATGCATCGGGCTGCTCGGCAAGCTTCTCGCGCGAGAAGTAATAGTCGTACAGTGGTGAGCGGTAGCTTATGGTGGGCATTACAGGAGTTGCTTCGGCGGAGAGGCTAATCGGCTGGTCGAATTGGGCCATCTGCTGCGCCATATATTCGGTAATGACACTGGCCACAACGGCCTGGGTTTTTTCGCCAGCGGCTGGCTGCGGGACACCAAGCAAATCATCAAGCACCATCTCAAGCGGTTGATACTGCGCCTGCCACGCCATATGGATCAGCCACACCGTCAAGGGTTGGAAGATGGGACTCGCCATCATCGCCTCGCCCCACGTTTGGCGGTTGCGCCACGCCTGGAGGCTGAGCTGCCAAATGTCCTGGCTGGCAAAACCAAAGGCCGGGTGCGCCACCAGCTTTGAGAGCAAGCTATCGGCCATAGGAAACTCCCCTGCTGCTATGGCCTCGATTGCCCGCGCGAGCAACTCGAGCACCTGGATGACAGGATTATCAAGAATATTGTCGCGCCGCTCGTAATTGATGGTAATACCTGCCGCCTGAAGGTGCGGCACCAGCGCCACCAGCTCGCGGTGACGCCGAGCCAGGACGGCAATCTCCTCGGGTGGTGTGCCGCTGTCGATCTGCTGGCGAATCTGCTGCGCCAGCCATTGACGCTCGGCTAGGCTAGTGGGCAGCTCGGCCAGGCTGACGGCAGTCTGAGCAGGCTGATGATGGGCGGTGAGCGTCTTATCGAGCTCGGGAAGCACCGCCTCTAATCGGTCACTCCCCTGAGTGATAACAGCCCGGGCTGGTGTGAGGATAGCCTTGCTAGAGCGGTAGTTGTCTGTCAGGACGATCAGCTGCACATCGCGGTAATGGCTGCGGAAGCGGTGGATGTTGCTCACATCTGCCCCTTGGAAGCTGTAGATTGCTTGGTCATCATCACCGACTGCCATAATATTGGGGCGGCCCTCGTGGACCGGACTACTCGTTAGTGAAAAGAGAATACGTAGCTGTGCGAGGTTGGTATCTTGGAATTCATCCACCATGATGTATTGGTACTGCTCCTCGAGGTTAGCGCGCAGCTCGGGCTGGGCATCGAGCGCCTGAGCGAGCTGGAGAATCATATCATCGTAGTCATACAGACCAGCCGTGCTCAGCTCAGTAAGATACGCATCATAGACCTCAGCGAGGGCGCGCAGCTTACCCAGGCGCTTGCGATCTCTCAGGACATAATTCCCAGTAGCATCCTTCTCGCACCAGTGGTTGCGCCAGGCGGTCAGTGGCGTAGTCTTGCCACTATCGAGCGTCTCGTCGATTGCTCGAGCCAGGCTGAGCGAGAAGCTATCAGCCAGTGGTGGAATGGTGGGCGGCAACGGTGGCAACGGTAGCTGAGCTGCTTCGCCCGCCAGCGGAGCGAGCTTGCCGGCCATTGGTTTGCTTATCCGCCCAGCCGCAAAGACCTCGCTGAGACGTGGCTCGACGGCTGCTATGAGCGCCTCATCCGCATCGATGACTTGCCGAAGCTCTCTACTGCTCAGGCCGGCCTGCTTGAGCTGGCTAATGCTGCGGCTAATGTCTTGCAGGTAGGTAAACTCACCATTTTGCTTGCTACTGAGAGGGTTATGATGATCGAGCTGGCCAAGGATACCACGCAAAATCTCGTAGCTGCCAAGCTCGTCGGTAGGCTTAAGCGATGCACCGTGATAGAAATATTCTCGGTGGTGATTAATCGCCTCACTGCCAAAGCTATGGAAGGTATGGATAGCGACGCGGTAGGCATCTGCCCCAATGATACTGCGTAGCCGCTGCCGCATCGCGGCTGCTCCACTGTCGGTAAAGGTAAGGCAGAGAATATTCTCGGGCAACACATCCGTCTGGCGCAGGATATTAGCGGCGCGCATGCTGAGTAGCTCTGTCTTGCCAGTACCGGGGCCAGCCACAACGAGTAGTGGCCCGTCAATTGTATCGACAGCAGCGCGCTGCTGGTTATTGAGGTGCGTGTATCGAGTCGAGAATTCGTGTTCAGACATGTCTCTATTATCGCACACTCACCGCATCGGCTCTAGCGGCTTAGCCGAGATTCCGGTATAATAATTATCATGGACTTTGGTAACCACATGGATGTCGCATATGTGCAAAAGGCGCTCGCCGCCCGCTTTGGCGTGCAGCTGGAGATCGATCGCGTGGTGGCGCGCAATATTGCCGCGGGGCTTGCCGCCAAGGCATCAGTGTTCTTTGCGACAGATGGGCAGCTCTATTGCTTGGTCTATGGGCCATCGCGCCTTCTGCTTGGCGATGTTAAGAAGATCGCCGTGCGAATTGGCCTGCGCGCTGAGACATTCTTCCCACCACGGGGCCAGCCAGAGTATTTTGACGAATTTGGTCGGCAGAAGTTTCGTGAGATCTTCCCCGGGTTTGGGCGCATCACCGATCGCGACATTATGTACTATCGTACGCTTGCGCCATACAACCCAGCCCTCATCCTGGTTGATGAGGTGAAGGACGGCCACATTTATCAAGCAGACAGCGACGCGCGCAGTGGTTGGCGGGTTGCTGCGAAGTGTCAATATCATCGAGGAGAGGTAAAATAACGATATGAAGGACTATCTAGCAATCATCCGGCGCAACTTTGTCTCGCCCATCGTGCTAGCGATTTTGCTTCTTGCTATGGCGCTAGTCTATGTGCAGGAGTATCGCGATGCGTGGTTTATATCATTTGTCATTATGGTCAATTCGCTCATTGGTGCAGTGCAGGAGATTCGGGCCAAGCGCGCTCTGCGTAAGCTCGAACTGATGAGCGCGCCACGTGCCCGCGTTGTCCAGGCCGACGGTACCGTAACCGAGGTGCTTTACGATGCACTGCAGGTTGGCGATACTCTCGCACTACACACTGGCGATGAGCTACCCGCCGACGGTGTCGTGCTCGACGCAAAAGGCCTCGAAGTGAACGAGAGCATGCTTACGGGTGAATCTGCCGCGGTAGATAAAGCACCCGGTGATACTATCTATGCTGCCACAACAGTGGTAGCAGGCACAGCTCACGCTCGCGTCACGGCAGTTGGTAGCGCCACCAAGGCTGGTGCAATCAGCACTGTGCTCAAGCAATACGCGCCGCAGCCTACCCCACTCCAGCGGGCCATCCAGCGGGCCATTACCGTCCTCACTTATGGGGCGGTGGTGCTGGCACTGCTTATCTTTGCGCGCTATCACTTGGCGGGGCTGCAGGCAGTCAGCATCCTCAAGACGATTATCACCGCGGCAATCACCGTCGTGCCGGAGGGGCTGCTCCTGGCGAGTTCGCTCCTGCTTGCTTTTGGCTCACTGCGCCTGGCTCAGGCTAAGGTCCTGCCTCAGAAGCTCTCAGCGATTGAGGCGATGGCATTGCTCGGCGTGCTCTGTGTGGATAAGACGGGTACTTTGACGAGTGATGATGTGACATTTGAGCAGGCTGCGTCGTTTGACGCATCGACCAGTGATGAACAACTCGCTCACTACGCTGCCCTGGTTGCGCACGAAACCAGTGGTGGCAATGCGACTGGCCAGGCAATTCTTGCTGCGCACCAGGCACCCGCAGCCTACGTTCAAGAGGTGATGGCGTTCTCATCGAGCCGGAAAATGGCGGGGGTGCGGGCCGAGATTGCTGGCTCAGTGCAGACGCTGATGCTAGGCGCACCAGAGTTCGTGGCGCGGCTTGCCCCGCTCTCACCAGCCCAGCAAGCGCAAATCGACGCCTGGGCAAATGACGGCCTGCGTGTCCTCCTGCTCGCCCGCTTTGCCGACAGTAGCGTACCACTTAAGCAGCTCACCGCTGGCTCGGGCCAGCCGCTGGGGGCGATTGTCCTGCGCAACAGTCTGCGCCATGGCGTGGTCGATACCGTGCGGTTTTTGCAGGGCCAGGGTGTAACGATTCGCGTTATTAGTGGAGACAACCCACGGACGGTCAGCTACATTGCCAAGGCAGCAGGGATTCACCAGCCCGAGGCGGCCATCACTGGCGCAGAGCTTGCCCAGCTGGATGATGCGGCCTTTGCTCGAGCGGCCGATACACATACCATCTTTGCCCGTGTTTTGCCGGAGCAAAAGGAGCGGCTCATTGCGCACTTCTCAGACCAAGGGCGATTCACTGGCATGGTAGGTGATGGTGTTAATGATGCCTTAGCGCTCAAGCGAGCCGACCTTGGCGTTGCGATGTATGCTGGTGCACCAGCTAGCCGGCGCGTTGCCGATATCATCCTGCTCAACAACTCCTTTACGTCTCTACCCCTCGGAATGGAGCTAGGCAATCGCATCATGCAGGCCATTGAGCTTATCGGCGTGCTCTTCTTCCATAAGATTATCTATGGTGTCGTGCTACTGGCCATTACCCTTACCCTTGGCATTATGTACCCATATGCGCCGCGCCATCTTACCTTTATGAATATCTTCCTCGTGACGATGCCGACCATTATGTGGACGCTCTTCCCGCCCTTACCGCGGCACCGGATTGACCCCCGGCGCTTCTGGCACGATACTCTGCTAGCGGTGGCGCCAATCGCAGTGCTCACGGGAGTAACGGTCGCTAGTGTGTATTGGCTTGGCCGCACACTCTACCCAGATCGTCTTGGCGAAGTGGCAACGATGACAGTGCTGGTAGCGACCTTCTACGGTGTGTATCTGGTATTTTTGGCTGGCCGCATGCTTGGTGTCCAGCTCGATAAGCGAGCTCATCTTGCGCGCATGCTGTATATGTTTGCTGTATTGTTTGTAACAGTAGTGAGTTTTGGTGTTGGCCCGCTCCGTGAGTTCTTCGATTTCACCCCGCCAAACCTACTCCTGCTCTGGCCTGGCATTGCCATTATTGTTCCGGTAGCCATGCTGCAATGGTGGTGGGCTCGGCGTGTGGGCCAGCGCTTTGTGGTGACGTCTCGTGCTGAGTAGCATAAAACACAAAGCAGTAAATTAGTACTTACTTTATAGACAAAATGGGTACAACACGGGTAGTCTCTTGTGGTTCGCTGTACCGCCTACTGTCCAATAACGAGCTGCTGGCGGCATTCGCCAACGCAGGCTTCACTCCACCAGGCACACCAGAGGCCAAGAAAGAGCCCCTCTTGGTGCTCATTGATGCCATGCAGCGTCTCAATATCTTGTCAATTCACTTGCCTACACCGACGATACTTGATTAAAAACGCAACTCGAGATATGTTTAGTGTAACACTAATACCATAAAGGAGTTTTTATGTCATCCACTGACCCAACATCGAGTTCAGGTAAAAAATACGACTACGACAAGCCCGTCACCATCACCTTTACCGCGAAAGAATGGTTTGATCTCACTGGGGCAATCGATGAGCTTACGATGGGCGACTATGCACCTGACATAAAAGGATGGGAATGGCTACAAGAGGTGATGGGTGTTGCAGACCGACAGACAATCAACAACTTGAGCGATAGGATCACTTACGCATGCCACAAAGAGCTCAATAACTGATTAGGACACAATGCAAAGACGGCGATTCTCCTTGAATGCCAATTCTTCTGACGGTCAAGCAAATCCCTCTCCAGATAATGCGAAGGAAGAGATGCCAGATCGCTACATTCCGGACAATCTCGATGAAATTATGCAGAGAGTGCACGAGCATGGTGTCGTTCTGAGAAAACATCACATCCACAGGGTATGAGTGAGCAAGAGTATCTTCAAACGACAAGAGACACTATTACCTCACCTTCTATCATTGCTGAGCTTCAGCAGCATGGCGGTCCTACATGGGTAAGTTTGGAGATACTGAACAAGTTGTCGTAGTCCCCCCAATATAGAGTGAGGTGGGAGTCGATCGAGATTAGAATGCTACACCCCTACGATACACCATCATACCCATACGCAAACGCCCCTGTCGAAGGCGACAAGCAGAATATCTCACCGTGCGACTCTGGGTGGTAGCGAGCAACACACTGACCTCCCTCTCCTGTTGCCGTGCGAAGAATGCTGCGCGAGTCGGGCGGTAGATTTTGCTCGATACTAAGCAGTGGTGATGTTTTGCCATACTCACTATACGGCTGCCACGACGAGCAGCCACCAGAGCAATCGGCAAAAGGCTGAGCCTGGAGCAGCTTCTGGCGTGTCTTCGTGTCTGTGACGTAGCCAAGCACTGTGCCACTTGGGCTTTCGCGGCTGAGCTGAGGCGACCCTTTGCTATATTTGACATCAAGCGATTGCGTATATTCGCGAGAAAAGCGCTGCTTAAGCGTCTCAGTGGCATTAACCCGTGCGAATGGTGCATCCAAAAGCAGATAAGGAAGGCCGTACGTAACAGCGCCGTACGTCATAAGGAGAACCCCAACGATAATAATCTTTCTTCGGGTAGAGCGCCGCATAAAGTTTATTATAGCCTCATTACCCGGCTATGTACAACTAAGATAAATATTCTCTCATTTCCTCATGACCCTTGGCGATTGAGACCTATAACAATGTAAGCAAAAGAGCGGCCGATACAGCATAGAGGAGAGTGTATGTGATATGGAGTGGCATATTCCATGCAAGGTATGTTCTTACTGTCTTCTCATCATCTAATCGCCGCGCACCATTGACAAAAAATTCCGCCTTGGCAAAGCCAGTTACCATATGAGTGGTAAGCATGAGAAATGGAACAGCCGCTGCAACCACGAGTGGAGCCGGCCCTCTCGTATAGTTGGTAGCGAGAGAAATTATCGACAACATTGCGTGGCCAACCAATACAGCTGTGTGGTGGATCTGCACTCGAGTATTATTATGAAACAGTGCCCAATTTTGAGATGCGCCAGGTATCTTGTGTTTTAAAATATAATCAAAATAGCGTCCTAAAGTAATAGTATACATAAGCATCATCCCAGCCATAAGAGCTGTATAGATAACTTGCATTTGTATCATGAATGCGCTCATTTTTGCATTTCCTTTCTCAATGTCTGAATCGTGAAGAATCACTTTTTTATAAGAGCGATATAAAGCCACTACGTAAGCCGATCAAGCACCACCAAATGCTCACTATGCGGCGTGCGAGGGAAGAAGTTGTAGCCTCGGTGGTAGGCAATGCCATAGTGCGTAGCAAGAAGCGCCACATCGCGTGCTTGGGTGACAGGGTTGCAACTGAGGTAGAGGATGCGCTGTGGCTGGGCGGTGAGGAGCTTGGTAACAACATCAGCGTGAAGGCCAGCGCGTGGTGGATCGAGAATAATGAGCGCATCACGAGTAATATACTCCAGCGCTTGCTCGCTGGGTGCGAGAACAGCCTTGGCCTGGCTCGTGCGGCCTAGCTGGTGGATATTACGCTGCATCTCGCGCACCGCATCGGCGTTGATCTCTACTAGCGTGACGTTATCACTGCCGATCGTTAGGCCAATCGTCCCCACCCCGGCATAAAGGTCGAGCGTAGGGCAGGGTGTGCCATCCTGCACCTGGACGAACCGCTGCATATCACGCAGCGCTTGCTCATAGACCGGCAGGTTAACCTGGAAGAATCCTTCGGTGGCGTAGCGAAACGGCACGCCAAGAATGGTATCCTGTAATACAGGATCGCCAAAGCATGCCAAGCGCTCGGTGATCCGACTGGCCGGCGAACGGGGGTCGGAGTAGATAATCTCGCCGCCCTGAGCTGATAAAGCGGTGGCTTCGTCTGGGCTCATAACATCCCCCAGGCGGTCTTTGGTATAGAGCTGCCACACACAGTTGCCGGCTTGGTCGCAGCGGATGAGGAGGGTCTTGAGCTGGCGCGCTGTCACTTGCTTGGTGCGCAGCAGGTCGCGCACCTGCCGAGCGAGCTGGTTGATCTCTGGCCGAGCTAAGCTCGTCCCATCAACGACAATCTTACCCTTGCTCCCCCGCCGAAAGAACGCGAGGTCGAGCGTCTCGGTGCCATCCTCTGCCCTGTCGCTATACCAACTCAGCTCAACTTTATTGCGGTAACCATAGGGTATATCATCGCAAAAAACGTCAATTGGCTCTGGCAAGACAATATCGTGCAGCTCAAAGGCCTCTTCGATCAGCGCCGCCTTATAATGCTGTTCGCTTGCCAGCGGCATAATTTGCCATGGGCTGGTACTGAGGTAACTCTCGGGGTCGCGCGGCGCGATGCGCTCGGGCGAAGCGGTCAACACCTCAGTCACCACTCCTTCAACGAAGTGTGACTTCTTCTTGGTGATGCGGATAGTGACGGTCTCGCCCGGTAGCCCACCCCAGACGAAGGCTTTGCGGCCATCATCAAGTGTGCCGAGAGCTTGCCCACCACCAACGATCTTTTCGAGCTGGATTGTTGCGAATGTTGGTTTTCTCATTATAGTCTAGTATACCATGTGTCGCGAGGTGATGGTGGTATCGATGGGTGTGCGTAGAGTCTCTTTATTGGCCTTGCTGCCACTGCCAGGTGGTGACCATCGGGTGGTCGGTGTGGTGCTCGCGCGCGTGGGCGAGGCACTGCTTAATCGCTGCGTGGCAGTGCCCCGCGAGACGCTGGGCATCGTCTGGAGAGATAACGCCTGTTGCGCTAAGGCACGTTGCAGCGGTAATAGCAAGATCATAGCGGCTAGCCTGCTGGGTAATGAGGCTTGTCATGAGCGTGTCGCCGTAAGGCGTTAGACCGAAGCTGTGAATATCGAACTGCCGACTATCGACCCCATAAGCAAAGAGCGTTGCCGCGAGAGAGCGTTCTTCGCCTGGATAAGCGATAATCACCGGCTTGGTTGTCGTTACCGTGCGCGCAAGCGTTCGCCGTGAAACGGGCTGAGCGAGCGTGCCAAAGCCACGCGGCGTGAGGCTCGAGATATTGACGCAGCGTACCCGGGCAGCTGGGCAAGACTGATTGATGAGCTCAATAGCGGCCAGTACCTCTGTAGTGGCAACATCACCGCACGCGGCAAGTACAATATCTGGGCTGGCGTGGCTGGCGAAGTTCCACGTAGCAAGGCCTGCCTGCATCTGAGCGCGCGCAGCCTTGGTGGTGAGCCAGGTAGGCTGCGTGGTATCACTCGCATGCAACATATTGATCGTCTGCGTGCTCGACAGCATTATATCGAGCGTCACCACCGCGCAGTTGCTATCGGCTGGGAAGTAGACCGTTGTTGGAGCATCTCGCTGATTAAGTGCGCTCGTTATCTGCTCGGCACTCTGATGCGAGAGAATAGTGTTGAGGCTCGGTAGCGATGCGCCGCGTGGCTGGCTCGACAGAGCTGCGGTATACGAGCGACTTGCCACGCTCATGTCCTCATGCAGAGACGCTCCAACGAAGACGCTTTGCCTCCCCTGCTCGAGATAGCCAAGCTGCATACCACGTAGCGCACCTGCTGCTGGGTAGCTCATCGTATGGCCATCTGGCGCGTGTGGCGCTACGCTGGGCTGACTGCCCCACTGCCAGGCTCGTGGGTGTGATGCAAAACGCTGAGCGAGCGTACCGCTCTGCAGCGACGGACTTATAAAAAGCCGGAAGCTATCTGGCGTTGCATCCTTAATAAGATCGGCCAGATACGAGCTAACACCGGAGAGCGTATTGCTGCGCTGCGTGCCGGGTGGCGTCGCAACGACCGCATAAGGCTCAATAGCTGGCCGGCGTAGTCGCGTGGCCGACAGAGCGGGCTGCGTAGCGGTGAGCTGAGCTGCACCTAAGGAGGAGTCATTATCGGTATGAGCTGCAGCCGTATGCGGCAGAGCCTTCGTCTCGGCAAAGGTGAGATTACCTGCTGCATCAAACAGATTCTCTGGCTCACACCACGCAAGCACCTGAGCAAGCCATGCCTGCGTGCGTGCCTGGCCCAAGTCAGCACCATCTGCTTTGCGGTGAGCAAGCGCTGCCTGTGCCCGGGCAATGCTTGATGGCTGAACATCGCCACTATCATGCTCGGCTGGAGCGAGTGAGTCCTCTTGTGTTTCGTGCTCAGCGAGTAACGTCTCAAGCTGTTCTGGAGTGCGCACAAGCAACAGTGGTCGACGGGCTTTGTGTGGGCGTGGCTGGGCTGGCTGGCGCAAAGCAGTAGTGTGCTCAGTTGCCCACACGAGCGCAGCAGCGTAGTCTGCATCTAGCTGGCACGGGTCGGCTGTGGTGCAGTCAACGATTCGTGGCTCATACCCATAACCAATGAAAAGCGCAAGCAGCTCGTAGGTGGAAAGCGTAGCGAGCAGTGTCTTGGGCCGTAGCTGAATGATCGGGATAATCGTGCCGTCAGTCGCTGGACTGAGGAGCTTCGCTAGGTGCCACGGGGTATCATCTTGGGCGACTGCGCTATCGATCAAGCAGTAGATCACTTGCTCTGGCTGGCCAAGTGCCCTGCCGCTTGCCTGAGCGAGTGCACCACCAAGACGAGCGTCACAGAGGTGTATTGCGTCAGACAATGAAGTTTGCGGGTCGTGTGTTAACGTGCAGAGCGCATCAATCCCCGCTTGTGAGCGAGCAATATCGCAGCCAGGTTGCACTATATCATAGACGAGCGCATGAGCGCGTGCTGCCGCCCATCGCTCGCGATCGGTAATAATGAGTGGCGCTGCGCCACCCGACTGAGCATACTCCGCAATCTGAGCCAAGCTAAAGCTCAGCGCGAAGTCTGCCGCAAGCGCTGCCCGGAGCTCATCCGAGTAAAGCTGCTTTATATCGCTTGGCTGTAACGGCTGGCCAGCTGGCAGTGTGCGCCAGAGTGCACGCTGTGCTAGCACAGTATAATAGGCCGCTTGCCGGTAGCGCATCGTCATCCCACCATTCGTATCCATTGCTTCTAGTATACACGCTTGTGCTTGCTGACGGAATAGGCCGAGGGGAGATTATGTGCGTTTACGACAGATAGGTTGGTCTGCTACACTAACAGTATGAAACGGCGCGTTGCCAGCCATGACCAACATTTTTTGCGTAGCCCCCGCGTGGCGGCTATCTTACTGGGTCATAGTACCATCCGCCGGCGCGATACGGTTTATGACCTCGGGGCAGGTAGCGGCGTCATTACAAGCGCTTTAGCGCGGCGCTGCCAGCAGGTGGTAGCAGTCGAGAATGAGCCACGTGCGCTCGATGCTTTGCGCAGGCATACCGCAGCCGTGCCACATGTCCGCATCATCGCGGCTGATATTCGCCAGCTTACCCTTCCTACTGAGCCATATAAAGTATTTGCCAATATCCCCTTTGCGCTCAGTGCCGATATCGTGCGGATGCTTACCACTGCTTCCACTCCGCCACAGGCGATCTATCTTATCGTCCAGCGTCAATTTGCGTCCAAGCTTGTGCCGAGCGACCGCCACTTTACGGCGGCACTGGGCGCTCAGCTGGCACCGTGGTGGCAGGCGCGGATCCGCTACCGCTTGCGCCGGACAGACTTCACGCCGCCACCTGCTGTCGATACGGTATTGCTCGAGCTCTTGCCACGCACCGAGCCCTGGCTGCCCCGCGATCAGCAGGCAGCGTACAGCCAATTTGTCGCGCAGCACTACGCCAAGCCGCGGCGCTTCGCTACCCTGCCGCGAGCCCAGCTTGGCATCAACCCTGAGCGTAAGCCATCAGAACTCCAGCCTAGGCAATGGGTGCAGCTCTATCAAGCAACGCAGATGAAATAATAAACCTTCTAAACCAGGGGTGAGTGGCCTACTGGCAAACATCCCACGACGCCTATAGTGGCTCGTACTGATAAAACCGATTGCTGTCATGTGCACGTGCATTAGTAATAATATGTGCTGGGCGCGTTAGGTCGCGGTGTTGCTGGCGGTAAGCGCGCGTTGCGGTAAAGACAGTTTGCTGCTCAGGCACAGTGGTAACAACGCGCAATCGGTCGTTATAGTGAGCAATCATTTCATACATTGGTCGCTCCGTCTCAGTCACGGCAAGCGTCATAGGGCGATCGACGCGCACATTGTCACCCTGGAGCTGGTTGTTGAGAAGCTTGACGTCACTCGAGTAGTGAGCAAGAACATCTGGATTATAGCGATACGTCTCGGCATAGCGCCCAATACCAGTAAGGGTGAGCCCACCAATCAAGAGTGTCATGGGCAACAGCCCAGCTACCCGGGCGTATGGGTTGCGCGGAAACATCTGGTACCAGTGGTTTATCAGCCACGCCACGCCAAATGCGATAATGATCGCCACCACCGGAAAGAGCGAGGTCACCAGCTGTGGATTACTAATCACTACGCCGAGTAACGGCAGCCCCACCAGGAGTGCTGCATAGCTGCGTGCTGTATAGTAGTGGCTCAGGAGCGAGGCAAGACCAATCAGCATAATTAAAATCATACCGACCGAGTACAATGGCTGCACAAGATACGATTTATTTGATGCAAAGAGCCCAAAGAGCATCGTGCCAAGGTGGCGAAGATTTGCCCCCACATTGATCGATTCGAGCGGCAAGCCAAAGAGCTGCTTGAGTACATCATGGTTAGTGATGCTTGCGTAGATAAGGGGCAGCATCGCCACGAGGCCAATGACGGCCGCCAGAGCAAGACGGCTGCGCTGCACGCGTAGAATTGTATAACGAGCATGCGGGTGAGATACCCCCAGAATTCCAAGGGCAATAACGACATAAATACCAAGCGGCGCATACAGCAGGAGTGCCGCCAGTACACAGGCCGTCACTTTCCAGAGAGTGGAGAGAAACTTCTTCGTCCGAATGGCGCGCGTTGCAGCATAGAGCAGCCATACAGTGAGGCAGCTAAAGAGAATAGCTGGCGTGCCATCTTGCGCCAAGAAAAGAAACTGCGCCGTCATTGTTACGAGGATCGTTGTAATAAGCGCAATGTTCCGGGAAAACCAGGAGCGAAATAGAAGAAGTAGCCCAAGCGCTGTCATCAAAGCAATCGCCATAGATGGCAACTTAATCGACAGTGGTGTCACGCCGAGCACTGCAAAGCTTAATTTTTGCAAGCCATGATATGGCGCATTGATAACCATAGCAGGGGTAAGATTTTGGAAGGATAATTGGCTGCTTTGCAGCGCGCTATCGAGCTCACCCTGCCGCAACTCACCGGGGATAAACAGCCCAGCCAGCACAACTACCGCAATAATTGCTACCACTACAAAGCCATAGCCGAGGCCATACCGCCAGCGGTACAAATGGTAGTCGACAACTTGCTTTGCCATATTGCTCTATTATACCCGAGTTTGCGGGGGTGCTCAAGAGCGAACCGCCTACCCTTTGCGTGTTCGTAGTAACACATACCACAGATAAAGCGAGCCAAGACCAGAGATAGCCAGGCCAAGAGCAGCACCAGCCGTCGTCTGGAGAAAAGTGTGTGGACCGAATCCATCTTGAACAAAATAGTGGTGATAGAGATGTGCGGCAGCCAATGCGACAAAATAACCAAGAATGGCCACACATGCTACCGCTTGCTGACGGTACGGCGCAATCGCTGAACGCAACGTGCGAATAATGACATAGACAGCTTGCACAACAAGGTTGATTGTATAGGCAAGCATGATGAACATGGTGATATACTCTTGTGGCTGCGTCCCCTCAAAGCCAGTCGACGCGCGGTAAATAGCCATCGCTTCAACAAAGGCGAAAAAGATGCCACTAAGGATAGTACCGCAGCAGACAAGAATGATAGAAAGCCGCTCGATGATTCTGCGCGGCGTGGCTTGAATCGTCTGAGCTGTCACGGTTGTTGCTTGAGCCATGGCCATAGAGCCTCCTTTGTTGTGCTAAAGGTGTTTGTGGGTATATTATAGCAAGTTCTATAATAGGTGCATCCACTCGATACCACACAATAGCATTATGTGAGCGACACTGCCTCATTACTCGCCTGCCGCATTGATGCTGACCGTCCCAACTGATACCACAGGTATATTGCGCCGAGTGTGATCATGATAATACCCATCAGTACCGCGAGAGGATTGGCAAATGCCATGATATCCTGCCGTGATTGACTCTGTATGAGTGCTTTGTACCCTATCTCGACACCTGCGAGCAGTGGATAGAGCAGTGTAACACCGAGCCCAAACCCTTCTTCGTGGTAGCGCTGCCCCGAGTGACGGGTGTAAGTATGGATAAGCGCAATTGCCTCAATAATGAGGGCAATCCCGAGTATCCAGAATAAACCTACGACAACATACTCTATCCAAATCAGGAACGCAAACGGCCCAATGGCAGAGACTGCTACTGCCCAGCCAAGATAGATGAGCCACCCAGCAGTGCCAAGGAGGCCAAGTGCTCCACCAACCATCGCGCAGCGAACCAGTGGTGAGCAGGACGGCGAAGGTGAAGACGATTCTTTAGTGAGTTGTGTGCGTGATGATGTCGTGTGAGCTGCCATTGCTGCGGTCCTCCTATGTGTCATAGCTATAGCATAGCATCAATCATGCCGCCTGTCCAGGCTCATAAAGCGCAGGTGCTTGATGATTCTGCGTCGCCCCAGTAGAGGATGCTTGAGCTGGATTGCTTGCACTGGGGTGGTTTGTGTTTGAGCTGTCATAGTATTCTCCTCGCTATGTATGTGCAATAATCGCTAATGTGGTGTGTCTAAAAACCTAAAAGTCTTTTTCGCGCAGCTTTGCTGTGTATTAGTGCTGAGTATCCCATCGAATACCACATACACACAGCACTCAGAGTAGTTACTATAATGCCGAAGAAACACAACCGTGGGCTCGACGAAAACACATGAATTTGCTGCGCAGACAAAGCATTATAGACGGCCTCACCGGCTATCAATAGTGGAAAGAACAGTGCCAAGACGAGCCAAAATCCCTCTTCGCGATAGCGCTGGTTACCACGGCCGGCGTATGTACGAATAATTGCAATTCCTTCGATAATAAGCATAACACTCAGCCACCAGAAAAGAGTTATCAAGCTAATATGTAACAAAAAATATGGTGTAAAGAGAAAAACTGCGAACATCCAGCCAAGGTACATCAGCCACACAGCAGTGCCAAGGAAACCAAGTGCTCCACCAACCATCGCACAGCGAACCAGTGGTGGGCAGGATGATGAGGAAAAAGACGATTGTACGCGTGATGATGTGGTGTGGGCTGTCATAGCTACGGTTCTCCTATGTGTAATACACTATAGCATAACATCAATCATGTCGCCTGTCGAGGCTCATGAAGCGCAGCCGCTCGGGGTGGAAGTAGAGTTGGATTTTGCCCACTGGGCCATTGCGGTGCTTGGCAATGATGAGATCGGTGATATTTTGGAACTCAGGATTATCTGGCTCGTAGTAGCCAGGCCGGTAGATGAAGGAGACGATATCGGCGTCTTGCTCAATCGAGCCCGACTCACGCAGATCAGCCAATTGTGGCACCGGCGGCGTGCGCGACTCCACCGAGCGGCTCAGCTGGCTTAGGGCAATGACTGGTACATTGAGTTCACGAGCAATCAGCTTGAGCCCGCGCGATATCTCGCTCACCTCTTGGACGCGATTGCCATTGTGATTGCCATTGGCCTGCATCAGCTGCAGGTAGTCGACGATCACCAGCCCAAGCTGCTGGTCGTGCATGGCGCGCCGTGCCTTGGTACGCATTTCGAGGACGCTCAAGCCTGGCGTGTCATCGATGAAGATGGGTGCTTCGGCCATCTCACCCATTGCCTCGGAGAGCTTAGCCCAATCATCATCACTGAGGTTACCAGTGCGGATATTCCAGCTATCCACACCACTGGCATCGGCCAGCATGCGGTCGGTCAGCTGCTCCTTACTCATCTCAAGTGAAAAGAAGAGGACGGGTTTTTTCTCGATCGTTGCGACATTGTAGGCGAGGTTTGTCACTAGTGTCGTCTTACCCATGGCGGGGCGAGCTGCAATAATAATAAGGTCGGAGCGCTGCAGGCCAGCCGTCATCGTGTCGAGGTCGCGGTACCCCGTGCGAATGCCGCGCAGCTGCCCTTTGTTGCGGTGCAGCTCTTCAATACGGTCGAAGCTATCGGTGAGAATACTCTCTAGGCTCACGAGGTCTTGCTTGAGTGACTGGTCAGACACACTAAAGAGCTCTGCCTCGGCCTTTTCGAGCAGCTCTTGAGTGGTGGTATTTTCGTCGAAACCAAGCTGGCTAATATCGGCACTGGCTTTAATGAGTCGTCGTCGCACCGCCTTTTGGGCGACAATCTCGGCATAGCTACTAGCATGCGCTGCAGTGGGGACGTAGTTGGTAAGCTCAGTCAGGTAGGCTGAGCCACCTACCTCGGCAAGCTGGTCTTTTTTTTGTAATTCATCGGTCAGGGTAAGGAGGTCGACTGGCTTGTGCCGCTCGTAGAGGCGCATCATTGCCCCAAAGATCGTCGCGTGGCGCTTGTCATAAAAGTCTTCTGCGCCGACATGCTCGCTAGCATCGGCCAAAACCTCTTCGTCGATAAGTACCGCACCAAGCAAACTCATCTCAGCATCGAGACTTTGTGGTGGTACTTTGCCTTTTGGTTGAGGTGATTGGTCAGCCATTGATGGTAATTTCTTCTCCTCCCCCCATCATAGCAAGAATGGCGGCTTTTTGGCGATCTTTGGGCGGCTTACTGGTAGCTAAGATGGCAATCTCTGCTGTTATACCAAGGCGGTGTAGTGCTGCGCTGAGTGTGGGGAGGGCGCGATCGATCTGCATTTTGGCGAATTTTTTGCCAGCGTAGATCATTAGCGTCTGGCCGTCGAACGCGTGCCCTGCCTTGGCGAGGTACGTGCGTGCCCCGACTGCTCCGACCGCATCGAGAAACTGCTCCCATGGGAAGTCGACTGGGTCTGGACTTGTGGTGGGTGTTTCGTCGTTTGCTACAGAAACGCTTGGTTGCTTGGCTGATGTATAATCAGCAGCGGAAGCACTTGGAGTACCAGATTGACCAGCCGATGATGCTGCCGCACCATCTGTCTCCTGACGAGGAGAGCCTGAAGAAGGAGCTACAGGAGATGTTTGCGATGGTGCAGCTGGTGAGTGGGTATATGACGCAACTGGCTCACTGACGGTAGCAGGTGATGGCTGACGATGAGGCGCTGCGACTGGTGGTGCTGCCCGGCTTGCAAGAGCGGTAAGCAGCGCAATACGCGGCCAACCGGCTCGCGGTACGGCCAGTAGTTTATCGAGTAATGGCAACAGTGCTGCGTCCTCTACAACGCGTTGGCGCGCGATACCAAGCAGCTGCTCGGCAAGAAGCTCGGCCGGTGTGCCAGCCGCCTCAGCCTCATCGATCAGTTGGGCAGCGTGGCCAATATCTGCCGTAGCATAAGCAGCCAGCAGCCCCTCTACTAGCTCATCCTGCGCAAGGCCCAGCACCTCTGCGACCATCGCGCGGTCGATTGTCTCATCGCTCAGTGAGCGCAGTTGGTCGAGCAGACTAATGCTGTCGCGGAAGCTCCCCTTCCCTTGCTCAGCAATCAGCTCCAATGCATCGGGTGTAATGGCAATCTTCTCCTGCTCAGCAATAAATGCCAAATGCTTGGCTGCATCACGCGGGCTAATTACTCGGAAATTGAAGCGCTGTACCCGGCTCAAGATCGTCGCGGGGAGCTTGTCGGCATCGGTCGTCGCAAGAATGAAGACGACGTGCTCGGGTGGCTCTTCTAGCGTCTTGAGCAAGGCATTAAAGGCCGACTTGCTGAGCATATGAACTTCATCGATAATGTAGATCTTTTTTGGGCTACTGGTTGGTGCAATTTGCACCTTGTCGCGCAAATCACGGATATCCTCCACAGAATTATTGCTCGCTGCGTCGATCTCGATAATATCAAGATGAGTTGACTCATCGGTGTATGGCAGGCCGTTGATCTCATGCGCCAAGATGCGCGCGATCGATGTCTTACCCACCCCACGTGGCCCCGTCAGGAGATAGGCATGGGCAATATGCCCACGAGCAATTGCCCGCTGCAAAATCCGTGTGATATGCGACTGCCCCACAATCTCATCAAGCGACCGACTCCGATACGTCCGATATAGTGCTCTGCTCATTTGCTATATTATACCGCAGAATTGATGGAGATGCGATCGAAGTATTAACTTCTACATTGATCCTATACATGCAATTGTACAAAACTGCCACAGGATGGTAGTATGTGGTCTGTAATTAGTAAGTAAGGAGTCTCATAGATGATCGATATGAACAACCTCAACCAACAACTACAACTCGGCCGCGAAGAACTCGCTGCAAACGACAAAGCAATCCTCTCACTACAGCGCCGTATTGCGATCTGGCGAGCAATGATCGATGAGAACGACGCCGATCTCTCATATCACATTCGCCTCCGGCTCAATACAATGTGTGTTCGCCACGTACAAGATGTTTGGTATCGTGCTTTCCCTGATGATTCTGGAGTCGAAGATCTTCTCACGCTCGCACAGAATGTTGCAGATGGACAGGCCGATCCAGCAGAAGCAGAGGAGCGTGCACGCAGCTACTTTGAAGAGCTCCTATTCGACGTGGAACTCGACAGCATCACAGAGCCAGCAACCTTCGTGGCTGATGCCGCAGCTAGTGCTGTCATGTCAGCCTGCCACCGAGATCTGTACTACGAAGTCGATATGGATAGCGATCTCAAGGATGACGATTTACTGCCAGATTCCCTCGATTTGAGCTACGCCTGCTCGGCTGCTGCTGCTCGCGGGTTGAATTGGCAGGCTGCAGAAGACGTTGACGTTAACGCTCGTCGCGCATTTTGGACATGGTACCTTGATGAGGCAATTCCTGCAGCAGTAGATGGTAAATCACTGAAATAATTCACTATCAAGCAGTAGTCAATTTATTTTGACTATATGCCTAGTAGATAAAACGTATAAAATTACGCCTTAAAGCAACAACCGCTCCACATAGTAACGGTTGTTGCTTTTTATAATGTACCTGTAGAGGCATAACATAATCTGTATACCTCAGCAGGTATACCTGCTATAACGGCGCTTCTACCGCTGCCCACGTTGCGTCGGGTTTGTCCTCAGGGATGATGACAGTGACCTGATGACCAATCTCAATCCGGAAGAATGTCACACTTGCCAGCAGGATCCGGTATTCTCTTCCCTGTGCCTCCACATAGTATGCACCATCGTGTTGGGTGAGCGTGCCGATGATCTGCTTGCGCTCCACTCGCTTGATTTGTTTGTAGATAAAGCCGCCATCGTCGGCAATTGTCAGCTTGAGCTTGTCACCCTCAACAAGCTTAGACTTACTGGCGTAATTGGCTGGCACGGGATAATTCTTGCCATCAGCATCGACCATTACCTGTCCGTCAAAGATCCCCTCGACTATCTTACCTGACACTTCTTCACGACTATTGCTTGGTACGACAACTTCGCCATCGTCACCAATAATACTCATCAATAATTCCTTTGCAGCGGCCAGGTTTGTTTCTGCCTCTTGAATCAGCGATCGTAATCGCTTCACCTGTTTCTCTGGTAATTCAGACATATTTTCTCGCAATTCCTTGTCTGTTTTCTTAGTTATCAACCCATTATATAGCGATGGGGTGGGGCCTTGTCAAGGCGCTTGGTGGTTATCCACAGCGATAACAGGGGTAGCCAGTAGTTCGTTGTAAAAATAGTCAGATGCTTAGAACGCCACCTACCTGGAGTGACGCACAGCAATCCGGAGCAGTGAGTTCGACGGATAACCAAAAACACACCCAAGCGGGTGTGCTGATGGTATCAATGCGGTCGGTAGGGTGATTACGCCAGTTCGACGGTAGCGCCAGCCTCTTCCAAGGTCTTCTTGGCAGCTTCAGCGTCGTCTTTGCTGACCTTTTCTTTGATTGGGCTTGGTGCGTTGTCGACCAAAGCTTTTGCCTCACCCAGGCCAAGGCCAGTGAGCTCCTTAACAGCCTTGATGACAGCAACCTTTTGGCCACCAACTTCTTTGAGGGTGACGGTGAATTCGGTCTGCTCGTCTTCAGCAGCACCAGCGTCGGCGGCTGGACCAGCGACAGCAACTGCAGCAGCGGCTGGTTCAATGCCGTATTCGTCCTTGAGGACATTTTTGAGTTCGTTGACTTCCAGAACGGTCAAAGCAACCAGTTCTTCGGCCAGTTTTTTCACATCTGCCATGATGGATTCCTTTCAATGATGTGCGGTAGAGTTATCGCACGAGTTATTGTCTGCCTAGTGCAAACGTTAGTACAATGCTGCGCTTGGTTACGCAGCTGCTTTGGCGTCTTCGATGCCATCGAGCAACGCATGAAGGTTGCCCGAAAGTGCGTTGGTAGTGTCGTGTACTGGTGAGAGCAGCTGTGCCACCACTTCGGCCACCAGCTGATTCTTGCTTGGCAAGCCAGCCAGTGCAGTGACATCGGCTGTGTTGAGAGCTTCACCTTCGCCACTAAAGCCAGCAACCAACTGAACTGTTGGATGCGTCTTGGCAAACTCGTGCAACACCTTCGCTGCCATCACTTCGTCATCTGGCGAGATTGCATAAAGCAATTGCCCAGCCAGGGCCGAAGTGTCGGTATCTTTGTAGGTGTCATGCTGCGCAAAGGCAACACGCACGAGACGGTTCTTCACCACCTTAATGACAACACCAGCTTCGCGAGCTTCGCGGCGCAATGCCTGCAGATCTGCCACACTTGTCCCTTGGTAGGTCGCAACGGCAGTGCCCTTTGCCTCTGCGAGAAGCTCACTCATTTCAGCCACCAAAGCTTGTTTTTTATCTTTGGAAATTGCCATAAGATAAAATCCTTTCTTTGGAGTTGTAATACCTATACACACCCAGAAGGGGTGCAGTATTACTGGTTTGTTGTTGTATCCGACCGCATTGTTAATGTCCGACATATGCCGCAAAAAAACGCCTCTGCACGATTGCAAAGACGAGTCTCGAGTTTCGTACTAAACGCTAGCGCAAGAGGCTAAGGCGTATCCGAAATTCCCTCGGTAGCATACTTATCGACTGCTTTGTCGTGCATAACAGCCCGCTACGGTCTTTGGCAATGTCTGGAAGAGATTATAGCAGATGATGGTAGGTGGATGCAAGATGTGGAAAACTATTTGTGTCAGCGTGTAAACAGAGTAAAGAAGTAGCTTAGCTGTGCAGTTGTGCTTGGGCAAGCATCGCGTCGATTTTGCGGTTCGTATTGTTAATGCGGCTTCGGCTTGGCTGGTGCAATGTTGTTTTGCCAAAATCCTGCTTACGCCTGTTGAGCTCACTCATGCGCGTGAGCTGCTCTTCTGTCGGCTGGAACTGGTAGCCAAGCTGCTTGCCGAGTTTATATAGAATATGCGCCGCAACACCATGGCGTGCTGCTTTGCGGTCCTCCTTAGTGAGAATCTGGACTTCAAAGGGTAAAATACCTGAGGCTTGATCCTCGTAAAGGCCTGTCATCTTAGCAACGCGAAAACCTTTCTTGTTATCTTCCTTAAAATCAATGTACTCTTCAGCACGAGTACCTTGGTAGCGAGCCTCAAATGCAGCCTTAATATCCTTGATAAATTGAGTGTCTCCTTCTACCTTGAGTATCTTGTCTCGGCCTGGTGCAGCATATGGAGTAATGGTGTACTCATCATTATTGGTTGAAGTCTTGTTATTTTGCGCAGCCTTATCTTGTAGTGGCGTAACAATATCGTTATTGTTGATCATATCCAAGAATACATCAAGTAGTTCATCGCGATCCTCTGTAATGAACGTAATGCCATCGATATCGAACGGCACCTCGAGTGAGCTGTCTTTTTCTGGTGGCGATAATGAGCGCAGTGTTTGTGGTGTGATATCATTAAATTGTTGACAGAGTTCGTCGATGTATTGAGTCTTCAAATCGTCCAAAATCTTTATCGTTTCCGCATCATATGCCTGCAAGGCTTCGTATGATATAAATTCTCGCCCATCCTGGCGTTCTTTCTCTTTAGCTTTTACACTATTCATCTTGTCATCATACGCTTGCAGTATGTCTGGTGAGATAGAGGCACGGATTTTTTGATAGTCTTCTCTCTTTTGTTTCTCTGCTTTTTTTGCTCCTTCTGCAAGCTTACGTGCGAGAGAGCCAACAGACTTGAGCCGCCATACAGCTCGGAGCTCAGTGTGCCACTTATAACTGCAGTTACCATTCCCCACGACAATATTATGGTTTGACTCTTGACCAAGGACAAGCTTGCTGTCGCCTCCGCTTTTGTCTGTTTTGCCAATCATGTGCGCCAGAATTTTTTCTGTAATGTTGCAATAGTTTTGGTTGCGTTCTTCGGCAGTGATGACGTGATCTGGGTTGTCAGTATCGGTAGTACCCAGCACGCCAAATTCTGACAGGATGCGCTCAGCGAGATCCACAAAATGCCCTTGGCCGGTATTGCGCAGTTGGAGGCATATCACCTTGCTTCGGAGCGCCATTGCAAGCCCATCAAAGCCAATAATTTCGCACAGTGGTGCAAGCAATGCCTCGCTCTTGTAGGCTAGTTCATACGCTTCCGATGTATCATAGCGAGTGTTGTTAAGTTTATTGAGCGTGTTAACAGCCTCCATAAAAATTGTCGAAAGTCCAACGCTATCCCCTGCATCCAAAAGGTCATCAAGCTTAAGCATATTCATTGGCTGCTGCCACAGCTCTTGCATGAGGTTCTCTGCTTGCATGCGGTCGTGTGTTGCAGTCTCAAGAAGCTGACTTTGTTTCTGTTCATCTGTAAGATATTGACTCTCCGCAGAGGAAGGCTTTATCCTTCCTTTTGATTTTTCGAGCTTTCGAGCTTTCGTGATGGCTGTGTACAGAGACTCTTTGTTCTCGGTGTCTGGTTTAGAGGGCATCTTCTGTGTATTAAGAAATTTACTCCAGGCGCTTGACAACTGGCTGGTATCCTGCAGCATTGAAACAATTTGGTTAAACTTTTTATATGCATCTACTTCCCACTGTTTTTTATGATCTTCGAGCATCTTGTGGCGGAGGCTGGCAAGGTTCTCCGTTTTGAGCAGTTCATCGCGGTTGCCTGCTGTATACAATAAGTACGCAGTATATGCGCTGTGATTGCTGTACTTTGCAAATAACTCTCCAGCAAAGTCTCGCATGAGGCTCAAGCCCGATACAATTCGCTTTGTTTTAGACTCTGGTGTGTTAGTTAGATTGAGCGCTTTTTCGTATAAATCGTATCGATCTTTATCAAAGCCCGCATTTGTCTCGTGCGCTAAGGTATTATTTACTGGGCTAGCTGTATGCTCTCTTGTTGGATTCGACACAGTGCATACAACTGTAGCAAAGTTATCAAAAAATCACAAGGGTTAACCCCTGAAGGGCATGTCCATACTGTTATAGATAGTGGGTAAATATGCAATATCAGAGAGCTTTGCGCTATGCAAGTGTAAGGGTGTGTATGATGACCTTCGCTAAGGTTTTACTGTGTAAAATAGCCCCATGGGTATTTTACTTGTAATTTGTATTAATAATCGAGAGGATCTCGCGCTGTATCTTGTGCGGAGACTTACATTCGCCAGTATCGCTGATGCACTGGATTATAGGTACCTGGTAGTCTTTGGCAAGCATACGATAGCCTGTGTGGACGCGCTGCTGGAAGTCTTTCTCTTGTGTTTCGAAAATGTCGGGAGCTGTGGTAGGCGTACCTCGCTGCTGGATGCGATGCATACGCTCCTTCTCATCGTTGAGCGTGAGGATGATGAGATAGTCTGGCGTGAGATAGCGTTGGCTGGTAAATAAGCCGGTAATGTGCCGAATATGTTCTTGACTCAGGCCTTCGCCATATCCCTGATAGGCGAGAGTCGAGAAATAATTGCGGGACGCTAGGACAGTTTCGCCACGCTCCAGTGCTGGTTGGATGATGTGCTCCCATAGTTCATGCCGGGCAGCGCTTAGCAGAGCAAGATTAATCTCTGGATCGCGACGGAGATTGCCATTTTTGATAATGGTGCGGAGGTAGTGAGCAATTGGTGTGGTCTGGGCTAGGTTGTCGCTGCTCGGCTCCTCCACAACTGTCACTACGTAGCCTTGACTTTGATAGTGTTTGGCAAGAAGCTCTACTTGGGTCGATTTGCCCGTGCCATCAATCCCCTCAATGACGACGTAGTTACCTTGGTGCTGAGTCATTTACATAATCTCTTATTTTCATTGCAAAATACCCCACTCCCTATATATCAATTTTTCGTAAAACAGATTCAGACGGTATAGTGCCCTTTGTAATATAATCTGTGAAGATCTGTCCAGCTTCTTCTCCCGTAAATACCTCTTCTGGATGAATACGAATCGTAAATAGTTCGCCATCGCGCTGCCAGGTGAGTGGAACGAATCGCTCTTTATCAGCCACTGGCTCTCGGGCAATCACATAGTGGATATATGGATACTGGGCTGTGTGATTGTCTGGATCCGGCACCCGCACCTCTATAGTCATGCCGGTATTAGACCCAGCGCATTGCATATAGTAGCCATCAGCCAAGCTATCCTTTGGTACATTCTTTGGATGGGCAATACCATCTGGCAGGGCCCACACGCAGATACTAAAGCAACGGTTGCTATCAAGGGCAGTTGGGTCAGCAATAGCCTGGCTCACCTTTTGTGCAACTTGCTCTGGTGTTTGTGGCTGCAAAAATCGCTCAAAATAACCAATATTCCCAACCAGTGAGTAGACATATTTTTTCATAAGCACCTCCGTTATTGTGGTGATGAATGAATAGTATGAGAGTATCACCACTCATTCCATCATACCATGCATAGGTAGGCACATAAATAATACTGCCAGCTTCCCTGACTGGCAGTATTATAGCGAGTGCTATACGCTTATTACTAGTCGAGCTTGTGCTCAACCTTGATGCCGGGCCCCATCGTCGTTGCAGCTGCGATGGATTTGACATACACACCCTTGAGTGAGCTTGGTTTCTGAGCTTGCAGGCTAGTGAAGAAGGCGTCAGCGTTAGCACAAAGCTTCTCTGTGCCAAAGCTTACCTTGCCAATGCTGAGGTGAATCGCTGCTTGCTTGTCTACGCGGTACTCCACCTTACCAGCTTTTGCCTCAGTGATGGCAGTTGCAATGTCAGTAGTTACAGTACCGCTCTTTGGGTTGGGCATCAGCCCTTTTGGCCCGAGCAGGCGGGCGTACTTACCAAGCTTTGGCATGTACTGCGGGGTGGCGATCAAAACGTCAAAGTCTAACGTACCCTTGTCGAGCAACTTGATGATAGCCTCTTCGCCAGCAATGTCTGCCCCTGCTTTGGTAGCAGTTGCAACCTCGGCTTCTGGCGCAAAGACAGCGACGCGAACAGTCTTGCCTGTGCCGTGTGGCAGGACGACTGTCGAGCGGATGTTTTGATCGGCCTGGCGTGGATCAACACCAAGGCGGACGTGCAACTCAACACTCGCATCAAACTTAGCAGGGTTGGTCTCGGTTGCCAGCTGGAGTGCTTCGTCCAGCGAGTATGCCTTGTCTTTCTCAACCTTCTCAGCTAGCTTGCGATAGGCTTTGCCACGGCGCTCGATCAGCGGACGGACCTTTGGTGCGGGCCCTTTCTTGATCGCTGCATCGACATCACCTTGAGGGGTTGTATCGCCAGCTTCTTTGCGAGCCTCCTTCTCGGCCTTGGCCTCAGCTTCGTCGAGAGCCTTTTGGCTACGCTTACCAGCCTTTGCAACGGTGGCTTCGCGCTGAGCGATGACATCCTTGTCGTTTGCTGTAGCGATGGCTGCCTCAATCTCTGCAATAGTGTTTTTTTCTGAAACATCGAGTTTCAGCTCTGCTGCTTTTTCAAGCAGATCGGCTTTTTTTGCCATAGTATCCTTTCTGTGGTGCAAGCGGCTTGGGTGCCTCCCACGATTACTCATTAACCTTTCTAGTATAGCACATATGACCCCGCAACATGAGACAATAAACTTGTACAATGCGAAAATAACAAAGTGGTTATTTTGAGCACGCGTCACCAATTGTGCTATAATGAGAGACGTTGTCGGGGTGTGGCGCAGCTGGTAGCGCGTACGGCTGGGGGCCGTGAGGTCGCAAGTTCAAGTCTTGTCACCCCGACCATTGAGTCAACACTCAAACCCACGTCATGGAAGCTCCATGACGTGGGTTTTTGCTTGTTTTTGCTGGATTTCAGGGCAGGAAGGCCATCATCTGGCAGACCGTGCAAGCTCACGTCTTCTGGCGCTGAGACGACGATGTCACCTGGCTGGCTCAATGTGACTTCGTCGTCTCGAGAGGCTTCCAGGCTGTCGCTATCTCCTACCTCCACACCCTCTCTGCTCAGGCACGGCTCTCCTCCTCTCACCCCCAGCACCCCATCAAACGGTGGCTGGTAGCACACCATCGCAGTGAGCAGCCCGGTCTCGTCGTCTGGTGTGATGTACACCTTGTCGAAGAGCACTTGGTTGAGCATGCGCCGGATGTGCTCAGGAGCCTGCCGGTAGGCGGTGGCCATGTGCTGGGCAATATCTAATGCTTGCCCAACCAAGGCCTGCCGCTCTGTTATCTCACCCTCCAGCCTCGGCCGTATTGCACACTATGGCGGGCATTGGTGGCTTGGCTTAGGCCAGCGATCCGTCGTGCCAGGCGCGTACAGGGTCTCAGGTAGTGTTGTTGGAGGAACTTCTCCCACACTTGACTGGTGGGCCTGCTTCATTATATTGATCTATAGTTAACGCCTGTGGTAACATAGAATTACCGATGGGTTGGATGAAACATGGAGTTCATACTGTACGCATATTTCGCAGGCGCTGGTTAGTAGCCCTTGTCCTTACTCTCTTTATTGTCGCTGGATTGGCGCTTTGGTCGGCATGCATTCGGTATGCTCCCTTCGAGGAATCTCGCCCAAACTCGATTGTATCGGTTTTTAAGAAAAGAGTTGACGATACGGTTTTAAGCTATAGCGACGTACGAGTCGTCTACCACACAGGACAAACCGATGGGCGCAGCATTGACTCTTGGTTTAGAGGTATGATTGTTGGTTATATCGATAATCCTACAATCCGGAAGAGGTTATTGACGTCTGCGCCGTTCCGTAGTTGCCAGAAGCAGGAGGCTGCTGAGTGTTCAGCGTGGGGAACGTTCCGAGACCACAATGGTGCGGGTGTAGCGGAACCGAGCACCCTCAATAACGGCTTGGACCTTGCGTATCAGTTTTTGGGAATCCCCTCAGATGTGTTCATGCCCGGAAGAATAAGGGCGCCATCTGTTCTCAACCAAGCTAAGAGTGGTCAATGTATCGATATTGACAGCAGGCATCCCCAACCTTTGCCACCACCAGGAGTTGATGCAACCGGAAATGTCGACTTCGCGACAGGCAATAGCGTCATCTGTGTAGCACCACAGAATGGTGCTTTTGTATATGCTTTTATTGGCCATGGAGTTTTTTAGAGGTATTCAAATCCCATGCTACATTCAAATTTACTTCACTCACCCCGTACCACCACCTTCCGCATAGTATCCTTACTGACACCCAACCGCTTCGCAGTGTGCTTGACCGTGCCGAGTTCGGCATAGACCTGCCGCACCCGCTCTTGGAAGGCCGGGTCGACTGCGTTTGTTATCACGATAACCGCACCGCTATTTTTAATGAATCTGCAGAGGCGGATGATACATACTAACAATACGAAGTGCCCATGCTAGCCCAAGTGCGCCAACGATAATCAATACACTCATCGTTATCTCTACCTGCTTGTAATGACGCACGTGAAAGCGAGGAATGGTAGCAAGCATCGCGACAAGGAAGCTCAGTGCTATGGTTATTGAGGCGGGAATGAATCCACGTCCAGCCTGGAAGGCACATGCGCCCATTAAGAACGCTGCTGAGCCATAGATGATGCGCGAAATAGGCCTCCTACCACGGCCAAGCCATAGCATGCCAGCCGCAAAGCAGGCTGCATCCATACTGAAAATTATGGTGGCTGCCCAGACTGGATCTATTCGTGTGTAGTGAGTTGTAGGGTAATTGACTATATATGATATCGCCTCTGATATCAGCGCAACAATAACAAAAATGAGCCATAGCTATACCATTTGCTTGGCGCGGCGCACTGGTATATTTTGTGGTTGCTGGACGCGAGTGGATGATGTACTTGTACTCATAATCTTTCCTCTTGTGCTATAATAGCTTCTTAATTTGAAGGCGGTGCAACATTACTCTCTTTCTTACTGGCACTAGCATGCTGTTTATCTACATTCCATTCAATTCAACAAACTCATAGACAAACGCCCCGCTGCTCGGTGAAAAACAAAATACATCGTTGGTGCGATGACTCGACGAATAGCGTGCCACGCAGCGGTTGTCCCTGCTGATGGCTGCTCGAGCTTGATCACTAAACTTCTTTGGTGGAATAGTATGATTACCAAGGATAGCGGTGTCTCGAAATACCGACTCAGGGTGAGGGAGGTTGTCTCCGTAATGGTACCACCCTGAGCAACCGTGTGGGCAATCAGTAAAGGGTTGTATGCTTAGCAGACGATCACGCGTCGCTTTGTCGGTGATGGTGCCAATAACCATACCATTATTACCATCCCAGCCGTCTATGGCATACCCCGACTGATAGCTCACATCCATATGGCGAATTGCATCGTGATCGAAGCGCCCATAGAAGATTGTCGTTGTGAAGCTACCAATTGTCCCCTTATACAGCCACCAGCCAATCGCCGCAACGACGAACACGCCAAGAATAAGGATTGGTATAGAGATTTTGTCGAGAAGGAGTTTACGCATACTGTTATTGTAAACTACTATTGTAAAATATGTCAATTTATACCAAAAATACCTCTGCACGCAGAGGTATTTTGATGTGCGCCTAGGTGGATTAGTCAGCGACTTCCACACCCATGCTGCGAGCAGTACCCGCCACCGTCTTGATAGCTCCTTCGAGACTGATGGCGTTGAGTTGCTCCATCTTTGCCTGAGCGATCTCCTCAAGCTGTGCTCGGGTGATCGTCCCAACCTTGTCGCTGTGTGGCTTACTACTACCCTTCTTGATGCCGATCGCAGCCCGGATCATATCATCAACGGGCTGGCCGAGGCTGCGCCATGCAAAGGTGCGGTCCTCAAACACTTGGATATGGACGATAACATCCTTACCCATATCTGCCTTGGTGGCGTCATTGAATGGGTTGATGAAGTCCATCATATTCAAACCCCACTGACCAAGTGTGCTACCAACGGGTGGCCCAGCGGTGGCACGGCCAGCTGGAATACGAAGCTTCAGGTTGCCGATAACTTTTTTTGCCATTATATTTCCTTTTACTCAATTACTACTGGTATTGAGTGCGTAACGTTGCTATTATAGTGGATCGCTCATGCAAATGCAAACTGCGTGCGAGGCTTATACCTTCTTGACCTGCAGCGCATCAAGCTCAACTGGCGTGTCGCGGCCAAACATGCTCACCATCACCTTGAGCTTGCCCTTGGTAGTGTCGATCTCACTCACGGTGCCATCAAAGTCTTTGAATGGCCCATCAATGATGCTGACCACTTCCCCTTCGCTAAAGTCAATCTGATGCTTGGGGTCTTCCACGCCCATGCGCTTCTTGATCTTCTTAATCTCAGCCTCGCTTACAGGGGTTGGCTCGGTACCGCTCCCCACAAAGCCCGTGACACCAGGCGTATTGCGTACAATGTACCATGTCTCGTCGGTGAGCTTCATCTCGACCAAGACATAGCCTTGGAAAATCTTAACCTCAACGACTTTGCGCTTGCCATTTTTGATCTGGATCTGCTTCTCCTTAGGGACGATTGCATCGAAGATTTTGTCGGCCATATCAACGGCCTGAATGCGCTGGCGGATACTATCGGCTACCTTTTCTTCATAGCCACTGTAGGTGTGGATAGCGTACCATTGCCGTGTGCTGTCGTAGCGTTTTTTTGTCATTGTCTACCTCCCCAGGATAATTTGAAATAGATATTTAAATGCAGCATCGAGCAGCAAAAGCGTCGCACTAAACACTGCAATAAAGCCAAGTAGTGCACCAGACATTTTCCATGTTGTTGCGCGATCGGGCCAACGCACCATACGGAGCTCGTACCAGGCTCCAGCAAAGTAATTGCGAATCGCCGAGAATGGGCCACGGCGCTGACGCTTTGACTTAGTTACTTTTGGTTTTTTGGCCTCGGTTTTGACTGATGCCACAGAGGTTGTCTTTTCTTTTGACGTTTTGGTTTTGGTGGGCGTGGTGTCTTGCGCGGTGATGCGCGTCACGCGGTTGGTTGATGATTTTTTGCTTGGTTTCGCCACAGCATACTCCCCAAATTTAATAGCCTGTCTTTGCAGGCTGTCAAGTTCTAGTGTAGCGCGCTGCAGTGAGGGTTGTCAAGAGATGGAAGCTCCAATCTACTCTTTTTCTCCGTTAGCACTTACAAGTGCTATCACTGTTATGTGGCTCAGCGGGAGGTAACTAGTGGCAAAACGAAGTGTAGCAGCCAAACTCCTCCAGAGAATGCGGCTAAGATTTCTTATGCTTCTCACGCAGTGCTGCTTGCTGGGCTGCAGCTGGCAGTGCAAAGAAGAAGGTCGAGCCATGATTAAGCTGACTGGTAAACTCGATGCGCGTGCCGAGCTTGCGAGCCAGCTTGGCTGCAATGTAGAGACCAAGGCCAGTGCCGCCAGTTTCGCGAGTGCGGTAGTCTTCGCTGCGCCAGAAGCGTTCGAGGATGTGCGCTTGGTCGCTTTTGCTAATACCAATACCAGTGTCGCGCACAGCGATGATAATGCGATTACCCTTCTTGCGCGCACTGAGGTGGACCTCTCCTTCTTTGGTGTATTTGAGGGCATTAGAGAGGAGATTTTGGATAAGCTCGCGTACATATAATGAGCTTGCGACAACATGGCCCAGCCGCGGCGATGTCTCAAGCGTGAGAGCGAGCTGCTTCTTGGCAGCCTGGGAACGATACTGATGGTAGAGGTCATCCATGAGCGCACGGACATTAAGTAGCTCTGGTATGTCGGCAGCGCCACGCTCGGCTTGTGCAAGAGTACTGAGGTCATTAACCATCTTTGCTAAGAAGACGATTTGCTCGTGAGCTGCATCAAGATGATCTTTGAGCGTGCGCTGTGGCATATCGCGCCGGTGGAGCATGAGCTGAATATTGCTCAGTGCTCCCTCGGCTGCCGTCAAGGGAGTGCGAAGCTCATGGCTTACCACACTAATAAACTCGTCGCGCTCTTCTTCAAGCGACTTTTCTTTCGTAATGTCGCGTAGGATGAGGACGTAGCCATCGCTTGAATCGCCCATTGTATTGAGCGCACGTATTGGAGAAAATATGATACTAAGACGGAGCATCTCGCCCGATACTTCCATCCACACATCATCGCGTGTTTGCGTAACGGTTGCAGCGTGAAGCAGCTGAGTGAGATAGACTGGCTGCTTGGCACTATCGCGCAGCGGAAGGATGGTATCGATTAGCTTGCTATGTGGGCTTGTGTTGGTATCAAGCAAATCGAGCGTTGCAGCATTGTAGAGTTGGATAATACCCTGCTGGTCGGTTGCGATAATAGCGGTCGCGAGATTGTTGATAATCGTTAGAAGCCGATCGTGCTGCAGGGTCATTGCCTCGCGGCTAGTATGCAATGCCGAGCGGTAGAGATTGTGGCGATATGCGAGGGCAACAATGACCACACCAAGCATAAAGGCCACCAATGTTGTTGTAGTAATATCAACGATACTTTGTGGTGTCAGCCAAAACGCATCAAGCGCTGCTGTAATAAAAAGCACAAGTGCACTGAGCAGCCACCCAGAGAAGCCAGCATAGGCAAAAGCCGCCAGCATAAACAACGACCACGCACAGGTAAACGGCACTGCTACGCCAGAGATACTGAGCAGATAGCTCGCAGCGAGACCATGATACAAGACAAGCTGCCACGCTCGCTGCTTATTCGTCTGCGATGAGCGGAAACAGGTGTAGAGACCAAGAGCAAGCCAAGCGCTGGCCGCTGCATAGAAAGACCATTCGCCTGCCCCAGGAATGCGCTGCATTGCATCAAGACCGAGGAGTTTGCTGTACGCAAAAAGCAAGAGCGGAAAGACAACACTGCTGACTCGCACAACAGTACTGGTTTGGCTATTGGTAGCGTATGGCGACACGCTTCTAGTATACCTGGAGTATGACGGTAGGCACAAGCGTTTTGTGTAATATTTGCTGATCCTATATCATTGGTGTTTCGCGCTTAAGCCGCTGCCGGTGTGATTGGTAGTGAGGATCGTACTGCTCTACTAGCCCCCAAAAGGCTGACGAGTGATTCATGTGGTGAGTGTGGCAAAGCTCGTGAATCAAGACATAATCAATCAGCTCATCGGGGAGTTTCATGAGCGCAATATTAAGGCTAATTGTACCTGTGCTGCTGCAGCTCCCCCATCGAGTGCTCGCATGGCTGAAGCGAATACGCTGGTAGGTTGAGTTAGTGCGTGCAGCAAGCTCATGGAGGCGCTGTGGCAAGTAGGCTTTGGCTTCGCGGCGCAAGATGGTTGCAACTTCTTGCCGGATAGCGCACTGAACGGCTGGCTCGTCTATGGTGTGTTCTGGTGGGAGAGAGAC
The DNA here is from genome assembly GCA_963525085.1 of uncultured Candidatus Saccharibacteria bacterium. Classification (GTDB taxonomy): domain Bacteria; phylum Patescibacteriota; class Saccharimonadia; order Saccharimonadales; family Saccharimonadaceae; genus Saccharimonas. Next base: position 113,809 of record CAURIH010000001.1, read on the forward strand.
GAGCAGCTTTTGCCTTGCGGTGCGCACAGTGGGCCGATTGACCATCTGTGTGGGGATGACAGCGATCGAGTGGTGCTTACCTATTGTCTCTCCGTCTTGATAACCATGCACCGCGTGCTGGTGCAGGAGCTGGCGGAGTGCTTGACGATGGGTTGCAATGCTATGGCGGATGAGAAAGAGTGGTGCGTGCCGCGGGGCATTGGCATAGAGCTGGCCATTTGGTGAGAGACGTATTGTGATGGAACGCACCTTGGCGCTGCGCTTGATGGTGATATCACCAAATTCATCGTCGTGGAGCGTAGAAGACATAGATAAAAGCCTTCCTCCTTTTAACCAAGATGTTATTTTATTGTACAATGTAGCGTGTCGAGCGAATTTGTCCTCGCCGTGGGGCGCTCGACATAGCACGCACTGGGTGGCTGGCTGGTGTTGGTGGTGGCACTTGAGTGCGCTGCTTTGCTACTGGTGGAGTTGTGGCTGATGCTTTGCTCAGCAGAGCTTCGTCTTCAGTCTGTTGACCGATTTGCTTTAAGAAGGTCAGGGCAGCCCGGGACTGTGATGAATACGGGTGCTTGCCACTGATGACAAAATAGAGTTCGCCCGCGTTTGGCTCGCTAAAGCGCCGCACATAGTAATCAAACGCCTCGCGTGAGAGTCGCTGGTTCTTGACACTTCGGCTTCGGGCTGTTGTTACGTCCGTTTGAACCCAAATAATCACTGGTCGATACCCTTCACTCCGTGCCCAGCGGACAAATTCACTTCGGCGAGCCCGGGTGTTGCTATCGCCTTCGTATAAAAAGGGTTGCTTGGTTTTAGCAATCTCTTGCAAAAATGTCTTCCCTACTACTGCCGCGGCTGCATCGTCTTGGCAGTAGCCCGAGAGCTCGTTGATATCAATAAAGGGTGAGCCAAAGGCCTTGGCAAACTGAGCGGCAAAAAATGTCTTGCCGCTACCGGGCAAGCCAACCATGAGTATTGCAAAGGGCCGAACTGGAGGCGTTGGTTGCATGTAATTTATTATAGCAGACTCCGCGTGGTGCGAGGGATTTTTAGCATAAACGAATCAATATTCGCTTTACCATATAAAGTTCTTCCGGTTTGGCTATAGATTTGATATACTGGAGACAGTACAGAGGGGCATAGTACAACGGCTAGTATAACGGTCTCCAAAACCGTAGATTGAGGTTCGATTCCTCATGCCCCTGCCACAATAGTATCCAACCTCCCTGACGGAGGTATTTTTTGCCTAAAGGAGTGATATACTGGAGTTATGTCAGCCCATGATGCCATTACCCACCGCGTCAAGCGTGTCGTGCGGCAGGTTTCGCCAGCGGCTTTTGCAGAGCGTTCGGCAGCGCGCAAGATAGTGCAGCAGTTTGCCGAGCAAGCTGGCTTGATTTATTTCGGAACAATCAACCCGCGGGACGATGACTACCACCCAATCCGCGGCTACACTATGTCGACGACTCATCGCGACCGGCACTATAGCGTGGGTAATATTCGCGGCTATAATGTCACGCTGGTGTCGCGGCGAGATATGGTGCGCATTGCCAATAGTCCCAAGCCTTCGCCTCAACAGTGGCTGATAGTCGCGGTAGATATGTACACGCGCCGTGATGTACCGTATATGTTTATTGGCCGACAAGGCAAGATTGCTAGCTACCCGAGTTACAAATTGCAACCACTTCGGCTCGGGATGTTTGGGCCGCAACCAGAAGAATTTATGCAGAAATATACGGTGTATGGCGAGCTTGGGCGGGCAGTCGAGATAGAACGCTACCTCACACCTGATGTAGCATCGGTGATAGTGTCGCATTTTGATGATCTTAGTATTGAGATCTCGAGCGGTGTCCTCTATATCTATGCCGCTATGGCAACGCCGACGATGGAGCTGCTTGACCGGATGGTGTCTGATGGTCTCTGGCTAGCAGCGACATTTGACGTGTTTGCTGAGCAGCTTGCCGTTGCGCAAGCTGAGCGCCATACTACCATCCACCAGGGTTATCGCCATAGATAGTCTTAGGTGTTGGGATTGATAGTTTTTTCATACCCCCTTTTCTCCCCTGCTTTCCTTAAAAACACAGTAAGAGCTAATGCTGATCAAAACGCGGCTGTCTACCCGAATGATTAAGAATTTGCTAGGTCTAGCGATAATCCTTTAGGAATGTCACCCAAATAAAATAGTGAGTAAAAACTGGCGCAGAAGAACAGAGACTCAGGTAGTAATGTGTAAGCAATCGATCATAGAACCGCATCGGTCGCTATACTAACTCTCACAATTGATTGCTGGCACAAAAAACAGCATTCGTGACTGAATGCTGTTTTTGATTATTATTGCGATAAGACTAACCTTTGCGCGGCTTGACCTCGTTGCGGCCGAGCGACTTCTTTGTCTCCGTGTAGGTAGCGTGCCGGCGAGCAATTGGGTCATACTTACGCAGAACAAGCTTATCTGGAGTATTCATCGTGTTCTTACGTGTTACGTAGGTACGGTGTTTAGTGAGGTTGCTCACAAGAGCAATAATCTTTCGCTTGGTATTGTTCTTCTTTGCCATTTCTTTACTCGTTAGATTTTATAAAACATCTTGGTTGATTATAGCATAGCCTATGGTGTAATGCTAGTGGCGACGGCGATTTACTACTCGCTTGTGGTATAGGCGGCCCAGTTCGCTTGCTCATCAGCGCTCAGTGCTCGGGCCTCAGTGATCACAGCGGCAAGCTGTGAGGCGCTCACGGTGAAGGTTTCGCCACTGTCAATGTCATCACGCTGCCCCATCAAGGCTACCAAGCGATTCTCGGCATATGCCGCCTGTGCAGGGTCAAGCTGCTGAGCTTGGTAGTGGCTCTTGATGAAGCGCCGCGCTAGGAGTGATTGTGAGTCGCCATCCTGGGCGGTAAGTGTGATTGGTTTTTGCTCTGACGTGGTAGCCTGCTCCTTCTCAGAATGAGCTGGCGTGTGTTGCGCTTGTGATTGACGAGAGGTAGTTGCTGGTTGGTTAGCTTGCTTCTTGTCTGTCTTGCCGCGATTATCACGTTGCTGCTGTTGCCGTGGAGTGGTTTGTGCAGGGCGATGCGGAGCTTCTTGTGGCTGCTGAGCTGGGATCATTGCTACGACATAAGCGAGTGGCACCGTAATGAGTAGCAAGACAATTGCCGCAAGGCCAGCTGCATATTGGCGGAGTGCGCTTGATGGAGCGGGTGCGTGGTGGCGAGTAAGGGTAACGAGCGCCCATAGTTTGCTCGTCAGTGCAAGACTCCCAGCGATCGGGAGATAGAGTGGCAGGAGCCATAGGTCGCGTGGGTGATGCTTAAGGTGTGGAATATTGCGCACGACCTGCCATATAAGCCAGCCAAGCACGAGCTCAAGGATCGTTACACTGCTCCAGAGCGTTGCAGTAGTCGCTGTTCCGGTCAGAGTGCTGTATACATTGTTAACGAGCGTGCTACTAAGCACGATTAGCGCCCCAAGATAGAGCAAGCTCGCAAAGCAAAAGCCAATGTGCGTAAGCCAGACAAGTAGTCCTGCTTGCCAGATACGTGCGTGCTGATGCCAGAGTTGCCAATAGGTGGCGCGACTCAGCTGGGTATAGCTGCTTGCAATCCGGTAGAGCTCTGCCGGGTGGTTGATCTGCGTGAGAGCACTGTGCTGGTAGGCTGCATGGTGTTGTGAAGGCAGAGACAGTGCGATACTTGATGGATGATGCGCGGCACATGGCTGCGCTACTACACTGCTCTGGGTAACGTGCTTAAGCAGCTCAAGCCGAATGGCAAAGGTGTCGCTCGTTATAGCATAAGCCTGGCCGTGGCGGCTCTGCATGGGCAAAATAACACGCTGCTGCATATCGAGGAGCCAACTGCCAATTCGCTGAGAGAGCGTCGCCCCACCAGTGTATTGTTGGCGGCCACTAACGAGCCCAATAGTTGACTCGGCAAAGGGTAAGAGGAGGTTAATTGTCGATGGTGTCCAGCGTGCACGCGGGGTTGTAACAAGCACAAGGCTCACACGCCGCACTTTTTCAATCAGTGAGGCAAGCTGCGCATCATAGCTCATCATCTCAGGCTGCTCGATCACTGTTGTTGCATATTCTTTGGCGATTGCTCGGAGAGATTGGTGAGCGTGTGAAGCGTCGTTAATCGAGACGAGTAGCTGCGTTGGCTTACTATGCTCTTTGATGCTCGCGAGGCAGCTCTCGAAGACTTCTGGATCTTCATCCTCAGCAACAACCAAGACTGCGTATTTTTTGCGGAGTGTTGCAGTGTAGGTTTTGTTCTTGCGAGCACTTACCACACGAAGCCACCAACTCAGGGCGATCATGAGGAATATCACTCCCCCGATCCACCACCGATACCTGTCGATTACTTCCATACACTGCATAAAACCAGCCATTGCCGTAGACTCCTCTTTATTTAATGGTTACTCTTATTCTAACACGAAACTTTATCGTACAAATACTCTATCGACAAGAGATTGCTCGAGCGATAGACAATATGTATTGTAGACACGAATGCCCCCATTTGTCAATGGATTTTGGGAGAATTATGTATAGACGTATCATAACCTCCCCAATTGTGACATTGAGTATGGCATAAAAAGCCAAGTCATAGATGCTATATGAGGTAGGCTGACCACTGGCAGAACCTCGCACGCTCTATAGATGAAGCAGCGAAGAGTAAATGTGGGTGTGCTGGCAAAACAAGCACATCAAGAACCAAAGCAGTAAGGCTTGCTGGTACGTACCTCGTATGGTAGAATACCAAGTAATGCCGCGATAGCTCAGTTGGTAGAGCGCATCCATGGTAAGGATGAGGTCTCGGGTTCAAGCCCCGATCGTGGCTCCATGGTTGAATTTGTTGATCACCCCATTGCCGGGGTGATCTTTGTTGTTGACTGGTAGTGAGGATAGTGAGGATGTTTTTTCGCTTGCTAAAATATATGACGAGAAGTGCCCTTTCATGCTGCATACTATCAGAAACAAACTTAGACCGGCCGACGGTGACGTGGTAGCCGATAGACACGACCCGTTGGGGTTGGTGCTTGGTGACGGCCTCGCTGCGGAGGAGTGACTTCGGATAAGTCATAAGCCGCCGCTGTAGTTATTGGATGGTCGTCTCTATAAGACTCAATTGATGATCGTGGAGTACAGTATAGACCAAGTGGATAGTCGCACCGGGTGATTGACCGAGGCCTACCACCGAGAGGACTCGATTTATCGTAGGAGTGAGTAGTAAATATGCTAATAAAGTCGATTTGTTTTTCTCTTATGGTTGACGACATTAGTGAGTTACCTGGCTTATACTGAGCATATAGCAGTGAGCTGGGCGCATTGTGGAGTATTTCCAACTCCATAGCTAGACAACCAAGTGCATTGCGGATAGCGAGGATTTTATCACGGCCATGAGTGATTTCTTTTGCATGGAGAGGACTTTCTGCAGACCCACTCATCTCTACCTCGCGACCCCATTGCACAGTAAATGGTGTGAGGTCGCGGGCAAGTTGCTCGACATGGTTGGCTATTTTGTCGCGCCGTTTAGTGTCTACCTCGCTATCCTTTCGTACAACAAGGGATGGAAAAAGTGGTATAAGAGGATGTCTGCGGAGCTCTTCCTCTGATATTGGCCACTCGGTTGGCTGGTAATCTTCTCGTACTTGACGAGCCTGTGGCGGCCTATCGAGCGTAGCGGCAATAAGAATATGATCGAAATACTTTTTTGTCATAGAGTGAAGTATATCGCAAAAGTCCTTTTATTAACAGAGGTACGTTGCATAATTGTAAGAGATTGTGTGATTTGTGTTTTTCGCACTTTGACATTGGCAAAAAATTTGCTATACTAATTCACAGTTAGTTCATTTTATTTGCCGGAGTCGTCTAGTGGCAATGACAGGAGACTGTAAATCTCCCGCTTTTTAGCTTCGTAGGTTCGAGTCCTACCTCCGGTACCATTTCTGCCGCTTTAGCTCAGCTGGTCAGAGCAACTGTTTTGTAAACAGTAGGTCTACGGTTCGAATCCGTAAAGCGGCTCCATACGTATATAGCGAAGACTTTCTTAAGGAGGAGGTCTTTTTTGTTTTTGCAGTTACGTAGTAGCTGTGATTGGTGGGGCTTATTTATTCCCCACTCTTTGTATTGGCTATCGTAAGAATAATGTTGGAAGCGTGGTAATTGTAACTACGTATTTGTAATGATATAGCGATATGTCAATAGCAAAAGGGCTTACGCAGCGAGAAATTCCACCCTTAGAATGTAAATAAGGCAGCATACATATTGCTGCCTTATCGATTGTACTATTATACCTTATACCGCTTGACGCTACATCGTAATGCGGCGTGGCGCGCTGCGCTGGATGCGATTGGCAGGCATTGGAGCTCGTGCTGGCGGATGAACAGCGGCGGACTGTCGACTGTATGCAGCATTTGGCTGCGGCTGCGGAGGTGCTTGAGTATACGCTGGCGCTACTGGAGCAGGCAATGCAGCCGGTGGATGGTAATACGCCGGTGAAGGTTGTTGCTCTACCTGCTGAGACGGCACAGTAATGCGTTGCTGAGGTTGCTGGCGAGGTTCTGGTTGTGCTCGGTGGTGCTGCGGTGATTGCGCAGAGGTAGGCTGGGGTTGCAGCTTGGCGCGGATGCGCTGAGCTTTTTTGTGGTCGCCAGCTCGTTCGTAGCCTTCGGCCAGGAGCTGGTATGTTTGGGCACCAGGCTCTAGCTTGGCAGCTCGCTCAAGTGATTCCAACATTTTCTTACTATGGCCGAGCTTTTCCTGCACCTTAGCATAGGCAATATGTCTGGCAGCGAGCTTGTCCTCCATCGCCAGTGCTTGTTCAAAGGCGAGAGCAGCTTTGTCGTAGCGCTTGGTTTCGTAATAGATGAGGCCAACGTTGTGTAGGCTTGATGCACTTGGCTCCAGACTCTGAGCGATCTCAAAGCACTCAATCGCATCATCAAATGCCTTCTGCTTGGCGTATAAAATACCGAGGCGGTTATAGGCGGTTGCATTCCGCTCGTCCACCCGCAAAATCGTCAGCAGTGCCTTTTCGGCGCGGAGATAACGACGATCGCGGAGTGATTCCTGAGCTACCTCCCACAGGCGATCAAGCTTGCCCGAGAGGCGCATTGGTAATTGTGAGGTGGTCTCGGCAACTGACTGCTGCTGCCATAAGGCAAAGGCACCAGCGCAGGCTACCAATAATAATCCATACATAGTTATAGTATACCACATGCCAGCAGCTGAATCCGCACGCTGGCATTAGCAGTAATGCGCTCGTGTGCGCGTGCGATACGCTCTGCCTGAGCAAGCAGCTGCTGTGATGGCTGCGTCCGGAGTGTATGCCATGCAATGTGCAATACACACTCAAGCAAGAGCAGCGCACGAGCTCGATCGTGGCTATAGCGCTGCCCAATCATGATGCGCTGGCGGGTAGCACCAGTGATATATTGGCGCGCGTCGGTCATTGCCAGGGCAATGGTGCGGAATTCCTCGCTATTAGCGGCCAAGCGTGCGATCGTCGCAGGTTGCTGCTGAGCAATAAACTGCAGCTGGGCGCGGCGCGTCGGGTCAATAATGCCAAGCTGGCCAAGCTGAGCAGCTGTTTGGGTTTGCTGGGGTGGGATGATACGGACGGTCTGGACGCGTGAGCGAATTGTTGCCAGCAAGCGTTGGGGCTGATGACTGGTGAGAATGAGATGAAGCGCATAGGGTGGCTCTTCGAGGAGCTTAAGGAAGGCATTTTGGGCGGCAGGTGTCATCCGGTCGGCATCATCGATAATGACAAATTGCCGAGCCGTTGCCTTGCCCTGAGTAAGTGTGTGAAGCGAGCGGATGTCATCAACGCGAATTGTCCCGCGTTGCTGGTCATCATGGCCCTGGCTGGTGTGGGGCCGGAGGATAAGTGCGGTGCGGCTCGCAACCTGCTGCGCTGCGGTCATAAGCCCAAGCCCAGGCGCACCAACAAGAAGCAATGACTGTGGTGGCTGCTGCGCTAGCTGGGCAAGACGCTGCTCGGTGCGGGGGTTATAAACGAGCGATGGCATCGGCTCCCTCAGGAAAGAGTGCCATAAAGGCTGCTGGTGGTGCAACAAAGGTTTGGCGCACACCAGCACGAGTTGTGATTTCGAGCTGGTAGGCGTGCAGAAGGAGGCGCTCCCCTGCTGATCCATAGACGCGATCACCAACAATCGGTGTGCCAATATACGCTAGATGGACGCGCAGCTGATGTGTCCGGCCAGTGCGGGGGCGCAGCGCGAGCAGGCTCATACTGGGCTGTGAGGCGAGTACTTTATAGATTGTTTGGGCAGATTTGCCACGTGGATCGGCTCGAAAGGTGCTTGGCGCGGCCGGGTTGCGCCCCAGCGGGACATCGATCTTGGCTTGCTGCTGACGGGGCTGCCCTGCCACGACTGCTAGATACGTCTTCTTGGCGTGGCGCTCGGCGAATTGCTTCTTAAGCTGCTGGAAGGCCTCTGGTGTACGCGCACCAATCATTACTCCGCTGGTGTCGCGGTCGAGTCGATGGACAATCCCTGGCCGATTTGTCTCCAGCCCAACCGAAGTATAGCGCCGGAAGAAGTCTGCTACCGTAAATTCATCATTGAGCGCCCCCTTGCTATGCGTCAGGATACCGGCTGGCTTGTTGATAACAATCACATCGTCGTCAATGTAGAGAATGGGGAGGGTTTTGTCGCTATAGTCGACCGCGTCAGGTAGGTTGATGGCGATGCTGTCGATCTCTGCTACCAGTTGGCGTGGCTGACAGACGACTCTATCGTTGACGGCGACGTGGCCAGCTTTGATGTGTTTTTGCCAAGTGGAGCGACTAGTCTCGGGGTAGCGCGTTGCAAGCAGGCTATCAAGGCGCTGGGTGGTACGCCGCTGCTGAAAAAGATAGACATCCTTACCCTTGAATGGTAGGCCGTAGGTCGTGATGTCGCTGAGTGGGTTGGGGAGAATTTCCCCCGTTGCATCACTCTTTGCGGTGTAGATCTGCTGCATAATGTAGGATGCATGATCCTCCGCTGTGTCGTCGATGAGCAAAAAGTACTGCCGGCGGTCGAAGCGAAAACGCACCAGCTGGTTGATGGGCTGTGGGTGGCTACTAGCGATTTGGTCGATGTGACGCGGGACATTATCGTCAGTTGCTTGACGAAACTGGCGTAAGATAGCAAGGAGGTCACTTGATGTTATTTTCATACAACGACTCCATCTCGCGCTATACTCATGATGTACTCCGCAGGCCAACCGCCTTTTGTACGCGGAGGAGCGTGATGCTAGCGACCTCATTCATCGCTCGCTCAGAGCGCTCGAGAGTAGCAAGCAATGTCTCATCGGAGATACCTGCGAGCCGCGCTTGAAAATCAGTGAGGAAGGTAGCCACCGCCTCAGCTACTGCACGCTTGAGTGGGCCATATTGGGTCTGCCCTACCCACTCGGCATTCACCTCGGCTTGCGGGCGATTGGTTAAGATTGCAAGCAGTTGAAGCAGATTCGTAATGCCTGGCTGGCGTTGCCAATCGAAGTTGATAACACCAAGCGAGTCTGTCGTGGCAGCCATGATCTTTTTGCGCGCTTGGGCGGGGGTATCAGCAAGGTTAATCTTGGATTTTTGGTCGTTTGAACTCTTACTCATCTTCTTTTCTGGGTTCGTCAGGCTGCGAATGCGTAGACCGGTGTCGCGCTGGATGAAGGCGGTTTGCTTGGCAGTTGGCTCTGGAACAGTGAAGAGCTCGCCAAACTTATGATTCATGCGCAGTGCAATATCACGGGTAATTTCCAGGTGCTGGAACTGATCCTCACCGACTGGCACCCACCGGGCGTTGTAAAGAAGGATATCAGCTGCCATCAGAACAGGGTAATTAAAGAGCCCAACGGTGACATTGTTGGTGTCAGCCGACTTTTCTTTAAACTGCGTCATGCGGCTCATCTCGCCAAAGCCAGTAAAGCAATCTAAAATCCATGTGAGCTCGCTGTGTGCCGGGATGAAACTCTGCCGGTAGAGAAACGTATGTTCGTCGGTGATGTCGAGCCCTGCTGCGATGAAGTACTTGAGGTTTGTCAGCGTATTCTCGTAGAGTGTCGTGTGGTCGATCGGTGTAGTAAAGCTGTGGAGGTCGGGCACAAACATATTGAGCTGGTAGTGCCCAGCGTAGTGCTGCTGTAGCTGGACCATTGGCACAAAGGCACCAAGATAATTGCCAAGCGTTGGCTCTTCATTGCTACGAATTCCGGTGAGGATAACTTCTTTGGACATATACGTAGTATAGCATTTTCGGTGGCGAGTTTGAATAAGCGGTCAGAACATGCAGTATATGAGGTACTATACGAAACGATATCATTGACATAGAGTAGCGTTTCTGGTTAGCTAGATAGTAAGGATTCGTTTCGGGCAATCGAGACGAGAGGAGTTAAGAAAGACGACGGGAGAACAACACAAACGACACTCATAATGTATTGTTTATTGATTTGCTAATGTCAAGAAAAGTCTGAGGAGTACTATGCTAAAAACCATTAAAACGAAGAAAAACAGCACTAAATATACCCTCGTTGCGCTGGTAGCGGGTTTTACGCTGCTGAGCGTGGGGCCGAGTTATATTCACGCACGATCTGCTCAGAACTCGAGCAATAGCAATCTATCTAACATTACTACCAACACCAACACCGACGGATTCCAGCAATCAAACCACTACAATACGCCAAAAGGCTTCATGAATGACATCCAGACGATCTTCAAAGGAACGGATGGCTACTACCACCTTTACTACTTGCTCAATAAAAACTACAAGTCGAGCAATGATGGCACTGAGTGGTACCATATTCGCACGAAGGATTGGGAGCACTTTGAAGATCTTGGTGTGGCGATTCCTAAGTTTGTTAACGGCTGGTCGGCGGTTGCCTCGGGCTCTGTGTATCAGAACAGCAATGGATTTTTCCGCGACTTGCCCAAAACAGCAATAATTGCCTACTTTACGAGCTATACCGAGACTGGCCAACACCAATATGCCGCATATTCACTCGATGATGGTCGCACCTACCACCCATACAACCATAGCCAGCCAGTCATGAAGGCGCAATCGAAGGAGCAGAACTTCCGCGACCCACACGTCTGGTACAATGAATCAACCAAGAAGCTGATGATGTATCTGGCTGAGGGCGATAAGGTTGGTATCTACTCGAGTAGTGACGGAAAAAAGTGGGAATACCAGGGTGCAACCGTGCTCAACGGTAGCACGCTTAATGGCAAAGATCTTGGCCTTATTGAGTGCCCTAACCTCAAGAGTTTTTATGATCCACAAACAAAGACCACCAAGCACGCGCTGCTCTTTGGGGCTAATGGCTATCAATATGGCTCGACGACTGGCAGCTACTACATGATTGGCCACCTCGAAGCCAATGGGAACTTTGTCGCCGAGCAGCAACCAGAGCGGCTTGATCACGGCACGGACTATTATGGTGCCAACTACTACCAAGAAAGCCCAACACACGTCAAAAGTATTAGCTGGATGGGCAACTGGGAGTACTCACAAGGGCAGATTCTGAAGGATGATGGCCAAGAAGTGAAACATATCGGCTCGATGAGCTCAACTCATTCCCTCTCGATGACCCAAAAGGATGGAAAGTATGTGGTGCGGTCGCGCTTGATCAATAACAACACACGTACCAGCGGCCTGCGCACCAAACAGTCGGCTCGCACGTCTAAAACAGCACCTGATGGCTATCACAAAGAATTGCTTAAGGTTAATCGCAAAGCCTCGCAAGAGATTAGCCTTCACTTTGCAAACAATACGGCCAATACGAAAGGCCACGTTCGGGTCTTTATCAACCAAAAGGATAGTCGTGTGAGCGTTGACCTCAACACCGAGACTGGCACCTACGAGGTGAAGCGCAATAGCTCAAAGATCACTGGTGAAGCAAAGAATAAATATGAGAAGGCGTATGTAGTATATAATAATTGGCAAAATCGCCAGCGCTACTTCGTCTATCTCGTTGCCGATAAAGGGAGCCTTGAGATTGCTATGCCAGATGGGCAGATCTATTCGCTGATGAAACTATCAAGTGATCCAAACATGCAGGTTGTAGTGGAGTCAAGTACTGACAATAGCGTATCGGCAACGCTATGTGACTTCCAAAACAAAACACGGTAACCCAGCACAAGAAGAATTCTTCTCTAATAGACAATAAAGCTCTCTTGTTACAGAGAGCTTTTATTATATCGCGAGAGGCGTAGGAGTGCGCAGCACTGGCATACCAATGGTTTACTGTTCGAGGTGTTTAGCAATAAGTTTGGCATAGCGTTTACGAATCTCGTGACCGGTAATCGCCGTCTCGATCACGACATTGCGACGCCGGCGCTGGATTGCCTTAAAGTGCTTTGGTATCATCACCGCATCGAGTGTACCATACAGGATAGTCATTGGTAATGGTGGCAGGGCGCAGGCATCACCAAGCGATGTTTGGAGCAAAATGCTATTGCGTGCCGTCTTGGCGTATGGCGAAAACCCTTCGCGGCTGACATGAAAATTCTTCTGCGTCCGCTTGTATTGATTAACTGCGCCAATGAGCTTTGGTGACGCGTTGATCGCCTTAAGAAATCCTTTGCCAATTGTCTTGAGTAGTGCCTCGCGTAGCGGGCGCTTAGCAATATCACTTGGTAGATAGATCGGTGGTGAGCACAGCACAAGCTTTTGGACGCGGCGAGGAAACAGCTTGGTGTATTCGATTGCGACTAGTGTACCGAGCGAATGCCCGCACAAGATCACTTGGCGCAGCGGCGCAGCATGGCGAATCGTTTTGCGCAGGGCACGCGCATGATCAGTCAGGGTATAATCGGGCCAGGCAGGCTTGCGCGATTGACCAAAACCCAGTAAATCGACCGCCAAGACCGGCTGGTCGCCAAGCTGATTCAGTACATCCTGCCAAATATTATGATTTACCCCAATACCGTGAATAAGCACAATAACTGGCCGAGATGTGTCGTGCCAATCGCCAAACACCTGGGTGTGCAGCGGATACGCCAGGCCAAATAGTTCGTGAAGTTTGTCGTACATACTTAGTATATTATTGTACCATCTTTTGATTAGACTGCGACGACGGTATGCGTTATACTAAAAATATTTATAATCAGGGAGAGAAGCATGTGCATGCTACCTAAAAAAGATTACGTATCATACTGGAATACAAGTATAGATCAGCGAATCATCAGTCCTGTGCATGAGGAAAATCCTTGCTCAAGTGAGAACACACCGGGGATTGTTCAGGTTGGGTCGAGCGGTCGGTATGGAATTGATCTCGTAGGCGTGGGGATCGAGGCTGCTATTATCGCGATGCTCGTTGGTCTTGTGCTCCTTCTGAGGTTTCGCTATAAGCCACAGACGACGGAGGGCCGGCGATGGCGCCGAGCTGGTTGCTGGACGTTATCGGCCTTTGCAATCCTATTCGTCTCTGGTGTTGGGCTTGTCACAATGCACCGACTTGGTGTGTTTGGCATGATATAACATATGAGAGGTAGGTGATACTACTTTGAGTGTTCTTGTTTTGTAGAATCATGGGTGATATATGGTTGATGGCTATCGCTGTCAAATTGCGATCGTGACTAAATAATTACTCCTGACACTATCTTGAAAGCCCGCAAGAAGCGCGTATAAGAAGTATAATATATAGATTGATTAAGCCTAACATACCCTGTCATGTTGACAGGGTATGTTATGAAGCAGGCAAAATGCTTAACGCTTCGAGTATTGCTCGCGTTTGCGGGCACTGCGCAAGCCGTATTTTTTGCGCTCTTTTTCGCGTGGGTCGCGGCGCAAGAATTCGGCCTTCTTGAGTGTGCCGCGCAGGTCTGGTGCGCCAACGGTAATCGCTTTAGCGATCGCCATCTTGATAGCATCAACCTGACCGCTGAGACCACCACCCTTCACTAGGACGGTAACATCAAACTCTTTTTGCTTACCAACCAAGGCCAGTGGGTCAGTCACTTCAGCTAGCAATGTCTTGTTGCCTGATAGGTAGTCAAGCGCCGACTTGCCATTGATCGTCACATTTCCCTTACCTTTGACCAGTCGAGCGCGGGCAGTAGCGCTTTTGCGCCGGCCAAGACCATAATCGTATGTTGCTTGTGCCATTTATTGTACCTCTACTTTCTCTGGTTGCTGTGCGGTGTGGGCGTGCTCTTCGCCAGCAAAGACGCGGAGACGAGCTAGGCGGTCTGCTGCAAGCTTGTTTTTGGGTAGCATACCCTTCACAGCAGCAGTAATGATGCGCTCTGGTGCGTTTTCGCGCACTTCCTTGAGCTGAGCGTCTTTGATACCACCAGGGAAACCACTGTGATGGTAGTAGATCTTATCCGTCTCTTTCTTGCCAGTCACAACAGCCTTAGCCGCGTTGATGACGACAACGTAGTCACCCCCATCGACGTGTGGTGTGTAGGTTGGCTTGTATTTGCCAACCAAGTACTGTGCAATGGTTGTTGCGGTGCGGCCAAGTGGTGCTTGGCTCGCGTCGATCAAGATCCAGCGCCGGCTAACATCGGCTGGCTTCTGCGAAAATGTTTTGTGAGCCATAACTATTTCGCCTCCTTTGTGGTTGCCTCGGGCTTAGGCATTGGCTTAAGCTCGTCAACAAACTCAATCATTGCCATCTGCGCACCATCACCACGGCGCAGACGTGTCCGATACACACGCACGTGGCCGCTTGGCCGATGGCCGAGTTGCGGAGCAATCTGGTCGACCAATTTGATCGCGGCAGCTTGCGTGCTGAGCCCGGCAATGACAGCGCGGCGATGAGCGAGGTCACCCTTCTTAGCTTTAGTAATGAGCTTTTCGATGTAGCGCACCAACTCTTTGGCCTTGGGTAGCGTCGTTTCGATTCGCTCCTCAACAACCAAGCTGGTTGCCAGGCCTTTGAGCAGGGCTCGACGTTGATCGCGTTCGCGGCCGAGCTTGCGCCCTTTGTATCCGTGTCGATGCATTTAGAGCTCCAATTCTGCTAGTTTATCTTTTACTTCGTCGAGGGCTTTGCTGCCAAAGCCTTTGAGCTCGCGCAGGTCCTGCTCTGTCAAAGTGACGAGGTCATGAACCGTGCGAATCTCGTTGTTGATGAGCGCGTTTGCGGTGCGGGCGCTGAGGCCAAGGTCTTCGATTGAGGTGTTTAGCTCGTTGTCCTCCTCGGCAGTTTGCGTACCGAGCGCTGGCGCCGATACGACAGTCGTGCTTCCAGCCAGAGCGGTATACTGATTGACCAAAATCGCCGCAGCTTGCTCGAAGGCATCGCGTGGCGTCAAGCTACCGTCAGTCTCGACGGTCATCTCAAGCCGCTCCAGGTTGGTTTCTTGGCCAACACGAGTTGGATCGACCTTGAAGCGCACACGCGTCACGGGGCTAAACTGCGCGTCCATAGCAATCATGTCGCTGTGCAACCGGTTAGCACTCGACTCCTCCATCGGGTAGTACCCCCGACCAGCCTCGGCCACCAGATCAATAACGACATTAGCCTGTGGGTCGTCAATTGTGCAGATGACGTGCTCGGGGTTGACAACCTCAACCTCAGCATTAGCTGCAATATCCCCAGCGGTTACTGCACCAGCGCCTTGCTTCTCAAGCCGCAGCTCGACTGGCTCATCACTGTGCACAACCAAGTCGACACCCTTGAGGTTAAGCATGATGTCAACAACATCTTCTTTGACGCCAGGTACGGTAGTAAACTCATGTGTCGCACCCTGCATTCGGAAAGCCGTAAAGGCTCCGCCGCGGATACTGCTCAGCAATACCCGACGCAAGCTGTTGCCCAGCGTGTTGCCGTAGCTGGCGTGCAGTGGCTCAATGACAAACGTGCTGCTGTGCGGCCCATTGTCATCGATGCGCGCCAACGCTGGATCGTGAATTAATTTAGACATGTACAAAATTCTCCTTACCCTTGTTAGCGTGAGTAGTACTCAACAATCAGTTGCTCGTTGATACCAGCCTCAGCTTCTTCGCGCTTTGGCTCGCCCGATACTTCGATCTTGAGTTTTTTGATATCGCTCTTGAGCCAACTCAGAGGTGGTTGGGAGGTGTTGCCGTAGATGTCGTCAATTGCAGTAAAGTAGCCAGACTTTGCACTCTTTGGCCGAACGGTAATGACATCCCCTGCCTTGAGGCGAATTGATGGGATATCGACGCGGCGACCATTAAGCTCAAAGTGACCATGGCTTACCAGCTGGCGGGCCTGACGACGGCTCGTTGCAAAGCCAGCACGGTACACAGCGTTGTCGAGCCGGAGCTCGAGGAAGCGGAGCAAGTTCTCGCCACTCAGGCCTGGCTTGCGAGTTGCTTCGTTCATCAGCTTAGCAAACTGCTTCTCCAGTAGGCCATACATGCGGCGCACCTTCTGCTTTTCGCGGAGCTGCGTTGCATACATGCTTGGCTTGCTCTGACGGCCGTGAGCGTGCTCGCCCGGAATGCCGCTTTTGCGTGCCAAAATCTTGTGTGCCTTAGGGTGAAGCGCCACGCCTTCGCGGCGGCTCTGCTTCACGATTGGGCTTCTATCTCGTGCCATTTACGCCCTCCTTGCCTTTCGTGGGCGAACGCCACCGTGTGGCACACCCGTTACATCTTTGATGCTATTGACGGCAATGTCGAAGTTGCTCATTGCGCGAATTGCCGCATCTCGGCCCAGCCCAACACCCTTGACGAATACATCAACGGTGCGGACGCCATAGCTACTCTTGGCAGCTTCTGCGGCTTTTTCTGCAGCAATCTGTGCTGCGTAGGCTGTACCCTTCTTGCTCCCACGAAAGCCACATGCACCAGCGCTGGCAGCGGTCAAGACGTTGCCCTTGCTATCTGCAAATGTGACAATAGTGTTGTTAAAGGTTGCCTGTACATGCAGCTGACCAGATGGGACTGATCGGCGCTGCTTTTTCTTGGTAGATTTTGCTTGTGCCATATCTCGTCCTTTCTCCTACGTCTTACTTGCTGCTTTTGGCTGTGCTCCGCCGACGGCGATCGCCTTACCCTTGCGAGTTCGTGCGTTCGTTCGAGTGCGCTGACCGCGTGTTGGCAAGCCATTTTTATGCCTCAAGCCGCGGTATGCACCAATGTCTTTGAGGCGTTTGATATTGTTGGTCACCAGGCGTTGCAGATCCCCTTCGGTGACATAATCTTTGTCGATAATGTCGCGAAGTTTCTGCTCCTCAGCCTCGGTGAGATCTTTCACCCGAGTGGTCGGCTCAATTTTTGCCGCCGCAAGGATGTCTCGAGCAAGCGTGCGCCCAATACCATGGATATAGGTAAGAGCAATGTGCACTTGCTTGTCTGATGGGATAACTACCCCAGCAATTCGAGCCATGCTTAACCCTGCCTTTGCTTATTCTTAGGTTTTTTCTTGTTGATGACACGGAGTCGGCCTTTGCGCCGGACCAGCTGATCATCGGGGCTGATCTTTTTGACACTCGCACGAACTTTCATGAGCGTACAAATCTCCCTACAGGAAAAACCTGCCGTTACTGAGAACAGCGGTGATATCAGGCCGCCGCTCTACGTTATTAAACGCGTGCGCGGAAGACAATTCTACCCTTCGTGAGATCGTATGGGGTTAACTCGACTTCCACGGTATCGCCTGGGACCAAACGGATGTGATGCTTGCGCATCTTGCCGCTGATGTGAGCGATAATGCTTAGGCCGTTCTCTAATTCTACCTTAAATTGCGTATTAGGCAGTGCTTCCACTACCTTGCCGCGCAATTTGATAACTTCTTTCGAACTTGCCATAGATATACAGCTTCGTATTATACGCTATTTCTCTGTAGGAGTAAAGAGGAGTAGCCAGCTTTTTGCATTAATTATTGTGAGATTATGGATGGCACTATTCTTATGTCAGAGTAGAGCTGTAAGAGAGGTAGCTTTTGCGATAAACAACTTCTAGAAAGTAGCATCCCTCTAGGCTTTCATGCTGTATAGGCTTAAAAGCTCACCATCATTCTGTGGCCTCTATTCCGCTACGATTCTCCATTCCCCTCTTTCTATATTCGAATTGCAATGATACCTCATAACACACGTTCGAAAGGCTCATGAACGAATTATTATGGAATACGGGATCATATCAAAATACCGCTACAGACAGAGGTAGCGGTATTATCTACAAGATATATACCAAGTAGCAGCTTATGCCTTTGCGGCAGTGCGGCGCCGGCCGAGTAAGCCGCGCTTCTTTGGCTTAGTATCAAGGTCATCGACCGAGAAGTCGTCATATGTTACCATCAGCGCTCGTGAGTTAATCTGGCGGAGCGTCTCGAGGCCAACTGTGACGACGATGAGCAAGCTCGTACCACCGATTGCCATGTTGTTGGCATTAATGCCAAGCTGTGCAAAGATGTAGTCGATCGCAAACGGAATGACGGCGATGAGTCCCAGGGCAAGCGACCCAAACAGGTTGAGCCGATTGACAGTGCGCGACAGATACTTCTCAGTGGTTGGGCCAGGGCGAATCCCTTCAATGAAGCCACCTTGGTTTTCAAGACTCTCCGTAATCTCGCTCGCATTAAAGACGATACCAGTGTAGAAGTAGGTAAAGGCAATGACGAGTAAGAAGTAGATCGATGGGTAGATGAGCACTGTCAGGCCACCTGTGGCGTATGTTTGAGCGGTGGGAGCCTGAAACCACTGGATAAGGTTATTTGCTAATTGCTGATTTGCACCAGGTGTCGCGTGTAGCAACTGCCCCACAAAGGCTGGAAGGCTGAGGAATGCTACTGCAAAGATAACTGGCACCACACCCGCAGCGATGAGCTTGATAGGCAAGATACTCTTAATACCACCATACGAGCTATTGCCGCCAACCCGCTTAGCGTAATTGATCGTGACAATGCGCTGTGCTTCGTTAATCTTAACGAGGAGATAAAGTAAGATGAGGCCAATCGTCCCAAGGACAACTACTGTCCAGAAGGTTGTCGGATTAACGGGTAGTGAGAACCAGCCAAAGACGCTGAGCGAACCGTCTTGAGTATTAAAGAGCGATGAGTAGATCGACCCAAAGGTGGTTGGCAGCTGACTGATTACACTAGCAAAGATGAGTAGGCTAATACCATTACCAACGCCCTGCTCTGTCATCAGCTCACCGAGCCACATCAAGAGTAGCGAGCCAGCAGTGAGCGCCGTTACTGCGACAATCCACTCGTGGAGGGAGCCAGCCACTGTACCAGTCGTACTCCCAGCCAGGACCGATTGGCGCAAAAAGTAGATGATACCGATCGATTGAGCAATCGCCAGCGGCACACTAGCGATACGCGTCCACTGATTGATCTTGCGTCGGCCCGATTCACCATCTTTGTGCATCTCCTCAAGGCTTGGGATGGCTTTGGTAAGGAGCTGGGTAATAATGCTGGCGTTAATAAACGGCCCAAGGCCGATCAAAACAATAGACAGCTGGGCCAATGCTCCACCAGTCAGGATATTTAAGAAGCCACCAAAGTCGCTTGCCGATACGACATTCTGGATAATATCCTTGAGTCGGCTTGGTTCGGCCAACGGCACTGGCACGTGCGCCAAGAAACGATAGGCGACGATGAGCCCAAGCACGATACCAAGGCGCTTTTGCATGTCTTTATTTTTGAGCGATCGAAGAATAATCTTCCAGTTCATATATTGTCCCTTTTGCCACTAACTACTATAACGCTATATCTAGTACAGTATACACGAATTGCTCCAGAAGCGAAAGGGTCAGTTGTCAATCCGGCTTTAAGCTCAAAAATATGCGAGAGATTCGTGCTTTTGTAGCTGATGTTCGGATACAGACTCATGGCAGCTCATAATAAATAGCGCACGATGTATATTCTCATGATATAATGCTAGATGTATTATTAATTTACTCTGATAATTTAGCTTGTTTCGATCTTGCTAAAGTTACAGAGTTGCACATAAAAGGAGGAGCAATGGCTCAAAACAACCAAGGGCTCAAGATTCGGATTCGCCTCAAGGCATACGACCACAAGGTGATCGACCAATCAGCCAAGCAAATTATCGACACCGCTCTGCGCACTGGCGCAAACGTCGCAGGTCCTGTGCCACTACCAACGCGGCGCAGCAGCTACACAGTAGTAAAAAGCCCGCACGTATACAAGACTGGCGGTGAGACATTCGAGATGCGTGTCCACAAGCGCTTGATTGACATCACCAATGCGACGCCCAAGACAATCGACAACCTCCATAACCTCAGCTTGCCAGCTGGCGTGGATGTTGAGATTCGGATGTAACATCACTATACGTTGATTAATCAAAAAAGAGTGATAATAGCTATCACTCTTTTTAATTTTATATTGCTTACGTATTTTTATCAGGTGCATCGTCATGCCGCACCTCTTTTGCTATTCCCTCTCGTATGAGATCGTTGTAGTCGAGTAGGACTGGCTGTGTGGCATTATAGATGGTTTTTGCAATTGCTTGGTGATGGTCTTCAATTGTTATATGAGTATTAAACACGGCATTCTTAAGGAGTGAGGCCTTTGCTGTATTTGTAACTGTTTGTGGGTGTATTTGACGACATGCTTTGATAAGATCATCACTACTAACTATCGGCTGTTTATCGTCGAATCGTTTGATAATCTGTCGCGTCACCCACTGATGAAACTGCTCTGCTGTCTTTGTCTCATTATTGATTCGCCACAGCACAGCTTGCCGAGCAATCTTAAAGACTTCCTGTGGGGCTCCTTCGTTTGCAAGTTTCTGCAACCCCTGCCATAGCTTTTCCTCAAACAGCGGCATATTATTATCATCGACGATGTAATGAATCATAAATCGATATGATTGGCCTGTCTCGCCAACAAACATATTAAACAATCGGCAATACTTTGCCTCGCATTGCGCTTGATATAGTGGATGATCTTTGAATGAATCCTCATGCCACTTCGGCGCCGTAAATAGCACCAATATGCATTCTATAAGTATCCGAATACTTATTTCCATGAGTGGGTTTTGCACAGAGTTGAGGCGAAATCCATGAAAGCCGATCGTATATGACGAATCCTCATTCTGGAGAAACTTTGCTGAATCCCGGGGCACAATAATTGACCCATAGCGGCCTTGCTGCGTTATGGTCTTGAGGCGGCTCAGCTGATACAGCGAAAAGCGTTGCCCAATTGCTGCACCCTCACAAGCTTTCTCAATTGCCTGCAGAATTACTGTTTCATCCCAATCAGGTGCGTGCATATTTGCAGTGATAACAATGTCACTGTTAGCCAGCGTATAAAACATCCCGTAAAATCGCTGCGCATCTCTTAGTGATATATCAGTTGCTGATTGAGTGCGCTGTGCGAGCTTTGGCCGTCCGAACATCTGATACTGATTATCGCTCATCAGTGCGGCGTCAATATCACGCTCTTCCTTGGCAAGCTCGGCAAGTGTGCGTTTTTTAGCAGCCTGGAAGGTACTGCGTGTGATACCTGTTTGATAGAGGCTACGTATTATGTGGCTCAGCTTTGTAGCAAACTGCGGTGCGCTCTCTGCCTGGAGCGAATAAGCCACAAAATGCTGTAACCAATCTTGATAAATATGCGCCGACGCATCAATATGGTCATCCTCCATAGTCTGTGTCAGGACGTGCTGGACGATACGCGGTACTTCGTAGATGCGAGCGTCACCAGCGTACTCATACCCTGCTCGCACGGCAATGGTAGTTTGAATAGTTGTTGCGTCAGGAGTGTCGACCAGCCAGACAGGCAGACCCTGCGTGGTGGTATGCTTCGTGATAGTATAGTTCATAGCGGTATCATACCATCTTTTGTGCAAAAAACAAAAATACCTCCCCTGTGGGAGGTATTTTGTGAGTTTGCGAGTACTGTGCAAACTACTTGACGATGTTGGTCACAACACCGGCACCGACTGTACGGCCACCTTCGCGGATAGCGAAGTCTTGACCCTTGTCCATAGCGATTGGGGCGTTCAAGGTCACCTTAAAGGTTACTTGGTCGCCTGGCATCACCATTTCCTTGTCGGCAGGGAGCTCAATCTCACCAGTCACGTCCGTTGTGCGGAAGTAGAACTGTGGCTTGTAGCCCTTGCTAAATGGTGTGTGACGGCCGCCCTCTTCCTTCTTGAGGATGTAGACTTCCGCCTCAAACTCGGTGTGTGGGGTGAGTGTGCCTGGAGCGACAATCACCTGACCGCGCTCGATCTGGGTGCGCTCGATACCGCGCAGCAACAGACCAGCGTTGTCACCTGCCTGACCTTGGTCGAGGCTCTTCTTGAAGGCTTCAACACCAGTCACGACAGAGGTCTGAGTTGGCTTAAGACCAACAATCTCTACTGGATCGTTGATCTTGATGACACCCTGCTCGATACGGCCAGTTGCAACTGTACCACGACCCTTGATCGAGAAGACATCTTCGATTGGCATCAAGAATGGCTTGTCGAGGTCGCGCTGAGGCAACTCGAAGTAGTCGTCCATAGCAGCCACCAGCTCCATCACGGCGTCTTCTGCCTCGGTGTCGCCCTCGAGCGCCTTGGTAGCAGAACCCTTGATGATTGGTGCGTTGTCGCCATCGTAGCCGTTCTTGGTGAGCAGCTCGCGGACGTCCATCTCAACCAACTCAACCAACTCTGGATCAGCCAAGTCCATCTTGTTGAGGAAGACGACGATCTTTGGCACACCAACCTGGTGAGCAAGCAGCACGTGCTCGCGTGTCTGTGGCAATGGACCGTCGTTGGCGGCAACCACCAGCACAGCACCGTCAATCTGAGCGGCACCAGTAATCATGTTCTTGACGTAGTCGGCGTGACCTGGCATGTCAACGTGCGCGTAGTGGCGCTTCTCCGACTCGTATTCCTGGTGGGAGCTGGCGATGGTAATACCGCGTTGCTTCTCCTCAGGAGCGTTGTCGATGTCTTCGTAGTTGCGAGGCTTGTTTACATCGCTTGGAAGACGCTTTGCCAACACGTGAGTGATGGCAGCCGTTAACGTTGTTTTACCGTGGTCGACGTGACCCATAGTACCAACGTTAATGTGTGGCTTACTTCGATCGAAATCTGCCATGTAGGTAAGTACTCCTTACTTATGTTAATATTTGGTACGACGCGAGCTACTTGCCGGAGTAGAGACACTACGACAAAACGCGTCGCGCGTTAGGATTTATTATAGGGTGCGGTGGCAAAAAAGTAAAGTAGCTAGTCCCACCAAACATACCACTGTCGACTGCTATATACCTGATTTGCCAAAGCTTCGAAGGTCTCCGACCCTTGATAGACTGCGTCGCCATATGAAAAATAGAAGAGTTCAACGGCAACCGCCTTAGCATCGGCATCGGTCTGTGGTGGACGCTCGACGTAATATTCAACAGTATCATGGCTGATAGCGGCAGGCACAGCACCGTACTTCTCATACCAATAGCGCGATACCGCCACCTGGATGGCTGGCTCGGGACAATCATTCCAGCCACCCATGCAGAGGTAGGCTAATGCCTCATAAGGTGCTGTAGTTGGTAGTTTGATAATAATAACCGGATTGTCGCTATCTGGCTGGAATGGGCTGATGAAGTCAACTGTGGTAGGGTCATCATCTTTGGGCGACGCCGAGAAGCCCGGCGCAAAATAGTCATCCACAGTAGAGATCTGCTGATCCTTTTTCGCTGTTTCAGCTGGCAGCTCCTGCGCAACGTGAGCAAAAAAGGCTGGTACATCAATTGCTTGAGCTGCTTCCATAGTGCGCTGCACAAGCTCGGGGACTGTCTGGACGCCAGCGTTCTCTAGGCCTTCTGTTATCTCATCCAGGATGAGGTCATCGAGCGTCACAATCACAGGCGTGAAGCCCTCGTGTCTACCCTGCTCGCGGAGCTGCAAATAGCGCTGCGTTGCATTAACGACTTCGCATTCTACGTAGTCGACATCGCTCCCGGCAAAGAGTGTTTTGAATCGTTGCATGGTATCTGCCATAGTATTCCTCCTCGGGCGCATTATAGCATAGAGGGATGTATCAATTATTACTGAGTGCAGCGAAAAAGGTGCGGACCTTTGGTTGCGTGGAGCGATTAATGACCTGCGCTGGTGTACCATCTTCAATAATCTTACCCCCGTCAAGAAAGACAATCCGCGATGCGACATCGCGCGCAAACGACATCTCATGTGTGACGACGATCATTGTGATCCCCGTTTCGGCAAGGTGCTTAATAACCGCTAGTACCTCGTCGACCATCTCAGGGTCGAGCGCACTCGTCGGCTCATCAAAGAGCAAGACTTTTGGCTGCATTGCCAAGGCACGAGCAATCGCTACCCGCTGCTTTTGCCCACCCGAGAGATGACTCGGGTATTCTTGGGCTTTGGCGCGAAGGCCAACCAAGTCGAGCATTTGAAGCGCCTGGCGCTTGGCCTTTGCCTTGGGCAGTTTGCGCACCTTGAGCGGTGCAAGCATGATATTTTCGAGTACGGTCATATGTGGAAAGAGGTTAAACTGCTGGAAGACCATGCCAAGCTCAGTCCGGGCTTTGTTGAGGTCAGTCGCTGGATTGGTCATATCAATACCATCAACCCATACTTCCCCGCTTGTCGGCGTCTCAATCATATTAATACAGCGAAGCAGCGTGCTTTTGCCACCACCACTCGAGCCCAAGAGAACGACAACCTCTCCCCGCTTGATTGTCAGGTCAATGCCGCGTAAGACATAATTGTTGCCATAGTGCTTGCGGAGCTGCTTGATATTAATCATGCGCTTTAAGCCTCCTCTCTACTCGATTCATCACCCACGTAAATAGCGTGGTGAGGGCAAGGTAAATCATTGCAGCGGCAAAGAGCGATTCAAAGGCGGTGGCCGTTTGGAAGCGGATATTATCAGCACCACGCATCAGATCGTTCATACCAATCCAACCAACGACTGATGTCTCCTTGAGGAGCGAAATTCCCTCGCTGATCAGTGACGGCAATGACTGCTTGAGTGCTTGAGGCAGGATGATATAACGCATGGTTTGCCAGCGACTCAAGCCAAGCGAGCGCGCCGCTTCGACTTGTCCGTTGTCGATACTTTCGATCCCGCCGCGAATAATCTCAGCAATATACGCACCACTGTTGATACCAAAGGCAAGGCTTGCAATCCACAGTTTTGGCACCCCACGGTATGAGCCAAATACCACGTAATACATAATGAGTAGCTGCACCAAAGCAGGTGTGCCGCGAATGACCGTGGTATAGGCATGAGCCAAGCTCACCCATGGCCGCCAGCGCTGAAGGCGATGTAGTTTGCATGTGCGAAATGGTTGCCAAGCAGACTGCTGCATGAGAGCGACAACCAGGCCAATCACAAGCCCAATGATTGTCGAGAAGACGGTGAGAAGGATGGTCACTTCTAGGCCGCGCCACAAGAATAGATAGCGCTCGTCACCAAAGAGGATATCCCACACATTCATGGCCGGGCCACTCCGAAGTGTTTTTTGATAAGTTTCTCATAGCGGCCATCACGCTTCATTGCGGCAATGCTGGCGTTTACCTCAGCGAGTAGTTTGCTATTACCTTTTTTGATAGCAATGGCGTAATCCTCGTGCGAGAGGTTGCGTGGCAAGGCAACAAGTTGCGGGTTCGTGACGAGGTATTGCTGAGCTGGCCCATCATCCATAATGGCAGCATCGATCCGCCGACTACTGAGCTCTTGCACGACACTAGCTGTCGACTGGAGTTGTACCACGTGAGCCCCACGAATCTTGTGTGCCAGTGTATCGGCTGTGGTGCCAAGCTGCACGCCAATTCGCCTGCCAATGAGGTCATCACTAGTGGCAATTGTTGAGCCAGTCTTTGGTACAATTATCTTTTGCGCTGCAGTATAGTACGTGTGCGAAAACTCGGCATTCTTACGCCGATCTGGCGTGACAGTCATACCAGCTGCAATGAGGTCGATTCGCCCAGCCTGCAGTGCCGGCAAGAGGCCATCAAAAGCGATCTCCTCAATTTGTAACGAACGATTTGTGTCCTTAGCAATCTCCCGCACAAGGTCAATATCAAAGCCAACGATCTCCTGCCCTTGCTTATATTCAAACGGCTTAAAGCCAGGATCGGTGCCCAGCACGAGTGTTTTTTCCAGACCGCTGCCAGCAGTCTTGGTGGTAGAGGCTGCTGGGCTCAGCTCGACATCCCAATACATATACCCTAACAAAATTACTACCATAGCAGCGAAACTCAGCCATGTAAGCCGTGTCAGTCTGCGTTGCCGACGAGTCGATTGTGCCATGTATATAAGTATAAGCGCTTTGCTAGACGGATGCAAGTACTTGTATTGTTCTATTTACCGCGTTATGATAAGAATACAAAAGCAACACGTAAGGAGGCACCCTATGAGTAGTCTTACAAAATACAATCCATTTGAGGAATTGCGCGCATTGCAGCGGCAGCTGTTTGACAATCCCTTTACCACGACACTCAGCCAAGCTGTCACAGCCGATGTCTACACAGTGGATAATACACTGGTTGTTGAAGCGCACGTGCCAAACTTTGCTGAGGAAGACCTCGATGTAAGCCTTGACAATGGTGCGCTCGTCATCCGCGGCGAACGGCACGAAAAAACCGAGGACAAACAGCGCAACTACGTCGTTCGTGAGAGCAGCACAAGCTTCTGTCGTCGTGTACAAGTGCCAGATGGTAGCGATGTTGAGCAGATTAAGGCTCATCTGGAGGACGGCATCTTGAGGGTAATGGTACCACTCAAGCCACTACCTGCGCCGCAAAAAATTGCCGTCAAGAAAATAGCCAAGCACGACAAGAAAACGAAAAAGTAGTACAAACCATAGCCTTGCATTAACGAAAGCCGGCATATATGCCGGCTTTTGCGTACTATTCACTATTCCTCGCACTGAGACAAAATAATAAAACACCCCTGTAATAGAGGTGTTTTATAGAGATACTATAAGGAAGCTTACTTACTACGCTTCTCGATAATCTCCTGCGCGACGTTTGGTGGAACTTCCTCATAGTGGGCAAGTTCCATCGTGCTAGCAGCTCGGCCCTGCGACATCGAGCGGATGTCACTAGTGTAGCCAAACATGTTTGCCAGTGGCACAATAGCCTTGACGAGCTTCGCGCCGCCCATCAAGTCTTCCATTGCCTCAATGCGGCCCCGGCGGCTATTGAGGTCGCCAATGATATCACCCATGAATTCCTCAGGTGTTGTCACCTCAACCTTCATCACTGGCTCGAGCAAGACTGGGTTGGCCTTCTTGATACCTTCGCGGGCAGCCAGGTGAGCAGCCAGATTGAAGGCGAGCTCGCTTGAGTCGACATCGTGGTAGCTTCCGTCGTACAAGGTTGCCTTGACGTCAACAACTGGATAGCCAGCAATCACACCACCATCGAGTGTCTCCTTAATACCCTTCTGCACAGCTGGGCGGTACTCTTGTGGCACCACACCACCCTTGATTTCATCGAAGAATTCGTAGCCCTTGCCTGGCTCGTTCGGCTCAAAGCGCACCCAGACATCACCGTATTGGCCACGACCACCAGACTGCTTGGCATGCTTACCCTGCGCCTCAGCCGTGCCCTTGATAGTCTCGCGGTAGGCGACTTGCGGTTCACCAACATTGGCCTCAACGTTAAACTCACGCTTCATGCGGTCGATCAAAATCTCTAGGTGAAGCTCACCCATACCGCTCATGATAGTCTGGCCTGTCTCTTCATCGGTGTAGACGCGGAAGGTTGGGTCTTCCTCAGCTAGGCGTTGCAGAGCAATACCCATCTTTTCTTGGTCGGCCTTAGTCTTGGGCTCCACGGCAATCGATACTGGTGGCTCGGGGAAGCTAATCGCCTCAAGAGCAATCGGATGCGCTTGCTCACACAAGGTATGACCCGTAAAGGTGCCCTTCAGGCCCACCACGGCAGCAATGTCACCAGCGCCCACGCTGTCGATCTCTTCGCGCTTATCGGCGTGCATCCGGACGATGCGCCCCACACGCTCCTTCTCACCCGTCGTTGTGTTGAGGACGTAGCTACCAGCAGTCAAGCGACCACTGTAGACGCGGATAAAGATCAGCTTACCAACAAATGGGTCGGCAGCCAGCTTGAAGGCCAGTGCGGTCATTGGCTGCTTGTCATCGGGCTGGCGGCTTACCTCATCGCCAGTCTTGGGGTTCTTGCCCCAGATTTCACCAACATCGAGCGGGCTTGGCAGGTAGTCTACCATCAGGTCGAGTACCTTCTCGACGATCACACCGCGGCCATCACCACCCGTCACCAAGAAGAAGTCACCAGCCAAGACACGTTGGCGCAGCGCTGCCTTGAGCTCGTCAACAGTAATGGCATCCTCACCCTCATCGAGGAACTTCATCATCAGGTCGTCATCGGCCTCAACGGCGTTCTCGACGAGCAGGCTGCGAGCCCGCTTTGCCTTGTCGAGCATATCAGCTGGGATCTCGCCCACCTTAAGCTCGTGGTCGGTGTAGTCATCATAGGTGTAGGCCTTCATGTCGATAAGATCAACCACACCACAAACATCCTTCTCAAAGCCAATTGGTAGGTGGATTGGGAAGGCTTGCTTGCTCAGGCGGCTATGGATCGACTCGATCGACTTGTAGAAGTCGCCACCAGTCTGATTAATCTTGTTCACGAAGCAGATGCGTGGCACACCATATTTGTTAGCCTGGCGCCACACGGTCTCACTCTGGGCTTCTACCCCCATCTTGCCATCAAAGACTGTCACTGCGCCGTCGAGTACACGCAGGCTACGCTCCACCTCGGCGGTAAAGTCGATGTGCCCAGGGGTATCAATGATGTTAATCTTGTGACCCTTCCAGAAGCAGGTCACCGCTGCAGAAGTAATAGTAATACCACGCTCTTTTTCTTGGCTCATCCAGTCGGTGGTGGCACCACCATCATCACCGCGCACGGTACCAATCTTGTGGTTAATACCGGTGCGGTACAAAATACCTTCTGTCGTCGTCGTCTTGCCGGCGTCGATATGGGCAATAATACCAATGTTACGAAAGTCCTTCAGGGGGACATTCTTGGGGGTTGCCATAGGGGGCTCCTTCTCTCCTTACGTGTTTTTTAGCATGAGTAATACAACTCTCAACGATTGATTATAGCATGGATTGAATGTGGGTGGTAGAGTAATTATCACCCCTGATGAGTTCACCCGCTCCTGCTAGCCAGGGAGCCGTTCGCCGTTTTTTGACCACACCCCGTAGCGGTCTGGCGCGGTGGTGCGCATTGCTTGGGGCACGGCATCGTACTCACCTGGTGGTAGGCCGCTTGTGTTGACATAGAGTAGCTTGTATTCGGTTTGCTGAGCATTGGTGACGTACAGGTAGGTATTGCTAGTTGCATCAGTGGTACTACCCTGTGTGATGCTGGGGAGTGTGGAAATGTAGGTTGGCACCAATTGGCGCAAAAATGTGGCACTATCGCGGCGCTGGTAGGTAGGAGTAGTGCTACCGGCAGTCTTGGCAACTGGGTACGCTCCATTCTTAGTATAGTAGCGGTCGAGTGCTTGGCGCATCGCCGTGAGGTCGGCCACGCGGGTTCGCCCCTGTGCACCGGCTTGGATACGTTGATACGAGACGAGTGTCAATGTAGCAAGGATGGCAATAATGACGATTACAACCAACAGTTCTACCACGGTGTAGCCAGGCTGTTTTTTCTGCATTAGCCGATTTTTCATAGCGCTCATGCTTTGCATTATACGAAGTGCAGTGCGTTTAGGCAAGAGCCATTGCTGCCAACCTAGCTTGCAGTGTATAATGGCACTATGCAACCACGTGGATCATCCCCTTCACCTCGGTACCGACGTTCTCGCCTAACGCCGCGTGGGTTGGCGATACGCTTTGCTTTGGCTGGTTTGGCGGTTGTTGCTATTGCGGCAGGGATTATTTATATCGCAACTCGGCCACACAAAGCCAAGAACACCGAGCAGCACACCGAGGCAAAAACTGGCCCACGGGAGCAGCTCACCGCCGCCAAGACGCTCGAGCGTGCCAAGAAGTACTTTAAGGGTACAGAAGCCGTTAAGTCATCACTGTCAACACCGGTCAAGGCCGAAGGTTCTCGCTTTTATTCTATTGCTACCGACCCAAGCAAAACTAAGAGTGCTGCCGCTACCCTGCCCAAGGCTGAGGCCAAGCGCAATGTCACTGCTCTAGAGCACATGCTCGACTATGATCAATTCACGCGCTATGTCGTGCAAGATGGCGATAAAGACGGCCCGTACCTCGCAGACTTTACGCGTAGCAATGGCGACGTAACGTGCCAGATTAGCAATACCCCACTCGACCCAAACGACCCGAAAAACAAGGAAACTCGCTTTGTTGAGTTTAAATGCCTTGATGCTGCAGATTATAAAGACCTCGCCAAGCAGCAAGCTCCTCTCTACAATGCTTACTCGCCTGCCGCAAGTTCGAGTTATAACGTCGGCATTGTCGGCACTATGACGGTGCGCGAGAGCAAGCTTGCCGGTTATCGCTTGGCAGAGATACCGCTGGGTGGTGTACAACCCGAGTCGCACCTCTTTAATTCGCAAGGGACAGCGCTGTTTTATCAATCGAGCGATGGGCGCTGGGTATTCTTCCAGATCCGCCAAAACGATATGCTCACATGCGATGTCTACAAAGTCCAGCTCCGCAACGCCAAGAAAGTCGACCTACGGCAAGTCTACGAAGGCGACAAATGCCGCGACCTCAGCAAAGGCGAAGTAGTGACGGTAGAAATGCCAAAGTATCAGTAGAGTCGCGAATCAGTGTACATACTATAGGCTAGCCAGTACTCGCTAGGGGTGGTTTGTGATGATATAGTTGTTAGGAAGTAGCATAACTCGTATTACATAACCAGTGATTTATTGTATAATCAAAGTTAGTAAACCAACTAAGCCAATTTTACAGAGGAAGTATGGAAACACAACTAGAAGGCCCTATTACCAATTATATAAACCTAGTTGGGATAAATGTAGATCAAGCGCAGGAAACAGTCGCCAGTATCACCAATGGCTTAGCTGTAGATCCAGTAATACATACTACAGATCCAAGCTTTCTGGCTGCCGACTCATCAGAGTCATATTGGTTATACTACAACGCAGGCCTCGAACTACATTGGCGTGACGATGTACTTACTGATCTTTCTCTTCATATTCAAGATGATAACTTTCATAAAGCACCATACGTCCCACTTTCTTATCAACTGCTGACTTCCCTTCCGAATACAACCACAATACAGGAAGTCGTCAGCACATTCGGAACCCCAGAATTCGAAGGAGGGCTCTGGGGGAGAAAAAACTTACGCTACAGAGCAGACGAGGAAAAGTACGTTGCATTTTGCTTTGATGATAAAGGAAGGTTATGGTCGGTTAAGCTTGGACTATATCGCGCTTTAAGAGGATAGCTCTGTCCGCAGGCCAATTTTAGATCAATATCAAAAAACCAACAGAAAACTCGTCGTTATCCTGACGAGTTTTCTGTTCTTCTTCGCATTTACACTTATAATTACAATATCTGCCACCAGTGCTGTTTTGTCCTAGGTTTTGGACGACGCTGATCCACAACATGAAGGCTCACTGGTCCTTCAATAACTCGCCAATTGACATAACTTTTCGGTCGTGGAGCAAACTCTCTGCCAAGAATTATTTTCGTTGACTCTACCAGCTCATCTTCAGGCATCACGAGCGCTTCTTCTTTGCTGATGTGTGGATAATACAGATCGTAGCCATACGTGAAATGCTCGTCAATTCGTGTCGCTATCTTCGATAAGCGATCTCGTATCCGTTGCATCCGCCCAGTAGGGGCGGCTTCGCCTGTACTCTCTACTGTAGCAGCAGCTACTTCTTTATCTTGTTGGCTCACTTTCTCGTCAGCTGAACCGGACTGAACTGATTGTCGAGAAAAACGTTCATACATACTACATCTGTTATATCACATATTTACAATAATTGTCGAATAGTCTTAAGACCGTCTATAAAACAAGAGCCTCACTCTCTCAAGTGAGGCTCTTCTGCTATAGGCTAGCTATTGCTTACAGCTCATCAGTGGCGATTGTCACTTCTGGCTCAGCCTCTTCGGCCTGGGCTTCAGCGACAAACTCATCCTCTGGAGAATCATTATCCTCGAGCGGCAGGGGGTGTGCACCCGTACCAACCGGTACTTTGTTGCCGATGATGACGTTCTCCTTAAGACCCTTGAGGTGGTCGGCGCGGCCACTGGTGGCAGCGTTGATCAGCACGCGAGTCGTGTCTTGGAACGACGCAGCAGACAGCCAGCTATCACTCCAGATACTCACCTTGGTGATACCAAGCAGCAGCTGTGCATACTGGGCTGGCGTTTTGCCCTGGGCAACGAGTTCCTTGTTAGCATCAACCACTGATGCCTTGGAGATGATGTCACCCATGACGAAGGTGCTGTCGCCTGGATCATCAATCTGCACCCGGCTAAACATCTGCCGGACGATGATCTCAAGATGCTTGCCAGCCACATCCTGGCCCTGCGCAGCATAGATACGAAGCACTTCGTTGATGATGTAGCGCTGGGTTGCCTCTGTGCCCTTGAGGCGCATGAGGTCGTGCAGGTTGAGCGAACCAAGTGTCAGGCGATCGCCTGGCTCGACCATATCGCCTGGCTTGACGACGAGATACATCGTGCCAGGGATTTCGTAGCGAACTGGTGCTGTAGCATTGCCTGTGAGGACAAGCGAATCACCAGTGGACTCAACCACTCCATCAAACGGTGCAGTAAGTGGCTGCGTGCCATCGTCGAATGACGCAATGACGTCGCCAACCTTGACCTTACTGCCCGATTGTATCATCACCATGCGGCCATCGAGCGGCATACGCTCTACCTTACCTGCTTGCGGCGTGACCTGTACAACGTACTTCTTGCCATCTTCCCAGATATCGACCAAACCAGCGACTTCTGTGACGTAGGCCTGACCTTTCGGGTTACGTGCCTCAAAGAGCTCCTCGACACGCGGCAGACCCTGAGTGATGTCCGACCCACCAACACCAGAGCTATGGAAAGTATTAAGCGTCAGCTGTGTACCTGGCTCACCGACCGACTGAGCAGCAATGACACCAACTGGCTGCGAACCATCGACGAGCTGGCCAGTTGCCATGTCGATCCCGTAACTCTTGCGTGGAATACCGTGCAAGTTCTTGGTAGAGAGGACAGACTGGATACGTACTTGGTCGATCGACTGATCTGCTTCGATAGCGTTGGCAATCTCACGTGTGATGAGCTGGTCGCGGTCGAGGTGGCCCGGCACTGCCTCGGCGGTGTAGCGGCCAAACAAGCGGTTGCCAAACTCGATCATCGTCTCCTCAGACTCATTGCGGTAGATAGTGAAGCCGTCATCGTCACCCTCTTCATCCTCAACGGTAAAGACATCCTGCGAGACATCGACCAAACGACGCGTGAGATAGCCAGAGTCGGCCGTCTTGAGGGCGGTATCGATAAGCCCCTTGCGAGCACCACGCGTTGCCACGAAGGCCTCCAGGCTCGACAACCCTCGCTTGAAGTTGCTACGCACTGGCAGCTCAATCTCGCGGTTAGCGGCATCCACCTGGATACCGATCATCGCACTGGCTAGCTTAATGTTGTTGACGCTACCACGAGCACCAGAGTTCACCATCGTTGCGACAGAGGTGTCCATGTGGGCCAATTGGCTGCGCAAGAAGTCCTCTACCTTGCGGTCGACGGTGCGCCAGTTGTTGACGGTCAATGTGTAGCGCTCATCCTCGGTAATGAGCCCTTGATCGAGCTGCTCCGAGATCGCAGCAGAACGTGCATCACCCTCAGCCACGAAGTCAGCAATTTCGTCGAAGCTGAGATAGTCTTCCATACCAGTCGATACCGCAGCAGTGGTGGCAAAGCGGAAGGCCAAGCCCTTCATGCGGTCAGCAGTGATAGCAGTCTCAGCAGCGCCATAACGCTCGAAAATCTGACCAAGCACTCGCTTAAGCTCTTTCTTGGTCTGGACATTGTTATTGTAAGGAAAGTCCTCTGGCAGGATCTCGTTAAAGAAGACACGCCCCAGGGTGGTTGTCCGGATCTCACCCTTAGCCCGAATACGGATCGGACTTTGCAGGTGGAGCTTGCCCATGTCGTAGGCTAGCTCAGCAGCCCGGCTGTCGGCAAAGACGGCAACAGTGTCAGTCTGAGCCGAGGGTTTTTCGTATGTGAGGTAGTAGTTACCGAGCACCACGTCCTGGTCAATACTGAGGACTGGACTGCCATCGGCAGGCTTAAGCAGGTTATTGACGGCACTCATTAGCTCGCGTGCTTCGGCCTGTGCCTCGGCACTGAGCGGCAAGTGAACAGCCATCTGGTCGCCATCGTAATCAGCATTAAAGCCGTTAGCGACGAGTGGGTGAAGCTGGATCGCCTTACCCTCAACCAACTTTGGCTGGAAGGCTTGGATACTCAAACGGTGCAGTGATGGCGCACGGTTAAGCAGGACGTACTTGCCCTTAATTACCTCATCCAATGCATCCCACACAACCGCTTCACCTGCCTCAATTAGGCGCGTTGCACTACGGATGTTGTGGGCGTAATCGCCCTTGATAAGCCAGCTGATGACAAATGGCTTGAAAAGCTCAATTGCCATCTGCTTTGGCAGACCACACTGGTGAATCTTGAGCTTCGGGCCCACCACGATGACCGAACGGCCCGAGTAGTCGACGCGCTTACCCAGCAAGTTCTGGCGGAAGCGCCCTTGCTTACCCTTAAGCATATCGCTAATGCTCTTAAGGCGGCGGCGTCCGCCAGTTGCATTGACAGCGCGGCCACCACGAGCAGCCGAGTTGTCAATCAGGCTATCGACCGCTTCTTGCAGCATACGCTTCTCGTTACGCTGAATTACCTCTGGTGCGTTGAGCTCGATAAGTTTCTTGAGACGGTTATTACGGTTGATGACGCGGCGGTAGAGGTCGTTGAGGTCACTCGTCGCAAAGCGTCCACCACTCAAGGCTACCATTGGCCGCAAATCTGGTGGAATGACTGGCAAAACTGTCATACACAGGCTTGATGGCTTAATGCCTGCCGCTTGCATGCCCTCCAGCACCTTAAGGCGCTTCAGCAGCTTCTTCTCGCGCTGACCGCGCGCGCCTTCGGCTTCTTCTTGCAGATCGGCGATGAGTGCGTCGAGGTCGATATCATCAAGGAGCGCCTTGAGGGCATCACCACCCATACCAACCTTGATGAGCTCTTCGTATTCTTCGGGAAGGTTGCGATAGTCAGTATCACTCAGGAGGGCGCGCTTTTGTAGGCTCTCGAGCTGAGCTTTCTTTTGGCTGTAGGTTGCCTCAAGCTCTTCATACTCGCGCGTTTGCTGCTCGGCAAGCGCCTTCACATCTGCCCCATCAGCCTCAGCTTCACGCTGGAAGCGAATCTTAATGGCGGCACGTGCTGCCTCAGTCTCAGCCTCAAGGTCAGCCAAATAAGCGTCGCGTGTCTCAGCGTCAACGTCGAGGATGACATAGGTAGCAAAGTACGCGATCTTCTCGAGGTTGCGCACCGTAATGCCGAGCAAGAGGCTCATTGCACTGGGCGTACCGCGCATAAACCAAATGTGCGCAACAGGGGTCGCTAGGCTAATGTGCCCCATTCGCTCGCGACGCACGATCGACTTGGTGACAAGCTCGCCATTCTTGTCTACTGCAGCTTCGCGGCTGCGCACACCCTTAAGTTTGCTGTCGTGTGGGTTGATATCTTTGACTGGGCCAAAAATTCGCTCACAAAACAGGCCATCGCGCTCAGGCTTCTGGGTTCGATAGTTGATCGTCTCCGGCTTGGTGACTTCGCCGTAGCTCCACTTGAGGATATCCTCGGGGCTGGCGACGGCCAAGCGTACCGCATCAAAATTGGCGATATCGTGATCTGTTACCACGTGGGACATCTTAGGCTTCCTCCTCGCTTAGGTTTTCTACTGTGTCAATATCTTGGACGGACATACCGCTGTCATCGGCAATTGTGCCAATGCCGTCGGATTCATCAAGATAGGTTGCTTCGTCATCACTCTCGTCAGACGGAACGGTTTTGTCGGCAGGGCCCGCAGCAGCAATGACATGCTCGGCATCGACCGACTCATCAGACTCATCCAGTAGGTCAACACGCAGACCCAAGCCTTGCAGCTCCTTGACAAGCACGTTAAAGCTCTCGGGCAGCTTTGGCCCGGCAATAGGCTCATCTTTGATGATCGCCTCATAGGCTTTGGCGCGGCCATAGACGTCGTCTGATTTGATCGTTAGCATCTCCTGTAGAGTAGTCGCCGCACCGTAAGCTTCGAGTGCCCAGACCTCCATCTCTCCGAGGCGCTGACCACCATTTTGAGCCTTACCACCAAGTGGCTGCTGAGTCACCATGGTGTATGGACCAGTGCTGCGGGCGTGGATCTTGTCACTCACCATGTGGTGGAGTTTGATCATATGCATCACGCCGACCGTTGTACGCTCCTCGAATGGCTCGCCGCTCAGGCCATCGTAGAGTTGGCTCTTGCCATCGCGCGCAATGCCAGCCTTTTCAAGCTCATCCTTGATAGTATCGGCTGGCACACCGTTGAATGGTGGCGTGGCAACCTTGTAGCCGAGTGCTCGTGCAGCCATGCCGAGGTGCGTCTCAAAGAGCTGACCAAGGTTCATACGGCTTGGCACGCCGAGCGGGTTAAGGATCACATCAACAGGGGTACCGTCGGCCAGGTATGGCATATCCTCCACTGCCATTACGCGGGCACACACACCCTTGTTGCCGTGGCGACCAGCTATCTTGTCGCCAACGCCAATCTTGCGCAATTGAGCGACAAAGATCTGAATCTGCATCAATACACCCGTCTTGAGCTCGTGGCCATTCTCGCGACTAAATACCTTGACGCCAACAACTTTACCGCCACCAGCATTGTTCATGCGTTGGCTGGTGTCACGCACATCCTTGGCCTTTTCACCAAAGATTGCACGCAGCAAACGCTCCTCACTGCTGAGCTCTTGCTCACCCTTTGGTGTAATCTTCCCGACCAAGACATCGCCCGCCTTGACCTCAGAGCCAATCTGTACAATACCGCTCTCATCCAAGTGGCGAAGGCTGTCCTCACTCACATTTGGAATATCGCGTGTCACGATCTCTGGACCAAGCTTTGTCTCACGTACCTCGACAGTATAATCCTTGATGTTGATGCTGGTAAGGGTGTCATCTTCTACCAAGCGACGGCTCAAAATCACCGCGTCGTCCATGTTGTAGCCGCCCCACGGCATAAAGGCTACCAGCAAGTCCTTACCGAGGGCGAGCTCACCATCGGCGATGGACGCACCCTCGATGAGGGTGTCACCCTTCGCGACAGTTTGGCCACGGGTTACTCGGACTTTTTGGTTAATACAACGATCGTCATTGCTCTTGGCAAAGTGGATCAGGTCGTAGCGCTTGACGCCATCCGCATAGCGCACTTCGACTGCTTCGCCGTCAGCTCGAATCACTTCCCCATCAGCCTCGGCTGTAACGAGCTGGCTGGAGTTGCGTGCCACCTCGTGCTCAATGCCAGTGCCAACCGTTGGCGACTCAGGCTGCAAAAGCGGCACTGCCTGGCGCTGCATGTTGGAACCCGTCAAACTGCGGTCAATACGGTTCTTCTCGATAAATGGCACAAGGCTCGCAGTCGACCCGAGGATCTGCTTGTGTGCAGCGTCCATGTAGGTGACTTCGCTGGTATCTACCTGCCCTGGCTGGAGGAACTTTCGTGCACTAACGCGATCGCGCACAAAGGTACCATCCTCATTGAGACGAGCACCAGCATCGGCAATCACCTCAGTTACTTCTTGCGAAGCATCGAGGTAGACGATTTCATCAGTCACGCGGCCATCAACTACCTTGAGGTATGGTGTCTCAATAAAGCCGTATTCGTTGATACGTGCGTAGGTGGCGAGGTTCAGCACCAAGCCAATGTTAGCACCCTCTGGTGTCTCCACCGAACAAATCCGGCCATAGTGGGTGGGGTGAGCATCGCGCACCTCAAAGCCAGCTCGCTCACGACTCAAACCACCAGGCCCCATCGAGCTCAGGCGACGCTTGTGGCTCAGCTCCGACAGTGGGTTCACCTCATCAAGTAGCTGGCTCAGCTGGCTGCTGGCAAAGAACTCGCGCACTGCTGCCACCACTGGGCGGGCATTGATCAGCTGGCTTGGCGTAACCGTCTCGAGATCACTCATGCTCATACGATCCATTGCATTGCGCTGCATCCGGAGCATACCAACGCGGAACTGGCGCGCCACCAACTCGCCAACCAGCTTCACGCGGCGATTGCTCAGCGAGTCGATATCATCAGCTGGCTCTTGTGTGTTGTTAAGGCGAATAATTTCACGCAAGACACCAATCAAATCACTCATCTGTAACGTACGATATTCGGTCGTATTAGGCACATCAACACCCAGGCGCTGGTTGATCTTGTAGCGGCCAACGCGGCTGTAGTCGAAACGCTTGAAGTCGAAGAACATGCGCTCAATCATCTGACGAGCGTTCTCTACCGTAGCGAGGTCACCTGGGCGCAGGCGGCGATAGACCTCAATCAACGCTTCGTTGATGCCGTGCGCTGGATCCTTCTCGAGCGTGGCTTCGATATATTTCATCTCACCGGTGTCGATATCAGCAAAGGCTTCGCGAATAGCCGACACCTTGCTCATACCAAGAGCACGCAGCAAGGTGGTGGCTGCAATCTTGCGGCGGCGATCGATCTTCACGTAGATTGCGCCCGATGGGCTCGTCTCAAACTCGAGCCATGCCCCACGGCCTGGGATCATCTTGGCACCATAGAGGTTACGCCCTGCCACGCGGTCAGCACTAAACAGTACACCAGCACTCCGAATCAGCTGGCTTACCACTACGCGCTCTGTTCCATTAATGATAAACGTTGCGCGTTCGGTCATCCAAGGGTAATCACCCATGTAGATGCTCTGTTCCTTGACTTCGCCGGTCGTCTTATTGATAAGCTCGACGGTGGCTTGCAGTGGTGCGTCGAAAGTCAGGTTGTTTTCTTTCGCAAACTGCTCTGTATGCTTGGGCTCGCCAAAGGCATAATCCTTAAAGCGCAGCTCGAGCTTCTGGCCAGTATAGTCTTCGATTGGATTGAGCTCTGCGAAAATTTCGCTCAAGCCCGTCTCGACGAAGTCCTTCCAGGATTCTTCTTGGTGAGCCAGCAAGTCGGGTACTGCCAGCGCGGTGTCATTGCTGGTAAAAAACACACGCGATGGAGCAGCTGTTGCCGTGGTAGGTGTAGGCATGTAAACTCCTCTTGAATTATTGTTATCTATCCGCACGTGCAAGGACTCCAAAACCCTGCTCGTGCATTTGTTGTGGCACCGAAGCTTTACTCAATATAAGTTTTCGCACACTAAAACGCCACGCCACCGGCGTAGTCCGCACCTAACCCATATTACACAACCTTCATTAATTTTTAATTGTAGCAGATCGCGCCTTACTCCGTCAAGTGACAAGGCCTCAATTTTTATAGACCGCTTGAATAGTGTCGTAACACACTGTAATGCATTTCTTTGTCATGCTACGGCGCGTCACACTCCTTTATAACCGGTGTAAGCTATTTGATCCAAAGCCATTAACATAATAGAAGAAGTGGCCGGTCTTGGCAGAAACACACAGTCTTTGAACTGGAGACTGCCAAAAGGCGCATTTGGCACTTGTGTCGCGTAGGATGCTTTCGCCATAATGCCGAAGTGAATCGTTTTTATACCACACTGTGTCGCCAGCCGGTATCGGCTGTGTATAGGTTTGTGCTTGCGCAGCTGATATCCATCCGCTACACTCTTTCCCAACCGTACAGCGGATAAATGGTTGCTGTGCAAGCAGGCGGTAGCGGTCATCCTGCGAAGTAATCGTCCCATACACACCACCATCAGCGTACGCATCCCACGAAATTACACCATCCGACGAGAACGTAGCAGCCCGTGCTAGCATAGCACCTTCGACGAGCTGCGATTTCATCAGGGAGGCAGCGCTTTGACGGTTCTTGTAGAATATACTCACGGCTACAACGGTCAAAAGCATTAGCATAACCGTTAGCCATACTATCACTGTTACCCGACGTGGGCGATAATGCATAATACGCCGGAAACGTAAGGGTTTTTGGCTTGATTTAGATTCGGAGCTAGTATCTGTACTACGTGATGTCACATCTATATGATACCATAAAGTTGCTACGAACGCTGTGTGATTTTTTGTATGCGAGCACCAATCACTTCATCAGCCAGGCCATAGGCTACAGCGTCTGCGGCGCTTAGCCAGTAGTCGCGCTCCATATCGGCCTTGATTTTATCGAGTTTCTGGCCAGTGTTGTCCGCCATAATGGTGGCCAGCCGCTCCTTGAGAGCGATGCTCTCGCGTAAGCTAATTTCTTGGTCTGTCACTTTGCCACGCGTACCGCTGCTCGGCTGGTGGATCATCACGCGGGCATTGGGCAAGACAAAGCGCTTACCCTTCGCACCGCTACTAAGCAAGAAGGCACCCATGCTTGCCTGCAGACCAATACCAA
Organism: uncultured Candidatus Saccharibacteria bacterium; assembly: GCA_963525085.1. Lineage (GTDB taxonomy): Bacteria > Patescibacteriota > Saccharimonadia > Saccharimonadales > Saccharimonadaceae > Saccharimonas. The sequence continues at coordinate 154,225 of CAURIH010000001.1, forward strand.
TCGTCTGCACATCTGGCGCGATATATTGCATAGTATCGTAGATCGCGAGGCCATCATACACACTGCCACCAGGGCTATTGATATAGAGTTGGATGTCTTTGTCTGGATTTTCATTGGCAAGATGGAGAAGCTGCGCGACAATGACATTGGCTGTCATTTCAGTCACCTCCTCGCCGAGGAAGATAATGCGATCCTCGAGCAAACGCGAGTATATATCATAGCCACGCTCACCATCACGCGTGCGGACAATGACGTTGGGCACTAGGTAGTCATTCGGTTTCATCATAGTACTATTGTAACGAGAAAATTAGCACTCGTCAATATAGAGTGCTAATTTCTGCTATGCGAGCTGTATTATCTGCTACTTCTTAGTATTCTGCGCCACCAGCCAGTCGATCGTCTTCTCTGTCAAGAGGCGGTTGGCGATCTCGTGCTGCACCTCTGGCTCATCAAAGCGCGCCACCATGGTTGCATCATTGGCATACTGTTGCTTGAAGGCACTGATGCGCTCTTGTAGCTCCTCTGCTGTGGCTTCGATCTTCTCAGCCTTGCTCAGCTCAGCCAGGACAAGCCCAGCCTTAATGCGCTCATCGGCTGCTGGCTTAGCCTCCTTCTCGATCCACTCATCTTTGTCTTTATACTCCTTCTCGGCAAGGTACTGCTCAAGAGTCTGGCCGCGGTGAGCGAGGTTCTGCACCAAGTCCTGTTCGATCGAGCGAAGCTGGTCGGCTCGCAATACCTCTGGAATGGCTACCGTGCTGGCATCGGCCAACTGCTTGACGGCTACGTCGCGCAGCTCATCATCTGCTTCACGTTGCTTTTGCGCAGTAATTTCTTTCTCGATATCTCTCTTGAGGTCATCAATAGAAGTAAATGGCCCAACCTTTGCAGCAAACTCATCAGTCAGTTCAGGCAGTGTCACTTTCTTGACCTTCTTGACGGTCGTATCAAAAACGACTGCTTGCCCAGCTAGTTCGCTCGCATGGTAGTCCTTCGGAAAGGTGAGTTCAACCGCCTTTGTTTCACCAGCCTTGAGGCCAGTCAATGCCTCTTCGAAGCCTGGAATGAATGACTTGCTGCCGAGCACAAGCGGATAATCTTTCCCGGTGCCACCAGCAAAAGGCGTACCATCGCGCTTACCGACAAAGTCAATCGTTACCTCGTCACCATCCTGGGCTGCTTCATCAGTGTCCGTACGCTCGGCCATGCTGTGGCGAATCCGGTCAAGGATCTCCGTTACTTCTTCTGGCGTAACGGTTATCTTCGCTGGCTTGAGCTTGAGTTTCTTATAGTCACCGAGAGTAATCGTGGGCATAACCTCTGCCTCAGCAGTAAATTCCAGCTCACTACCAGGTACAAACTTCTTAATCTCCACCTCTGGACGTTCAAGCACCTGCACGTCACTCTCGAGGAAGGCTGCAGCAACTGCTTTGCTCAGGGCGTTATTAAGCGTCTCCTCGGCGAGGTGTTCTGGATTGGTATTCTTTGCAACCAACTCGAGCGGGGCATGACCCTTGCGGAAACCATCAACTTTAGTCGTCTTGGCGAGTTTACGCAAAGCAACCTGGCGAGCTGCCTCCAGTTCGTCTACACCAACGGTAATCGTGGCGCGTACTTTGGTGTCTGATAGGTGGTCTAGTGTCGTCTTCATAGTTGGTTATTGTATCATATGTCGCTGGCAGTGTGAAATAGGCATGCGACAGACCCAAATATGCACACGTATGTATACGTGTTCCGCAAGACGAGCAAAACGGGAAGCTAACAGAGATGAGCTATAGCTGTCATAGAGGCATAGATGGTGATACTACGATAAATCAAAGTCATCATCTTCACTGCGCGATGGCTGACGACGGTAATCCTTAACGGCACTGACGACGCGCTCCAGGCTGAGCTTTTGCTCCTCGCTCGTCGCAATATTCTTGAGGGTGTAAATCTCGTTCTCCAGCTCATCCTCACCAACAAAGAGGAAATATGGGATCTGTTTCTTGATTGCTGCCTTGAGCTGCTTGTCTAGTTTGCGACCAGTGAAATCGACTTCCACATTGACGTCCTCATCGCGCAGGTCGTCCGCTAGCTCTAGTGCACCGCGCATTGCCCCGCCAAGGACGATCATATAAATATCGGTTGTGGAGCTAAACTCTGGTAGCAGCTGATGTGCCTCGAGAAAGAGCTGCATCATTGATAGGCCCGGTGCAAAGCCGACCGCACTGATAGGCTCAGCACCAAACATCCCTACTAAGCCATCATAGCGCCCACCACCAAAGAGCGAACGGTTATTATCTGGATGCGTGTCAAAAAACTCAAACACTGTACCAGTGTAATAATCTAGCCCACGCATGAGCGTGATATCGAAGATGGCATTTGTTACGCCACTACGCTCAAGTAGTGTAAAGAGCCGCTGCACATCGCGCACCGCCTCACTATCGCGAATCGATTCGGGGAGATCGGCCATAGTACGTGCCGTCAAGAGCTGAGCAATCCGCTGCAAGCCGACCGGTGCCGCCGCCTCACCAAAGATCTCAATCGCCTGGTCGCGAAAAGCCTGTGGTGGAATCTTATTCTTACGATCAAACAGCCGGATCATCAGCTGAGCCTGCACGGCATCGAGCTCAAGAAACTGCGCCATCATAAGGTTAATCAATTGGCGATTGTTGATGCGAATAGTGTACATGTCGTCCGTCGCGCCAAAGGCCTTCATAATACGGCTACCAAGTGCGATAATCTCGGCCTCGGCCTGCATGTTATCAACACCAAATATATCGACATTCATCTGCCAAAATTCGCGCTCTCGCCCCCGTTGTGGTCGCTCATAGCGCATAAACTGGGCAATACTAAACCAACGCGCTGGATAAGCGATCTCTTGGCGGTGCTTGGCAATCATCCGGCTTACGCTCGGCGTCATCTCGGGACGAATCGCTACTTGTCGATCGCCACGATCAATAAACTGATACGTCTGGTCATTTACTAACTCGTCACCACTCTTGGCGGCATACACTTCAACTGGCTCAAGCAGTGGTGCATCGTATTCTTCGTAGCCGTAGCTCTTGGCGACATGACGCCAGGTTTGAAAGATATATTTGCGCACGCGAAGATCTTCCGGATACCAATCCCGCGCCCCCCGATATGATTCCGATGAAAGCTTTGTCATAGTTACTGCTATTTTTGCATAAACGGCATGGAAAAACAAGCCCTTGGCCGGATTCACCGCTCTATAGCACTATCACGCAGCGCTATATATCCCTTCGCTACCTTAATTTGAAAAGGAGTAAAGAGAGTAGAATCTCTACTCCCGATCTGGGTACAACCGATGCTGCTGCACCCAGGCATACATCGCAATACCCGCTGCTACGCCGACATTGAGGCTACGCGTACTGCCAAACTGCTCAATCGCAACAATATCCGTAGCCCGCTCAAGCAGCTCGGGACGGATACCAGGCCCCTCTGCCCCAAACAAAAGCACGGCACTACGCGGCAGCGCAACCGAGTGAAGTGGCTGCGAACCGGCAACATTATCGACCGCAATGAGTGGCCGGTCAGTAATAGCCTGCAAGAAATCTTCAACCGTTTGGTGATAATGCACATGCAGATACGTGTCCGTCATCATCGCACCACGCTTATTCCACTGCCGCCGACCAATGATATGGACATGCCGCACCCCAAAGGCATTGGCACTGCGGACGATCGTCCCCATGTTGAAATCGCGCACGACATTATCAATCGCAATATGAAGTGCCGAGCCATGCTCATCAAGATCAGCAACGATCGCTTGGTGAGATAGCCCTTTATAGCGGTCTACCACATTGCGACGGTCGGTTGCCGCAGGGGCAGAGTGTTGGGTGCGCTTCATCGTGCTCATTAGTTATATTATGCTGCTATTCCTATGGTATTAGCGTCATTTTCTTCGGCAGGCTGCTGCGCCATGCCGCTGATCTCGCGAATAGTGCGAATACTCTCTTCGGTAAGCTCACTCTGTGTGGACCACCCACTGCGGATGATAAAGCAAGGCCACACAGCGTGCAGCTTGCCGTATACAATGTAAGGCTCTCACTCGGTCGCATGGCAATTACGCCCAGCGCACCAACCGTCCGTCGGCACACCTCAGCACGCTGCTTGTTTTCAGCTTCGCCCGAGTTGGCAGTACTATACCACTCTTGGACTTCTTTGATTTTTTGTTGTACCCAATCTGCTTTATCGAACGTTTGAGGCGATGAATGGATAGAGGTCATGTCATTACTCCTTACATAACGTAAAATAGTGGCAGACCCGCCACAGTTTATTTACCTGATTGTACCACAAAACTCTTTACGCAAGGCCGAAATTCGTATACAATACACGGTAAGAGCCTGCGGTGCGTATATCTGCGGATGTGGCGGAATTGGTAGACGCGCTAGCTTCAGGTGCTAGTGCCCTGCGGGGCGTGGAGGTTCAAATCCTCTCATCCGTACCAAGCAAGCTCTTATCTAAATCTATCCCAGCCAAAACAGGCTGGGATTTAGTTCCAGATCTTGAACAACGCTCACCCACCAGGGTGGGCGTTGTTCGTGTTGTGGGGCTCGTGAGTGAGCGATGGTCACCAGCACATCGACCACGCATCTTCACGACACGCCTCACACAACCTTCAATAAAGTAATTGTCACTACCGCTCCAGTAAAATAGTTTAGCCATAAAAAGCGTCGCCATCCGGTTCGCGCCTCCGCCGATCGTTCGTCAAGAATTTGCACAAAGGGCAGCAGATTAATGACATATAAGCCGCCCGCAGCCAACACTGGCCATGCCGCCACACCCAGGCACGCTACCAATCCGACAGCCGCCACATACAGCAGCATCGCTAACCAGACTGTCACCCGCGCACCAAAAAAAGTGGCGATAGAGCAAATTTCTGCTTCCCGGTCTGGAACAATATCTTGCACTGCACCGAACGCCTGGCTGGCCATACCCCAGCAAAAGAACGCTGCAGCTGCTAGCCACCCCGCCTGCGTCGTGCCAACCAACGAATATGCATAGAGTAGCGGACCGACAAAATGCAGACTCGAGGTCACCGAATCCAGCAGTGGCACTTCCTTAAATCGCAGCCCCTTCCCGCTATAAGCCACTACGAAAAACAACACCGCCGTGAGCACCAACCGACTTTGCCAGTTACCTATGAGCATCAATGTCAGCACAAATGGAAGGCATGATAATACCGCCAGCCACACGATTACCCGGTGATATCTTCGCGGCGTCACCGCCCCTTCGACACCACCCTTACGAGGATTGCGCATGTCTGATTCATAATCGCACACATCATTAATTCCATACATCAAAAGATTGTACGGAATGAGAAAAAACAACGTACCAATAATCAGCCGCGCATCAACCACCCCGCCCATTACCACATAGCCAGCCGCAAACGGATAAGCCGTATTCACCCACGACAGCGGCCGCGAGGTCATAAATAATATCTTACTCTTTTCTTTCACGATTCAACCCCTTCCAAATCGCTGGCACAGCCAACCCCGCCAAGAGTGCATAAAACAAATCTTCAATCGGCGCTAGCCCCACATGTATGCCCAAAATTTTATCCGCAGGATAGGTAAACATGCCCAGGTAAATCAGCAGTGAATCAAACACAATCGTCGTCACCAGCAGTACCGCTAGCGTCGCCCACACCACACGGCCAAATGTCAATAATTTCCGCCATGCCAGCACACCCAGTACTACCACCAGAAAGATTAGATTAAGCATTAGATATGTCGCCATCGCTTCACTCCCGCTCGGTAAACCACCAGGCTAAAATAGCTCAAAAACAGCAGAAAGAGTAGCTCTTCTAGTGGAAACTCTGGGAAAAGGTAGATACCCGACATGTACGGGGAATGGCCGCTATAAAAAATGCCGAGCGAGATGCCACAAATATCCCACACAATGAACACGCCGGTCATAATTAGCACTGTCAGTACTGCACGGCGAGCATCATGCCAGTAAGCCAGCCTGTACCGCCAGTCTAGCACCGCCATGCCTGCAAAACTAAACATAATTCCCCCTAAATACAGCCAGTTCATATATCCTCTTTGGTAAGAGGCCCGCTGCGGCGGTTCCTCACAATACGCTTATAGGTCAGCTGCGCACTAATCAGGCACATCGGTAAGCCAATCCCAGGTAGTGTCCCTGCACCCACATAATACAGATTTGGTACTTTTTTGCTGCGATTACGCGTGCGAAATATGACGCTCTGACGAAGCACGTGCGATTCACCACCAAAAGCGTTGTATTGCCAGGCATTAAATTGCTCACCAAACTTCTCTGGACCATAGATGAGCTGGGAGACAATGCGCCTGGGCAAGTCTGGCTCTCTGGTCATCTCGGTAAGAATCTTGATAATCTTCTTCACGCACGCCGCTTCTTGCTGTGGCGTCAGCGTCACGCCCGCTGGTAGTGGCAATAGCACAAACAGATTCTCATGCCCCGGCGGCGCCAAGCTAGGATCGGTTTTGGATGGGTTGCAGACGTAGAGTGAGGCATGCTCTGGCACAGTACCAGTTTCATAAATTGCCGCAAAGTTTTCGCGCCAGTTTCTCACAAAGTAGAGGTTATGATGTTGCAAATTTGGTAGCGTTCCTTTGATACCCAGCGAGACTAACAGCGCGCCTGGGCCCGGCTGGCGTTTTTGCCAATACTTTTCGGGGTAGCTTCGAAAAGCTGATGGCAATAGTCTGGATTCAGTGTGCCGAATATCGGCAGCTGAGATCACCAAGTCTGCCGCGATGCGCTCGCCGTTCATTAGCTCAACACCCGTGGCTTGGTTACCTTCCAGTACGATCCGCTTCACTGGTGAGTTGTAGTGAAGTCTCACACCCAAACTTTCTCCCAACCGCTCCATGCTGCTCACCAATTCCATCATGCCACGCCGTGGATAGTAGACACCGCTACGAAAATCGAGATGACTCATCAGGCTATAGACGGCCGGTGCTTGAAACGGGCTGGAACCCAAAAATACCATGTGATACTCCAGCAATTGTTTGAGCCGAAGATCCCGAAACCAGCGGCTAACATGCGCGTCCAGTGTCCGCCACACTAGCGGCAACATGGTCGGTAACTGGCGCAGGAGCGGCCACTGCAACACGTCACTAACCCGCGTGAAATTGTTATAAAGCGCGTGCTTCACCGCCACCTCATACACCTGGCTACTGCGCGACACGTAGCGCCGTAATTTTTCACCCGCACCAGGTTCAATGGTTTCAAAGGTCGCCACGTCCTTATCAACGTCACTGTGAATGATCAGTGGTTCATGGCCTTCGCTCCATACTTTGTAGCCGGGCGACATTCGAATTAAATCAAGCTCTTTCTCAGCCGATCGATCGAACAATTGATAGTACTGATCAAAAATCTCTGGCATCAAATACCAAGATGGGCCAAGGTCAAAAGTGAATCCGTCTTGCTTGACTGCTTGAATCCGTCCACCGGCTGACGGATTCTTTTCATACACCAGCACCTCATACCCGGCTTTCGCCAGCAAATTCGCCAGTGCCAGCCCGCCATACCCTGCGCCGATGATCGCCGCCTTCTTTTTCATAATCCCACCACTCCTCGTGCGAACAGTAAAGATTTTACACTGTTCGGCACTCGAATGCGCCGCGCTTTGAGATCGGCAGCTGATGCATTCTGCAACCGTTGGAACAGTGCTTCATAATATATTACACTGGTATGCACTGCTCGACGCGCAGTTGATGGGAGTTGCTGCACACTCGCTTTGGCTATGGCGAAATCCGCCGAAATATCCGCTTCGATGGTCCTCTTGCTGGCATCACTAAACGATGGGTAGTCAACGCCTGGAAAATACACCCGACCCAACACTTCGTGATCTGCCTTCATGTCACGCAAAAAGTTCACTTTTTGGTAGGCCGCACCCAAACGACTAGCGCCATCACGCAACCGCCCATACTGAGCCTCATTGCCTTCAACAAACACCTTGAGGCACATCAACCCCACTACTTCCGCAGAGCCATAAATATAGCGTCGGTATGTCGGTTCATCGTATTCTACGGTCGTCATATCCATCCGCATGCTTGCAAAAAAAGGGGAAATTAACTCCCGTTCGATACCGTACTTGCGGGCCGTAAGGGCAAAGGAGTGGACTATTGGATTGGTTGAATAGCCTTGATCGCACGCCTGGTAAACCGCTGATTCAAAGTTGTCTAGCTGAGTCAGCGCATCATCGCCGCGGTACGTATCAACAATTTCATCCGCTAGCCGCACCATGCCATAGACTGCGTAAATATGCGGCCGAATTCGTGATGCAAACAGCCGGCTGCTCATCGAAAACGAGGTCGAATACCGCCGCGTTAATCGCCCTGCAAGCTCGTAGCTCACTTGCCGATATAGTTCCATCAGTAACGCCTTCCTTGCAGTTGATCGACAAATTGCTCTAACTCTTTGCGCCGAAAACCATGTTGTAGTTTGGCGAGTGTAGCCCGCGCCTGAGCAAAATACTGCTGTGCGGTAGCTTCGGTTTTTTGGCGCGCACCGGACGAGTCAATATCCTGCTTTAATTGGCGAAGCGCTTGGCCCGGTGCATCACGCACGCCGAACCACTGAGCAAAGCGAGCCGCTTGTTCGTCACTCATCATCGTTTGATGTTCGGCGATCAGCACTGTTCGCTTGCCTTCGCGTAAGTCTGTATCAGCTGGTTTGCCTGTCGTCGCTTCATCACCAAACATTCCAATCAAATCATCCTGCAGTTGAAAAGCAATGCCGCATTGCGTGCCAAATTCTTGTAGAATTCCCTGCGTCGTTTCATCAACCTCTGCGCACAATGCACCAGATACAAGCGGGCCCACAAGGCTGTAGCTAGCTGTTTTGTAGCGGTAAATAGTCATGGGATCAAAATACTCAGTCATGATAAAACCTGCTTCAACGTCAATCAGTTCGCCGCCAATTACCTCAAACACCGACTGCGATAATCGCTCCGATAGCTGGCGAATTATTGGTGATGAGAAAGGCGTTGACTGCACCAAACGATATGCTTCAGATAGCAGCGCATCACCCGCAAGTAGCGCCACACTATTGGCATAATGGGTACTCTGCTGCGCCGGCAATAGCGATGCATAGTCAGTTTCGTACGCGCCGTTGACGGTAGCTTGGCTGTGCCGCACCGTGTCTTGATCAATAATATCATCGTGCACCAACATGGCCACATGCAATAATTCTTGCACCGCCGCAACTGGTATAATTGCTGCGTCCAGCGCTCCGTACCCCACCACTGTCAAATACGGGCGCATTCGCTTGCCGCCTGCTTGGTAAATGCGCGCGATCTCCCGCCACAACCGCTCGTAGCGTGGATACACCACTGTGGCTTGCGCCACCCGGTCGTGAATACGATCCACGATATACGCATCAACTGCCTGTTTCGTCGCCGACAGTAGCGAGTTGACTTCCATAAGACTCATTATACTACAGAATTAATCAGAAGTTCTGTTGTAGGGGGTACGTGACGCAGCGCGTTGATATCACCTACGACTCAGGCAATACAATGCATTATTTAAGCCTTCATGCTGACCCCGATGGGACAGTAATTGGGCGCATCCGCCCCACATCTGGCCAAGGAACAATATCCTTGCCAGAGCGGGTGTTTCGAGACTGTCCACGTGGCTGCAGCCGTTGGGAATCACCAGAAGACCAGTCTGCTCATGCTGGTCTGACGCGTGCTGACGATGTAGACAATGCCGTTGGTGGTATCTATCTTCATCTCCCAACGTTTGGGCAGCCAACTGCTCGCGACCTTTTTCTGCAAGCTATTGCGCCTGATGCCCGCTGTATAACGCGCTCTCGCGGGAGTGATGCGGAGCTTGATGTAGTCTGTATTAATCAGAAGACTGGTGCTTCTTTGTATCGGTTATCCGAAATATGAGGGCGTATTTTTCCATTAGTAATGGACATTGAGGCTCACAGCTTACTCAGCATGTCATTTGTTTCAGGTCACGCACTTGTAGTATCTTTTGCACCATATCCTTGCTGATGCCCATTCGTTGAGCAGTGTGCCTGTACCGTGCCGAGCTCGGCGTAGGCCTGTCGCACCTGCTTCTGGAAGACAGGGTAGACTGAGATTGCTCATTCTATGCTGTGCTGGCTCGGTGATTCAAGATTGCAGACGCCGCATCACGTGAGCCCATATCTACGTATGTGAAGAACGAGTAAATGCTCGATATTAAAGTTAAACCTACAAATGCGATAAGATACTGACGATTAAAGCCTCCTCCAGAGGTGATCCATGCGCCGATTAAAGAGGTTGCACTTACGATTGCAAAGACAATCCTGAGTCTGAGGTCTTGTCTTGCTTTGACTGACGCAGAGACTGAAAGCATTTCTTCAGCGTTACCCCTAACTTCTGAGTAACCCCACTTTTCCAGTACTTTGTTTGTTTTTCAACTAATTGTGCCACGTCTGTGTTCGCCATGCTTGTACGGTATCTCAGCACGTTGTCACCAGTCAAGGCTTCACCCTCTTCGACAACGCCCGTCCCCACTGGAAAGACATAACGGAAAGCAACGAATCACCTTAGATAAATACCCTGATGACGCCGAGTAGTAACTAAATATTAGTAACATAAGCTGATCTATTTGCGAACCGCTTTGTATCCCAAAAAAATACCCAGACTCAACACACAAACACCCACAATTGCCCACGGTAGTGAGCCTCCGGTAATCTCCTGGCAATTTGCAACGCACGCTATCGGCTTGATTCGCACAACGTCAATGCCTTGTAGAAACCACAGACCACCCAGTAGTATACAGAGTAGACTACCGATAACTAAAGAAATAGTTTTTGCCTTCATGATTCTCATTATACAACATTTATTTTTCAGAGCCAACGCCGCACCGTACGTTGGTAGGATTGATAGGTAGTGCCAAATTGCTTCAACAACATAGCCTCCTCCAGAGGAATGATCACCGTCTGTAATACCCCAAAGCACAGTACAGGAAAGATAAGCGCCAGATACGATGCTGAGCCGAGAGCACACCCCAGTGGTGCACATAGCACAAGAGCAGCAATAAACCAAAATGAATTCGCCATAAATATCGAGGAGTCATACACCCCAATAAGATAGCCAACGCCGTAATGGAGTAGCAGTGTGAGTTCTGCAATAGCAGCGCCACTGATCGCCGCTTTTACCAAGCTTTGAGACCTCCACCCTGCCAAGAATGGCAACGCCGCCCAGACGACACCTGTATTAAATAGCTTGCTGAATATCTTGCGGATACAAGAGTATAACTGCCACTGCCCTTCCATTTCTTGAGGAAAGTAGATATTGCTGACAAGCGATAGTATCGCTAATGCAAGGGATAGAAGAATGACAGTCAGGTATTTATGGCGAATTGTTTGCATGATCTGATCATAGGGAATTATTGAGTTGCCGTCAATGATTGAGATTAGCTGATTTTTAATACACCACCCCAGCCGGCAACGTCGTTGGGACTGCTGGTGACTCATCCTCAATCGACGCGCATGGGTATGAGCAGTAATCAACCGACAGGAAGCCAGCCGATCGGTAATTGCCACTGGCCTTCGCCCCACCAAATGGAGCCGCAGTCGTTGCACCAGTCAGCGGCTGGTTCCAGTTAATAATGCCTGCCTTTGTTCGCTGGTAGAATGTTTCGTATTGTGCACGCTCACGAGTGACGATGCCAGCAGCAAGACCAAACTGTGTTGCGTTTGCTTGGGTAATTGCTTCGGCCAGGGTCTGCACTGTCGACACCTGAAGGAGTGGTCCGAAGATTTCTTCATCTGGCAATGGCATGCCAGTGACATCGATCAACCCAGGACTGACAAAGTTGTCACCAAGCGTCGGGATTGGTTCAGCCGGAACGAGAACATGTGCGCCAGCTGAGACGGCAGCATGGTACTTATCAAAGAAATGACGAACCGCCCCATAGTCAACCAACGGACCCATGAAAGGCGTTGGATTGGTATCAAACTGATTACCAACGACAATACTCGCAACCGCTTGCCGAAGTGCAGGAATAAATTCGTCTGCAATCGCCCTATTGACGATAAGCCGCCGCGCCGATGAGCAGCGTTGGCCGCTTGAAATATAGCCAGACTACAGCGCAATGTGCACCGCGAGGCGTACATCATCATAATCCCAGATGACAAGCGGGCTATTGCCACCCATTTCGAGGGCGCAGATCTTGTCTGGCGCTCCAGCAAGCTGCTTTTCGATCGACACGCCAGCCGCTCGACTACCAATGAAAAGGACGCCGTTCACTTGAGGATGTGCAATGAGCTTTTGCGCTACATCGCCATCGCCATGAATAACCTGAAGCACCCCATCTGGCAGTCCAGCCTGCTGCCAGAGTTGCGCGTAGTACTCACCGGCATATGGCACTCTTTCACTTGGTTTGAAAATCACAGTATTGCCAGCAAGAAGAGCAGGCATGACATGGCTATTTGGCATGCTCATTGGGAAGTTGTATGGCCCCAGCACTGCCATAACACCATGAGGCCGATAACGCGTCACCGACTGGCGTCCATTGACTTGTTTCGTCACTGTCTGAGCCCGCTGATCATAGGCGTCGAAGACCGCCTGTACTTTATTACCAAGTGACTTGACTTCAGTGCGTGCTTCCCAGAGTGGCTTGCCATTATCCTGCGAAATAATGCGTGCAGCATCTTCGCTCTGTGTCGTCACTTGATCGGCAAAGGCGCGGATAATGTCTTTGCGTACATCAAGCGGTGTCGCCTCCCATGTGTGCTGTGCACGCGTTGCGACAGAAACAGCCTGCACAATCGCAGCGTCATCCGCAAGACTTCCAGACCAGATTAGTTCGTTGGTGGCGGGGTTACGGGATACTATTCGTTGATCGACACTCATATTCATTAGCCTCTTTCTTTCTCCATTTTATTGAGGTATGGCAGAGAAATCAATTGCGACAAATAGCAAGCATGCTTCCCTCTACAAATTTTTATCGCCAATCCACCGTATATTCATTGCGTAGCATTGCAGTGATGGTGCGGGCCTGCAGAGTGGTTTTTGTCCCAGGATTAAGAATGCCGTGAGGGTCGAAGAGCTGTTTGATTTGCTGGTAGAGAGCTGTAAGGTCTGGGTTTTGCGTGGCGCGCACAAAACGAGTTTTGAGCCGGCCCTCACCACCACTCATCACCAAATGACCGTCGTATAGCGCAAGCAGCTTGGTGAGCTCGTCGTAGAGCTTAAAAATCTTTTGCTTATCACTCACTTTGCGGAGTGAGAGGCGCGGATAGACACCGTAGAGATTCAGGCTAGGATAACCAGCAAGAGGCAGTGGCAACTGCAGCGCACGAGCAAGTGGCGCCAGCGCCCGGGCAAATTCTTCAAAGCGCTGCGGTGGCACATAAAACCCCTCAAACAAGCGCGGTGTACCAATATGCGCGGCATCGGGCCAGCGATACTGGTCGAGCGCAGCAAACCCCGCCGCCACATCTTCATCATCGTCATCTTCAGCGATGGTGACGATCGTCTCGCCCGCAGATTGCAGTTGCTCAAGCTTGGCCTGCTTGCGAGTACGCGTCCGGTTATTAAAATCATCGAGTGTCACGAGTAAAACTGCCTGCGGCGTAAACTGCTGGGCAGCTGCCTCATAAAAAGCATACTTCTTGCCATCGCGGCGGAGCTGCTCAAAAATCGCTGCATCGAGATAGCTGAGCTGTGCTGGCTGAAGTGCATCAATATCATCAATCGCAGCCTGAGCATCGCTACTACTCCGAAATACCAAAGCTGCCCTTGTCTTGCGAAAGCTAAAGAATTCTGTCTTGAGAATCAGCTCATCAATAACCCCCAGCGTGCCCTCGCTCCCCACAAAGAGCGGCCCAAGGTCAAACGTCCCATCGGGCTGCTTGACCCGTGCAATACCACTATAACCAGACGTATCATTGGGGTTAATCTGCTCGATCAGCGCTGCATTATCAGTAATAATCGCATCGACACCACGATAAATATCCCCTTCAAACCCAGGCAAACCCTTGCGCCGGCTGAGCTCGCGCCGCGAGAGACGCTCTGTCTGCATGACGTCGCCATTGGCAAGTACAACCTCGATTTGGTCAATCGCTTCAGCTGGATTGGTCGCTCGGCTTAGCAGTGTTCCGTGTGCACTAGCTGCAATAACTCCACCAACTGTACCTCGCTGGCTAGTCAGCGGCCCAACACCAGCACCATGCATACTCAGCGCTGCTGCTACACTGTGTGCTGGTACACCTGGCTGGACGCGAACCCGCTGCGATTTGCCATCATATTCAAAGATCGTGTCGAGAGCTGTCGTGTCAAGCAATATCCCTTGCCCCACGGCACCACCCAGCGCACCACAGCCAGCTCCGCGTGTGACGACTGGTATAGTGTGGCCTTTTTCGGCCATTTGCCAGGCAAAACGGGTGATCTTGCGAATATCACTCACGACGCGTGGTGTTACCACAAGTTCTGGTGTTGTGGCTAGAATACCGGCATCTGCACTGACTGACGCACGCCAATCGGCCCGAGTCGAAACAGACCCGGCAATATGACTGCGTAAATAATTTGCAATTTTACTCACATTTCCCCCGTTAGCTTACTGCTTATACTATAGCACAGGGCAGCGCGTTTACACCAGGTGCGGTACAATAAAAATGTGAACGTATCGACACAGCTCTCCCAGATCAAAGGCGTTGGGCCAAAAACAGCTGAGCAACTGGCTCAGGCTGGGCTCTTGACTGTCAATGATCTCATCATGTTTTTGCCACGCAAGCACGATGATTTTACTGCAGCGAGTTCAATCGCAACGCTGACACCAGGCAATGTGACGATTACGGCGCGCTGCGAATCAATCAGCACGCGCACGGTGCGGCGTGGTCTCCGCATTACTACAGCAGTACTGGCAGATAGCTCGGGCAAGCTCAACGCCGTGTGGTTTAACCAGCCATATCGAGTGCAGCAGCTTGCGAGTGGGGATGAATGTTACTTTCGGGGACAATTTGAGTATAAGAATGGCCGCTACCAACTCACCAACCCAAGTGCCGAGCGTGTCAAAGAGCTTGTCCATCATGACACCAACCTGCTGCCCATCTACCACGCAGTACACGGCCTCAAAAGCCAACTGGTGCGCAAACTACTCACTGAGCTACGACCACTGATCACAATGCTGCCCGAGACACTCCCCTCGCACATTGTTGTACGCGAAGGCTTAATGAGCCGGAGCGAGGCGCTGCTTGCGATGCATTTCCCTACCACATCAGAGGATGTCGCAAGAGCACGCCAGCGCTTTGCCTTTGAGGAACTCTTTAGCTTGCTGCTTGCTAGTCAGCTCAATCGCCAGGCGCATGCTCAGCTCCAAGGCTATGTCATACCGTTTGAGCAAGCTATCGTGAAGTCATTTGTGAGTGCTCTACCCTTTGCTCTCACGGATGATCAACGCCGAGCAGCCTGGGATATCCTGCAAGACTTTCAGCGTAGTACACCAATGAATCGCCTCCTCCAAGGTGACGTGGGTAGTGGCAAAACAGTGGTCGCTGGCCTGGCCGCTCGTCAGGCTGCTAGTGCTGGCTACCAAACCGCCTTGATGGCACCGACAGAGATTCTTGCCCGTCAGCACGCCGCCACGCTCGATGCACTACTTGCGCCCTTCGGCGTCAAAGTTGGGCTGCTGACTGGCAGCGTGACCGGTGCTACGCGTAGCGAGCTTGTGCAGCGAATTGCACGCGGCGAGGCAGATGTCGTAGTGGGGACACACGCACTCATCCAAGACTCGGTGAATTTTGCACGGCTTGGCTTTGTGGTAATCGACGAGCAACACCGTTTTGGCGTGACGCAGCGCCAGAAGCTACTTGATAAATCCGGCCATATGCCACACCTACTTGCTATGACAGCGACACCGATCCCCCGTAGCCTTGCCCTGACCGTCTATGGCGAGCTTGATATTAGCATTATTAGCCAGCGCCCGGCGGGCCGGCAGCCAATCATCACCAAAATTATTTCTCCCGCCTCGCGTCCAGCCCTGTATCAACGCGTCACGAAGGAGCTCGAGGCCGGCAGCCAAGCCTATGTCGTCTGCAGCCTCATCGATGATAACCCAGACAATGACGCGCGCAGTGTTGAGACAACTGTACGCCATCTCAAGAGTAGCACTTTAGGCCGATGGCGAATTGGCTTGCTTCACGGCAAGATGAAGCCTGCTGACAAAGAACGGGTGATGCAAGAATTTCACCAGCATGCGTATGATATTCTCGTGAGTACCACAGTAGTAGAAGTTGGTGTTGATGTGCCAAATGCGACAGTGATGATGATCGAGGATGCCGAGCGATTTGGCCTTGCCCAGCTCCACCAGATGCGTGGCCGAGTGGGACGTGGCGCACGCCAGAGCTACTGCTATCTTTTGCTTAATAGCCACAGCAGGCCGAGCCAGCGTCTGCGCGAGGTGGAGGCTTCTAGCGACGGCTTTCACTTAGCAGAAGTCGACATGCAGCTCCGCGGCCCGGGCGAAATTTATGGCAAAGCTCAGCATGGCGCGCTCAATCTGCGCATTGCGAGTCTAGCCGACAGCAAGGCAATCGCCCGAGCCCAAAAAGCAGCACAAGCCTTTATCACCAGTGGTGATTCACTCGAACACTACCCGGAGCTCCAGGCAGCCGTGCAACGCAATCAACGACTCACGACACTTAATTAAGCTGAGGTAATCTTACCTATTTTTAATTCTACCTTTTTTCATTCTCTCCATTCTCGCCCATTTAGGGTTGAGAATGTCATTTTAGAGTATTTCGCCCACATTCCAAACCTTCTCCTCATAGTAAATTTTCATCATTTCATCTAATGAAGTACAGCTACTGTTTGTTACATAAAGTCATCAAATCTATATAGTGTGAAAAATACTAGGTATACGTAGTATTTTCAGAGAAGAAACGCAAGAGTGGGTGGATAAGCAAAATCGATCAGACCTCTCCTGCTCGCATAGCATCGGCTCGCTATATCCCACTGAGTAGCATGGAATACCATCAAAATAATGAAAGGTGGATAATCTCAACAAAACACATCCATAGTTACGATTCAGCCGCGCCAAAATCTGCTATACTATATGAGATATGTACAGTGGAACAACCTTTCGAGACCAGTCGGGGCACTTGGTTGGTGTTCATCAGCGAATCGACCAGCTCGCACGGCGCGACCTTGGCCAGATGTGCAGCCACCATGTCGCCATTCTTCACTTCCCAAGCTCGCGCGACATTCTCCATTTCGAGGGCAATAATGGTCCCGACGGTATCAAACGCAAAAGCCCTAGCGTCGATGAACCCTGGCACTACATCGACCCTACCAAGCCAGACGACCGCGACCTCGTCGTTATGATTCTCGATCATCATTACAATCTTGTCCAAGCGCTACGCCAAAACAACACGGTGCGTGCCGCCTTTGAGGCAGCGTGGATGTCGCACGCCATCGTCGATGGTCTCACGCCGGCTCATCACTATCCGCTGAGTGACAAAATCGAGGAACTCTGGGGTCGCCCCAAAGAGGAGCGCCTTACCGTCTTAGATAAGAATTTCATCCATGGGACGACGGGGCTCGATACCATCAACAAAAACTGGGAATACTGGGGGGCAAAGGGTGTCTTTGCAACACATATTCTCTTTGAGCTTGGTGTGGCCGCCTCGATGCGTACCGCCCGTTTTGCCGACACCTGCCCGTCGCCTGAGTGGGTAGCCGAGGCGCAGCAGCTTGGCCTCGAGGCAGTCTTTTTGCGAGCAGTGCAGCGGGTGTATGCACTGGATATGTATCATACGTTCTGGCGTAATGGCTGGACGACGGGCTTAGCCTTGCAGACGCGCAATGAGCTCATCCCAGAGATCGTCCGCACTGTTGCCTATGCATGGTACAGCGCACTATGCGAGGCTTACCCATCATGAAAGTCCGAGTGATCGCTGGGCGCTATGGCGGGCGTTGGCTCGATGCGCCAGATAACCGCCGCACCCATCCAATGGGCGAGCGAGTGCGCAATGCGCTGTTTAATTCGCTTGGCGATGCAGTGCAGGATGCTCGCATCCTCGATGTCTTTGCTGGCACTGGTGCCGTTGGTCTAGAGGCGTTGAGCCGTGGAGCTCGCCAGGCAGTGTTTGTCGAGCGTGACCGCCTCGCCTTCACCATCCTCTGCAAGAATATTGCAGCGCTCGGTGCTGATCCATCCGCTACTGCAGTCAAAGCTGGCGTCAGCCCATGGCTTGATACGTACTATGGCGAAGCCTTCGATATCATCTTTGCCGACCCGCCCTACCACGATCTCCAGCTAACAACAGTTAGCCGACTTTTTACCCTTCTCAAACCAGGCGGATTTATGGTATTATCACATACAGGAATAGGTGAGGGGCCAAAATTAGCAAACGACATTGTTGTGGTGGACAATCGTAGTTATGGAAACGCACACCTCACCTTTTTCCGCCGAGCTGATGGACGCAGCTAAGGTTGCAGATACACCAGCTCATTTGGTATAATAACCTTGCTATGCGGATGTGGTGGAATTGGTAGACACGCATGCCTTAGGAGCATGTGCCCTCGTGGCGTGAAGGTTCAAGTCCTTTCATCCGCACCAGACAAACTCTTATCTAAACCACCTCCAATCGAAATAGGCCGGGATACGGTTTTGGATAACAAAAAACGCTCGCCCATCGTGGCGAGTATTTTAGTGGACTATACTGAATGTAGGCAACTGAGATGAGCTCCTCGTACAGCTATCACAAGGGAAAATACCACAGCTATTGTAGTCTCATGCCTATCATTGCGACAAGGTGGTATACTTGTATTAAGATATGACAGCTAGTTCACACACCACCAAGTCTAAGCATTTCATTATTGTCATTATCATTATGGTGTTATTACTGGTTTTCATAGTTGCTTTTTTATGGTTGCATCGCTCGTTGCAAACACAGCCAACTACAGCAAGCGACCTTTTCTCACAACGCATTGCACCTCATGTCGTCTCGAACGCAACAGTGGACGAAACCTCCGGCGAAGTACTCGCAAAAGACGGGCGATACGGCATAGTAGTTGGACATTTATCTGAGCAAGTTCATCAGCTTATCACCACAAAGCAGCCCTTCGCTATATGCCGCAATAATTGCGATAACAACTGGAGTTTATTCGATAATTTGCACACCAGCATTCCGGCACTAAATGAAAAGTTGCCGGATCGGGTGCGTCGCATCGCTGTCGCTGCCACTACTGCCCAGAGTAAATGCGCAATGCGTCGATGGACGCCACCTAGAGCATTACCCACCACGTTTGAGCAACTTTTTTACGACCTTACCTCACGTTCTTCACAAAAGCCATCTAGCTATGAAGTATTTTGCTTTTCTATGAATACTGGCGATTTTGTGTATGAGCTAAACGAGTTGTAGAACTCTCCGAAGCTGGAGGTCTGCTCGCCGGCAAGACATACGACACCATTGCGCCAGAGCTTGCGCGGTTTTGTTATAAAAAGCTCAGTAAAGAGTAACTTTAGTTTATTCGTTATTCACTATAAAAATACTCACCCTGCTAGGTGAGTATTTTTTATATACCGCAAGTTTTCGCTCTTTTGGTCAGTGTATGAAAGTAAAGGTTTTTACTCCGTTACGCCCAAGACCCCATCTAGAGCATAGGCGGTTGTTTCCCAGCCATTGACGGCAATGCTGTCGATGCCCATCGCGCGGACTGGGTAGTCGTTGCCTCCTTCTTCGATCTTATCGCCAAAGAAGAGGACTTCGCTTTTTTCTAAGCCATTAGCTTCAAGCAGCTTCTTCATGCCATAGGCTTTGTCGATGCCAGGACGGGTAATGTCGGTGCTGGTAGTGCCGCCAATCCGTACTTCGAGGCCAGGCAACTGTGCCGCTACTTTGTCGCGGTAAATTGGCCGGATATCCTTGTATTTCTCTGCCCATGCATATTTTTCCTCCGGAGTGGCCTGCTGACCCAAGGCAGATATAGTGATCTGACTCTGACGATCCTCGATAATCTCACCTGCTGGGTGCTCACACCAGATCCCCATCTCCCGTGCAGTCGACTCAAGCACACTCACGATTTGCGCCTTTTGCTCATCCGTCAGATCCTCAGCATACTGCAACTGCCACTCGCCTGCCTGTGGGTCGAAACGATAATAGCGCGTGCCACACGTCGGCATAGCATGAAACTTGGCCAGCAGCTCGGGAGACACATCAAGGCGACTAGTCACCTGCTTTTGGATCTGCTTGAAGTCCCCGCCAGTGATGACACATACATCATACTTCTCCAGTAAGCGCCCCAGCAGAGCCGCCATCCGGTCGCTCACGGGCGACTTCGTTACTGCCAACGTATCGTCTAGGTCAAATGCAATCAATTTTTTCATGACAAATTCTCCTCTTGTAGCTAATTAATGTGCCATTATCATACCATAAAATATGGCAAATACATAATCGAATGATCGGTTGCTACCATTCTGCTGAGCGTAGCCATCGAGAACACCCGTCTATCGCACAAGCACGAAGCTATTCTTGCCTTTTTTGATCAAGCTTGGGCTGGTCGCTGGTCGATCACTGGTGATTTTTGCACCGTCAAGGCTAATGGCATTGTTTTTGATGAGGCGGCGTGCTTCGCCATTGCTAGCGCAGACCTCAGCCTCCACCAGAGCGGTCACCACTGATTGAGGTGAGACGGTTGGGATCTCGTCAGCCAGCGCGTCAAGATCTTCCTCGCGCAGCGTCGATAGGTCGTTATTGCCAAAGAGTACGCTCGTCACCCGCTCCACACTCTCGCGACGTTCGTGGCCGTGGACGATATCGGTTACTTTTCGTGCTAGAGCCTTTTGTAGGGTGCGCATGCCAGGGTTAGCGCGGTGGGTGTCGATCAATGCTTCGATAGTTGCTTGATCAAGTAACGTGTAGATCTTGATCAAGTCTTCGCTCGTTTCGTCATCGCAGTTGAGCCAAAATTGGTAAAATTTGTATGGACTCGTCAGTGCTGGGTCAAGCCAGACTGCACCACCCTCCGACTTGCCAAATTTCACTCCTGTTTGCTTATTAATCACCAGCGGTGCTGTCAAGACATGAGCTTCGCCACCCTCGAGTTTGCGAATGAGCGACACGCCTGTCACGCTATTACCCCACTGGTCAGCACCAGCCAATTGCAGCGTTGCGCCCTTCTCGCGGTACAGGTGTAAGAAGTCGTAACCTTGAATCAATGCATAACTAAATTCACCATAGCTAATGCCTGCCCCGCCTTCACCGATCCGTTGCTGCACAAAATCGCGGTCGAGCAGCTGCGTCATACTCACGTGCTTACCAATCCGGTGTAAAAAATCGATATAATTAACGTGAGCAAACCAATCGGCGTTATTGACTACCGCAAAATCCTGGCCACGAAATATCTGCCGAAATTGGGCCGTTAAGCCCTTAACGCTGCGCGCCACCGTCTCGGCATTACGCAGGTCACGCTCTTGCTTTTTGCCGTCTGGGTCGCCAATCATCCCGGTTGCACCCCCCACAAGCAACAATGGTGTGTGTCCATGGTCGATGAAGTGCCGGCATAGCATCATGACAGCCAAGTTGCCAATCGTCATGCTCGGTGCACTCGGGTCAACGCCGATGTAGAAAGTGCGTGGTTCGTTGATGTCATTAATATCAGCAAACGTCGTTTGGTTAATGAATCCGCGCCAGGTTAGTTCTTCTGCTAAGGTCATATATACTCCACTCTTGCTCTTTCTTATGCTCATGTATTGCTATTTATTTTAGCACGAAATAGCGCGAGGTAGTGGGGCTGCGCCGTAGGAAAAGACTAGCCCTACCCACCTATATAATGCTATAATGCAGAGGAATATCGTGTGTTAGAGGAATAAGAGATCGTGGTCAAAAATAATTTATCACATCGAGTTAGCGTCTACTCCAATCTTGCAGCTAAGCGCCGCACTAAAAAAGACGCCGAAGCCCGCCGCAAAGCGGAATACTTGGCGAGCTTGCCCAAGCAGCCCCTCAAGCGACTACTCTATCGGATGCATCCACGCCGGGTGGCACAATTCTTATTTAGCAAACGCGGTGCTTATGCCATCCTCAAGGTAGTTGGTGGGTTTTTCCTCGTGCTCGCCCTCATTATTGCTGGGCTCTTCACCTACTATCGCAAAGACCTCGATGCAATTCGCCCAGGCGAGATAGACAAGCGCGTCCAGACCACTGTTACCAAATATCTCGATCGCAGCGGCCAGCTCCTCTGGGAGGATAAAGGTAACGGCGACTACAAGCTCGTGGTCGATGGCAACCAGATTAGCGACTACGTCAAGAAGGCGACGATCGCCGTGGAAGACCGTGATTTTTATAACCATCACGGTATTAGCCTGGCTGGTATTTCTCGCGCATTCCTGAGCAACTCGCAGGGTAATGCTGTGCAGGGTGGCTCGACGCTCACACAACAGCTCGTTAAGCAAGCCTTCTTTGAGAAAAGTGAGATCGAAAAACGCGGCCTCGATGGTATACCACGCAAGATCAAGGAGGTGATTCTCTCGATTGAGGTCGAGCGTATGTACAACAAAGATCAAATCCTCAATCTCTACCTCAACGAAGCATCATATGGTGGCCGCCGCAATGGTGTCGAATCGGCTGCCCGCACCTACTTTCAGAAGCCAGCCAAGGATCTCACCCTAGCCGAATCAGCACTGCTTGCTGGTATCCCTAACAGCCCGGGACTCTACGACCCATATTACGTACCAGGTAATAGCGCCCTCATTGCACGCCAGCACAAGGTGCTTGATAGTATGGTTGAGATGAATTACATTACTAAAGAGCAGGCCAACGAAGCAAAGCAAGTTGCCATTCTTGACACTGTGAGACCAAAGGCTGAGCAGTATGCCGACATAAAAGCGCCGCACTTCGTCCTGATGGTACGCGACCAGCTCGAAAAAGAGCTGGGCAAATCGACCGTTGGCAAAGGCGGTCTCACTGTCACGACTACGCTTGACTCTACACTCCAAGGCAAGCTTGAGACTCGTATGCAAAGTATGTTTAATGGCAAGCTTACTAATTCTCACTGTGGTAATACTAACTGTGCGACCTATGCCGGCTTTACTAATGGTGCAGCTGCTATCGAGGATAATAAAACAGGTCAAGTGGTAGCACTGGTTGGGAGTCGAGACTTTAACTATGACGTCTTTGGTCAAAACAATGCCGCTACCGCCTTTATCCAGCCTGGTTCATCCATCAAGCCACTCGTCTATGCTCAGCTCTTCCAAAACAAGGGCAATGGCAAGACTAACTATGGGAGTGGCTCTGTCCTCTCCGATTCAAAGATCAGCTTTGGTAGCTGGACGCCGCAAAACGCCGATGGCAAGTTCCAAAACAACATTAATCTCCGCCAAGCCCTCGCTCGCTCGCGTAACATCCCCGCCATTAAGGCTATGCAAGAAAATGAGCGCAATAAGCGTGGCAGCACCTGGCAGACTATTCGCGAGATGGGCGACAGTGCTTACTGCACCCAAGGCGCAGATGCCCAAGCTGGTTTATCGAGTGCCATCGGGAGCTGCGGTACGCGCCTTGTCGATCACGTCAACGCTATTGCGTCTTTGGCGCGGATGGGTACCTACACCCCACAATCAACCGTTCTCAAAGTAACCAACAGTACTGGCCAAGTCCTTAAGCAGTACACCGCCTCAACCAAGCAGGTAATCGATCAGCAAGCTGCCTACATCGTCAACGATATCCTCGGTGACTCCAGTGCACGAGCTAACCTTGGTGGTGGGCAAGACTATATGCCACAAATGAACCGCCTCAAGGCAAAAACCGCCGTCAAGACTGGTACATCAAACTCCGAGATTAATGGCAAGGTGGTAGCAAAGGATATTTGGACAGTCGGCTACACCCCAGCGCTGTCGATGGCGGTTTGGCTGGGCAACTCTGACACGTCACCGCTCCGCAACGGTAACTCGCTCATCCCCGCTATGCTGCTCGACTACACTATGGCCGATGCCACGCAATATTACGTCAGCCAACACAAAGCATCGTACAGCGACTGGTTCTCTGCACCAAGCGGTATCCAGCGGATCAACAACGAGATCTATCCATCGTATTACAACAAAAACTCTAACCGCAGCAGTAACACAATGTCATTCGACCGAGTGTCTAAGAAAAAGGCTACAAACTGCACGCCAGAGTCGGCTCGTGTGGATATCCCCGTCACTCGATCGAAAGACTCGTCGGGCAAAGAAACCGTCTCAGCCCAAGATGGCTATGACGCCACCAGCAATGACGACACTCATCGCTGTACCGACTCCAAGCCAAGTGTTTCCGTCGCCGTAAGCTCTAGTGGGCAATCGGCGACGGTATACTACCGGCAGGGTAGTCACCCACTCCAACAGTTAGAGGTGAAGGTGGGTGACCAGCTCATTGGCACGCGCCAGGTCAACAGCAATGGCGACACCAACGTCTCTATACCCTCCTCTGCTGGCAAAAACTTCACCGTGACTGCCACATTGACAGACAGTGTATACTACAGCGACAAAAATACCGCCCACGGCCAGCGAACAAGCTAGTACGTTTGTAGAGAACAATGAAATACCCTGCGACTGTATGTGCAGGATTTTTTATAGTGGAAAATATAGGATTATATATCTACTCCAAGCTTGTTATTTGCCCCTTAGTGGTAACCTACACCCTTCGAATAAGATATCGGGGAATAGGCATCTCCATAATGGGAATATCAAGAAATTTAGAGCTTAAGATCAAAAATAGAATACATCTGCTTTGGAGTCCATCATCGCGATTCTAGCTTATCCAAGACACAGCCTTGGCCAATTATCTCTCGCAGCATGCCCTTCTTGCAATCAGCTTGCACTCCGCACTTCATCACATTTTCTCCAGTTTCGCCGGACATAATTGGAGCTCACGACCATACAGGGGACGCTATAATCATAAGGAAAGCAATAAAGGTTTCACCACCCTCACCAACTGCCGATGCAGCTCCGGCGCTCCCGCCAGCCAGGTAAAGTTCTCGTGAGAGCGGTTCAGGGCGTTGTGGTAATCCATGGAGTTACCAGCAATATCGGTATAGACGCCGCCTGCTTCCTCAATAATGATCTGCTGCGCGAC
This sequence comes from uncultured Candidatus Saccharibacteria bacterium, assembly GCA_963525085.1. Lineage (GTDB taxonomy): Bacteria > Patescibacteriota > Saccharimonadia > Saccharimonadales > Saccharimonadaceae > Saccharimonas. The sequence goes on from CAURIH010000001.1 coordinate 179,266, forward strand.
GTTGTCCCAGATCTTGCTCGTTTGGTTGGCGCAGGCACCATAGGCACCCTTCGCAACCATTGCTTGGTCGACGACACTATTAGACGAGCGGAGATTACGGATCGAGAGGATGATGGCACCAAGCAGTTCAGCCTCGCGCTTTGTCCGGGCTGGATCCTCAGGGTGGCCGTCAATACCATAGGCGACGAGACTATTAGCAAGGTCGGTTTCACGCGAGACATGGATTTTCTGATCATTACACCAGGCACCCGCGCCCTTGGTCGCAACGTAGAGCTCGTCAAAGGCAGGCAGGGCTATGCCACCAGCCACTGGTGTGTCGTGATCGAGCAGCCCAAGCATAATGCCATACTGTGGTAGCCCCACCGCGAAGTTACTCGTCCCATCGATCGGGTCAACCACCCAGGTGTAGCGCGACCCGTTATCGATACAGCCCAGCTCCTCGTCGATGATATTATGGTCAGGGTATGCTGTGCGAATTGCGTCCGTCAGGAAATGGCCGATCTCCAGGTCGGTCTCTGTCAGGACTTGATTGCGATCTCCCGCCTTGACCGAGTGAGAAAGGTTGCCAAAGTTCGCGGCTGCAATCTTCGCGGCGGCGGTGAGGGTGGTAGTGAGAAAGTCTCGATAGGTATGCATAGTCGCTTCCCCTTCATGGTATTACTACCATTAGTATAACACCCTGAGAATCACGTATCAAAAATTAAACAATATATCTTTACTATCTGCTAGCTTCGCAACGACTAGGCTAATCTTCAAGCCATGGTGCTCGCGCATGAATTGGGACGGCTTCTGGCCTCGTCATGATACGCTTACCTATGTACGCCTTCAGCTCTGAGTCGCTATCTGGATGAATCGGTTCCTTGCTAAATCTTTCAAATAGACGAGTAGATTCGTCACTATATTCACCCGTCTGCAGTACTCCATGCCCTAGCTTCACGGTCAGATCTACTACATACTTCGACTTTTTTCTCTGTTTGAGCAAGCACCACTCTATGTAACCAAATCACGCTAATACTGTTTTACTGCAACGAATCACACTACACACCAAGCTAACGTCAGCAGCAATTAAAACCCTGCGACACAGCAATACCAGATAACACGCCTTAATCCGTCTGCTTCTGCACCAAATCAAGTAGCGCTGCTTCGTGGTCAACACGGCGGCGTGATGATGAGCGAGTATTTCGTTTCTTGGAGGTAGCTTGCGTGGGCGTCTGTGAGGTGCGGTTCGTTGTTGATTGCTTGGTATGTCTAGATTGAGGGGATGAAGTAGCCTGTGGAGACTTTGGATCTGTAGCGGCTCGCGCGCGAGAGGTACGCTTGGCTAGCTGCTTTGGCTGCGGCTGCTCCACTGGTTTTGCTTTCTCATGTGTAGCTGGTTGGGGTTGGCTTGGGGCTGGCTGCTCTTTTTTCTTATCGGCCTTCTCTACCGATGTTTGAACAGTGCGAGCTCGTGGCGACTGGCGAGAGCGCGACGTCTTTGTTGGCTTGGGCCGGGTAGCTGGTTGAGCTGCTGGCTCCTCTTGCGCTGCTGCTTTTTCCGATGATGCTTCAGCTGAGTGAGCTTTGGCAGGCTGAGGTGCTGGCTTTTTGACGAGCTTGGCAAAGATCATCTTGCCTGCAGCGGTCTGAAGGTTGCGAATAATCTCCACTTCACAGGTGCGGCCCAGCTGGCTGCTGGCTTGCTCCACGACCACCATTGTGCCATCAGGTAAGTGCCCCACCGCCTGATGAGCGTCTTGCCCCTTTTGGAGGAGCGCCAGCGTCAGGTGCTCGCCAGGCAAATGCGCCATCCGGATGCTTTGCGCCAGCTCATTGATGTTGAGCACGCCAATCCCCTCCACAGCGGCAACTTTGTTGAGATTATAGTCGATCGTAAGCAGCCATGCGCCATGCTGCTTAGCTAGGCTCAGCAGCCGCTCGTCAACCCCTTCACGTGCTTTGCTGCCATCCTGCAAGAGCTCTACCTCAACTTCGTCCATCGCCTGCAGCTCAGTCACGACGTCGAGGCCATAGCGCGCACGAGCTCGCTTGTCGCTGTCGGCATGATCTGCCAAAAATTGCAGCTCGCCCACCACACTCCGGGGGATCACCAGCGTGTCACCAATAAATCCTGTTTTGGCAACGGCTGTGATGCGACCGTCCATTAGTACTGACGTATCGACTAATAATGCTCGCCCTTTTGTTTTGAGCGTGTTACGCGGCAGCCGAGCCAGAAGATAACTAACTTCGCCAAGGATAATAAGTGTGATGATAAGCAACACAATAGTAGATAATTGCATGTTGTTCCTTTTGTTATGTTTTTAGATAGGTAATGAGTGCGCTGCGGATATCGCGCACATCATGAACAAAGGGCGTCTTAAGGCCAGAATGCGGAGCAATTGCTTTGGTGAAGCCGAGTTTTTGCGCCTCAGCAATGCGCCGCTCAGCCGCTTGGGCACTGCGCACTTCACCGCCAAGGCCCACTTCGCCAAACACTACTACGCCATCATCAAGGCGTCGACCAGCAGCAGCACTAGCAATTGCCATGACAACGGCTAAGTCGGCCGCCCGATCAGCCAGTTTGAGTCCACCGACAACGTTGATGTAGATATCTTTATCGGATAATTGCAATTTGGTGCGCCGCTCGAGGACAGCGATCAAAAGGTTGAGTCGGTTGAGGTCAAATCCACTGGCTGTCCTCTTAGGATACCCGAAATGGGTTGGATTGACAAGTGCTTGGATCTCGACAAGGATGGGGCGATTGCCCTCAAGGGTAGCCAGCACTACTGAGCCATCAGCATTTTGGCGTTCGGCAAGCAGCGCAGCTGAGGGGTTCTCTACCACTGTCAGGCCACGCTCACCCATAGCAAAAATCGCCGCTTCATTCGTGCTACCATAGCGGTTCTTGATGGCCCGCACTACCTTAAAGCCGCCGTAGCGATCGCCCTCAAACTGCAGCACCACATCCACGAGATGCTCAAGTACCTTGGGTCCCGCGATCGACCCTTCCTTCGTCACATGGCCCACCAGCACTACCGCCGTCCCTGATTGCTTGGCCGCTTGAATGATAACGTTGCTAGCGTTAGTAATCTGGCTTACAGTGCCTGGTGCACTGGTGATCTCAGCCAGGCTCAGCGTCTGAATCGAATCGACAATTACCAGCTGGTATTGGCTGGTACGGATGGTAGCCGCAATATCATCAGCACTTGTGCTCGCTGCAAACGACAATGCCTCGTGCTGGTCGGCACCCAGTCGCGTCGCCCGCAGCGCCACCTGCCCAGCCGACTCCTCACCACTGATATAGAGCACCGCTTGCTGCTGCGCAACCGCATGCGCGACCTGGAGCAAGAGAGTGCTCTTGCCCATACCCGGTTGCCCCGCCAGAAGCAGCACACCACCAGGCAAAATACCACCACCCAGCACTGTATCAAGATCGGCAATGCCCGTTGCAAGCCGAGCTGCTGGCTCATCCTGGCTTGCAGCAGTGATTGGCCGCGGCTGTAGCAACGTACCTTGGCCAGCGCTACGTGCCACAGCCGATTTGCCCACCGGAGCTGGCGCTTGCTCAACGAGGCTATTCCACTGGCCGCATTGTTCACACTTACCGGTCCATTTTGGTGAGCGCGCACCACACTGCTGACAAACAAACACCGTGCGAGCTCGTGCCATTACACTTGCTCCTTAGGTTGCTCAATGCCATTAATGCTTTGGTTCAGCTCATTAGCGCGTACTGACAAGGCATTGAGCCGAGTGATCTTCGCATTATATATCTCAACGCGCTGATTAATCGCGAGCCGCTGTGCCTCAAGCGCTCGCTGACGCGCTAAGAGCTTCTTACGTGCTGCCTGGAATGATGCATCATCGCGAAAGCCGCCATTTTGGGCTCTCGCATTAAATACCTTGATGTCGGCTGACAGTTGCTCGGCCATTTCTTTATACTGTGCTTGGTCGGTGGGGAGCTGGGTAGCTTCTTGGTTGATTGCCTTGCTGAGCGCTTTGGCTTCTTGATCGACTTTGTCAAAGACAGCTTGGTAAGCATCACTGCGTGCGACAATCGCCGCACGATTACGAAAATACCGACTATAGTGCTGCTCTAACTCGCTGTTGATTGTACCAATCTGTGTACCAATAATAGAATGAAGCTCATTATTACGCTCGCCTGGTTCGGCCTGGTCATAATACTTCACCATTGAGGCAATGACCGGATTGGTCTTGATCTTGGCGTACTCTGCTTCGATAAGCTTGTCGATCCGCTGTCGCTCGCCCGAACCAAGCCGCTCATATGCGGCATGTAATAACTCGTGTGCTGTCGTGACGGGTTCGGCGTTAGTCAGTTCTTGATTCTGTACATTGTAGACGTAAATCCGGCGCAGGTGGTAGCAACCAAGGATAGCTGCTGTGCGCTCTGTCGATTTGCAGCTTTTGTTAAACTCAGCCTTGTCTTGTAATTGTGGCTGACTCGCATAGAGCAGCTGCCGACCTTTATCGGTCAGCTCAAGCTGATCAATCACCGCTTGCATTGCACTATCGGGCTGGTACCGGCTCGCCACTGCGGCATCGTAGAGCTCCGGGCCATAGGTCAGCCCAGCCCAGGCCATGCCACCGATCATCACCAGACCGACCAGTGTTGAGAGGAGGCGCTTAGGCCTTTTCGCTACGTGCGTCAATCGTCAGCTCCCCTTTTCGTACTCCAACTGTCAAGACCGACCCTTTGGCGTAGTGACGAGCCAGAATTCCCTCTGCAAGGCGATGTTCCAGCTCGTCCTCAATCGTGCGCCGCAGCGGCCGCGCCCCAAAGGTGCGGCTGTAACCCTGAGCGATCAACCGTCGCTTTGCCGCTGGCAACACCTTGACGGCAAGACTCTGACGAGCCAAACGCCGATTGAGCTCGGCAATTTGCAAGTCGAATATCTTCCCAACCTCTGGTTTGGTGAGCGGGCGGAAGGTGATGATCGCATCAAACCGATTGATTAGCTCCGGTCGCATGAATCGCTCCAGTGCCTCACGAGTATACGACTCATTGCGTCGCTGCTGCTGTGCTGTATCGTCCTCGTCGACTAATTTGGCCTGGAAGCCGAGGCTGCGATTGTGCTGCATTTTATCTGCACCGAGATTGCTAGTAAGGATGATGATCGTGTTACGGAAGCTCACAACACGGCCAGTCGAGTCGGTCAATGTGCCATCCTCAAGCAGCTGCAGCAACATCTGGAAGATATCGGGGTGAGCCTTTTCGATTTCATCAAACAACACCACACTATAGGGTTGACGCCGCACCTTGTCTGTCAATTTGCCGCCATCGTCGTAGCCTACATAGCCAGCAGGCGCACCAACAAGCCGGCTCGCGGTATGCTTCTCGCCAAACTCACTCATATCGATCTTAATCAGCGCGTCGTCTGAACCGAATACCTCACGAGCAAGCACACGCGCCAGCTCGGTCTTGCCAACACCAGTTGGCCCCATAAAGACAAAGCTACCGATCGGCCGCTGACTGCTCGCCACCCCACTACGACTTCGCCGGATAGCACGAGCAACTTTGCCAACCGCTTCTTCCTGACCAATCAGATATTTGCCAAGGTGTTTCTCGAGATTGCGCAGCAGCTTCGCCTCACTTGTGCGGACTTTCTCAACTGGGATGTGTGTCATCACAGCAATAGCATGAGCAATATGATCCTCGGTGAGCACCAGTGGCGTTTTGCGACCTTGCTCGCGGCGGGCCTGCTCGAGTTGGTCAGTCAATTGGCTAATACGCTGCTTATACAAGGCAGCACGCTCGTAGTCTTCTGCTGCCACGGCGTCTTCCATCTTCTCGTTGAGCGCTTTGAGCTCACGGACATACTCGCGCTGCTTGCTTGGCTTATGTCCCTTCTTAACGCGTACCAGAGCTGCTGCTTCATCAATCACATCAATCGCCTTATCAGGCATAAAGCGATCAGCCACATAGCGGTCACTCATATACACCGCCGACTCGATCACCTCATCGCTAATCTTCACCCCGTGATGCTTCTCATAGTAGCTGCGCAGCCCCTTAAGGATTGCCACCGTATCCTTCACGCTTGGCTCCTTAACGAGCACTGTCTGGAAGCGACGCTCGAGCGCGCTGTCCTTCTCGATATGCTTGCGATACTCCTCCAGTGTCGTCGCACCGATGAGGTGCAGCTCACCTCGGGCTAGCGCCGGCTTGAGGATATTAGCTGCGTCCATTGCCCCACCCTCTGCTGAGCCAGCCCCTACAAGCATGTGCAATTCATCGATAAAGGCAATGATGTTGCCCTGCTTGGTAATCTCGCGAATCAGTGCCGTTAGCCGCTCCTCGAACTGCCCACGGTACTTAGTACCAGCGACAATCGCCGTCATATCGAGCATAACCACTCGCTTGTCGAGTAAATTATCTGGCACATCCTCGCGGACAATCCGCTGCGCGAGGCCTTCAACGATGGCCGTCTTGCCTACCCCTGGCTCACCCAGCAAGACAGGGTTATTCTTGGTACGGCGGCTGAGAATTGTTACAAGGCGTTCGGTCTCGCGTGCTCGCCCTACCACAGTATCAAGCTCACCATCGGCCGCCTTAGCCGTGAGATCAATGCTGTATTTGCTGAGGGCACTGCCACCGCGCGGCATTGGCCGCCGCTTCGTGTCGGTACGGGTGCTCGTGCCACCACGGCTCTCTTCGCGCATATCATCAAAGTGAGCTTCGAGGTTGCGGACGATCGCCTCGGTATCTGCCCCCATCTCGCGTAGCAGTACGGTTGCGCGGGCGTTATTTTGCTTGAGCAAGCTATAGAGAATATGCTCTGTACCAAGCTCGTCATGCTCATACTCCTTCGCAATTTCCCACCCCATCCGGAGCGTCAACAGAGCTGTCTCAGATAGGCCAGTTGCCCCACCAGTCCGCACCGTAATACTCTTGAGCGGCTGCAGGTGAAGCGAGTCCTCCGCCCGACGCAGCGTAATGCCAGCATCGGCCAGTACCTTGGTGCCCAGGCTAGCGCTTTGGCTCAGGATACCAAGGAGTAGGTGTTCGGTGCCAATATAGGGGTTGCCGTACCCACGGGCAATTGCATCAGCATACTGGACGCTCAGACGAGCATCATCACTCAAATGGCTAATAAAATCTGCAAAATCATCTTCCATGTCGTCCTCCAAAATCTGTGGCCAAAAGCCACCCTACTCAGTATACGCTGCTTATTAGCACTCGTCAAGGTGGAGTGCTAATAATCCACAAAACCCTGCTCTATCATGAGCAGGGTTAGCGTGTCGCAGCGCTTTGCAATTTTACGCTTGGTTTTCAATGGCGCTAAAGAGATCATCCTCGATATTCTTGCGTGGCTTGCGCTCAGCTGGCTGGCTTGCTGCTGTCTCGATATCAAGCTCAAAGCCCGTAAGGCGGCTTGCCAAGCGAACATTCTGCCCACTACGGCCAATCGCGATCGACTGCTGGTCCTCCGTCACATATACCTTGGCGTGCTTGTGCTCGCGGTCAATCTCGACCCGCACTACCTCGGCAGGGCTGAGAGCGTTGCGAATGTACGTATCGGTGTTTTCGTCGTACATAATAATATCGATCTTTTCTTGGTCACCAATCTCATTAACAACGGCGTTGACCCGTGTGCCATGCCCACCAACAAAGGTACCAACAGGGTCGATCCCTGGCACGGTGCTCAGAACAGCCAGCTTAGTGCGGCGACCTGCTTCGCGGGCGATCCCCTTAATCTCAACTGCCCCTGTCTCGAGCTCTGGTACCTCTTGACGGAAGAGATACTCAATGAAGGCTTCGTTACCACGGCTCAGGATAAGCTGTGGACCACGATTGTCGCGCTCGATGTCCTTGATAAATACTTTAATGCGACTGCCTGGCACATAGCGCTCACCTTGGATTTGCTCGCTTTGCGGCAAGATGCCAGTTGCCTTGCCCAGTTCAACGCGCACGACACGTGGCTCAACCCGCTGAACAATACCCGTCACAACCGTACCAATCTTGTCTTCGAACTCTGCAAGCACCACCTCGCGCTCAGCTTCGCGCAAGCGCTGCAATACCACCTGCTTAGCGGTCTGAGCCGCCACACGGCCAAAGCTCGTCACATTGTGCGTCTCCTCAACGGTACCGCCCAGCTCGGCATCGGGGCTTGTCGCCCGTGCTTCTTCTAGGCTGATCTCTGTCGATGGGAAGTTAACTTCTTCAACGATCTCACGAATGACGAACACCTTGGCGGTGCCGTCGTTGAGGTTGAGCTCAGCCCGAACGTTTTGATCGCGCTCACCATTGTCACGGCGCCACGCGGCAGCAATTGCTTGCTCGATCACACCCAGGACAGTCTCCTCAGGCAAATTCTTTTCGTCAGCGATCGTGCGCAAGGCTAACGTAAGCTGCTTAATATTAAGGTCTTCCATATTATATACTCCTTTCTATGAAAAACTCCGACCTGCCGGCCGGATATCTACCCATCAGTGTAGCGGATAGCGCGAAGGATGTCAAATGGAATGGCGGAAGTTCTTATTCAACAATCGTCAATATATCACGGAGGTCGGCGATAACCCATCGTGCGTGCCTAGCAGCGGGTGAGTCAGCAAAGGTTACTCCATTACCCGTCGCGGCAAAGAGTGGTACGTCGTTCGATCCATCGCCCACCACCAAGCAGTCACTCAGCGAGACCTGCTGCTCGGCAGCTAGCTCGCGGAGCTGCTGTAGCTTGGCTGCTGCATCGTTATCTGGCGCATCAATCTGGCACAGCATGTCGTGATCATCAAAGATAAAATGATTGCTCGCGCGCCAAAGTGCGACGCCAAGCTGATCTGCTACCATGCTCACCAAGATATCCATCGCACCAGAGTTGATGGCCACGCGGTAACCCCGCGCTTGGAGCGCCGCAACGACCATTTGAGCATGTGGCATATAGGTGTACTGGCTGAGGACACGCTGCACCGCCTCTCTGTGGCAGTCGCCCCGCTGCTGGTAGCGCTGCAATAGCCAGGCTTGACCCTCGGCATCAGTTATCTCACCCCGAGCGGCGCGTGCCATCAAGGCAGCATCTTCTTCTGGTGTAATGCCCATGGCGAGATTGAGATTGCGCCAAGAGTTGTCGCGAATCAAGGTGTGATTGAGGTCGAATACAATAAGCTTCGGTTGCATCAGCCAGGCACTCCCTGCCCAGGGCATGTGGCGAGGACGCGCTGCATGGCGGCTTTTTCGCCTGTAGTGACCCAGAGGTGATATTTACGTTTGACGGCAATTTGCCGGGCAACATACTGGCAGCGAAACGGCTTATGGCTGGGCAGCCACGTCGCAGCATCGCCATCACCCTTTTGCTGGTTGGCCGGGCCATCAACCGCCAGAAGCTCAAGTGGATCATTAGCAAGCTGCTGCCGCTGCTCGCTACTGAGCTGTTGTGCACCGGTTTGCCAGGCATTGCTGAGAGCTACAACGTGGTCGATCTGCACCGCGGTACTCGTGCCACTCCCCCGCTGAAAGGTGATGCGCTTGCCTGTGTATGGGTCGTCGAGCTGACCACTCGCTACTTTACAGTTACCACTCACCACCGCCTGCTTGAGATCACGCGCAAGGATGATATTGCGCGTATCGCAGCCACTCGTCGTTGCCCAGCCCACGCCAAATTGGCTACGCGCATATCCAGTCTTGGGCGCACGGCCCTTAACGGGTAATGCCTCCAGCGCTGCTAGTGCCTCGCCGTTACCTTGTGGCGAGTGACTTGACTGCGCCAACTGCCACGCTGCATATATCGCGAGCGCAATAATGACAATACCAGCGAGCAAAAACATCGTGATGACGCGGCGACGGCGATATTCCATAGTTATATCATAGCATAGGGTCAATTTTTGGTAGGCTCATGCACATTCCGGTATACTAGTTTTATGCAACAGGTTACTCATCTCATCGACTTTTTTATACCAACTCACTATCAGCTGGCGCTGGATATCGATCGCCAGCAGCGGCACTTTGCAGGGCAAGTGACGATCACTGGCGAGACGACGCAGGCCGATACGCCAATCAAACTCCACGCCAAAGACCTCACGATCACCAGCGCGATGATCGACGGCCAGCCGGCCTCTGTGGAGCATAGTGAGGACGAGGTCTCACTGCACGTGCCAACGCTGAGTGCTGATACTCACACCATTACTCTCACGTACGAAGCAGCGATTACTGACTCACTCCATGGTCTCTACCCCTGTTATTATCAGCACGACGGTGCGAAGAAAGAATTGCTCATGACGCAGTTCGAGAGTCATCATGCGCGCGAGGTATTCCCGTGTATTGATGAGCCTGCTGCCAAAGCGACCTTCGACATAACCGTCACGACCGAGCCAGGCATCACGGTGCTTGGCAATATGCCCGTCCAGTCGCAGCAAGAAGCAGATGACCGGCTCACCACTACCTTTGTTCAAACACCGCGCATGAGTACCTACCTCGTGGCTCTCGTGATGGGTGAGCTGCAGCACATCACTGGCCAGACGAAAGACGGTGTGGAAGTGTCGGTCTGGGCCACACCAGCGCAAGCCCCCACCAGTCTCGATTTCGCTCTTGAGCATGCCATCCGCTCGATCGAGTTCTTTAATGAGTACTTCGACACGCCCTACCCCTTGCCTAAGTCCGATCACGTTGCAGTACCAGACTTTAGTAGTGGTGCGATGGAGAACTGGGGGCTCATTACCTACCGCGAGTCTGCGCTGCTGGCTGACCCAGTCACGACGACTATCGCCGATAAGCAATACATTGCCACCGTCATTAGCCACGAACTCAGCCACCAGTGGTTTGGCAACCTGGTGACGATGAAGTGGTGGGATAACCTCTGGCTCAACGAGAGCTTTGCCAACATGATGGAATACCTGGCGGTCGACGCCATTCACCCCGAGTGGCACGTGTGGACAGACTTTTGCAACCACGAGGGTGCGCTGGCCTTTGGCCGTGATGCGATTGATGGCGTGCAACCGGTCCAAACAGCTGTCCATCATCCGGATGAAATTAGCACGCTCTTTGACGGAGCGATTGTCTACGCCAAAGGTGGACGTCTCCTCTACATGCTCATGCATTGGCTAGGCGAAGCCGCCTTTCGTGCTGGCCTGCAAGCATACTTCGCCACCCATGCCTATGGCAATGCCGAGGGCGACGACTTATGGCGTGCGCTGAGTCAAGCCAGCGGGCGCGATGTTGCTGCACTTATGAACCACTGGATCCGCACTCCTGGCTACCCAGCTGTCACAGCTTCGCTCAGCGGCTCGCAGCTAGTACTCGAGCAGCAACGCTTCTTTATTGGCCCACACGCGGCCGATGACACTACCTGGCAGATCCCCCTCCATAGCTCATCACCAGCTATTCCAGCACTGCTCACCACGCAACGCACGGTAGTAGAGCGCAGTCTGGATGAGCCAGTCCTTCTCAATCATGGCAACGTCTCGCACTTCATTACGCAGTATGATAACGCACTGTTAGAGTGTTTGCTTGGCCAGGTGCGGCGTGGTGAGCTATCTGTCGTCGATCGCTCACTCTTACTCACCCAACAGCTGTTACTTGCTCGGAGTGGTCGCGTATCGAGCGCCAGCTTACTTACCCTCCTTGACGCTTACCGTAATGAGACAGACGAGCATGTCTGGAGCGTAATGTCGTCAGTGGTTGCCCACCTCAAGCTCTTCGTTGAGCCACATAGTGCTGCCGAGCAAGCACTGCGGCAGTTTGTGGGCCAGCTTGCCCAGCAGAGTTATGATCGCCTTGGCTGGAGTACGTGCCCTGGTGAGCCTGAGAATGACACCAAGCTGCGATCGACAATCATCGCGCACATGCTCTATAGCGAGCAACCCGCGGTGATTGCCGAGGCGCAGCAGCGCTATGCAGCGGGCGGCCTATTGGCTCTCGATAGCGAGCTACGTAGCCTGATTGCCAGTAGCGTTGTCCGCCACAGCCAGCAACCTCAGCGACTGATTGATGAGCTTCTGGCGCACTATCGGGCAACTGCCAGCAGCGACCTGCGCCAAGATATCGCCAGCGCCGTAACGAGCACGCGCGACGCCGCGAGTATTCACAAACTGCTCACCCTTATGATGGATACCGAGACAGTTCGCACCCAAGATACCGTCTTTTGGTTTGTCTACCTGCTGCGCAACCGCGATGCACGTGACGCTACGTGGCAATGGCTGCAAGATAACTGGCCATGGATCGAGCAGCATTTTGGTAGCGACAAGAGCTTCGATTACTTCCCGCGCTATGCCGGCAACATCCTCGCTTCGCGCCAGCAGCTGGGCGAGTACCAGCGTTTCTTTACACCACTGCGCAATGAGCCAGCCCTCACCCGCGTGATAGATATGGGCATTACAGACATCACCGCCCGCGTCGAGCTCATCGAGCGCGATGGCCCGGCGGTTGTGGCAGTACTCACAAAGGTATAGCGAGGTATAGCGAGGCGTGAACCGCGCCCTTGCATTTCCCAGCACTATTCGCTTTTTACCGGTGTAAGCTAATCTGTCAGAAAACAGAGAATTCTTGCACTCTACCGAGTAAAGCAGTGAGAAGGTGTAATCGCACAGAAAAAGCTATAGATCTATGTAGCTTAAGTCACAAAACCGTCACTACTCAACAGCTTCAATCCGCACCACCCGCGGCGGGCTGCCACTAGTAGCAATCGCAATAAGCTGGAGATTCATAGTGGTGATGTGCTCGTGGTGCGCATAGAACCGCGCAGCATAGTGCATTTGGTTGCGCTTCTTGCGCGTAATCGCCGCAAGGCCATCGCCTGCATAGTCATCCGTGCGATGCTTCACCTCAGCAAAATACAGCGTATCGCCACGCTTCGAGATAATATCGATCTCGCAATATTTTGTCCGCCAGTTGCGCGCCACAATCTGATGGCCGCGCTGCTGCAAAGCATCTGCCGCAGCCGATTCGCCAGCATGGCCACGTGTGGTCGTTGTGTTGGATTGCTGAGTAGTATGCGCCTCGTCTGCCGGGCGAGGACTATCATCACGGTAGTGCTGAAGTGGTTTAAAGCTCAGCCGATGCAGTGGCGTCACTCCATGGGCGGCAATTGCTGCCCGGTGCTGCGCCGTGCCATAGCCAGCATGCGCCGCAAAGCCATAGCCAGGGTAGAATGCATCTTGCTCAGCCATATACTGGTCGCGCGCCACCTTGGCGATGATCGACGCCGCCGAGACACTCGGCACCAATGCATCTGCCTTGGGCAGCGTCGTGACATGCTGCTCTAGTGCCGTCCCAGCCAAGAAGTTCACCCTGCCATCGATCACAATCTCCGTGAGCGCAATAGCTTGCTCGCGGCATTGCTGCTGCACCGCTTCCACCGCTCGCCGCGTTGCCAGGCGGAGGGCTTCGCTCATCCCTACGTCATCCAGCTCCGCCGCACTTACCCAGCCAAGCGCATACGCCGCTGCCTGCTCTTGGATGACTTGAGCAAGGGCTTCGCGGCGCTTTTTCGTCAATTTCTTGCTGTCATCCAGGCCATCTATTACCGTACCACCCAGCACCACTGCGCCAACCACCAGCGGCCCCGCCCATGGCCCACGCCCAACTTCATCTATTCCGAGTATCATACTATGATTGTCTCATATTTTATGGCATAGCGCACACTGCCGATCTTCATACTCGTTTAGCTTCGCCACACCAACAGCCACTCCCCCATATTGTCAAACAACATAGTGATGTATAATATACAACCTTTAGCTCTGTTCTTGTTTCGTGTTTCTTGCTGATTCGCCTATTTTCTGTTGCGAGAGTGCGGATAATCCACTACAATCAAGGCACGCCCTCGGCTTAGCAACTATTACTTCATCACAAGGAGGAGTATGACAAAAATGCTTTGGCACACGCTTTTTGTTACCGGAGTGATTGCATGTGCCATTCCTGGGTGTGCTGGCGTCCCAACTACACTAGCGACAACAGCACAGGCTCACACCATTAACCCGCACGAAGTATGTACACACCAACACCATACGGGTGCGTATACGCTTGATAAGAGCAATCCATATGGATGGTCGTGCTACAGCCTCAGCTATTCAATTTCTCTCTTCTCGGGCTTCACCTTCACACCCAAGGGTAGTCTCAATATGCAGGCATATTGTACAGCCCGCTATCACGGCACACGTGCCATCGTCTACCGTCAGCAAGCTCAGCCAATCTGGCAATGCGTGCCATAGCATTCACCACACAAAAGATAGAACAAATAAACTGTATAGCGTCATAGTAATAACACGAAAGGATCATTCATACCCACCATGGAAATCACCGGGCCAGCACCACTCCTCATACTAGCAGTCGCACTTAACGTTGTGTATTTTATCTTGCTCATCTGTGGCATCTGTTGGGTCGTCCGGCAGGGCCGACGCACCAAGCAGATCAGACGGCACGTGGCTGCGATCGACGAGAATCTCGAGGCGATTCGCGCCATCCTCACCAAGCAAGCAGAATCTCGCAAGACAAAGTAATAGCATCTCGTATACGGCAGTATAAAAGCCACCCTCAAGCGGTGGCTTTATTCTTGCGCCAAGTTATTTAGCTGTCTACGTATCGCGGCGAACAATTCGCTGCCACCCCACTACAGCCAGCCACACTAGCCAAACAAGCAGTGCCCCAGCAGTATTGGCCGCGATATCCCAATTGGTATCATCCAGCGGCAAGCGAGCCACGCCAGTCTTCGCCACCAGCAGCTCAAATAGCTCATTCATACAGCCAAGTGCCGACACCAGCGCAAACAGCGAAAATGCCTCCACTAGCCAATACCGGTGCCAACCCAGCGCATGCTTGACGTAAAGCCACAGGCAGCCAGTAAATATCCCACCACCAATGAAGTGGGTATTAAATGCCGTGTCTTGCCCATCGATCAACGGCGATGGTACATACCACGAGATAAAGAACAACCCACACGCCAGATACAGTAGCCAACGGTAGCGCCGCTCGTGTGTATAGCCATAATGCTGCAAGATAGGCGGTATACTACTCGCCAAGGCAACTGGTATAACAATCGAAACAATGGTAAAGATGCTCATACTTCTAGTATAGCATCCACCATAAGCTGGCTACTATAGGCCTGCTCAATATCATTAGCGCAGCCAAACAGACTGAAGACTCAGCCTCAATACAAATCCGCCCCTGATATAGAGGCGGATACAAAAAGCTTTCTTATAGAGGCTATCCTACGCAGCTTCGTGGCGAGCGGCAACCTCGGCAGCCTTAGCGTCAAGCTCAGCTTGCTTGGCGTCTTCTGCAGCCTTTTTCTCGGCAGCTTCTTTGGCCTTTTCTTCTTTGAGGCGGGCAGCCTCAGCCTCGGCATGAGCATCGTGCACGTTGTTCACCGCCTCACGGTCGAACTGTACGGCGGTCAGGCGAGCCGACTTACCACTGCGGCCACGCAGGTAGCTCAGGAAGTTGCGGCGTACCTTAGCGCGGCGCATCACCTCAACCTTCTCAACCAGTGGGCTGTGCAGCAAGAATGACTTCTCTACCCCCACACCGCTGGTAATCTTGCGTACGGTAATGCGGCTGGTGTGCTGACCCTTGTTGTCGGTGCGGATTACCACGCCTTCAAACATCTGGATGCGCTCTTTGTTGCCTTCTTTGATTTTTTGGTGGACGCGGACTGTGTCGCCGCTCCGCACATCAACAACGGCAGGCTTCTTCTGCTGGTCATTGACTTTTTGGATCAGTGCAAAACTCATGACTTTCTCTCTATTTAATTATTAGATGACAATTCAGTTATTGATTGTACCATATTTTGCGTGCAGGGAGAAGAGGGAGAGAGCGCTTTTGCACCAATACCCCAAACATCGCTCAACGCGAACTAGCAACAGCCCCGCTCAGCACCACGAAGAAGTTTTTTATTATAACAAAGAACCTCTCTCTATCCTACTTTTTGGTGTGTTGCCTCATATGCAGCTTTATCTGTCTGTCCTTTAGACGAAGTATCAATACCAACTGATGATGCCATTAGCACCCACACGCCATCTTCAAAATTACCCTTTACAACAGTCAATTTACCATTACGAACCTCATATACATCGCCGAGCTTACTATCTGCTCCATTTTGCTCCCGACTGTAAAACTCTACTTTTTGAACTGGTAGTTTCTCTGCTTTATTGCCTTGCTCGTCTATTCTGTAGCTGCCTGGAGTCTTTAAATCAACTGTAGACCAGTTTCCTTGTTGGTCCTGCACATAGAAGGTCATGGTTTTATCAGGTGACACATCACCTGTAATATTACCATGCTCATCTCCAACGAAAAGGTTAGAATACACTGTACTCTTTCCATCTTCACCTGTTGGAACAACCAAAAGACCACGCAAAACATTGATTTTTGTCCTGTTTTTTAGCGCTTCATCGACTTGTGTACGAAAGGCCTCATTATCTTCTGCAGACAGCTTCTTCTCACCAGGCCGAGCCTTTTCTGTCGACTGCTGCTCAGGCGATTGGGTTGGAGATGCTGGGAACGATGGTATCTCCGTTGCTTTGTCAGTAGAGTGAGGTCGCTCAGACTGCGAAGTCTTGTTGCGTGCTGGCGCTTCGATGGATGGATTTGCGCTTGGTGTTGTTGCTGACGATGTTGCTTCGACAGTGGCAGCAGGTTGAGCTGGTTGTGCTTCATTTCGTGATGTTTCTGCAGAGCACGCTGCCGCACCAAGCACCAAAGCTAGGCCAGCACCTGCCCCAATAAGCTCTTCTGTCTTCTTCTTCACATTATCAGCTAATCGTTCGCCCATTTTTCTTTCCTCCTCTTTCTCTGTATCATCACTGGTGGATGATGCCTATTTTGGATTTATAATCTAAACTATACCGCACTTTGGTATATATAGCAACTAGTTTAGCTGGTGGTGCTTTCTTGGGCTGCGCTTGCTCCACCTTCGCGGCGGTTCACTACCTGTGCAGCTCTGTTCTCGTACGCTTGCTGGAATTTATGCTGGAGCACACGCTTGGCAGCATCATTGCGCACTAGGTCATACATCGTCTGCGAGTCGTATGCATAAAGGATAAGCACAAGCGCCTCGCCAGCAGACGGCAACGCACGATTGCGCAGCTGTTTTTTGTTGATAAGCCCAGCCTGCCGAGCTTTATTGAGGAATATTTCTAGGTCGTGCTCAGAAGCGCACTGGCTCCTTATCTCGGGCAAATCTTGAATAGGAAATACCCGCTTGTCTGCATTATCGTCGGCACTATTTTCTCGCAAGCTATCGATCAGTGGCTGTGCAAGCTCGACAAGCTGCTCGATCTGGGCGCGTACTTCTGCGCTGAGGGTGGCCTCTGCAGCGCGGAGCGCTTCTTGCTGCTCTTTGGCTTCTGCTGCTTGACGGTTAGCGGCAGCACGGACAGCCTCGAGTGCTCGCTTTGCCAGTGCATCATCGATGTCTAGCACGCTGCTGACCGAAGCTTCATTTTCTGCGCTACCAGCAGCTGGTAACACCTTGCTGTGAGTGGTGTTGGCTGCTTCATGCGCTGCAGCTGCAGTATCTTGTGGCGTCCACTCAATCTGAATCTGGTGTTTGGCATGACGGCCATTTACTTGTCTCTCTTCTGTCAATCCCTGCATAGCAATATCTACTGGCACCGCACGATAAACAGTGATTGGATCACGTCGCCGACCATGCTCGTCTATGAGGTATCGCCGGCCACGCTGGAGGACAAAACTGTAACGCGCCAGTTCGTTTGAGATAATCGCACTGCGGTTATCTGGTCTTTGGTCAATATTTAGCAGAGCACTCACTCGATTGTATCGCCCGAGTTTTGTATGCACTTTCTCTGGGTCGTAGACCTCGTCGCCTAATTCTTGCACCGTCCACGCTTCGCCAGTAGACCCCACAAGCACCTCTGCTATCCGCTGGCTGGCGTCTTTTTTGATAAACTCTGGTGGCATACGGCTACCATATCCCCGCTTGTTGTCTGAGTGTGATATTCGGTCATCATCAGGAAAGACATTAGGAAAGACATCAATATACCCAGGCTCGCCTCCCTCACCAGCCGATTGCGCCTTCTCGACCGCCTCTTTGCCCCAGATACGAATTGCTGTTTCCTCAGATACGACTGCCAAAGGTGGCTCCGTGAGACCCATATAATACGCCAGCTCAGCGTTGATCTCACCAATCCTATCTTCGACGATTTGGCGCCGCTGCTGTACGTCTTTGCCAAGCCGGGTTTTTCTATACATTTTATCAGCCTGCTTTGTTGCTCCAGCGTCCGTCAATGGCGCATAGCCAAGGCCCGTTGCAGTTCTGATCGCTCTATATTCTGCTCCATAGCCGCCCTTATCCATTACTCGCTCTTCTTCTTCGGCTATTTCGGCAAGCATAGCCTCACAGATTGCTCGCTCCTCTTGGTAGCGTTGGAGAACACCTGGTGGCACCGTGCTCCTCTCGCCAGTCTGCACAAACTCCTCGAGCGCTTCTTGCTGGTCGTTTTAATTATCCGCAGATTTTGCCCATTAATGTCCTCCTCATATTCGTGTTCCGATTCCTTCGCATCACGAAGGGCCAGCTTGATTTCTCTGTATAGTTCATTATCTTTTTTGATTGCAACTTCTATTCTTGTAGATGCATGCTCGGGACGAGTATCGTGATGAGATGACTGCAGGTCTATAGATCTTTTCATTATCACTCCGTATTATGAGCCGCTGCGGCTATGCAGAGCTCCTTGCTCGGTTTGTATCATGCATCATATAATAGCATTTGGTGCGAAAGTATTGCAATAACGGCTGTTTGTCCTTGTACTACTCCTTTCTCTTTCTCGCCTGTGTGCGGTATACTAGAGTTTATGGATTATAATAAACTTGCACTCGACCTACATAAAAAATATAAGGGTAAAATCACCACTAGCCTACGCGATAGCGATGAGCTTGACCGCGATAAACTCAGCAGCTACTACAGCCCCGGCGTGGGCGCAGTCAGCAAGGCAATTGCAGATGACCCCGCTACTCTGCCCACCTACACCTGGACGAATAACCTTGTAGCGGTGATTAGCGACGGCTCGGCCATCCTAGGCCTGGGCGACCTTGGCCCTAAGGCTGCGATGCCGGTGATGGAAGGTAAGGCGCTGCTGTTTAAACACTTTGCTGGTGTCGATGCCGTGCCAATCGTGCTCGACGTGCACCAGCCAGAGGAGATCATCACTACGGTTAAGGCAATTGCGCCAAGCTTTGGTGCAATTAACCTCGAGGATATCGCCGCACCTCAGTGCTTTGAGATTGAGGAACGCCTGAAGGCCGAGCTGGACATCCCCGTCTTCCACGACGACCAGCACGGCACTGCCGTAGTGGTACTGGCTGGGCTCATCAACGCCGCCAAGCTGACGGGCCGGAGCCTGGCTGATAGCAAATTTGTCGTGGTTGGTGCTGGCGCTGCTGGTACTGCTATTATTAAGCTACTGCATACTTACGGTGCTCGGCACATTGTGGCGGTTGATAGCAAAGGCATTGTGGGTAGCCACCGCACCGACCTCAACGCCGAGAAGACTGCCCTGCTTGCCTATGTTGATGCCTCGCAGCAGGGGTCGCTGGAAGACGCCATGGCAGATGCCGATGTATTCATTGGTGTATCGCGCGCCGGGTTGCTGACCCCAGAGCTCGTCGGGATGATGGCCAAAGACCCGATTATCTTTGCCCTGGCCAACCCAGTGCCAGAAATCATGCCAGATAGCGCCAAAGCAGCCGGCGCGGCTGTCATCGCCACTGGCCGCAGCGACTTCCCCAACCAAGTCAATAACGCCCTGGCCTTCCCGGGCATCTTCCGTGGTGCGCTCGATAACGGCGTGCAAAAAATCACCGACGAGCACAAGCTAGCCGCCGCCCAGGCGCTGGCAGCGCTGGTCGATGAACCCACAGCAGACTACGTCATCCCCTCACCATTTGATGAGCGCGTGGTGGAGGCTGTGGCGAAGGTTATTCGCTAGGCTGATATTATACCCGCCAAGGCCCACATTCCTAAATCTTGCCTCCCACTTTGTATACCTTATGTAACCTCGTAGAGCACTGGGTATATCGGTGAGTTTTGTCACGCAAGAGACAGTAAGCCTAAGAAATAAAACTACGTAGCATATAAAGCCACGTAGTTTTATTCCTGTATAGCTTCTCTTTAGATACTACCTACGCGCTGTTTGCGTAACTCTCGTCGAGAACGTCCAGTAATTTCTGCCAATGTCGCTAGCTGGTGCTGCTTGTCACAGACACCGATCAACATAATCAATTCGTGCACCTGCATTGCTGTGAGTTGCTCACGCACACTCGCAAGTCTATTGTCCATCTGGTTAACACGTAGGTTCGATATGTAGACACGCACCACATTGTGTTTCGCGTCCTTACTGTAAATCACAGGGTACGGGTAAGTCGATTCGCCTTTTTTATCAACACTTGAGAATTTACCAGCATGAATTAAACCACCGTCCGACATAGCCACCTGAGCATAGTGTGTGAGACGTTGCTGTACATTTGGTGCTATATAATCCCATGCAGTTGATTGATAACCATCCATCCGACGTTCAATTTCTTGCAGTGCTTTGCTACGGCAATCGATCACAAGCGCCCCAGGTACACTATCGACAATAACTTTACAACTCACTGTACTATCACGACTATCCACCTCAAGCCATGGTACAAGCTTGTGCGGCAAGGTAAGGTAATCAAGCGACACACGTTCGGTTTCTGCACAAGGCTGTAGCAGCTCTGATACTGGCAGCGACGTGACATTATCTGGCCGATTTGACTTACTAGGCAGCAGGCCTACTGAGCCTTCCATGCTGCGTCGTTTATTGCTAGATACATTTGGCAAATCATGGGTTGCTAGCTGGTCAGCTGTCGGTTGATATGCTACTAATGCATTGGCTAGCCGCTCAGCCGTCTCGGCAATGATCTGTTCCGTTTGTATATCAATTAACTGACGATCAGCGTGCTGTGCACTCTTTGGCCAGAGGCGATCAACCAAGCGCTGTGCTATATCGTGAGTTATCACCTTATCCGATCGATCAAACCATTGTAAGAGCGCAATTTGCGTCTGGCTAATTTGTGGTACATGCTCTGTGAGGTAGTGGCAGAACGACAGCAATGTATCAGCCGGTACCGTTGTATGTTCCTTATCTCGCGATTGTTCAAGCTGCCGAGCCTGTGCAACTAATGCCGTATGCTCCGTTTGCAATGCATCGAGATGTTGACTCTCCGGTTTACAGATTGCAACTTCGTCATCGTAGCATGGTTGCTGTGGCTCATCAAAGGCTATCTGTTCGCACTGCGCCACTGCCCAATCGACTGTCTCCTGAACTAACTTTTGGTATATATCGTTAGCTGCCGATGGCAGCAGAGCTTTATCCTGCTGCCATTCAGTACGCTTTGGAATAACCGTATGACACCAATCTGGCACCTGCACTATTCCGCCAGCCAGAAATACCGCCTTAACGGCGCGCACGCTTCGCATCGCTAGCTTGTCGCGCTGCTTATTGATGTATTGCTGCGCACGCTCCGCCGCTGCCGGATATAACCGCATATTTGTTGTACGCCACGAGTTAGCTTCGCACAATAGTGCACGACGCACACAGTATTTGTACCTTTCACTTGTAAAGTGACACTGCCGAAGCGTATGCTCAGTATTTTGCATAGCTATAGCCGCCTCCTTATGCTGTTGCATCACAAGCGATAAGTGTTCAAGCACACCACTAAAGACTGTAAAACTCGCATTGAGTGATGCTATATCTTCTTCTAATTGCTGTTCGTTTAGGCTCGGCTCATGCTCACTAGACGGCATTTTACCAACGCTGTCTGGTAGCGTTATGCCAAGCTCTTCTCCACTAGGATTATGGTCTATGACAGACACTTGAAGTGATTCGGGTTCTCGTGGATAGTCAATCTGTTCATGCGACATGCCATAGTATAATACGCAAAAAATGATACTTTGTCAAAAAATCCGCTATGTAATACATGGTGCAGATCGGTCCTAAGTACTCTTCAGAAAGATAGCGCGCTATATCACCCGCCCGACTTCCTCCAGCGTTGTCTCGCCGCGCAGGGCGGCAAGGACACCGATTTGCTCGAGGGTGAGCATGCCTTCGCGCTGAGCGGCTTTTTCGATGACGTCTGGGTGAACATCAGTAAAGTCGCCGCGGATGAACTTCTGAATACCTGGGGTCACGATAAGCTGCTCCATAATCACCATGCGGCCTTTGTAGCCAAACGGCGCATCGTCGCTGGGCACTGGCCGCCAGAGCTTGAAGGTGTCGAGATCCGGATGCTCTACCTCTTCAGGAATATCAGCAAGGACTCGCTTGACATAGCTCCGCGTGGCATCGTCTGGCTCGTAGGCTTCCTTGGTTTCGTCCACGAGGCGCCGCACCAACCGCTGCGCCACCACAAGGCGGATAGCGCTGGCAAAAATCGGGTTCACACCAATCAGGTCGATCATTCGGCTAAAAGCTGCACTACTACTATTAGCGTGGAAGCTCGACATCACCAAGTGGCCAGTAATCGACGCTTGAATGGCCGTGCGCGCCGTATCGACATCGCGAATCTCACCTACCATCACGACATCTGGATCAAGACGAAGCACGCTGCGCAAACCCTCGCCAAAGCTTCCACCGGCGGTGGTATTGATTGGGATCTGCGAGATGCCAGCCAGGCCATATTCGATTGGGTCCTCCAGGGTAATAATCTTACGATCAGTCGTGTTGAGGGCATTGAGCATACTATAGAGCGTGGTAGACTTACCTGAGCCCGTTGGCCCAACCATCAGCACAAGGCCGCGCGGATGGCTGATGATTTCATCAATCTGCTGGCGCTGCTTAGGCGGAATACCCAGCAAATCAAGATTGAGCAAACTCTCATCAAAGTTAAACAGACGCAGCACAGCATCCTGTCCATACATGGTTGGCACAGTCTCAACACGGATGTTGAGCAAATGCGTCGCATTGCCATGCGTCACGTCCTTTTGGATGTGGCCAGACTGCGGCTCCATCGAAGCACTCGATACACCAGCACGGCTGGCGAGCTCACCCATGATCACGCGATAGCGACTCCGGCTAATCGTCGCTACGGGGTGGAGTGCACCATCGACACGGAGGCGAATCCGGATGTCGTGGCGCTCATTCTCGATGTGAATGTCGCTCGCACCAAGCATATCCGCCTGGTTGATCAAAAAGTCGAAAACCTCCTCACTACTGACTCGCCCAAGCGTCTGGCTCACCTCGGCGATGGTCTCGCTATCACCCGCTTTGGCAATCTTAATGTCATCGTAGACGATCTTCTTTGGTGGGTCAAAGCGGTTCATCAACACGCGGTAAGCACTGAGGCTAATCAAATAAAATTCGACAGGTAGCCCCTGGTCCTGATACGTGCGCCGCGTCCGCTGGATAACCGACTGGGGTGTTTGTGTCGTAACAGCAAACTGATATGATTCTTGCTCATTGCCATCAGTCAGCGGCAGCATATAGAGGTTGTGCATCTCCTCGATCGTCATTAGGTCGCGTGCTAGTGGCAGCGTCTCTTCGATGGGGCGCATATCAAGGTACTTAAGGCCAAGAATGCGCGAGCGTTGTTCGGTCGACGCCTCATCTTGCTGACGACGACGTTGTTGGACTTCATCTTCATTCATCCTTCTTAGTGTAACAAAAAGCTCGTGGTAAATATAGAGGGTAAATCCAAAGCACTTCAGGTATAATACAACTATGCCAGAGATTATTGTTATCGCGCACAACATCCGCTCAACGCACAATGTCGGGGCGATCTTTCGTACCTGCGAAGGATTTGGTGTGCAGCGGCTTATTCTCAGTGGCTACACACCCTACCCCGATCTTGCCCTTCAGCCAACCCCACCGCACTGTGCCTACCACCTTGAAGAAACAGTGCGAGCCGACCCACGTTTGCCGCACATCCGCGAAAAGATCACCCAGCAAATCCACAAAACAGCGCTTGGTGCCGAAGCTCTCGTGCCGTTCGATTACCAACCAGAGCTCGACCTTGAGCAGTTTGCCGGCTATCGCATTGTTGCGCTTGAGCAAGCCTCTACCTCTGTTTCTCTCCAGCAGTACCAGCCACCAAGCAAACTCGTCCTCTTGCTTGGCGAAGAAGTCCATGGCATTCCGGCCGAAACGCTCGCGCTGGTGGATGACATCATCGAGATCTCAATGTATGGACAGAAGGAATCATTTAACGTATCAGTCGCAACCGGTATTGCACTCTATGCGCTCACAACTGCTGGATAGTTGCAGCGTCATATGTACCCATTTTGTTTGCGTTGTGGCAAATATCGGGTTATACTAGCAGGAGGTGGCACAATCGAGCTACCGCCTGCAACTTGCTTGTGCTAGAGCTTATTTCGCTCGCCTCGCAAGTATCTGGCCTCGCGCCACCCTGGTCGTAGACGCAATTGTTCGAAGTTTCTTATCTGACACGCGCAATCTGCAGACTCCCAGGGTGGCGCGAGTCACCCCCCTTCGCGGGGACGGGCATTATTTAACAACAACGCAGTCTCTACCGAGGATTTGTGCAAGCTCATCCTGCAATCGCTGCTGCGCGTCGACCCGGAACGGCAGGCGAATCGCCGACGTTTTGTCATCACCGAGCATCATAATAATATCGTGCTGGCCCGGGTTTTGCGTACACAGCTGCTTAAACTTCGTAAGAGTAGCCATATCATCGGGGTTCTTGACCCGCACATAGACCGTTGGGAGCGTATCAAGCGGTTTGGGCGGTGGCCCTACTGGCACTGATGCGGCTGCACGTGCCGATGCTTGTGCTGAACGCTGGGTATTTTTTTGCGACGATGACCGGCGGCGCGGCGTAGCTGCTGGGCCGGTTGGTGCAGACATCGTGCGACCAGTTGCTTGATATTCGGCTAAGTCGGTATCGGTCACGACGGTGATTTCATTGGCAATTAGCTTTGCTTCATCACCAAGGTTGCCATCACGATCGCGCGCGCTCACCTTGCCGCTGGCAGTGATTACCACATCTTGCTCCAGCTGGCCAGCAAGCTTCTCGTATAAGTTCGGAAAGATAATAATCTCACTCTCACCCGATTTGTCCTCAATTCCTACAAAAGCCATCTTACTGCCCGACTTCGTCACAATCGTCCGCAAGCGCGTCACGAGGCCACCGATCGTCACCGTCTGACCGTCGATCTGTGGTGAGACATTGCGCAGTGGCACGGTCTGCTCAGCAAAGAACGTGTCGTAGTGGTCGAGCGGGTGCGCACTAATATAGAGGCCAATCAGCTCGCGCTCCCACATGAGGCGCTCTTTGTCAGTGTGTTTGACAGGCGCTGGCTTAAGCTCAATCGACGGCATAACTTCTGTAGAGCTGTCGGCGAGGCTACCGAAGAGGTCAGTCTGGCCGCTCAGCGCTTCCTTCTGTAATTTACTCGCAAAAGCAAGGACATTCTCAAGATTAAAGAGAAGATCAGAGCGATCACCCAGCGCATCAAAGCCGCCCGATTTAATGAGCGACTCCCACACCCGTTTGTTACACTTACTCGTCGAGACACGCTTGGCAAAATCCTCCACAGTCGCAAACTTCCCGTCGCGGTCACGCATTTTGACGATCTCTTCCACTGCGCCCACGCCAACGCCCTTCACTGCTGCCATACCAAAGCGAATCTGCTTCTTGCCCGGCACCACCGCAAATTCTTCGTACGATTCATTCACATCAGGGTTAAGCACCGTCAGGCCCATATGCTTGCACTCGGTGATCTCAATCGCTAGTCGGTCGACGTCATCGTGGTCACTCGTCATCAAGGCTGCCATAAAGGCATCGGGGTAGTGCGCCTTGAGATATGCCGTCCAGTAGGCGATGAGCCCGTAGCACGCCGCGTGGCTTTTGTTGAAGCAGTAATTGGCAAACTCCTCCAGCTGCGTCCAAAACGTCTCGGCCATCTCACGCGTCGCTCCACCGACCTTCACTGCTCCTTCAACAAACTCCGGCTTAACCTTCTTCATTAGGTCGATCTTTTTCTTACCAACGGCCTTGCGCAGGGTATCAGCCTGTCCACCAGTAAAGCCGCACCACTCCTTAGAGATCTGCATAAACTGCTCTTGATAGACCAAAATACCATACGTGTTCTCAAGTGAGCTCTTCATCCCCGGGTGGAGGTAAGTGATCTCCTCCTCACCGTGCTTGCGCCGAATAAAACTATCGATAAACTGCATTGGTCCAGGCCGATACAGCGCCACCATTGCGATGATATCCTCAAAGTGCGATGGCTTGAGAGCGCGCAAATAACGTTTCATCCCAGCCGACTCAAGTTGGAATACCCCTGTCGTGTCACCCCGCTGAAACAGTTTGTACGTTGCTTCGTCATCAAGCGGTAGCGTGGAGAGGTCGATCGTATCACCATAGACTTTGCGAATGATCCGCATTGCATTATTAATAATCGATAAGTTCGATAGGCCAAGGAAGTCCATCTTGAGCAAGCCAAGATCCTCTACCTCACCCATCGGGAACTGCGTCGCCACCACGCCTTTCTGCGCCTGCTCAAGCGGGATATATTTGACAAGCTCGTCGGGCGCAATCACCACACCACACGCGTGCACCCCATGGCTGCGAATCGTTCCCTCTAGCTGGATAGCATAATCAAAAACTTGCTTGGCAGTTGGGTTCGTCTCGTATTCGTGCTTAAGGTCAGGATCTTCTTTAGTGCTAACTGCCAGCGGAATGTGCCGCCCCTGGGCAGGTGGTGGCACTATCTTGGCCAGGCGGTCACTTTCAGCATACGGCACCTCCAACACACGTGCGACATCACGCACCGCCGCCCGAGCCGCCATCTTACCAAAGGTGACGATATTACTGACGTGGTCGTGGCCATACTTATTTGCGCAATATTCAATTACCTCATCGCGCCGCGTATCCTGGATGTCGACATCGATATCAGGCATGCTAATGCGGTCGGGGTTCAGAAACCGCTCAAAGAGTAGACCGTACTTGAGTGGGTCAAGATCAGTGATATTAAGCGCATACGCAATGATCGATCCTGCGGCACTACCCCGGCCTGGTCCAAAGACAATCCCTTGGCTCTTACCCCAGTTGATGAAGTCCTGCACGATGAGGAAATACCCCTCATACCCCATGCTTGCCATGACACCCAGCTCCATCTTGGCCCGCTCACGCACACTATCAGCCAAAGTGGGGATAATTTGCTCGGGGGGCTGATCAGCAGTATCTTCGGGTGTTGCACCATTGTAGCGCTGGGCTAGGCCACGATACACCAGCTTGTGCAAATAGCTATGTTCGCTCGTCTCGCCCTCAGGCAATGGGTACTTTGGGATGAGGATCTTACCCAGCTCGATATCAACATTGCAGCGGTCGGCAATCTGTTTGGTGTTGGTAATTGCCTCAGGCAGCTCGCTGCCCCAGCGAGCAATGATATCGCGCGGGTCAGTCAAATGGAGCTCGAAGTCTTTCAGGCTCATCCGCTTTTCGTCACTCAAGAATGAACCCGTCCCCACGCAAAGCAATATCTCATGTGCATCCTGGAAGTCATGGGTCAAGTAATGGCCATCGCACGTCACTACCAGAGGAATATCCAACTCCTCAGCCATGCGGCGCAGGCCCTCGTTAATCTTCGCCTGCACATCCCAGTGCGTATTGGACTCGGGATGGCCATGGTCTTGCAGCTCAAGGTAGTAGCGGTCGCCAAATACACGCTTATACCACTGAGCAATCTCTACTGCCTTAGCATAGTCATCATAGCGCAGCGCCTCACCAATCTCACCACTTGCACAGCCGCTCAGGACAATCAGCCCTTCGTTCAGCTCCTCGAGGAGGTCATGGTCAATCCGCGGCTTATAGTACATCCCCTCTAAGTTTGCCTTTGTACTCAGCCGCATCAGGTTGTGGTACCCCTGATTATTCATTGCAATAATGGTCAGGTGGTAGCGCATCTTGTCCTTGGCGGGGTCACGATCAAAGCGTGATCGAGCAGCGACGTACGCCTCAATGCCAAGGATTGGCTTAATGCCTGCTGCCTTGGCTGTCTTGTAATAGTCCAGCACCCCACTCATCGTCCCGTGGTCGGTGATGGCCGCTGCTGTCATACCATACTCTTTGACGGTGCTCACAAGGTCACCAATTTTCGTCAGGCCATCAAGTAGCGAATGATGAGTGTGGTTGTGCAGGTGAACAAAATCCGATGGTTGCAAAGCTGATGATGAGTGAGAGGTCATACCTCCTTAGTATAGCAAATGAACGAGCGATAAGGCCAACACTCCATCGTTGTGATTAGCAAAAATAAACTTAACTACTCTCGCGTTGCGTGCACCAGTCGTTCATCACTCCGTCTAGTGGAGTGCGATGATCTACTGCAGAATAAATGGGGAGCCTTGCCTCCGTATAGCATATCAGTGCCGTGCGTTCATCACTTTAATAACACTATCAATGAAGTCTGCTAAGCCTGGCACCAAGAGACCAATAGCATTGAGCAGCCAGACAAACAGCGCCACAAGAATCGTCCCACCAAGCACGCTTCCGAGGCCAAAAAATATCCCGCGGATGAAGTTCATTTTGTAGACTTCTGCGCGGTTTTGATGAAAATCATAAAATAAATCCTCGAGGATAGCCTTGCGTGCATCGGTCTCGTTAGCTTGCTTAACCTGCCGTGCAAGCTCGGCAACTGGCCCAGGATGATCATGCCTCTCACAAGTCGCTGACTTGTCTGATGGGCGCTGTGACGGTAGTGATTGCTCTGTCATAATAATTGCAAGGGTGCGGCGAGCTTGCTCCCCCTAGGAGGATACTCGCCGTACCCATTTGTAGCTTACAGGCTACTTTTTACCCTTCGCAAACTCGTCGCGAGCACTACGCAAAGCACGGTCACCGCGGTCGTGCAGGTCGCGAGCGGCATCACGCGCTTCATAGTACACCTTCTCGCCCTTAGCGCGCAATTCGTCACCCTTTGTAGCGGCGTCTTGCTTGAGTTCATGCGCTTTTTTCTTGAGGTCGGTTCGTGTTTCTTTACCCGACTTTGGTGCTGTCAATAGACCAGCTACTACACCAGCAGCAGCGCCAAGGACTGCACCAAGGACAAATTTACCTTTCGACATTCTTATATTCTCCTTTATCGATTACGTTTAGTAATAAACAATTTTTTGATCGAAGACATAGCCGTCTTAGCCAGCCAAAATGGCGAGGTAAATCGGGTGATATTATCAGTTGTTGTCTCGAGGTTGGTTGCCACGCGCTCAGCTAATTCTGCCACAGCACTAATCCGCTTAGTAATACGAATCAATATGATCGTCAGGACGATCGCAAGCACCAGCAGCAGCGCCAGCAGCACCGATAACATGATAACTAATATCTGGGCCCACTCCATGCGGTATCTCCTTTATGTTAGTGGCATATAGCCTATGCCTGGGTATCAGTATAGCGAGCCCGTAGGTATTTTGCAAACTCTGGGCCAAGCACGGGGTCTTTGAGGCCAAAATCCACGACGGTCTTGAGATACTCTAGCTTATCACCAGTGTCATAATATGTACCGTTGGTAATCTCCACACCAAAGAATGCGTGGTTGTCGTCAATCATCCGCTGCATAATAGGCTGGACAGTAAACTCGCCATGCCCATCAAAATGCTCCTTCGCATGCTCAAGATAGCTAAAGAATTCGCCAGGCAAAATATAGCTACTGACACTAGCGAGGTCAGATGGCGCATTAGCCTTACCTGGCTTTTCAACGATGTTGCTCATCTTAATAACACCGTCCGATAGCTGCTGGCCAGCCACAACGCCATAGCGATCAAACTCAGCATCATCGACGATCTTTTTGCACGATAATACCGCACCATCGAGCTCTTGCGACGCAGCGATCATCTGCTGGAAGCGGCTTGGACTGGCAGCAATGAAATCATCGGCAAAGGTATAGATGACGGGCTCGTCGCGATTGATGAGGTGCGCTGCGCAGGCTAGTGGCGTCGCGTTGCCGTATGGGCCTTTTTGGCGGATGTAGATAAAGTTTGCCATCTCCGATAATTGCTTGACGGTATCAATCAGTGGCTGCTTCTTTGGCCCACCAGCCCGAAGGTTGGCTAGTAGATCCTCATTTGGCACATCAAAGTGGTCTTCAATTGCACGCTTATTGGCACTCCCCACGATGATAATGTCGCGAATCCCCGCCTGGACGAGCTCCTCCACCACATACTGAATGATCGGCTTATCAATTAGCGGCATCATCTCCTTAGGCATGGCCTTCGTCTGAGGCAAGAACCGCGTACCAAAGCCCGCGGCGGCGATGATTGCTTTTGTTGGTCGTTTCATTATGTTTCTCCTTGTATATCCTTTAGTTGCTCACTTCAGCCTCTCACGAATCAGTTTCTGCGCCAGAGCTGGATTGGCTTTGCCGCGGGATCGCTTCATGACTTGCCCGACGAGGTAGCCAATTGCCTTATCCTTGCCGGCCTTGATATCGGCAATGGACGCTGCACTGGCTGGGTCATTCATCACCTCATCGACAATCGCGCCAATCGCCCCCTCGTCTGATACCTGGAGCAGGTTCTTCGCCTCAGCAATCGCCTCAGGCATCTTGCCAGTATATTGCTCGTCAAAGAGGTCGAGAAAGAGCTCCTTCGCGCCAGTCGAGCTGACTTTGTTGTCCTCCACTAACTGTGAGAGCAGTAAGAGTCGCCGCGGCTCAACAAAACCCGATTCAACCTTACTCATATCCATCAACTCTTCTGGCGTGGAGGCAAACCAGTTAAAGATCCGCTTGACA
Organism: uncultured Candidatus Saccharibacteria bacterium; assembly: GCA_963525085.1. GTDB lineage: Bacteria > Patescibacteriota > Saccharimonadia > Saccharimonadales > Saccharimonadaceae > Saccharimonas. Next base: position 209,904 of record CAURIH010000001.1, read on the forward strand.
AGCCGCTGATACACTGACTCATTGACGCCAAGCCATTGCAAAATCGACGCAGCATTATGCTCGAGCGGGTAGATATCACTGAGCAAAATAGCCAGCGGCTGATGACTGAGTACAGTATTAACCACCGAGTTATCCAGCGCAAGGCTCTGCCACTGCACACGGTATTCGCCTGGCATCGTCGGTACGTCCTGCTGAACACGAGCAATCTCTTCATCCGTTAGGACAATTGGTGGAATGTCTGGGTCGGGCATGTAGCGATAGTCCTGTGCATCTTCTTTGCTGCGCTGGCTCGTGGTGATGCCTTTATCGTCACTCCAGCCACGGGTTTCTTGCACAACACGCTCACCGCGCTCGAGCAAAGCTGCCTGACGCGCAAATTCATACTCCACTGCCTTTTCTACACTGCGGAAGCTGTTGAGATTCTTCACTTCAGCACGTGTACCAAGCTGATCTGAACCCTTTGGCGCGATTGAGATATTGACATCAAAGCGCATATTACCATGGTAGAGATCACCGTGTGTGACGCCAGCATAGGTCATGAGCTTGTGAAGCTCGGCTGCGTAGGCACGGGCCTCGGCTGCTGAGTGAATATCAGGCTGTGAGACGATCTCGATCAATGGTGTACCTGCTCGGTTGAGGTCGACCAATGAGTAACCATCGTGGTGTGTTAACTTGCCAGCATCTTCCTCCATGTGAGCATGGTCGATCCGGACGCGCGTGGTACTGCCATCATCAAGCGGCACATCGACATAACCCGCTAGAATAATCGGCTGGTACATCTGGCTTGTCTGGTAGCCTTTCGGTAGATCTGGATAGAAATAATGTTTACGATCGAAGCGCGAAACACGAGCGATGGGCGCATTGAGTGCCTTGCCAGCTCGAATCGCAAGATCGACAGCGTGGCGATTCAGGACTGGTAGCATACCAGGCAGGCCGAAATCGATTGGATGGACTTTGCTGTTAGGCTCGGCATCGCGGGCGTCATTGTCTGCTGGGCTGAAGAGTTTTGTGTCTGTTGCCAGCTGTACGTGGCATTCGATACCAATCGTTACTTCATATTTTTGCAAAACATCGTGAGAAACTGCCATAACTATATCGCTCCCAAATCCTTTAACCCCTGTTTGTATGCGGCTAATGCCCGCAAGGCAATCTCGCGTGAGAGCCGCACATTAGCCTCGTGTGCCAGCTTGTTGCGCACCTTGTGAGCACCCCATACGTGGTTGCTATTGCTCCATTGTTCGCGAGCCGACTTCATGCGCTCGCCCATCGTATCGCCAGCAAAGCCACGTTCGCGGAGAGCAAGATCGAGCAACTTATCTGCCTCGAAGATAGCTAGCTGATACGTACCAATGTTGGATTTATCGAGGCTATTCTCAATGGCAAGCCAGCGTGCTTGGTATTTCTCGACATTGAGCACCTTACCACCCTGGCGCGTCAGGGCAACAACGACGACTAAGATCGCAGCAATGATAATAATACCCACCAAAAGGATCGTGACACTGCCAGACATCAGGCGCTCCTTTCTGTAGCTGCTTGGGTTGCAACAGCAAGCAGCGATGCATCACTCTGCATGGGGCCAATCAACTGCGCACCGATTGGCAGGCCCGCCTGGCTCACTCCAGCCGGCACATTCAATGCAGGTAAGCCCGCCAGACTGGCTGGCACTGTCATGATATCCGCGAGATACATCTTAAGCGGGTCGTCGCTGTTTTCGCCAAGACCAAAGGCGGGAGTTGGTGCTGTCGGCAAAAGAAGCATGTCGTATTTCTCAAACAGAGCGTTAAATTCGTTGATGAGCAACGTCCGCGCTTTTTGCGCCTGGAGATAGTACGCGTCGAAATACCCACTACTCAGTACGTAGCTACCAATCATAATGCGCCGCTTGTTCTCTGGCATAAAGCCTTCGTCGCGACTCCGACCATAAAGCTCGGCCAGTGTCTTAACTCCCTCAGCGCGATGGCCATAGCGTACACCATCGTAGCGCGCTAGGTTGCTTGAGATCTCAGCTGGCACAACAATGTAGTAGATAGCAAGGGCATGCTGAAGCATCGGCATGCTTACTGTCTCGACGGCATGGCCATGTGATCGCAGGGTATCGGCATACTGGCTGACCGCCTGACGCACCTCCGCATCAACACCATCGCCCATTGCTTCGTTGATGATACCGATTTTCAGCTGTTGCGGCATCTCTGTTGCAGGCGCGAAGAAGTCGGGCAGCGTCGTCATATCCTTCGGGTCTTGGCCAGCCATGACGTTCATTACCACAGCAATATCCTCAGCACTGCGCGCAAAGCAGCCCATCGTATCAGTGCTCGAGGCCATTGCCACGACACCATAGCGGCTCGCTGTGCCATAGGTTGGCTTGATACCATACACGCCATTGAAACTGGCGGGTTGGCGAATCGAGCCTCCCGTATCTGTCCCTAAGGCAAATGGCACAATGTCGAGTGCCGTCACCACAGCCGAGCCGCCACTACTGCCACCAGCAACTTTCGTCTTGTCGACAGCATTGTGCGTAGCGCCAAAGTATGAGTTCTCTGTGCTCCCACCATGTGCAAAGGCATCGAGGTTGCTCTTACCAATGCAGATCGCCCCAGCTGCTTCAAGCTTATCTACCACTGTTGCCTGAAGAGGCGTATCAAAGTTCTCAAGCATCTTGCTGGCTGCCGTACTTGGTGCACCATACGCAAGATAATTATCCTTAACGACGAACGGCACGCCAGCCAGCACTCCAACGTCCTCGCCCCGAGCCAGTGCCTCATCAATTTCTCGTGCCCGCTGCAATGCCCGCTCTTCTGTCAGGCTCAGCAGGGCGTGGTATTCCTTAGCGTCACGCGCCCGCTGCAAAGCCGCTTGCACCTGGGCAGTAGCCGATGTCTGGCCTTGTTTGATCTGAGCAACTCTCTCTGTAATATTCATATCACAACACCTTCGGTACTTTTACACACTTATCTGCCTGCTCAGCTGCTAGCCCCAATAGCTGCTCGCGCGATATGTCGCTGGCATCTATTGTGTCGGGCCGCCCCACATTAGTCAGGCCAGTTACTTGGTAGGTTGGCTCGACACCAGTCGTGTCGAGGGTGGATAACTGCTCGATGTAGTGCAGGATATCCTCGAGGTTTTGGCGCAGCGCGGCAACGTCGGCTGAATCACCAAGACTAATCGAACTTAATTGTGCAAGGTGCTGCACATCTTCAGTGGTAATATTACTCATTATGGATATATTGTACCACATTCGGTGCGTGGAATCGCTATATATCAATGAGCAATGCGTCAGTGAGAAGTGTAGATGGTACAGAGTGCAACACTAATGCTAAGCTACTTCCAACTTATCACCCTTGGCTCGATTGCAGCGCCAACAGAGTGCTCGCAAATTGTGCTCGGTCGTAATACCACCCTTCGACACCGGCACAATATGGTCAACTTCGAGCAAGAGGTGCTTTTCATCTTGGCGTGAGATATGACACTTCTGGCATTCGTAATTGTCTCTGCGCAAGATAAACCGCCTAAGCTTTGGTGTCATGAGCTGACGCTGAAACTGCGCAGATTTGCGATAGGTTATCTGTTGGCTGAGATATTCTGCCAATTTTTGAAGCTTTTTCTCTGTGAGTATGATATCAAATGAGTAGTTATTGCGCTTGGCGGGCGAACTGTACTTAAATGAATATACGAGAAAATAATTCTTTTCAAACTTAGGTAATGTATTCGACCCAAGCTGCTTCATCGTCATTTTCTTGAAAATATAGGCTCCAACGTACATTTTGACATCAATGAAGTCCATAATCTCGTTGTATTCGCTCCGCAGTATTGCCTCAGTCTTTTTGATTGTGTCGTATTTCTGGAGGATTTGCTCGAGTGTTTGCACTGTCTCTTCGTTTATTGTGCGCTGCGCAAAAAAATATTTGACAATATAGCGGTATGGGTCAAGCTGCGCATTTTTATACACCGTGAGTGTGCTATTTTTCACATGCGCATGCGAAAGCATCGACTGCTGCTGACGGATAAAACGCTTGGTTTCGGGTAAAAAGGCATTGAAGTCGTTATATTCTTGTATTTGCTTGGCAAGCCTCTGCTTGACACTTTGAAACTCTGCCGTTTTGTAATAACCACGCGTCCTCCAAAATACGATGCAATAACAAACGACAAAGAATATCACTGGCAGGCAGAGCAGTATAACGTTGCAGATAGCAAGTCCAATAAGAACCGACCACCGGATAAACTTCGGTCGACGATCAATCGTTGCCAAGAAATATATCACCTGTTCTGGCAGGGCGTGAGTATCACGTATAGGCATACTACATCACATTATACACTCTATGCCTGTGTCGATCGTAGGTTTACTCAGCTACTGCTCTACAACTTACTCTTCACTTCAGCGATCAAATCTCGCAGCTCGGCTGCCCGCTCAAACTCAAGATTGGCACTAGCGAGATTCATTTGGCCAGTCAGATCTTTGATAAGACTCTTGTATTCGTCCTTGGGGATTTTACGCAAGTCAAGCTTGGGCGCGTCATCCTCCTTTTGCGGGATGATGGAGCGCAGACCTTCGTCGATCGCTTTATTAATGCCACGCGGTGTAATGCCATGTTCGCGATTGTATGCCTGCTGAATTTCGCGTCGGCGTTTGGTTTCGTCAATCGCTCGGCGCATACTATCGGTGATACTATCACCATACATAATTACCCTACCCTCAACGTGGCGAGCTGCCCGGCCAATTGTCTGGATGAGGCTACGCTCGCTACGGAGGAAGCCTTCTTTATCGGCATCCATGATTGCCACCAAGCTCACCTCTGGCAAATCGATCCCCTCACGCAAGAGATTGATCCCCACCAGGACATCATACAGGCCCATGCGCAGATCGCGCAGAATGTCACCGCGCTCGAGCGTGTCTATCTCGCTGTGGATATAAGCCGTCTTGATACCGAGGTCGGTCAGATAGGTAGAGAGATCCTCAGCCATCCGCTTGGTAAGCGTTGTCACGAGCACGCGCTGCTGCTGATTGGTACGCTCGCGAATCTCTGCAATGAGGTCATCCACTTGTCCTTCCGTTGGGCGAACAATGATTTCTGGGTCGAGCAAGCCAGTGGGGCGAATCACCTGCTGAGCAGGAGCGGCGCTCCGCTCTAACTCATAATCACCAGGGGTAGCAGAGACATAAATCACTTGGTTGATGTGCTTATCAAATTCATCAAAGCGCAGTGGACGATTGTCTAGCGCGCTTGGCAGGCGAAAGCCATGCTCCACCAGCACTTCTTTGCGAGCGCGGTCACCATTATACATCGCGCGCACTTGGGGGACGGTTACGTGACTCTCGTCGATCAACATCAAGAAATCATCGGGGAAGTAATCGAGCAAGGTAGCTGGCTGCTCGCCCGCTTCGCGATTAGTGAGGTAGCGGCTGTAGTTTTCGATCCCCTTCACGAAGCCAGTCTGCTCGAGCATCTCTAGGTCATACTTGGTGCGCTGGCTCAAGCGCTGCGCCTCAAGCAGCTTACCGTGCGTCTCAAACCACTGTTCACGCTCCTCGTACTCCTGTCGAATCCGGTCAATCGCCTGCTTGACCTTCTCCTTAGGCGTTGCATAGTGGCTACTCGGAAAGATGGTAAACTCCGCTGGCTCATCGAGGATCTCGCCAGTGAGCGGGTTGATGTGCGTAATTCGATCCACCTCATCCCCAAAAAATTCCACCCGATAGGCCGTCTCTTGCCCCGCCGGAAAGACATCGACCACATCGCCCTTGACGCGAAAGGCACCACGTGCAAAATCGATATCATTGCGATGGTATTGGATATCCATCAGCTGGCGCAAAAATTTATCCTGAACTCGCCGCTCACCCTGACGCACTGTGACGGATAGCTCATAATAATCGGCTGGCGAACCCAGGCCATAGATACAGCTCACACTAGCAATGATAATCACATCGCGACGCGTGAGTAATGCATCAGTCGCTGCATGGCGGAGTCGGTCAATCTCCTCATTGATGGCTGAATCCTTCTCGATGTATGTATCACTGCTGGCAATATATGCCTCTGGCTGATAATAATCAAAATAACTAACAAAGTAGTGTACTTCATTGTCTGGAAAGAACTGCTTGAACTCACTAAAGAGCTGCGCCGCGAGTGTCTTGTTATGAGCCAAAACAAGCGTCGGCACGCCACGCTGAGCGATAATATTTGCCATCGTAAAGGTTTTACCGCTACCCGTTGCACCAAGTAGTGTCTGCTCGCGCTGACCAGCCTCCAGGCAACCAAGTAGCTGGGCGATCGCCTGTGGCTGATCACCGGTCGGTTGATAGGAAGAATGAAGCTGAAATGGTATGTGCGTCACGCTCCTTAGTGTAGCATAGCGCGGGCCTTAAATCACACTCTGGCGATTCATCTCAGCAAGGAGTTTGTTGTACGTCGCTTGCGGGTCTTTGGCGTGGTTGATCGCTCCACCAACACTAATCACGTCAGCACCACCCTGGGCAATATGGAAGACATTATCTACCGTCACACCACCATCCCAGCCAATCTCGACCCGAGGATGAATAGCCCGCACTAGCCGGATTTTCTCCAGCTGCATCATTCGCGCTTTGCCACCAAACTCACCCAGCTTGCCGCTAACGATCGACACATAGTCAGCCGTCTCGATATACGACGATACCGTCTCGGGCACTGTCGTACGCTGCAGGGCCACACCAGCATGAATACCAGCTTGCTTGACCTGCTGCAAGACAGGGATCAAATCCTCTTTGACTTCGGCATGAAAAATAATAGTACTGGGCCGCAGCTTAATCAGTTTCTCAACGTACACGCTGGGGCGCGCCACCATAGCGTGGATATCAACCGTCCACGACTGAGGCCACCACAGTTGGCCGATCCCTACCGTTTGACGGGGCGCAAATACGCCATCAGAAATATCAATATGAACCCGCTTGGCAAACGGCATAAAATGCTCTACCGCAGCCTTGTATTCATCAGTTTTTGTACTCAAAATAATTGGTGCTATGACAGCCATGCAAGACATTATACGGCGTCTGACGTGTGTTGTAAAGACGGCGACGGCGTTCTTTCACGTTTCTAAGGAGGGAGTGTTAGACTGACGTGCGCGAAGAGTAGGTATTTGACACTTCCTTAACATCATTTAAGAAAGCGTCATCAAACTTTTCCAAACTTTTCGTTGCATCAACTAACGACTCTAACTCATCCAATTCTTGCTGAGATAGTGCGCTGCGTTTTTCTGCTAAATAATCGGTCAATCTTGCACAAATATATTCGACAGCCACAGCCCATTCACCTGCATCATTATATAGCGTCACTTCTGCTCGGTCAGCTCTTGTTAGGTAAGGGTTTTTATTAGCATAGTCTCGTATCAATTGGGTTAAGTACATAACTACATTATATCATATTCTCAAATATTTGCTGGGCAGCTGCCTGCCTGCGGCCGTGCCATGCCAGTAGTGGCGTAGTAGCGAATGTCGGTGAGATGGCGGTCGGTGGCTTGAACACAGAATTTGGTAGCATCGGCGCTCAGTGTAACCTGTACAGCTGTGTCGCTTGGTGGACGGTAACCAACTTGCTCAAGGTTAGTGCTATAGCTTGCACCACTAGCGCTGGCATTGGCGTGGTGCGTCTTGATCGCCTCAAGTGCACTGGTGGCTGCCGCACGCGTTGCGACATCGACTGAGCGCCGCCGATAGCCCGAATACGCCGTCATAGACAAAGTTACGAGTAAGCCCAGGATCGCGATGACAATCATCAGTTCCATAAGCGTGAAGCCCTTCTGGCTCCGCTGCATCCACCATACCGCCCTGCTTTGCCTCATTATATTTCTCCCTCCATTAGCATAAGCATATTTAAACATCACTATAGCAGGTGGAATGGTCAAGGGCAATAGCACTTTTCTTCTTAGCAGTATATACTAGGTTTATGGTGACCAAACAAGACGTCCTCACAAAAGCACGCGGTCTCTATAGCGAAGATCAGCTGTATGAAATTGACCATGCGATCGACTTTGCCACCCAGGCACACCACGGACAAAAGCGCAAGAGCGGTGAGCCCTACATTACCCATCCACTGAGCGTTGCAATTATCTTGATTGACTGGGGGATGGACAGCGACACCATCATCGCAGGTATTCTCCATGATACCGTTGAGGATACCAAGACGTCACTAGACGACATTGAGTCGCTTTTTGGACATGACGTATCCTTCCTCGTTGATGGTGTGACGAAGGTGAGTCAAGCCCGGGCTGGCATGCGTGACCTGGGCCACTATCTCCCCCAGACAAAAGACAACCTTACCAAGCTGCTTATTGCTGTGGGACAGGACGTGCGTGTCATTATCATCAAGCTGGCCGACCGGCTGCACAATATGCAGACGCTGCAATTCAAGTCGCCCGAAAAGCAGCAAAAGATCGCCCGCGAAACACTCGAGGTCTTTGCCCCCATGGCTGACCAGCTCGGTATGGGGCGAGTGCGGATGGAGCTAGAGGAGCTCGCCTTTAGCTACCTTGACCCCAAAGAATACAAGCGGCTTGAGAAGGTCATGAAGCAGCGCCTAGGCAAAAGCACCCGCAAGCTTGGTGTCGTCCGCCTCGAGGTCGAGCGGGCACTCAAGGATGAGAAGCTTGAGTTTGAGATTAATGGGAGAGTCAAGAGCCTCTATAGCCTGCACCGCAAGCTCCAAAAGCGCGGTAGTCTCGACAATATTTATGACCTGATGGCACTACGCATCATTGTCCACACCAAGGAAGAGTGCTACTTAGTGCTGGGCATTCTCCACTCGCTCTATCAACCGATGATTGCTCGCATCAAAGACTATATTTCCATCCCCAAGCCAAACGGCTACCAGAGTCTCCATACAACGGTCATCACGCCCAATAAGCAAATTGTTGAGTTTCAGATCCGCACGCGCGATATGCACGAGTATGCCGAGCGCGGCCTTGCCGCCAGCTTCCACTACCAGCAACAAAAAGATAGCAAGGAGTATCTTAAGGGCGACTCCAAGCGCGGCGTGTCGAACCTGCCGGCTCAGCTGCAGTGGATTACGCAATTGCAAGAAATCGCCGCTCGTCTACGTGCTGGCGAAGATATCCCTCGCGAGCAGTTATCGATTGACCTCTTTGGCCACCGCATCTTCGTCTTTTCTCCCAAAGGCGATATCTACAACCTCCCCGAGGGCGCTTTGCCGCTGGACTTCGCCTATGCCATCCACTCTGATATCGCCAAGCATGCCTACGGCTTCCGGATCAATGGCAAGATGGAGCCATTCGAGCGGCCGCTTGAGAATGGTGATGTCATCGAAGTCCTCACTCGCAAGCTCTCCTACCCTAAGCCGGGTTGGGCGCAGCTTGTTACCACCAGCCACGCACGTGACAAGCTCCGCCTCCAGCTTAACAAAATCCGCATTCAAGCTGTGAATGGCGCCATCAATCTGACAGATAAAATTATGCCAATCGGTAAGCCTGACGCTGCTTCGAAAAAGTCAAAGAAAAATAACTGAGGTAACGTTAGATAATTGACGCACATCTTAACTTAAGTCTCTAAAATTATCGATCTGCCGCAACTTTGCTCCCTCTATCACCATTATTATCCAACAGATGTGGGTAGCCTATTGTGATAACCAGCCTGCGAGCCTCTGACTTTCTTGATAAAGCAACATTCCGTAAGTACCGCCTGTTCTATAGTAACCTAGAGAATTTTAGAAGTTGGAGTAAAATACAAAATACCCCAGTGGGGTATTTTGTATTTGCTTGAGCATGCTATCTAGCGTTCATTCCAACGCGCAATAGACTCATGAATAATTTGTGTGGCACGCGCGGCGTCGCCAAAGCCTTTCACTACAGTAGTGCCAGGCTTTTTGAGGTCTTTGTAGTGGTTGAAGTGGTGCTCGATTTGCTTGAGCGTTGCAGCAGGGAGATCTTCGAGCGAGTTGATTGCATCACCTGTGTTGCGGTCATCTGCTGGTACAACGATCACCTTATCATCCACCTCGTCATCGTCTACAAACTCCAGCACGCCAATCACCTTGCCTTCCAAAACGACACCGGTTGTCAGTGGCTGGTCAGTGATGATGAGAGCATCGAGCTCATCGCCATCTTCATCTAGGGTTTGTGGAATAAAGCCATAGTTGGTTGGCTTGGCAAAGATTGCTGGCTCAACCCGGTCGAGCTTCATCACTGCGAGGTCGCGATCCCACTCAATTTTGTGGTAGCTCCCCTGCGGAATCTCCACCACCACATTGACAATACCAGCGTCAACGTCGCCGGGCGTTAGTACTTTATTAAAATCTGCCATTTGTATTAGCTCCTTTCTGTTGCTATCTGTTTTATTTTAGCAAAATCTGCTTGGTAATGGCAAAAGAAGATGCGCTGGCAATGCAACCTTGCTCTGCAAGCACATTATTCTCATCACCAACCCATTTGATGGTATAATACTGCTAGCATGTTAATCATTGGTCATCGCGGTGCGGCTGGACTTGCACCAGAGAACACTATCGACGCTATGGCAGCGGGTGTCGCGGCAGGCGCTGATATGCTTGAGCTAGATGTGCGATTGACGCGCGATGGTGTTCCTGTGATTGCACATGATAATCGCCTACTACGTACCCACCACCAAAATGAATCAATCAGCCATCTGACGTATACCGAGTTGCAGGCCCTCACCAGTGAGCAGCCTGTCCCGTCGCTCGCAGCAGTGTTAGACCGTTTTTTTGGCGTTGTGCTACTCAATATTGAGCTCAAAGGGCACGGTAGCGCCGAGCCAACGTATCAGCTCCTCACCCGCTCCATCACATCGCCAGATGATTGGAATAATGTACTACTCTCGTCATTCTCAGTACGCGAGCTTCGGCAATTTCGGCAGCTTGCGCCTCAGGCCAATCTCGCTCTACTTCACCGCAATAATCCCTTTGCATTCTTGGCCTATCAGCGGAAGCTCGACTTCACCGCAGTAGGGTTTCATCGCTTGTATGCACACCCCCTGGCGATAGAGATTGCACGTCGGTCGAATCTCTTTACCTACGTCTATACAGTTAATCGCCCAGGTGCCTTGCAGCAGCTTGCCGAGCGCGGCATCGACGGCGTCGTTACCAACTATCCAGATAAGTTTCTTGCTGAGCTACAGCGCTTTAGTTAATAACATATGAAGTTATCTGATAAAACACAGTACGCCTGTCGTGCGAGATTAGGAATATTGTCTGAATCCAACTAATGTCTCACTTGGGTGATGCGAGACTTCTCCGTTCCTTTCTGTGGACGAATATTACCACTATCCACTTTGATACAAAGGAACAATAATTGGGTAAGCGCCTAGAGAATTTATCGAAAAAGCGACCAAAAAGAGCAGACGGTAGCTCTTTAGTGCAGTTGGCAAGCAATCTCTCTAGGTATATCAACTTCGTCTTCACACGAGTAAAAAATCAGCCGTTACGACTGATTTTCACTTCATTGGATAAAAAGGAGTTGGCACTGAGGGACTGACATTTTGAAATCCAGGCTCTTAGCTACCTCACACTAGCACTATCTATTCTAATTCTACACTTTGTGCTGCTGAATATACTCACGGATACTCAAAGCAGCTGTCGCACCTTCGCCCACTGCTGTAGCAATCTGCATTGTTGCGCCGCTGCGGACATCACCGCTCGCAAAAACACCAGGCATCGTCGTCTCAAGGTGCTCATTGGTGATAATCAGCCCCCGCTCATCGAGCTGGACGGGCGTACTCTGCAAAAAGCCCGTGTTTGGCTTGAGGCCAACAAAGACAAACACCCCATCACAGGCGAAGGTAGTTGGCTGGCCATTACTGATGGCTGCAACACCAGTTACCTTGCCGTCCTCTGCTATAATTTCAGTCGATTCGGTATGGAGATGGACGCTAATTTGCCCGCGCTCGATAAAGGGCTGCAGGTCGGTCTGCAGGATCTCACTCGCTTTGATCGTGCTCCGCACCAAGAGGTCGATATGCTCCGCAAAGCGAGTCAAGAACATCGCCTCTTGCAGGCCAGAATTGCCGCCACCGATCACCACCAGCCGCTTGCCTTTATAAAACGCACCGTCGCAGGTGGCACAGTAGTGTACGCCGCGACCATACAATGCGTCTTCGCCAGGGATACCAAGCTTGTTATATGCACTGCCCGTGGCAATCAACACCGCACGGGCACGCACATCCTGCCCGTCGACTGTCACAATCGTATCATTGCCATCTTTGCGGAGGTTCGACACCTCACCCAGCTCAATCTGCGCCCCAAAGCGCTCTGCCTGGCGCTGCAGCTGCTCGGCGAGGTCGAGGCCCGACACGCCGTCTGCAAAGCCTGGGTAGTTATCGATCTTATCGGTAATTGCTGCGAGGCCACCAACCACCGCCTTTTCATATAGCACCGTCTGCAGGTTCTCACGCGTTGTATACACCGCGGCAGCCAGGGCACTTGGCCCTGCGCCGATCATCACCACGTCGTGGGTCGGCATCTGAGTTGAGTTATTGGTAGTGCTGTCCATAGTTGCTCCCTCCTTGACCTTCTTGATATGCCTTTAGTAATTCTGAAGTATCGATTGTGGCTGGCTTTGGCACTGCCATCACGATGAACTTGAGTGGTGTATTGGCCGGAATGTCATTGCCTTGACCCTTCTCGCCGTATGCTTTGTCGGAAGGGATGGTTAGCTCACGTACTCCACCAAGGCGCATCCCCTTGATGCCTTCCTTCCAGCCAGTAATGACGCTCGCACTCTTGAGCCCACCCTCAACGGCAAATGGTGCACTGAGCTTGCCATCCTTGATAGACTGGTCAAATACCTTGCCTTTTGGGTTCCAGCCAATGTAATAGGCCGCAAATGCCGTATTATCCTTGATCTCCTCACCATCGCCAACCACCAAGTCTTCGCTGGAGAGCTCCTTCACACTATCGCGGTCAAACTCACCAACCCGACTCGTATATTGGCTAAAGGTTGGGTAATATTTGTTTGACAACTCTTGTGCTTGAGCAGCTGTCTTAGCTTGGTAGTCCTTCATGAGTTTCTGGTATTTTTCTTGTGCCTTTTGCGCTTTGGCTTGGTCATTTTTGTAATTCTCCGAGGCAAGAATCATTGCCGCAAATGACCCCAGCGTCCCGACAATCGTCGCGACCAAAATAACAATAATAATCCAGCGTTGTGTCTTGGTTGTTGCCATAACTCCTCTTGTTTCATCGACTAATCTATCTTGCCCAGTATAGCACACTTGCTAGTAGGGCTACTAGATAACAGAGGTCACATCGATAAATGCTGTCTAGCCTTTGCTGTATATTCCTTGTTAATTCTGTCACTCTCTATCACCTGGCGCTGCGCGGAAACAACACGCGAACAACCGTCGGCCAACACACCTCTTGCAATGACGATTTTTCTCAGTATACTAAAAAGCGATGAACCGTCTCCACACCTTATTTTCACCTCTGCTTGCCCGCCTGGCTATTGGCGGTACTGCCACCTTGCAGCCAACGTCAGTCGAGAAGCTTGATGGCGCCCTCACACCCAATATGCGCGCCCTACGCCTCGCAATGAGCATTGCCGATCAGCTCATTTCAATGGGCACACCAGCCCAAAATGTCGTCCATATGGCGCTGAGCATCACCGACACATACTGCACCCGCAAGGTGCACATCGACGTAATTTCGTCGCAGCTTATTCTATCGCAAGATCGAGGTAACGATTACGAACCACTGACGCTTCTGCGCACCATCCCACCGCGCGAGATTAACTACCAACATATGCAATGCCTCCAGACTCTGGCTGCGACCATTGCCGATGGAGCGCTCACTCTCGATGCTGCCGAGCGTGAGCTCGATGCCATCCTTGCCAAGCCACGGCGCTACCCACCTTGGGTAATTTATCTGGCAGGTGGTGGGCTCAGCGCTGGCTCGGCCTTGCTCTATACAGCGTCGCTACCAGTGATTTTTGCCACCTTTGTGATGGGTGTAGCGATTATGTGGCTGCTGGCTCGCTTAAATCGCATTGCTCTTCCTGTGTTCTTTACGCAAATCATCGCGGCAAGCGTTATTACATTGGTTGCAACCATCATCACGTGGCTTGCCACCAACCATTATCTCGATGTTCTTGGTATCATCAACCCAACCATCATAACCGTTAGCGGTATCGTGCTCTTGGTGGCAGGGATGATGATCGTTGGTGCTTTCCAAGATGCGATCGACGAATATTATGTAACGGCGACAGGCCGGCTCCTTAAGGTGGCGATGATGACAATGGGCGTAGTGATCGGTGTGATGATTGGCCTGTATACAGCGCGGCGCTTTGGGATCGAATTTGTCGCGACACCCGACCAACTGCAGCTGACTGGCACGATGTATCAGTATATTGGAGCAGCTGCTATTGCGGCCACCTTTGCCCTGGGCAACCACACTCAACCGGTCGGCATCATCCTAGCTGGTGCAACTGGCATGCTTGGCTATGATATATACCTCGCCATTACTGGCTGGAGCATGTCTGCTATTGCAGCCAGTGCGGCAGCGGGTTTGGTAATTGGCTTTATTGCGACAACCGCTTCCCGCTTGTGGCATATGCCCAGCCTAGCCATTGTCAATGCCGGAATCGTTCCACTTGTACCAGGTGTCACGCTCTACAATGGGCTCATGGGCGTCGTGACGACCGGCTCAAGCGAGGCAGGTCTGCTAGTGCGTGCTGTCCTCATCGCTATTGCCATTGCGGCTGGTGCATCATTTGGCGTACTGATTGGTCGGCCCACGCGGCGGAGTTTCCTCCGCCTGCGCAATCGCCTACCGCAACGTCGCTTGCATCAACCTCACTCACCAAAGTCCACACCCTGAAACAGCACATGCTGCTCGGGCGCAAACACTGTCCGGATGATCGAACGGACACGCTCGGCGCTCAACGTTGCCTTGCTACTCGATAGCGTTAGGCGAAACGTCGTGGTTTGGTGCGATGCATCAGGGGTTGCTTTGTAAATACTCAGCGGCGTGAGATCGCGGATCGTTACATCTGGGTATGTTTCGCTAGCTCGAGTCATAGCGCTCGAGACTGCTTGCATGAGTTCATCATAGGTAACCTCTGTACTTGTTTGGATCGAGATATCGCGGGCGGTAGTAGGGTAGCGACTCATTGGCTGGTAGTGTACCACCGTATCGCGCCATATCTGCTCCATCACATCAAGGCGAAGTGACGCCGCTGCAGTATAATCAGGGAGCTTGAAATGCTTCACTACTGCCGGGCGCAGCTCTCCGACCACACCAATGAGTGTTCGCTCTGCCTGGCCAGCCGTCTCACTACTTTGCACCCAAACGTGAGCCGAGCGATTGATGTCAAAAGGCGCATACACTGGATCATCTTGAGCTGCCGTGACTGGCGTATACACGAGAGTCAGGCCGCTATCACGCGCCAGCTGGTCCAGCACTGCCCGCACGTGGTAAAAGGCGGCGCCAACCCGAGGCTTTTTACTGCTATACACAAGATCAACAAGCGACTGCTCGGCTGGCAGGCCGTCCTTACCGATTCGTGCTTTGGTGTGGCCCTTGCCGATTTCGAACAGCATAAATTCGCTATGCCCTGCCTTGATATTGGCGTGGACTTTATCCAGCAAACTCGGCAGCACGCTCAGGCGGTAGTACTGAAGGTCGGGGCTGAGGGCGTTCGACAGCCGGAAGGCCTGGGCTGGATCCTGGCCTGCACCCTTGAGCACACGCTCGTGCACAAAGCTGTAGCTCAGCACTTCGTTGGCACCCGCCTTGGCTAGCGCCTCGCGTACAACGCGCTTGAGCTCACGGCGGGGGTTCTTGCGCGCTGGCTGAATACGGCGCATAGGCAGCTGGCGCGGCACAGTATCAAAGCCATGCAGCCGGCCAATTTCTTCAACAATATCCTCTTTCGTTTCCAGGTCTGTCCGCCAGAAAGGCACCTGCAGGCAGATATAGCCAAGCTCGTTCTCTGGGCCATGGCTGTGGATTTCGACGTTATTGAGCAGCGTGCAGATATTCTTTTCGGTGAGGTAAGAGCCAAGCCGCTGATTAATAAATGTACTTGTTATGTCTATGGTTGCAGGCTCGTACTTCCCTGCAAAATACTTATCAAGAATCCCACCATGTTCACTCGTAAATGGCTTAATATCCGCTACTGGGCTGGCCTGCTCGCCGCCCACCATACCGATCAGCCGGTTCAGCACAGCCGCATTCTGCAGGGGTGACTGGCCTTTATTAAAGCGGGCCAGCGCATCAGTAAACACGCCGTGGCGCATGGCTATTTTGCGCACTGCGTACATATCAAAGGTAGCGCACTCCAGCACAATCGTGGTGGTCGTGGCCGATACCTCGGTGCGGCTGCCACCCATAATACCGCCCAGGGCCACCGGGCCCTGCCCATCGGCAATCACTATGTCGTCTGGCGTCAGCTCAATTGTCTTACCATTCAGTAGCGCCAGCGTTTCGCCCTGCCGCGCCATACGCGCGCCAAGCTGCCCGCCGCGGAGTGTATCGTAATCATACGCATGGGTTGGCTGAGCCGTCATGAGCATCACATAATTGGTTGCATCCACAATGTTATTAATCGGCTTTGCCCCCATCGCCACCAGTTGGCACTGCAGCCACAAGGGGCTCGGCGCTACCTGCACGCCGCGGATCGCCACCGCCATAAAGCGTGGCACAAGCTGCGGAATATCGTTCGAAACCGCAAGTGGCACACTATCGCCATCGCCAAATACCTGCTCCAGGCTATACCACGCCGGGCTGGTAAATGGTTGGTGTAGAATGCCAGCAATCTCGCGCGCCACGCCCAGCTGGCCAAAGCAATCTGGCCGGTGGGTAAACATCTTGTTCTCGATATCAAGCACATAGTCATCCAGGCCAAACAGCGCGGCAAAGTCAGCCCCTGGTTGCAGCGTCTTGCCCGCTGGCAGGTCGCGCGGCGTTAGTGCTACAATCCCCTCGTGGTCGGTACCAATTGCCAGCTCATCAGCCGCGGCTAGCATACCCTGGCTAAGCACCCCACGGAGCTTGCGCGCATCGAGCGTAAAGGGCTCACCCTCGAGGATGCTAGCTGGCACCGTACTTGCAGGCGGCAGCCATACGGCCCACATACCAGCTTGTACATTGGGCGCGCCGCACACCACCTGCACCAGGCCGTTTTCATCGCGTGGTACATCCGGCACTGCTATGCCGTCATCAATTTTCGTCACGCTCAGGCGGTCGGCATTGGGGTGCTTAGTGCACTCTACCACGCGCACCACGCGCGCGCCGCGATAACGTTCGGCCAGGTTTTCTACCCGGTCTACCTTACCAAGCTGTCGATTGATGAGCTGTGCCAGCTCATCCACTGGCGGCAATTCAAAGTTAATAAGTTGTTTTATAACATTAAGGCTGACTTTCATACTGAGTTATAGTATACCATCTCGAGGTAAAGCTGTGCTACTCTTCTCGGAGATGGAGTATGATACTACGCAGTAGCCATCATATATCCATACATCGCCCGAAACAGCTCCTCAGGCAGTTCCACATGACCAAAGCGCAGCTTAGGCGTGATATCGCGCCAGCCAGGCAGTGTGCGCAGCACCGCAATTGGTACCTCACGCACTGGCACGTGCCAGGCAATATCTCGTCGGTATGGGATGAACCCTGGGAACATCTCGTGCTGATATACGTCATCACCTGCTACCACACCACATGCCGTGATAGCCTGGCAAGGCTCAGCGGATCGAAAGGCCTGCTTGGGCGAATAATATAGGATATAATCATCCCGCTGCATGCGGGTCAGCGGCGCTTTCTTGCCATGGCAGAGCTGACAAAAGCCACCCTCTACCCCTATTTGGACGTGGTCTTTCGAGGCCACGCCGAGCCAATATCGTGTCATAAATACTCCTGCTGGATTGCTTTACTCGTGTAACAAACGTGCGCTACAAACCGTATTCTCTTTCGTCGTATACTAACACTGCTCCATATAAAAGATACGAAACTATCTACCGTCTTATCTCTCAAATATCCAAATGCTCCACTGGCTGCTCCAGGCTCTGTTGCAAATTTTGCACAGCGCGCTCTGGGATATACGCCGCGAGCTCATCGATCGTATCGACAACCTCCATTCGCCCCCATTGTTTGACCGTCGCTGGATTATCGTTGGTTTGCGTGCTACGCTGCGTGCCCGTAGGCCAATAGTTCCAGTCGGCGTGATTGCGCTCATAGTATACATAACGGCCCTTTTGCGTAAGATACACTCGCTGTTCGCGAAGAGCTGCTTTGTCCTTTGCTATTGTCCTGTATACCTTACGGCCCATAAAAATCTTATGCTGATACACGCCATCCTTGCCAACGCGCAGTTGTATTTCATGAAAGCCATCGTGTGTTGCTTGCTGCCGCTCAACTAACAAACGATAACCCGCCATCAGTGCTGCAGATAGACTCATACTAATACCAGGCAAAGTCCCTTCAATATAGCGTTCGTCGCTGTGCGAAAAATAGATTGTTTTATTGGCCATCATACTCCTCCTTATATGTATAGTTATACGTATATTGTATCTATCTTCTATGGTGCTGTCAAGGTTGCTTTATAGTGCAGTGTGTTACCTCTGTTATATTGACATAAAATAGTTATACTATCCAGAATATGCTACATTATTCACCTGCTTATGCTACAATTACAAAAGCATACAAGAACATAATCTGGAGGTTTATATGCATACCGGTATTCGACGAATGGGACAGCGTAACTGTATTTATGCAGCGCTCCGCCAAGAATTAATGGACACGATGTTTCAGGACAAGGTTGGGTCATACGACTCTTCTCGCTACGAGGTTGATCTCAACAAGCAACACTTCGCCATGGTATCAGACACAGGTAAGGTAACGGCCAAGGCACACCTGCTTGTATCTATCGCCGTTGAGCCACCAACTCTCATGTGGGGCTACGCGGACGAGCTTGCACAGTTTGGCAAAGCGGTCGAGCTCGCCCACAAGGTACGCGAGTATGGTCTGGAGCACAAAGAGAATGATCTCGTTAGCCCAGAAGTTGAATATACTTTCCCGTCCGACATAGACCAGCAGCTTGTAATCGCCAGTGTCGCGCACGATATCGGCTTTGCTGCTATCACTATCTTTGGCACAGATTATTACTACTACAGCTCACCGATTCGTGGTGGTCGCCGTGTAGTGCTTTTGCTTGAGAATATCTCTGAACTCGTGCCACCCATTACACTCGACTACTTCTACTCGCGCTTGCCACGCTACCTGCAGCAGGTGGATGACATTGCATGGTCGCTGGAGGGCTTTGTGGGGCTGATGCCAGGCTGGAGCATCGAGATGAACGACGATAACAATGGCATCCACCACGCCCGTGTCACTGATGATACTGGCACAAGTATCCGCGTCAGTTACCAATTCGATGAGTATGAGCGGCTCAAGCGACTTGAGTTTCATCACGACTAATACTCACTACCAGTGCTATGCCAAAAAACCGCATTTGTATAGTAATGCGGTTTTATTGTAGTTTTTACATCAATATGACCTCTGTTAGTTTCTAGCTATAACAGTATAATCTTGTCTCAAGATATATAACCAGTGTTTGCAATTGACGCAACAATCCGGCATACTGGAGAGTACTAAAGGAGGACTGACATGACAAAACTAGACTATATCAGCCTAAAGAATTGGGTTGTTGCTGGCCTGTTGAGTGTGACAGGGCTTGTGGCGGCAACAACGTTCCTGGCACCGAGCCAAGCGGCCGCCAGTAGCGATTTACGCTCAGCCAACATTAGCCGCAAGAACTACAACGAGGCGATGAGCAGCATCGACCAGCAAATCAAGCAAGAAGAGAGCGACAGCAGCATTCGCCCAGAGTGCCGCACATTCACCAAGACTCACGGCAAGCGCGCCGCAAAGGCCGTCCTCATGATTCACGGCATTAGTGGCTGCAGTAACGTTTACCAAAAGTTGGCAGATGAATTCTACAATCAAGGCTACAACGTCTACGTCCCACGCGTACCCAAGCATGGTTACACAGACAACAAACGCCATGGCGAGATCTCTACCAAAGACATTACCGACTTCATGAAGACGAGTGCACAGCAAGTGAGCGGCCTCGGTGATGAGCTTGGTATCGTTGGTCACTCTGGTGGTGGTGATATGGCGACGTGGCTTGCGCAGTATGGTAATGGCTTCTTTACGAATGTGCTGCTGCTTGCGCCATTTTATGAGCCAGCAGCTAGCCAAGCCCCTAAGTGGCAACTACCCATCTTGCGCACATTGTATGGCTATAACATTTTGCCAGATAAGTTTAGCCCAAGTGGCTTGTCGTACCGTGCACTCGGCAAGTATCTCATCGTCAAAGAGAACTTCAAGAAAGACCTCGCTGCACCGGGCCTCAAGCGCGTTGCAACAGTAACGAGTGAGAATGATGACGCTGTCGATAACGGCCTAGCGGTGAGCATTCCGCAGCGCATGGCTCAGGCAAACAATGCATCGTTCCAGCACTACAACCTGCCAAAGCGGCTTAACATCAGCCACAATATGGTTGGGTCAACCGATGGCGGTATGGCCACCCACCACCAGGCAGTCTACACGCAGTATCTCAACCTCTATGAGGGTCGCCAAACTGCCGAAATCTAGCTGGCTCTAGCCACCCATAATAAAATACTGCAGCTCAGTCAGCTGCAGTATTCTTATTATATTTTTGAGAATGTGAGCTTCAAATTTCCTTAGCTATCTTCTCCCCTATTGTTTCTATTACAATAGACTACTGATTGGTCATTCTGCTGAGAGCATCATGTGCGAAATTAGATACTCTCTTAGCATAATCAAAGGGAGTGTGAGGAGAAAACTTCAGAAAGAATAGAGAAGTTTAATATTGCAGACTCTACCGCTGCTCGGCAATCAGCTCACGCTTCAGCCGGCGCAAGCCACGCCAGCACCGCACGCAAAGATACCCATCAAAGAGCGCAACGAGTACTAGCCCGTAGAACTCAGGCCGCTGCAAGACAGCTGGCGTTTGTACAAGTTTGTATCCAATATAGGCAAACAGCAACACAACGATCATCATCAGCAGCCCCATACGCTGCTTGCTAATGCGCTTCACCATTGCCAGGCGAGACTCGTTATCGCTAAAGATATCATCTTCCTCGGCTTCACTGCTCGGCTTGCGAAACACATGGAAGCCATTGGCCGATGCAACATACTCCCAGCCATAGTCGGCATAGAGCTGCTGATACTGCGCATTTTCTTCGTGCCGAGTGAGGTTCTGAAAGTCAATTTTGTACGTATACTGCGCCGCCGGGCATGGCTCAAATATATAAAAGAACGGGACAATGAAGCGTTTGAGGGCATATCCCTGCCGATGCTGCTCAGCAAAAAACGCCTCCTCCTCCCCATACTCGGGCAACATGTAGTACCGACACATGATTCGTGACATTCAGTTATTTCCTTCCTTTGCTATTGTTATACAGCCGCTCGATCCGCTGCAGCTCACAGGCCAATATCTCTTGGCCGAGTGGTGTGATGTGATAGATTTTGCGCTTGTCCTCTTCTCGTACGAAGCGAATTATACCGTCCTTCTCCATCTTGGCGAGCGTGCCATACATTGTGCCAGGGCTAATCTGCACCTGGCCATCCGTCATCTGCTTGACGTGCTGACCAATCGTATAGCCATGCATCTCCGCCTGCAAACAGAATAGGATGTAGAACCCTGTCTCGGTCATAGGTGAGTAGATTCGTCGTAGCTTTGCTTGGATCATGTGCGCTTTCTCAGATATGTATTATACCTTGTCTAGCCTCGGGTTGCGAGCACAAGAAGTATCGTCGCGAGGCTATTCTGGAGGAGGTGTACACCCATTGAGGCGTAGAGGCTCTTCTTTTGCTCATAGGCTCGGCACAAGAAGAACGCCAGCGGCAAATAGCTAATAATCGCCAGGCCATTCTTGATTCCCCCTGTGAGCATGTATGGTGCCACATGTACAAGTGCAAAGAGCACCATTGATGCTGCATAAGCAAGAACACGAGATTTTTGCAATAAGCGAGCAAAGATAACTCCACGAAAGACAACTTCCTCTACGATCGGCCCAAATACCACTGCCATAAATACCGCATACCATAGCGCTCCACCAAAGAGACCAACAAGCGCCGTTTGGTTTTGGTTAGTCACCTGCAGCGCAGCAAGCAGGAGTGCTACCGGCATCGTTGCAAGATATGCAAAGAAAAAATACTTGACGACAAACCAGCTATTCTTGCCCGGTGCCTGCCGTGCAGTGCGCCATGCAGCAGCAAGTTCAGCTCGTTTCTTCATTACAATATAGCCAAGCAGAAGCACACTTGCTACAGCATTGATGATGAGCCCAAGCACACTTGTCGATGATATAGCGGCAAATCGCTCCAGCGCGTACGACAATGCTGTCATACCTACCATGTAGCCAGCAAAGTATGCCAGCAGAATTTTTACGTCATCCCGTCGTTTCGTTGTTTTATCCATTAACTATCCTTTCTCGATTGGTACATCGAAGTCATATGTATCGTAGTGCGATATATCGTATATTCTTATTGTATACCGTAGCTCGATATAATGTCAATAGTATGTTCTTTTATATGACGGAATAGTCTTGATATGCAAAAACCAGCAGTGTGTTCTGCTGGTTTTTATAATTTAACGTATCGGCTACGCTCGTTATTGCTACAGATGCTTCACGCGCCACCGCTCAATCGCTTGCGACCGACCAAGCATAAACGATAGATTGCCAATCAGTAGTTATCTATTCTTCGACAGAGACACCAAAGCTATCCTCAATATATGCAACAACCTCCTCACGCTTCTTATTGAAGTCAGGGTCGCCGTTCCAATCTGCTCTTTCACCTTCCTCAGCCAAAACACACCGAAGGACAAATTGTTTGTCCTCATCAGATATCTCTGGGTTGGTAGCAATATCAAACAAGTCAAACAAGCTGTATTGATGCCCGCTTATTTCATACTTGGGATCAGCAAAACTCGCTGCACGCGTCCAACCGTCGTTGCCGCTCAGCCCAGTCACTTTCCACAGTGCTATCGCATATGGTGAGACCTCCAAGGTACGCTTGCCCGCTTCATCGGTGCGCTCGGTAAACTGCTGCTTTGGACAAACCAGCGTACCGTCATCTGTTGTCAGAACAATAAGATTTTTCTTGTCAACCGCTCTATCATTCTCTGCGAAATGTTTTAATACAGCATCGAGATGCATGACTGGCCCCACCACACGAGCAAACGAAGCCTCATTCTGTTCTTTTGGATCAGGAGAGCTTGCTTCACTAGGTGGAGTACTATACTCTCTAGAATTCCTCATAATCTATTTCACTCCTTTCTTTTATAATTATATATTATACCACCATTTACTTCCCCTCATATACATTGAGGTAGGTCTGGAAGACTTCCTCACTATGAGCGCTCACCCCTGGTGAGGCACGCCGGGTCATGTCGTGGCCAATATTCATGCTGGCAGGGAATTTTTTATATTGGAAGGAAGCATTGTTGTTGGTTGCCATTTTTTGTGGGATGTCGTGTGCGAGGTCTGGGTCGATATCGTGATCCCCTTCACTCACGACCACACCAACATGCTTGAGACCTGGTGCAGCAAGATTGGCTTTGTAGTTTTCTTTGAGCGTGACATACTTTGCTAGGGTGCGATATGACAGGCCATTCACCTCATCATTACCACTGTAGCGATCTGGTAAGATATTATTACCGTAAAGGTTGCGCATGAGCGGGATCTGCCACTTGGGAGCCTGGCTAGCCGATGGTTCATAGAATGGCGCAATAAGGAGCACCCGCGAGAAGAGTCCATTACCATACTGCGCAAGCCACGTTGCCATATTGCCGCCGCCAGAGTGGCCCGCCACCCCAACTTCCTCACCAAGGCCGCTGACCTGGCGAGCGCTCGTGGTCATATAGTTGACCATATCACTGAAGGAGATCTGACCATGGCGCTTCTTGTCGGCATAGCCATGCTGTGGCACGCGCGGCGCATAAACGTTGTAGCCCTGCTCGTAGAATACATTGGCAATATCGGCCATATCACTGGTGCAGCCACTAATGCCGTGGATAAGTAAGATAGCTTTCGCTGTTTTCTTGCCGTGCGTCTTGGCAAACGAGCGACATTCATTGCGCAGGCCAGCCTCTGCTGTGTCGTGGGTAATTTGCTGGTTGATAGCCGCCATCGAGCTATCATAATCCAGTCGCTTGATATCTGCTGTGCGTAGTTCTGCCTTCTGGGCGGGCCACAAGAAGGCAGCTGCAACGGCGATCGCACCAACAGCAACAATGCCACCAATAAGCGTGGCAATTACTTTTATAATTCCGGCTTGGGGTGAGGGATAATCTTTCATACGCTATAGTATGGCGAATAGTTGCCAATATAGCAAGACCACTCTACTAAAGAGAGTGGTCTTGGTTTCAATCTGATGCTTGTTGCTTACGATTCTGCTTTGCGGCCTGCCACTAGTAGGTAGAGGTTACCACCAAGCGCAGCACCGATCAAGGTACCAGCAATCACCTCAAGGCTCAGGCGGCTATAGCCAGTCTCGCCACGGCTTGCTTGTGCGCCAGTAAAGCTACTGTCTGGTGCCTCTGTTGCAGCAATGGCCACTGCTGGGTTGAGTGTTGCACTCTTTGCACGCAATTCGTGTGGCAAGTGTTTGATATCTTGGACTGACGATGTGTCCACCGAAGCCTGCACCTGGGTCAGCAAACCACCAGCCACGATAGCGGCAGCAGCCAAAGATAGACCGATCCCCACTGCCTGGCCTGTTTGCTTGAGCTCGGCCACGCGCGATACAGCAGCCGCAATGCCAAACATCAGCACTGCTGCGCCGACGAGCTCAACACCAAAGACCGCCCAGCTAAAGGTAGTAAAGTGCTCGAAGCTGAGCTTGAAAGCGCTCCCACTTAAGCCGTTCAGTACAACGACAGCAAGCGCCCCACCAAGCAGCTGGGCGATCCAGTAGAACGGTACCAGCGCTGTCTTGAGCTTGCGCATTGTCCAGAGGCCAAAGGTGACTGCTGGGTTGATATGTGCGCCAGACACTGCACCCACCGCTACAGCAATCACAAGCAGTGTGAGACCAAGGTAGAGTGGTGCAAATTGAGTTGCCGCACCAATTGCGGCAATAGTGAGCATAAATGTACCAAGCAGCTCAGCAAAAATAATGTTGAGTAAATTGCTCGGCAGAGCTGACTCGCGTCGCTTATGAACAACAGTCTTGGTGGCTGATGTGGTCGATGCAGCCTTTACGGTTGGTGCAGCCTGAGGCTGGGAGGCCGAGTCTTTCGCGGCCGATTTTTTGGTCGAAACGGCTTTTTTGGTAGCCATACGTCCCTCCTTCACTAGTTGATACTACGCCTTTAGTATATCACATCACTCTATTCATCGGCGATATCAGATGTCGATTGTGCCAAATAATGCTATACTAAAGACATGGGACAATATATGAAACAAGACCAAACGCGCAGCGAGCTGCAAGAGCGTATCGCGGCCGATCTCCGCGCCAAAGCAGCTGCCAGCAGCCACACTGGTGATGGTGCCGCACCAGCGGGCGGCGACACCGGCGTCGAGCAATCCGAATATCTCAAAGGCACCAAGCAAACAACCACACTAGCTGGGGTGTGGCTGGTCGTTGGTTTTCTTGCACTGCTTACCTTTGGCTTTTTTGTTGCGCTAACCATCAATGGACAACAATAATGGAGTGGCAGTATGACAGACCTTGACGCTATCCAGCAAAAGCTACTCCTGGCTGTAAGCCAATCGACCACCCCGCGCGAAGTACTGCGCCACGAGGAATTGCGCGCACTGTATGGACATATCACATCACTCCCCCCAGCGGAGCGTGGGCCATTTGGCAAGCGTGTTAATGAGCTCAAGCAAGCTGTGCAAACTGCTATTGAGCGCCGTCTTGAGGAACTTGAGACTGTTGAGCGCACACCGATCGATGTCACTGCACCGATGGATATCAACACTGCTATTCCAGCATTACTGCCAACAAACCAGGGGTCAATTCACCCCCTAATGCAAGAGATCGAGCGGATTAGCGATATCTTTTACCGCATGGGGTTTGTGGTGGAGGAGTCACGTGAGATCGATGATCAGTTCCATATGTTCGAGAGCCTCAACTTCCCCAAAGGCCACCCCGCCCGCGATGATTACGACACCTTCATGACTGTCGAGACAGACGCGCAGGGCGACCGCTTAATTGCGCCGGCACACACCAGCACCATGCAAAACCGCGTCCTGACCAGCTATCGCCACAATTTAGATACAGGCGAAGCAATCGCCGCCATCGTACCCGACCGCGTCTTCCGTAATGAAGACCTGGATGCTCGGCACGAGCACACCTTCTACCAAGTGGAAGGCGTCTATGTGGCTAAGGGGGTCAACGTTGGTAACTTGATTGCGACCTTACAGGAATTTTTGCAAAGCTACTATGGCAAGCAGCTTGATGTGCGGGTCAATCCCTTTTATTTCCCTTTCACCGAGCCAAGCTTTGAGTTTGCCCTCAGCTGCCCCTTCTGCGAAGGCAAAGACCCCAGTTGCAAGGTATGCAGCGGCGAAGGCTGGGTTGAGCTGATTGGCTGCGGCTTAATCCACCCCAATGTGCTGCGGGCAGCCAACATCGACCCCGATACCTACACCGGCTTCGCCTTTGGCTGCGGCATTGACCGCCTGGTGATGATGAAATACGGCATCGAAGACGTGCGGCATTTCGAGAGCGGCAAGTTGGACTTTTTGCGGCAGTTTTAGCCTCGTCTATTCGTTTTATAACCAAGGTTCACCATATGCATAACGATACTGAGCTTTTTGCCATTGCCCAGGCGCTCCTCGAGCAGCGACACACACCACCAGTTCACACTGTGGCAGCCGCTTTGCGTTGCCAATCTGGCGAGGTGATCTCTGCAGTCAATATCGACCATTTTCTTGGCTTCGTCTGCGCCGAGACAGCTGCACTGGCAATCGCTATCAATCGAGGTATTTACGATTTCGATTCAGTCGTCGCAGTGCGTAAAAATGATGATACAGATAAGATCGAAATCGTCGACATGTGTGGCAAATGCCGTCAGATCTTTCACGATTATGCGCCAGGTATTACTGTCTTGACTACAAACGGCTCGCAGGCAATAGAGCATATCCTCCCTCATGCTTATATTCACCAACGTACAAAAATTCAACGAGCTATTAAGTGATAGTTAACTATACTTTATTTATGAACCATTCGACACAAACACTCTTACATAGCAGCACCTACGCAAATCTCGCGACTGTCTCTCCGGATGGCCAGCCGTGGAATACGCCAGTGTTTTTTGCGTATGCAGATGGCGCAGTATATTGGTGGTCACCAATAGCTGCTCAGCACTCACAAAATATCGAACATAACCACCGTGTATTTATGACAATTTACGACTCAACCGCCCCAGAAGGTCATGGCGTTGGCTTATACTGTCGCGGTGTTGCTCATCAAGTAGTAGATAGTGAGCTCACTGAAGCAATCGCCATCTATAACAGTAAAGCTCAGCAATTTCAGCTTACTCCTTCAGACTGCACGGGCGTAGCACCAACTCGTCTGTATACAATGCCCATCACCGAGGCCTGGACAAACAGCGAAGATTCGATCAATGGTTATTATATTGATACCCGCAAAAAAATTGTATTCAAGATATAAACCTTTCTCATAGAGAATACAAGGCATTTGCCCTGTATTCTCTATAGAGTACGCTAATCTACCGATTAATCGTCAACGGCCAACTCAGCTCGACACTCTTCAGCTTTTTTAGGCTATTGAGTGGTGTAAGGTCCTTCACCTCGGTGTTTTTAAGAGAGACAAAGGTGAGATTCTTTGCATATTGAATGCCTTCGAGGTTCTTTATTTTCTCCCACGACTCTACACCATCGCGCGCGCTGAGGTCGAGCGTGGTTAGCTTTTCCAGATCTGAGGCAAGCATGGGCTGTGCATCGCCGCGCTTTGTATGGGTCACTTGGGCGATGGCTTGGTTGAGCTTGTTGCGGAGGCGCCAATCGGGCACGTTCACGACCGCGTCCTGTAGCCTGTCAGCAGTAGTCTTTTCTTGGTAGACCCGCACATAATCGACCTGCATATCTTTCGCGACTTCGTAATCCTTGGGGCTAGCCTTCTTGTACGGCTCATTGAGGCCGCCAACCTGGTGATTCAAGCGAATAAAGAGTTTATTAGCTGCCTTGGCAAAGGGCCAGTTTGCATCATCTGGCGCCACGCGGTGTACCATGCGCCCATCATAGTAGAATTCGATCGTTCCATCCTTCTTGTTCAAGACGCCATAGGTATGGAAGGCAGTTTGTGTGTTGCCGACAATATTCCGATCGAGAACGCGCTGGTGCTGATGCGAACGCCCTTTATCACCCTGGCGTGGCTGCGTATGGACATTGGCCTGCAGCCAGCTTGGGTCGTAGCCACGCGACTCGAAGACATCGAGTTCACCACTGGCTGGCCAGTTGAATGTTGTGCTGGTGAGCCAAAATGACGCCCAGGTTGCTCGAGCGCCACTGTTCTTGTTACCCTCTGGCAGTTTGATAGACGCCTCATAGTAGGTGCCAGGGCCCCAGGCATGGGCGACACTTTTGTCCTTCCAGTCACTGAGGTAGTGCGAGTTGACCATCCCTGTCGAGAAGGCAGCATGGCCCGCCTGGCATGGTTTGGCATTTTTATCATACTGCGCGAGGAGATGGAGTTTACCATCGTACTGGCGCACCATGTCTGTCCGGAAGCGACCTTCCATACCCGACGCAAGGTCAAAGCAACCCGTCGGTACAGCCCATTTGGTTGTGTCGAGTTTATTACCGTCAAATTCATCACCCCACACTTTTTTATAATGCGCCTGTACATCACGCGGCAGATGATCGACTGCCGATACTGACTGCGCTATGGCGCAGTTTGTGCCCATTATAGCGCACGCCATGGTAAGCCCAAGCGCCAAGCCAGCTTTTGCTTGTTTTGTTGCTCGTGTTGCCAACATATCCCCTCCTTATGTTCGTTAGCTGTTCTTATTTAATCACAGCTACTCTGCTTTGCCAAACACAAGACAATAACTTTATCCATATTTTTTGCAAGCAAGATAGTCTATTTTGATCATACACATCGATCTGCCAGAGGTCAATTTTTGCACGAAGAAGCAATATATGGCGTATGTATTATACTCCGAAATATGTTGTTGTTTTCGCTACGATTATTACTACCTCTGTTTGACAAATTACACGTGAGGTGTCTCCGTAGGGATTAATTTTGCCGAGCATACCATGCTTGCGTTGGGTCAAGGCTCGTCAAGATTGATCTAGCAGCTACTCATCCCCACGCTGAGGTCGTTCGAGCAACTGTGGCTCGCTCTGACGTTCACCACCAGCAATGCGCACGACGTCTTTGTCCATCTTGCCGAGCTCGCGATAGGTTGTGTTGTAGTGACTAACTGTTGTGGCGAGGCTCTTACCCATTTTGCCCAGCAATTCATCAAACTTCTTGATATGCGTCGCAAGCTGGCCAACCCGTAGCTGAATATCCTTGGCTTGCTCTTCGATCTGGAGGCTACGCAGTCCCTGCAGCACCGTCTGCAAATATGCCAAGAAACTGGTTGGGCTAACGATAATCACTCGTCGATCGCGAAAGGCATACTCAATAAGATCGCGGCTTGAGCCACCCTGCCCGACATTGTTGATAAGCAGATCATAATACAGTGACTCACTGGGGATAAACATAAAGGCAAAGTCCATTGTGTCTTCATTTGGACGAATATATTTGCTCGTTTCGTCGATACGCTGCTTGAGGTCGAGCTTAACGCGGCTCAGCAGCTGCTGGCGCTCATCTTTGCTCGTGGCGTTGATCATCCGGTTGTAATTCTCAAGGCTAAACTTGCTATCGATCGGTAGCACCCGCCCTTTATCAAGAAAGATCACCGCATCGACCGCTTCGCCATCGGCAAAGCGATATTGCATCTGATACTGAGCCGGTGGCAACACGTTCTCAAGCACACTCTGCAGATAGTACTCACCAAAGACACCGCGCTGCTTGGGGTTTTGCAGAACGTTTTGCAGTGTCTTGAGCTCATCTGCGACGTCGACGACGCGTCGATTAGTCTCATCTAGCTTGGTGAGGCGCTGCGTCACATCGGCCACCAACTTGGCACTCTCGGAGAGCTGCTTCTGGACTGACGTTTGCATAGCAGCACCCGAGCGCTCGAGCTTATCCCCAACCGACTGCTGCATAGCGGCTATCGTGCGCGATAGCTCCGTTACATCGCTCTTGAGAAGTGCCACTGGTTGCTGATCTTTCAGCTCATTGAGCTTCGCCAGCAGCAGACTCAGCACTGCACCGCAGCCAACGAGGACAATAACAAGAATGATTCCAAGCACAAGAGAAAGTTCCATATCTCTAGTATAGCATTTCCTCAGAAACAGCCACTCATGTTGTTTTATTGAGCGGGGCGTGTCAGCTGATCTCGTGGATGTGTCTTTTTAGCGCACAAGGAACTATTGCTATTTTCGAGAATTTTGACACTTATACCGCACAAAAGAAGTGTGCGTATAGTGCTTGTACAATCTAAGCCGCTCTCGCCATGTTGTTCGGTTCACGTGTAAAAACCAGTGTCGTAATAGGTTTCAGCTTTAGCACTAGAAGACTAATATTATCAAAAGGAATTGACCTTTATCGTGTTTCGTCAAAGGAAGCGACCTGAGAATTGGCAGGACTTGAAATCTAGACAAGGAAGCTGCGCAAAAGAAGGAGAGAATGGAAATTACTTCATTTGAGCATGACAAATAATCACCAAGGAAACCATTGTGGAGTTTAGAGCTATCTACAGTGTCGCAAGATATATCAATACAATGATCGCCACCATTGCACCAAGTGTGACTGCTAGGTTGCGCAGGCGCGAGATCCACGAAAACACACCAATGCTCAGTGCCATCAAAATCGTAATAACTGGCACTACGACATACCATGACGATACTGCCAACCACGTGAGCACTGGCCAGAGACCCACTGCCGTCGCAAGCATAACAAGAGCGGGACGATACACACGGCGCTGCACCAAGAATATAAGCCCGACGATCACTGCCACAACCATTGCGCTCAAGACTGTATAGAATGTGGGTGTGCCACAGCTTGCTGGATTAGCATTACCAAGGCCACAAACCGCACCAAACACCCCGAGGTTGGCAACGAGCAGTAGCACTGCACTCGTCACCACACCAGTAATGGCCGCACCTATCATAATCTGTCCCATATCTGGCCACGATAAGTTCACAAAATGCTCGGTGTCTTCGGATGTATCGAGCACACCACCCTGAGCAAAGGGGTTGTCGATTGCTCGGCTGTGGTCGAGCCCATCGTCAAGCACCGTCTTGGTGATGGTCGCCGTCTTGGCAGTTTTTGCTTTTTTAGCTTGGCGCGCTGCTTCCGCCACCTCATCTGGGTCAGCAGTGCGTGCGTATATCTGTTCGTCCATATTATCTAGCTCCAATTCCTTACTGGGAGCTATTATATTATGTTTTTGCCGATTTTGCTAGTCTGCGCCAGAATTTTTTGTGATGTGGCACGTACCATACAGCGCCCAGCAGTGCAACGGCCACCCCACCAGCGACATCGAGCGGTGTATGTACCAGTGCCGCCACGCGGCCAAGGCACACCAACACCGTCATAACAAATAGCGCTACGGTGAGTAGCCGCCGACGAGTCACATACCATACCGCTAAGGTAAGAAACATCGCAAAGAGTGCGTGATCGGACGGAAAGCCGGGATTATTGAGATAGAGCGCACCTGGGTCGGTGCCGAGCTTTTCAAATGGCCGGAGTGTCTCGGGCTGCCAGAGCGCACCAATAACCTTCGCACACCAATAGGACGTCAAGCCTGCCATAAATACGCGCGTGTAACGTTGGTAGCGTTGGGCTTGAGGTGCACGAAAAAACAGTGCAAAAAGAGCTACAGCGACAATCGGGATCATAAGCCCATCGGCAACCAAGCGAACAATGGCATTCATACCCTTATTATACCACTGCTCGGGGGTTTTGTGTGATGGATTTAATCCACATCTAAGATTACTTTTGTATCTGTCGAGCAGGCTGCTGATTTGCTTTCGGGACATCAAGCAACTTCCCAACCGCATTGATGATCTGCTGGATGACTGTTGGCTTGGTCGATTGTTCCATCTTCGGACGTGCTGGTGGAGCTTTGATAACGTTAGCTGGCGGCATGTTGATCGTATGAGCTGGGGGTCTTTGTACTTCAGGAGGCCGCTGTGCTTTTGGCTTGGTTTGCTCCTTCTTCTTGACATTGGCAATCACAACATTGATACGGTCGTCGTCAAGGACTTTTTTGTATGACACCTCTGCGCTGTCGCCACCAGTGTATTCTCCACCAGCTTGCTGAGCAATTTGGTTCGGATTGCAGGCTTCGGGATTCTTAACACTGCAGATGCGGGCAAGTGGGCATGCATTACAGGCCACTTGGCCAATCCGCTCCTGCGCAATCCGCCGCGCATTTTCTTGCCAAGCTGCAATTTCCTCCGGCGAGCGCTTGGTTGGTGTTTTGGCAAGCTGCTCACTCATTCGAAAAACACCTCTGTTGCAATACATTTACTTGCAATACCCCGCGCGGTGAGCCCCTGCCACATTGCTCGCGTAAATGCAACTGAACCGCACACTAGGTAGTGTGCCGCTGGGTTGATACACATATCGAGGTCAATTCGCCCCTGGTGTATCTTAGGCGGGACTGTTGCCTGGCGTGTCACGAAGTGGTGAAGCGACAACCGTGGGTAGCGCACCTCATATGTAGCAAGGTCGGTCGCAAAGACAATATCGTCGACGGTCCGATTGCTATACATGAGCTGAATATTCCGATGCGGATCACGCGCGCATTCGCTCTTGATAATACTCCACACTGGACTAATACCGACTCCAGCGGCAATCCCCACGAGTGGGCGATCTGTCAGTGGATTAAAGTACCCATACGCCGCCGAAAAAGTTAGTTGGTCGCCAGCCTGCCGGCTGCATAGGTAGTGGGAATACTCACCGCCAATATCCTTCACGGTAATGCTCAGATGTGTTTCGCCAGGCCAACTTGATAGGCTATATGCCTTACCCTCAGGCGTGCGCGACCCTGGCTTGATAACAGTAATGTATTGTCCGGCGGTATAGCGAAATGGTGCGTCGCCTTTGGCATCAAACACCAACGTTGCTACATCGTGCGTGTGCTGAATCACTTGCTGGATTGTCCCTGTATAGTACTGCATCAGTGCACCACGCATTCTGTTACATAGCGTTGCATAATGTGCTGAGCCTGGGCCATCTCCTCGTCGGTAAAGCTCGTTTCATCGCAAAAGCGGCTACTCACCAGCGTATCGCTTGCAATAAAATGCTGCAGAGCAAAGCGCTGTGCGCCTTGCACCATCTGCCCGACTGCATCGAAGTCTGCTGGCTCAAGCTGCCCCCGCACAATTGTTGTGCGAAACTCGTGATCGACCCGGCTTCGGATGAGGTCGATACTTTCCATAATCGCATCAGTGTCAATTGGCCGCGCGGCAATTTCTACGTACTTCTCCAGTGGTCCCTTAATATCCATTGCCACGAAGTCGAGCAGTTGCTCATCCAGCATCTGGCGCAGCATTGCTGGGTGGGTCCCATTGGTATCGAGCTTGACGAGGAAACCGAGCTGCTTGATAGCCCGAATGAAGTCAGGCAAATCCTCACTCATCGTCGGTTCGCCACCACTGATCGCGACGCCATCAAGCAAGCCAACCCGCCGCGCAAGAAAATCAAGAATCTCCGCCTCAGGGATACAGCCAATATACTGCTCAGGTAAGACGAGTTCTGGATTATGGCAGTAACCACAGCGCATATTGCAGCCAATCAAGAAGATTGCCGCACAGGTGTGACCTGGGTAGTCGACTGTGCTGAACTTTTGGATACCACCGATCTGAACCATCACCATCCTCCCTTCTTCCTATTATATTAAGCATCGATTGTATCGGCTGCTTTGTCGTAGTGGTAGCGCAGCGCAAACTCTGCTTGCTTGCCCTTATTCCACTGCTGCACCGGCCGCAAATAGCCCACCACCCGCGAATATATCTCACACGGCTCCTGGCACTGTGGGCACGCCTCATGTTCCCCACGCAGGTAGCCATGATTCTTGCAGACACTAAAGCTCGGACTGATCGTAAAGTATGGCAAGCGGTAATTGTGGCAGATCGTTCGCACGAGCCCTTTGAGTGTTGTAGGGTCATCCATTCGCTCACCGAGGAAGAAGTGGATGACGGTGCCACCAGTATATTTGGTCTGCAGTTCGTCTTGGAGGTCAAGTAACTCGAAGAGGTCGTCGGTGTAATTGACTGGCAGATGAGTGCTGTTGGTATAGAACGGCGCTGGCACCGCAGCACCAATACCATTGGCAAAATGCGCCGTTTCTGGGTAGTCGCGCTGGTCGATCTGCGCCAGGCGGTAGGTCGTGCCCTCAGCTGGCGTTGCCTCGAGATTATAGTTATTGCCAGTTTCTTCTTGGAATTTCACGAGCGTCTCACGCATTAGATCGAGCGTCCGCTCGGCAAATTCCCGCCCTGCAGCCTGACCGATGTCCGCGCCAAGGAGATTAAGCGCTGCCTCATTCATGCCAATGAGACCAATTGTCGAGAAATGATTCTTCCAGTATTCACCAAAGCGCTGCTTGATATCGCGCAGATAAAACTTGGTATAGGGGTAGAGGTTGGCATCGGTTAGGCGCTCGAGTGTTTTGCGCTTAACCTCGAGACTATCACGCGCTTGCTCCATAAGGTGGACGAGACCAGTGCGAAACGCTGCTTCGTCACTCGACTTCAGTGCCAAGCGAGGCAGGTTAATCGTCACCACACCAACTGACCCCGTCATTGGGTTACTCCCAAACAGGCCACCACCACGATACTCCAGTTGACGATTATCAATCCTCAGGCGGCAGCACATACTGCGCGCATCTTCTGGGCTCATATCACTATTCACAAAGTTGCTAAAATATGGAATGCCGTATTTTGCACTGGCTTCCCACAGGTTGTCAATCACAGGATTATCCCAGTCGAAATCAGCCGTAATATTATACGTCGGAATCGGAAAAGTAAAGACTCGTCCGTTGGCATCACCCTCCGTCATCACCTCAAGCAGTGCCCGATTGAAGGTATTCATCTCATCCTGGTAATCGCCGTAGTTGCTCTCTTGCATCTCTCCGCCAATGATCACAGGTGTGCCTGCCATATGCTGAGGACATTCGAGGTCAAGCGTGATGTTCGTAAACGGCGTTTGAAAGCCAACACGCGTTGGCACATTAACATTAAAGATGAATTCTTGCAGCACCTGCTTCACCTCATCGTACGTTAGCCCATCCGCCCGAATAAATGGTGCGAGCAAGGTATCGAAATTGCTAAAGGCCTGAGCACCAGCTGCCTCGCCCTGCAGTGTGTAGAAATAGTTCACGACCTGGCCCAGCGCCGTGCGAAAATGTCGGGCTGGCTTACACGAAATCTTGTTTGGCACACCAGTGAAACCCTGCCGGAGTAGATCCATTAAGTCCCAGCCCACACAATACACACTCACAAGGTTAAGATCGTGAATATGGAGGTCACCCGACCGATGAAGACGACCAATCTCTGGGCTGTAGATTTTGTTTAGCCAGTAGGTTTTACTCACCTCACTTGAGATGTAATTATTAAGGCCTTGGAGGCTGTAGCCCATGTTGGAATTCTCATTAACCCGCCAGTCAAGCTTGAGCAAATATTGGTCAATCAGGTCAACATGTGCACTAGCAGCAATCTCGCGCAGCTTTTGATGCTGATCGCGATAAATAATGTACGCCTTGGCGGTCTTTTTATATGGCGAGCGCAGCAAGGTGTCCTCCACCGCATCCTGCATTTGCTCCACGGTGAGTGTATCATCCGCTATAGTCTGCTGCGCCTGGGCAATCGCCGCCTGAGCTAACTGATAGGCCTCTTCCTCAGCAAACTCACCCGTCTCCAGGCCAGCTCGTTCAATTGCTGCCATAATTTTTGTGTCGTCAAATGCCACGATGCGCCCATCGCGTTTGGTAATTGTGTGATACATATCCCTCCCCTTTACTTGCCACGGCGGCACGAGCGCCACGGCATGAGTGTTTATCCTTGTTTTTATGATTGTGCAAGCATCGGTTACTAGTGTCATAGACACCATATATAGCGCTTACTTTGCACTATACTACTCTATATACTGTGGGTCAAGCGTGATATTCACAACGGGTATACTAACACGACCTCTGTTATATGAAGCATGTGACTGTGGTCGGAGCAATTTGTTGTTATTTTTATCCAGCAGCTACATGCCGGCATCACTAATCACTGAGCCGATCAACTACTAGGTGCAGACCTCTGGGTAGGCCACGCTACGCGCTATTGATCCACCCTCGCAAGCATGGTACAATACAGGGGTGCCACGCGATGATGGGCCGTCGCCAAGTGGTAAGGCACCAGGTTTTGGTCCTGGCATTCGGGGGTTCGAATCCCTCCGGCCCAGCCATATAGCACATGTATCAACCCACCTTTTTGGAGGGTTGTTTTTATATAATAGAAAGCTAAATAAACCAGAAACATCTTTGCTTTGTATGCTCGCAGCACGTGAGAAAAGCGTGAAGCTTTATTGCTCGAATGTTATATCACATTCGAGCAGAGGAGGGGTCAACAACAATAATCAAATAAACCTGTAGGGTATTATTTTACATTATGCTTCATTTGCTTCGCGTACCACAAGCACTGCCGCCAGACCAACCAGGCCCGTAAATGCTACCGTCCACCAGCCATTGAGTAGTGGTAAGGTCGCCCCAAAGAGGCCCGATTCACTCATCGGCACAGCGAGAAAGCACCACAGCGCCACACCAAACCACACTGCGCTCACGACAAGCAAACATGCCTGCGAAACACGGCGTGACCCTCGCGACATATCCATCGAGAGCAAAAATGGCAAACTACCGAGCTCAAGCAGCGGCAATAAGCCAGCCAAGAGAGCAGCCATTATGCCCCCGCCAGCCACATGCCACCCACTCGTGATATCGACAAACTTCTCAAAAGTAAAGAGCTGCGTGATGATCAAAAACGTCACAACGATACCAAGCGCAAGACGCCGCCAATACGCAGGATCGCGCCGCAAATGCTCTGGAAAAATCGCCTGAAATAACCCAAGCCAAAAATGAATCATACGCTGCTTCATAACCTTATCATATCAGATATTACCCTGCTTTACACGCATTTCCTTGCACTTGTGCCACATGTTCGCTACTATAGAGGAAGCGAACGTTACAAACATAAACATTTTTATACATACTTGTATCAGTCGCTCTCCGATATATCCACCACAACAGAACGCCCGAGTGTATATGACATGCTCGGGTGTTTCTTTTGTATAGACAAGGGCTAGTCTTCTACTGGGAGCGAATGCTCTACACGCCAAGCCGCAATGTTGCCGTGGTGACCACTGAGCAATACCTCGGGTACCGCCATCCCCTGCCATACCTCTGGACGCGTGTATTGCGGAAACTCCAGCGTCTGACCATCACTAAAGCTCTCAATCGCTGCACTCATCTCACCACCAAGGACGCCAGGGATCAGTCGCACAATCGAGTCGATAATTGTCATCGCGGGCAGCTCACCACCAGTCAGGACATAGTCACCCACTCGGAGCGCTTGGTCAACCACCTGCATAATTCGCTCGTCGTACCCTTCGTAACGCCCACAGATGAAGATGTAACCATGGTCGGTCTGGCTATACTGCTGCGCAAGCGCCTGGTGCCACCGTTGGCCCCGCGGCGTCATGATGAGCACTTTGGCAGTTGGGTCGCGCTCTTTGGCGTACTGCACCGCACTCCAGAGCGGCTCAACGCGTAGTAGCATACCATCGCCACCGCCATACGGTGTATCGTCGACCGTTCGGCGAGGACCGAGCCCAAATTGGCGCAGATCAATCGTCGTTAGCTCCGCTAAGCCTCGCTGCTGTGCCTTCCACAGCATCGAAGCCTCAAACACGCCAGAAAACATCTCCGGGAACAGGCTAATCACTTGGAATTTTTTCATCTCTCCTAGTGTAGCAAATTACCGCAGCACCGTCTAACAGATGCTGCGAGAGATTCAGGTCTTTACGCTTATGTTTTTTATTTGTTATACTGGTTATGCTATGGATCTTGGATCGGAGACAGATAACACGACCGCGCAGCGTCTCGAACTATCGAGCCGACGTACGACCATCACGCCACTCAACGAGAATATTACACTCGAGCAGTTCGACGGTGAGGCAGCGGTGTCTCGACACCTTGTGGAGCCAGCGATTGCCAATATCTCGATTGATACCGAAGCCACCCGCCACGATCCGCGCCATACTCACGGCTACAATCCACCAAGGTACCAACCCCATTATGGTTTACTGATTGTGATCATCGGCGTTTTACTCTTACTTATTGCCGGTATTGCTGGCTTAACGAATATTTTGAGCCGGTTGCGATAACGTCTCTTTGGCTCGTTCGCTTTCATGAAATACGCCAATCCGTTATTATAGCAATCCAATGAAATACGTACTTTTACTTTTACAGGATATTCGGCTTAGACTGCCATGAATGCAATTGCAATCATTGGACCCACGCCAAGTGCAATATTGACAATCCAGTGAGCAATTACCATCGGCGCCAAACGCTGCTGCCGATGAACAATAATGCCTGCTGTTACACCCCATGCCAAGAACATAAAGGCGTACGAAATCATACCGCGAACGTCTCCAGCAAACATCATGTGTTGCAAGCCAAAGAGTATACCCTGAATAAGAATGGCGATTACAACACCAAAGCGCTTCGCTAGACCACGCTGCAACCAGCCTCGATAAATAATCTCCTCAATTGGCGCATTAACAAGAAATACAACTGCGCTAAAGATACTTATGACCGACAAAAAACTTGACGGCAGCTGCGGAGCAGACTTGGCAAATACCTGCTCGAAATGCGAAAACATTTCCGCACCAAACATGAGATACATCGCTGCCATAAGCATAATTATCATCGGAATATAAGTAACAAAGAGCCATAGTACGCCCCAAGCAATATCCTTCCCAAGGCGCCGCTTTTCAAACCCAAGGTATTTCCACACCGAGACATGACACCGCCGGAATTCACGCCAAATAACAATACCACAGATAATGTTGACAAATGGAAAATAAATCATATCAATTGGTGGAAAATCACTGCTGATACCGGTAAATTTGAGTACGGCATATGTGATAGCTGCTAAGATTGCCATAGCGACCAAGCGAACACCGACGAGACGGAATGGCTGAGCCTGTTGAGTAGTAACGATATCTTTCATAATAAGAGGGATTGTAGCATAAGACTACAGTTATGCAAATATACGCTTCCTTTGGGTAACTGTCACGATAACTGACAATGAGGTAGTAGTATTATAAATAGGTTGCTCAATACATCCAACAAAAAAACTGCCTCCACAGCAGTTTTCTTGCACAAATAAGGCTCTCAAACCTTGTTGGTTTGCTCGCAAAGAGCGTTTATTTTTCTCGCAGTTCGTTTCTGAACTGATCGTATTATATATCAAGGTCGTCGAGTTCTGCAAGCTCTTGGCGAGACTTTTTTGCAAAATCCGATTCGCTCTCATCATCGTTATCCACTGTATCAGTGGTTAAGTTATCCACAGACTGGGATGCTGCGGTGTGTGGCTCATCATTATTCACCACCTTAAGGTTGTAGCGAGCACTGTTCTTTGTGCCAAGCGCGCGCAGCAAGGTACGTAAACTCTGCGCCGTACTGCCCCGCCGGCCAATCACACGGCCGAGATCTTCCGGGTTGACGGTGAGTGTCAGTAAAACACCCTTCTCGTCGATCACCCGATCGACCACCACGTCGTCTGGATGTTCCACCAGCGACTTTACGACATATTCGACAAACTGTTGATCAATTGTCGCCATAGCTTTCTTCTTTCCCTCCTTATGCTGTCATTCAGATTTATTGTGATTGTGCTTTCATTGTAGCATACCGGCTGGATTCTACCAACATACAGCGCGCGCAGTTATGCGTTGAACCTTCTCTTACGCCACCCCTTTCCATCACTACATTCAGATAGAGTAATATATTGATTGAGATAACCGATTGCTGTCTCTAGTGGGGGGTGGCAGTGAGGAATATCAGCTCTTGCAATATTCTTGAGAAAAGCAGCGGTAGGTAGAGACCAAGCGAATCGGTATTTTCGCAATCTAGATTCTGACAATATCGATAATTACAAAACTGCTCCACGATACGCGGAGCAGTTGCTATGCTTATGTGAGAGAGTCGCTTTAAGCCTCTGCCTCTTCCTTCGGCTGATGCTTGCGGAGCTTCTCTGGGTTGCGGACTGCCTTGTGCTTGTCGCCAGCAGGCTGCTTAACCCACTTTGGCAGCGATACACCAGCAGCAGCCAGCAGTTTGACCACACGTGGCGTCGGTTGGGCACCATTATCAAGATACTTTTGGGCAAGCTCGGTATTGATATGAGCCTCTTTGGTGTGCGGGTTGTAGTTGCCAACATAGGCCACTACACGGCCGCTTGATGGGTGACGCTGAGCCTCTTGTACGGCGAGCCGGTACACTGGGTAGGCTTTGCGGCCAAGACGTTGCAAACGAATTGCGAGCATAAATAAAACTTCCTTTTCTTGACTTATATTTGCGTTAGTTCGTTCTGTACAAGTCTACACTGTTTGGCTAGCGATGTCAATTTGTTGCGTGTCAAAATCTCAAAACTTAGCTTAGCCCTTGGCTGACTCTTCTACCTTCTCCGTCTGAGCCTCTTGCTGCTGGTAGGCTGCCAGGGCGGCGCGAGCGGCCTTTTGCTGGGCGGTCTGCTTGCTAGGGCCAGTGCCGCGGCCCATCAGCCGATCATTGACAAAGACACCAAGCGTAAAGGTTTTGTCGTGGTCAGGGCCATCCTCTGCCAAGACACGGTATACTGGCGTAGCACTGTCGATCCGTTGGCTCACCTCTTGCAGATGGCTCTTGGGGTCACGCCACGAGCCATCTGCTAGGATAGCATCGAGTTTGCTAATGGTATGCTTGGCAATAAACTCAGCTGCTGCCCCATAGCCTCGCTCCAGGTAGATCGAGCCAATCACGGCTTCATACGCATTAGCCAGAATCTGCCGGTGCGCTCGCTTGCTCCCATGCTTCTCACCTCTGCTCATCCGGATGAGCGAGCCATAGCCAAGCGCTTCGCCCGAGTCGGCATTGCTCTCTGTATTGACCAGTGCGGCGCGCCAGCTCGTCAGGATTCCCTCTGGCTCGGTGTAGTGTTGATAGAGATAATCGGTTACCGCAAGCTCTAGCACGGCATCGCCTAAGAACTCGAGGCGCTCGTTGTGCTCAGTAACAGATTTTTTGTGCTCATTGACATAGCTGCGGTGGGTGAGTGCGGTAACCAAGAGCTGAATATCGCGATATTCAAACCCAAGCACTTGCTGCGCCCACGCTTGGTACGGGCCTGTTGGCATGCCAGACATAGT
Source organism: uncultured Candidatus Saccharibacteria bacterium (assembly GCA_963525085.1). Lineage (GTDB taxonomy): Bacteria > Patescibacteriota > Saccharimonadia > Saccharimonadales > Saccharimonadaceae > Saccharimonas. The sequence continues at coordinate 251,393 of CAURIH010000001.1, forward strand.
AACTCCTTTCGTTTCTGTCGTTATAGACGCTCCTCTCGGATGCGTTTCTTGGCTTTGAGCATCAGCTTGGCAATATCTTCGTACTCGATGAGGTCAAGCGCTTTGCTAAAGGGAAACCACTTGATGCCATTCATCCATTCTTCTTTTTGAATCTCATTGCCGCTGGTGCGGACGCGGGCGAGATAGATCTGCGTCGTCATGAGAACAAGCTTATCCATCCGGCGGTAGCGAAAGTGAATTTTGCCCAGCCAGCCCAGCATATCAAGGTCGTGCAGCCCAGCCTCTTCGCCGATCTCGCGGCGAGCTGTCTGCACTGCAGTCTCCCCCTTCTCAATATGCCCTTTGGGGATCGTCCAGCGATCCTTAGCATCCTGAATTAGGAGGATTTCGAGTTTGTTGTCGCTATTGTAGCGGAATACAATGCCGCCAGCCGTCGGTTCACGAACAATTTCCTGAATAGACGGCTTGCGACGGCCAAAATATTTTTTAAACCGATTGAAGTGTCGGTCAAAGTGTGACGGTGTTGGCATCGTCTGGTGTCTCCCCAGGCAAGTTGCGATAGGCGGTGCCGAGTACACCGTTGATAAACTTGCTTGAATTATCCGAACCAAACGCTTTGGCAAGCTCCACTGCTTCGTTAATCGCCACCTTGGGTGGAACAGTTGCGCGGCAGTGCAGCAATTCGTAGAGGCCAAGTCGCAAGATATTGCGGTCGACACGAGCAACCTGATCAAGCGGCCACTCTGGCGCAATTGGTTGTAAGTGAGCGTCAAGCGCGGCCTGCGTCTCGATCACCCCAGCAACGAGCGTATCGACAAAGGCTCGATCGCCAATGATCGACTCATAACGCTCAAGATTGCGCGCCAGAATCTCTTGTGGCACGGCCTGCGGATCGTTCGCCTGCTGGCGGAATTCATATTCGTACAATGTTTGGAGTGCAACTATACGCCCAAGATGACGGTTCGAAGCCATTTGGTTGGTTCTTTCTTTTGTTAAAATTCTTTGCTATCGACGAAAAGCTAGCGAGCTGCTTTGGCAGCGCCAGTCTCGCGCTTGGTCGTCTTAACCTTGACTGGTGAGGTTTTATTGACCATGCGAGCAAGCTTGAGGCGCAGATGGCTGCGGCGCAGGCCGGTTTTGCGTGGGCTACTCTGTTTTTTTGGTTGAGCCATAGTAAAAATCTCCTTCTCTTTAGGCTGACGTAAAACTTGTAGCTATTATACGCTAAAAGCGCAAAATTCTCTAGTGTTTGCGCTGTTTTGTATAGAAAAATATATTTGCGGCTAATTGCCAAGTGGGCTATTACGCCTTGTTGCCCCATCAAGAACACGCTCGCTACGACGTCTAGGTCATAGCTTTGATATGACATATATTGTATGATATGGTACATACTACTAGTCTCAGCAAGGGGCGCCTATGGCAATAAAAATAGATGGAGATATTAATCAATATATCAAACTAGTCGGACAGAGCGGAGAAACAGTCAAGGCGGAAGTGCAACACATCATCGACAAGTTGGGCTGCACTCCTGTAATCCGGGAGATTGACAAGGAGTTTACTGGCTACGGTTTGAGTAAATCATATTGGCTGCTGCATGATGCTGGGGTGGAATTTCACTGGTCAAATGACCAGCTTAAGGCAGTGTCACTATATACTCAAAGAGGAGAATCATCCGTTTCGGAATACAAACCGTATGTCACTCCACTGTTTGCAGAATTTTCCAACACCGCAACACGAGAAGAAATTATTCGCCATCTTGGAACTCCCGCTAATGAAGCAGATCAAAACGCAACGTGGGTGCGCTCAGCTTGGGTTCGCTATAATCATGAGAGTGGCAACTGGATACACTTGCAGTTTGACGATGACCTTCATCTGAAGATCGTAACTCTATGTGTTCCTATTCATTAGATCAATCATCTTCTCGCCATCCAGCCTATTAAAGCAATTACGCTGTCTCTTTCGTAGGCTTATCAACATCCACTAAATATGACGAGACTGTAGTCACACAAGCCAAAACAGGGCGCGCCATGAGACGCCCTGTTTTTTACGGCACGATTAGTAAAGGTGACTATTTCTAGACAACAACACTGACAAGCTTGCGCTTGACATAAATAACCTTCTTAGGCGGCCCAGTGAGGTATTTTGCGACGCGGTCGTCTGCCAGGGCTTGGGCAGTGATGTCGGCTTCGCTAGTGTCTGGCGTGGTAGTAAGCTTAGCGCGAACTTTGCCATTGACTTGCACGACGATGGTTATCGTATCGCGGACAATCTTTGCTTCATCCCACTCTGGCCAGGCTGCAAAATCGAGCTGGTCACCATAGCCAAGCTGCTGCCATAGCTCAGCGGCCATGTGCGGCGCAAAGGGCTGCACCAGCTGGATCAACGTCTTGAGCGCTGGCTGCCACTGCTCAGTAAAGCCAGTTGTCTTGAGCTTGTAGAGGTCGTTGACGCACTCCATGAGCCCAGCAATGGCCGTGTTGAAGCTCAGGCGGTAGATATCACTTGTGACTTTTTTCGTTGTGGCGTGGATAATCGACTCAAGCTGTGCGACGTCAACCTGCCCAGGCGCTGCACCCTGCTGCTGCCAATCGTCAAACTCTTGCACCAATGTCCAGAGGCGATTCAAGAAGCGATAAACGCCAGCAATTCCTCGGCTACTCCAGCTCGAGTTTTCGTCGATCGGCCCGAGGAAGAGCTCAAAGGTACGCAGCGCGTCCGCCCCATACCCCGCATCGATCACCTCCAGCGGGTCGACGACATTGCCAAGGCTCTTGCTCATCTTGCGGCCATCCTCGGCTTGAATGAGGCCATGGTAGACGAGCTTCCGCACCGGTTCGGCAAAACTTGTGAGACCAAGATCGCGGAAGACGTGCATCCAGAAGCGCACATAGAGCAAGTGAGCCGTCGCATGGTCACCACCAACATACATATCAAGCGGTGCCCAGTGGTTAGCCAGTGCTGGGTCCCAGGCCTGCATAGCATTGTGTGGATCAGTGTAGCGCAGGAGATACCAGCTACTGCAAGCATAGCCATCCATCGTGTCGGTTTCGCGCTGAGCTGGGCCGCCACAGGTCGGGCAGGTCGTCGCCACCCATTCTTCTTGAGCAGCAAGGACGGATTTGCCATCACCACGCGGCTGGAAGTCTTGCACTGCCGGCAAGACGACGGGTAGATCTGCCGCTGGCACTGGCACAGCACCATGCTCGGGGCAGTGGATAATCGGGATGGGTGCACCCCAGTAGCGTTGGCGGCTAATCAGCCAGTCACGCATCTTGTAGGTTACCTTGGCGTGGCCACGGCCTTCCTGTTCGAGCCAGGCCACGATCTGCTCACGAGCATCCTCGCTGCGCATACCATCAAATGCGCCAGAATTAACAAGCACGCCTTCGCCATGGTAGCACTGATCGGTGTCCGGGTCATCGTCGGGCCGCTCAATGACGGTGACGATGGGTAGCTCGTATTTCTCGGCAAAGGCGGCATCGCGCTCATCATGAGCCGGGACAGCCATCACTGCACCAGTGCCATAGCCACCAAGGACATAATCGGCCACCCAGATGGGTATTCGCTCGCCTGTCGCTGGATTTATGGCATAACTTCCAGTAAAGACTCCTGTTTTATCCTTCGTGTCATTAGTGCGCTCAATCTCCGATTTCTTGACTGCCTCGGCAATATAGCCCAAGACTGTCTCTCGGGCATCACCACGTGCGAGATGCTGCGCGAGAGGATGTTCGGGTGCCAGCACCAAGAAGGTCGCACCAAAGAGCGTATCGGGGCGCGTCGAAAAGACGGTAATATCGACGGCATCACTTTCCGCATCTGCCACGGGCTTATCAAGGGCGAAGCAAATCTCTGCTCCCTCGCTGCGGCCAATCCAGTTGGTCTGAGCTTGCTTAATCTTATCTGGCCAGTCGAGCGCGGGGATGTCGGCTAGGAGCTGGTCGGCGTACTCAGTAATCTTGAAGAACCATTGCTTCATTGGCTTCTTCACCACCACTTCTTCACAGCGCCAGCACCGGCCATTGATCACCTGCTCATTTGCCAGCACGGTCTTGTCTTTCGGACACCACCACTGGAGTGAGTCCTTTTGGTATGCCAGGCCCCGCTCAAAGAGCTGCGTAAAGATCCACTGCGTCCAGCGATAGTACTCTGGGTCGCTCGTGTTGATCTCGCGGCTCCAATCGATACTCGCACCAACGCGGCGAAGCTGAGTAGTAAAGTTAGCAATATTGGTCGCGGTCGTCTCTTGTGGCGTTTTGCCTGTCTTGATGGCGTAATTCTCTGCAGGGAGACCAAAGCTATCCCAGCCCATCGGGTAGAGCACCTCGTGACCAAGGCTGCGCCGGAAGCGCGCCACTGCATCGACAATAGAGTGCTCCATAAAGTGCCCTGCATGCATCCCTGCTCCGCTAGGGTATGGGAACATGCCAGTCACATAATACTTTGGTTTAGGAGAGGCGTCATCCGCCCGGTAGCGCTGGTCTTCCGCCCAGTGCTGTTGCCATTTTGGCTCAATTTCTGCAGGATTGTATCGTTTCATGTCTTTCATATTCTACCATAGTGGGCGAGGACAAAGACAACCCCGCTTCTTTTCTCGAAAGCGGGGTTGGATTTATGTGCGGCGTTTTGTCTACGCTTCGCCAGTAGTTGTTGCTGACGTATCGCTGTCGTTATCTTTGCTGCTGCCACTGCCCTGCATGAGCTCACTATACGGGATGCTGTCGCTTGGCTTGCGCAAGTCAACCTTTGTATCGTTGACGTTGATCGTCACTGGCTGCTGAGACGACTGGCTAGTTGGCTTCATGACAATGCGCTTCACATCGTGCGAGAATGGCGACACCCAGAGCTCAAGATCCGTCTGGCTCAAGTCTGGCCCTGAGATAGCAGAGCGTCGCTCGGTCTTGATGGTCCGGCCATTTTGGCGTGTTGTCACACGGGTTGATGTCGCATCACTGCAGCGGCGGAGCAGCTCCCCAACACGGGTGTTGCCAAGGTCGCGGCTCAGCGAACGAGCTTCGTGGCTCGACGGGCTCGCTACCGTCACCTTGTAGCCCACTGCACCGTTATCGAGCGCTGGTTTATTGAGTTTCTCTACTGTAAAGACATCGCCATGCTTGCGAAGTACTGCAGCGATCTCATTGCGCGCCTTAGTGTCGTACATAGCATTAATTGCGTCTGTACATTGCTGAGTCGTCGTACGATTTGGGCTCATTTTGCGCATATCATCTTGCGTCATCTTGACCCATTTGCCATCGATTTTTTCGATGATAGGCAGTGCTTGCTTGGTATACTGCTCGCGCATCTTACTCCGTGCAGTATCTTTCTCCTCATCGGTCATGCTCGAGCTGCTATAACGCTTCATCGACTGGTCGATCATGGTATCAATATATTTTTCATATACTTTCTTGATGCCATTGACGCGGAAGTAGGTTGCTTCGCGATCCGCATAGATCTCGGCCTTGACAGTAATCTGGCCAACCTGCGGGAGGTCCATCGTTACCTCACCATTACCACCAGCAACTTGGTTAGCATATTGCAGATTCACTCTGTAGGTGGTCTTCGATGGACCTGAAGTGCTAGTACTGCTTGGTGTAACATCACCGCCCATACTATACGACGCTTGCCGTGCAGTGACTAGATTTGCCACGCCATCTGTGACTACCTTGTGTGGGTTCTGATACCAGAAGAAGTACAATAGCACACCAGCAATAAGCGCTAGCAAAGCTACACCACCACCGACGAGGCCAAGAATAAGTCCAAGATGGGACTTCTTGGCTGGCTGAGTACGCAAAGCTCCTGGAGTCATGTGTGGTTGATATTGCGGCTGGGGCTGAGCTGGCTGCATAGCCGGAGTGGCTGACTGCTCTGATATCGGTTGAGTAGCAGGCTCAGCTACTGGAGCTGGCTCTGCAGCTGGGGTTGCTGGCTCATTAGCCTTGGCCGGAGTTTGTTCTGGCTCATTTTTTGGCGACGTCTTGCGCGTTGTGCTGCGCTTGGTTGCCTTTGGTTTCTTCTCTGTTGACATAGATAGTTCTCCGCTTAATACACTAGTCTCACATGTAAGAATATACCATAAATCGCGTATTAACGCTACTGGCTTGGCTCGTCAAAGAAGTTCTCATACTCTGAAAAATATGGCGCTTTAATGGCCTGCCAAGCGAGTGATTGACGCACTAGCTCGGTATCTTCGCTCAGGACACAGAGAATCTTAACCGCCTCTTCAAGGAATATGCCACCTTGTGAGCCCTTAGCAAGAATCACTGCACCAGACCGTGCCACCGAACGGACAAACTGCCCTGCCTCGATCGCATTACGGCATACCTTCACCTGGCAGCCACGCCGACGGGCAGCGGGCGCAAGATATTTCTCTGTCTCGCCGCCAACCGTCACCACCCAATCAAGCAAATGTGAGTCGCAGGCCATGCCCAGCTTCTCGTGCTCGGCCTGACTCGAGGCACCGAGCTCATTCATATCACCAAGGATGGCGATCCGCTGCGGTGCCTGTGCAAAGCTATAGAGCGTCTGCAAAGCAGCCAGCGCGGCAGCCGGGCTGGAGTTGTATGTATCGTCGATAATTGTTGTATCGCCAAGGCCCAGCAGCGGATTCATCCGCCCGGGGACAGGCTTGATCAGTGCAAGACCCTTCACTACTTCATCTGGTGTGCAGCCATAAAGCAAGGCCGCTGCGACGGCACCAACGATTGGCCGTAGGCTGTGCTCACCCACCACGTTAATGGCCGCCGCGAATGGCTGAGCAATGTTTGGTGGAGCAATAATCCCCCCACGATAGCCTACCTCAGCGTCAAAATTCTGCTGCTCAAAGCGATACTCAGCAAGGCCAGTTGTGCCATATGTACTAAAGTGTGGAGTAGCAATCAGGTCGGCAAAGCGCCCCTCAATATCATCACGATTGATCAGTGCTCGGCGCGCATACTGCGTCACGGAGAGCTCCTCTTGCGCAACTGCTTCAATTGAGCCAAAGAACTCCATATGCTCTGGCGTTACTGCCGTCACCAAGGCGAGGTCGGGCCGGAGGTAGCGGCCAAAGTCGGCAATCTCCCCTGGCCGATCAGTGCCAAGCTCCTGGACAATCACATCGACATCAGCTGGCTGAGCAACCCGCCGCCGAGCCGCTGCAAACACTTTAAGCCAAGCGCCAATACTGTGCACCTTACTGGGGTATGTTACGCCAAGAATACCACACGGTGCCGAGAGATTGGTATTGTGGTTATTATCAAGCATGCGCACACGGTAGCGCTGCGATAGCAAGGTAGCCACCGCTCGCTTGGTGCTCGTCTTGCCCACGCTCCCCACGACAACAATCAATTTGACCTCTGGATGGGCTTGAAAATACCGGCTCACATACGTCTCGAGCCGCTTTTGGATAAACTTTTTGAACATATCCTTATTTTATCAGAAACAGGCGGGAATGCTACTGGTTGATTCTCCCGCTGGTTTATGCTTGAATAGAAGAGGCCGTGGGGATATAGCTCAGTTGATAGAGCGCAGCATTCGCATTGCTGAGGTCGAGGGTTTGAATCCCTCTATCTCCACCAGGTGTTATTATTTCTTTATTGCGGCGGACTATATTCCCGTCGCTATTTTTTGTAATGACGATAATAGCTGAGAGCTGGTAATATCTAGTGTCTCCACCACCGCCACTCCGGAGCCAAATTATCTTGTTGAAAACTATCGAATTCAAGATCCCGTAATTTTGGCAAGAGTGGGCGGAGGCGTTCTTCGAATTCAGACATTCTGTCACGATATGTTGAGATTTTACTGATGAAGTCTTTGTCGCGGATAGCACCACGTTCTATGGATCTTGCGAGGAATGCGAGAACGCTTTGCCCCTCGTCGAAACTTGTTGCATAGTTATCATGGTGCTCCCATTCGTAATCCTCATCAAACCAGGCGGCTGAGTACTTCGAGACACTATCAGCTAACTTGACTAGCCAATCGCTAAACAGGTAATCCATGTTCTTACAGATTCTGTCTCGAGCAAATTGCGACTCGATTCTAGATTCGAGTTTCGTTGTGACATTTTCTATAGCATCACGAAGTGATTCGTAGTCGAAGGATTTAGGGTTTCTAGGAATGTGATTGGGGGCTACTTTCTCAAACGCTTCAGTCATCATCTCTGCATGAATAAGTGCCTCAAAATAATGAGGGGCTGCTAGACGATCCCCTATTTTCTGTTCTTCGACCGATATTGCAGAGTAGATGAATGCGTCGTTCAGCTCAGCGACGCACCGATGATACGCGTCGTCTGTCGTTGGACTCAGCGATTCATCTACGAGATGATCCCACCATTGCGAATCTGGTGTTACATTTGGATCATTCTCCCATAGATCTGATAGTTTTGACATGATAGCTCCCTGCTTTTTTATTATAATAAAAAATAAGCGAGATATATCCTCGCTTATCTTATACCTTCACCAATGCTGATTACTGCTCAGCACCAGAAGGCAATAATGTCAAATGGTGGATCTTGCAGGATTCGAACCTGCGACCTCACGAATGTGAATCGTGCGCTCTAGCCAACTGAGCTAAAGATCCATGGTGGAGCATACCAGATTCGAACTGGTCACCTCTTCGCTGCCAGCGAAGCGCTCTAGCCAAATGAGCTAATGCCCCGTCTGCTATAGACTATAGCAAAAAATCACCTCTTTGACTAGAGGTGATTTGCCGGTAGCTGCTACGCGCCCACCCTGGGGCACAATGTTTGTTTTGGCACGATGTTTGTGTTTGGACGCAACGGTACCCCTTTTTGCGTACCAGCTTGTCTTTATTATGCACCACCACTTTGCAAAACACAAGCAGTTCGCCGATTAATTATCGCACTTTTATGGTTCAGGCACTCTATGACTCTTACGCTTCATCTGGAGAAATGTCCAGTCAATACAAGCGTGAAAGCATCCAAGCAAAGTGCTCGTACAAGTATCTTAATACAAGATCTCTCCCCCCTATTGTTATTTACAAAAGCAAAACACCACCTATCTTGGTGGTGCTCATGTGTCGCGAAGCATCATATCTGGTGCGGACGAGAAGACTTGAACTTCCACGAGCGCAATGCTCACCAGCCCCTCAAGCTGACGCGTCTACCAATTCCGCCACGTCCGCATATCTCGCGACACTGTTGATTATACCGCATGTTAGGGGGTTTTGTAAACATCTCGCGTGGTAACTGTCCAACGGAGGATATCTGCGTAGCGATCTGCACCGGAGACAAGGGTATCGCCCTGTTGGATAGCCTGTACACCGGGGCCTGTAGCATACACACTAGCCGACCGATAGAGACCAATCGCCGGCACATCGCTATACCACTGCTCGGCAAACGCTTTGTACTTGGCAGCACGCAACTTGGGTTCGAGGCGCGTACGGGCGCTGGCCAGCGCGGCATCTGCGGTGCGACTCGTGTAATTGACGAAGTTATAGCCCTGGTAGCCAGTCTGAGAGGAGTGCCAATAAGCGTAGACATCGGGGTCGGCACCAATTGCCAGCTCATAGAGCAAAACATCGTAGCTTCGTCCCTGTAACGTCCCTTGGACAAAGGTGGATGACGTTGCCGAGCGGTCGATCACTTGCTGCGTCACCGCCACGCCAAGCTGTTGCCACTGCTCCATTACCTTAGCGAGGACTGCTTCGTACTCTGCGCCCTTCGTGGTAGTGATCATAATCTCTAGCTTTTGGCCATCTTTGCTGCGGACTTTGCTGCCATCAGCGAGCTTCCAGCCGGCTTCGTCCAGCATTGCAGCAGCCTTTGCTTTGTCATGCTTATCTGCAGATGGTGTATTAATGCCCCCAAGTTGACTCGGAATAAACGGCCCATCGAGGCGCTGCACACCCTCACCCAGCGAGGTGCGAATCGCGGCGGTGTTGGTGCCCAGCTGGAGGGCTTTGCGCACCGCGCGATCTTTGAGGATGGGGTTGGTATTGTTCATGAGCAAATACACTCCGCGGTCGGTTGGTACGGTGGTTGTAGTGTATTGGTTGCGTGGAATATCTTTGCGCATCACAACGGAGAGGTCGGTTGCGCCACTCAGTTCACCAGCTTGCAAAGCCGAGACAATATCTTGCTGCGTGCTATAAGCTTGGAGCTCAAAGCGATCGAGCTTGGGTCGGCCACCATAGTAGCCATCAAAGGCAACGACATGCACTGTCTTTGGCCGGCGAGCATTGTTGGTCGATTGCAAAATCTGGAACTTAAATGGCCCACTACCAACTGGCGAATGATTAAATGGTGCCTGGCGCATTGAGCTTGGCGTTGCTGAGCCTAGCATATGCTCGGGCAAAATCGGGAAAGTCAATGCATGGGGGAAGGCAGCATACGTTGCAGGTAACACAAACTGCACAGTAGTATCGTTGACCGCCTTGGCCTGGACGTCGACCCAATTGACGCGCAAGGGCGAGCGCACCGCCGGGTTCTTGATAAGGTTGATCGTGAAGACAACATCCTTGGCGGTGAGCTTGTGCCCATCGTGCCAGCGGACGTCATCACGCAATTGAGCGGTGTAGGTTTTGCTCGCTTCGTTATAGGCAAGGCTAGTGGCGATATCTGTATGGAGCGAGCCCTTAGCATCATAATGATAGAGCGAGGAAAACATGAGTTGGCTAGCCGAGAGCTCGGCACTGCTGGTTGCAAAGAGTGGATTAAGCGTCTCAATCGGGCCGAGCGCCCCCTCGATATATGTCCCGCCAGTCCCACCAGTTGCCGTCGTCGCGTCGCGGCGGATAAAGATCTGGGCAATAATGCCAAGCAGAATCACTGCAATGAGGACGAGCCACAGCACAACCCGCCGTCGGGCTCGACGCAAACTCTCGAAGCGGCTCCCTAAGAACTTGCCAACGTGGCGCGTCGCGCTGTCTTCGAGCTGCTTGAGGTCACGGCGTGGCTTCTTGCGGCGAGATGGCACCGATTTCGCTGCTTTAGCTGCCCGCAGCGATTCATCCTCCTGAGGCACAACTGCCGACGAGGTCTCACGGCGCTGGAGGTGCTTCTCCTGCCGACTCGCCATGCCCTACCCCGCAGACGGCAACAAGAGTGCCGCCAAAATAGACCCAACAAAGGTAACAGCCAAAAAGATCGTTGCCTCGAAGAGGTTCTTGTCTAGGCCGCGCCGCGTGGTATAGAGCTCGCCCGAGGCACCAAAGCCTGCACCAAGCGTCGCCCCGCGCTGCTGAAGCAAAATAGCCAGGACCATCAAGATGGCCGAGCCAATCATTATTGTTTGTAGAATACTATCAAGATTCATGTTGTTCCTCCTGCGTGCGCCCATAATTTAGCTCGAGCGCGCTGCTTACTATATAGTTTACCAGACTCATAATCAGGCCTGTCAAGATGGAGTGAAGAAACGTCATCTTGAGACCTGGTGCCAGTATCAGTGAAATATAGACCATAAAGCCATTGACAACGACGGTAAAGAGACCGAGCGTGACGAGAATGGCGGGAAGCGATAGGATGATGGCAATCGGCTTAAAGACTGCATTGACAACCGAGAAGATGAGCCCAGCCAGCAAAAACACCGCAATGCTCATATCGGGTTGGACACCGATATAGCCTGTACCAAAGATACGTACGGCAATCCACAGCCCAAGTGAATTTAGCACCCAGCGGATAATAAAGGCAAAAAATTGTCGTTTCATTTGCTCTAGTATAGCGGTTTTTTACCATTTTGTCGATAAGCTGGCGCTGAGATTATCGTGGCCGCTCGGCGTAATGAGGATGTCATCTTCAATCCGGACACCAATGCCTTCCTCTGGAATGTAAATTCCTGGCTCGACGGTAAGCACCATACCGGCACGTAGTACCCGCGGCGCACCCAGGCTGTCGTGTGTATCGACGCCAAGCCCGTGGCTGGTTGCATGCGGATAGTAACGCCGGAAGGTGGCTTGGTCGTGGCGATCGCGTAGGAGACCAAGCTGCTGCAGGGCATCGCGCATAATGTCGTCACTCTGCTGGATATAGTCAGCCACGGGGAGATTTGGCTCGAGCAGCTCTATGATGTGTTGCTGCGCTTGCACCACCGCAGCATGGACATCCTGCTGGCGCTGCGTCGGCTCAATGCCATAGGTGCGAGTGATGTCCGCACAATACCCATTGACCCGCGCCCCGACATCAATCAGCACCATATTCTCAGCAGCAAGCGGCCCTGCATTATGGCTGTAGTGCAAAGTACAAGCGTTAGCGCCACCAGCGATAATTGGACTATACGCATGGCGAGCATTGCGGTGCCGAAATAGGTAGTCAAATTCCGCCTCGCACTCATACTCATGCTGGCAGTCTGGCAAGCGCTGCTTGGCTACCTCAAAGGCCTCGATAGTCAGCGCAATTGCCTGACGCAGCGCAGCAATCTCCTCCGGCTGCTTGATAGCCCGCAGTTCACGCAGCTGACGGAGACACGATTGAACTGAAGGAAAGATCCGCTGCAGTACTTTGCTCAGGTCGCGTGAGGCGGGGTTAAGCATAAAACCGTAGTCGGTGCGGTCGTTTACTTCGTATACAACCGTATGGCGTTTGGCAAGCTGGCGCAGCTCTGCCTCAAAATCGTGGGCATCAATCACTGCATCAGCACCACTGATCCGCTTGGCTTCCTCGCTACTGAGCTCACCAACGAAGGTCTGCTGCACCGCATCGAGATGAGGCCGCACGAGTGTTGTGCGGCTCCGTAGTCCATCAATGATCAACTTCCAACCTGGTCGCTCAATTCCACTGAGCCACCAAAAGTTCGACTCCTGCTGAAACGGCGCTGGTTCATCGCCACTGCCCTGCACTTCGTCATACGCAGTCAATACTGCCAGCCCACCCGCAAGCGCATCAATGCAACGCGCTCGATTCTGACGAAAGTCGATCATGACCGCTTAATACCTCGCAGTACCTCTGTCAATTCTGCTGGGAAGAGGATCATCGTCTTCTGGCTTGGCTCGGCACTAATGCGCTCGAGTGTCGTGAGCGTACGCAGGTTGATTGCGCCCGGAGTGTTAGCAAGAATCTGAGCGGCCTCTGCAAGGGTCTCTGCAGCGGCTTTTTCACCATCGGCATTAATGATGTTGGCCCGGCGCTCACGCTCGGCTTCGGCTTGCTTAGCCATAGCACGCTTCATATCGCCTGGCAGCTCGATGTTCTGAATCTTCACGTTCTCAACGTCAATCCCCCACTTGTCAGTTTCAGCATCGACAATCTCTTTGATCTGCTGGCTGAGCTCTTCTCGCTTGGCAAGCAGGTCGTCCATGTCAATGTTACCCGTCACATCACGCAGCGCTGCCTGAGCAAACTGGCTGGTAGCGTAGATGTAGTTCGTCGTCTCGAGGACGGCCTTTGGCGCATTAATGACACGGAAGTACACCACAGCGTCCACACCAACTGTCACGTTATCTTTCGTAATGACCTCTTGCTTTGGCACATCGATCGGCGTCGAGCGGACATCGACCATCATAATCGTCTGAAAGATTGGCACCACTACGCGTAGGCCTGGTGCGCGCTGACCCGAGAAGCGCCCAAGCGTTAGCACCACACCACGCTGGTATTGATTCACCACCCGAATCCCGCTCAGCATGAAGACAATCGTCGCCACGATGATGCCGATAATGATATATTCCATATTCCTCCTTTGGACTAGCTTATTGCTTTTATCATACCACATTGTGGCAAAATAGCGAGACAGCAATAGTCTTGGCATCCTATAGCATTATGAGGGCCCCTTCTCGCACCGCTTTTGCCCAATAGAGCGTAAAACAAATTGTAATAAACTGCTTTAGTGCATACCCTATTCTCAGATCAGACATATGACCCATCTGTATAAAACGACCCTTCGACGCGCCAGTCCATTTCCGGTATACTAGACATAGTTATGCCTGAGCAAGATTCGTCATCGTCATCACGTCAACCGCTGGCCGAGCGGCTGCGCCCACAGTCGCTCGATGCCGTGATAGGCCAGACACACTTGCTGGGCGATGCCGAGATTTTGCGCCAGATTGTCGCCAAGAAGCAGCCCGTGAGCCTCATCTTCTGGGGGCCACCAGGTACGGGCAAGACGACGCTGGCGCGGATTATTGCTCACGAAGTGGAGGCTGAGTTTATCGAGCTCAGTGCCGTTACCAGTGGCAAGAAGGACGTCGAGCGGGTTATCCAACACGCCCGGCAAAATTGGAATCTTGGCCTGCGTACTGTTCTCTTTGTTGATGAAATTCATCGCTTTAATAAGGCGCAGCAAGACGCTTTTTTGCCTCATGTTGAGTCAGGGCTGATTACGTTGATCGGTGCGACGACTGAGAATCCAAGCTTCGAGGTTATTACCCCACTACTGAGCCGGATGCGCGTACTCGTCTTGCAACCGCTAAGCAAAGACGAAATTCACACTATTCTCCAGCGCGCCATCACTACCTTGGGTAAGACGGAGCACATCACATCAGAAGCGCTCGATTATCTCGCTGAGCTATCGGGCGGCGATGCCCGAGTAGCACTGGGCAATCTCGAGCTTGCCCTGAGTCTCGCCGAGACAGTGACGCCCGATACCGTCACAGCTGCTGCCCAAAAGAAACTCCCTGGCTACGACAAGCAGGGTGAGATGCACTATGATGTGATCTCGGCCTTCATCAAGTCGATGCGGGGCAGCGATGTGCGCGCCACCCTCTATTATCTAAGCCGAATGATCGACGCTGGCGAAGACCCAAAGTTCATTGCTCGGCGCATGGTGGTATTCGCCAGTGAGGACATCGGGCTGGCAGGTAATGGTGCGTTATCTCTGGCGGTGGCGACCTTCCAAGCGGTGGAGCGGGTTGGCTTGCCTGAGGCCCGCTACAATCTCTACCACTGTGCCACAGCGCTTGCCCGCTCAGCCAAATCGCGCGAGATCACCGACCTTATGCACGAGGCAGAGGCTCTTGCTAGCCGCTATGCCGATACACCAGTGCCACTCCACCTGCGCAACGCCCCCACTAAACTCATGAAGGATCTCGGCTATGGCAAAGGCTATCAGTGGCAGGCAAACTTCCAACATGAGAAGGGATTTTTGCCAGATGAGGTAGCCCAGCATGTGTCGAAGGATAACGTATAGCAGGCTGAAAAATATTTGTGACTCGTTTTACCAAGCGAAAAGCCTAGGCAACTTAACAAGAGGCTACCTTAGCTATTTGTCGTATCTTGGAAGGATACAGGCGTCAAGTAGTGACAAAAACTCGTAGCATCTTACCTCTCCAGGCTACTGCTGCGCTACTCCGAGCTGCTCATCCTTGAGTGCTGCATACACCCCATTCGTCCAGCCAAAGCCATCTTGCAAGGGGTACTCCCCACCGCCGCCTGCACTGGCGGTGACAACATCATACTTCTCGACCATTTTGCGCTTCTTGGCAAAGACAGCTTCATTGGTGGCAAGCCAGCGATCGCGAATGGTTGCCGCCAGTGTATCATAGCCATAATTGCGCAGCCCCACAATAGCAAACCACTGCAGTGGTGCCCAGCCATTGGGAGCATCCCACTGCTGACCATTAGTAATGAGGGTTGAAAGAAGTCCACCTGGCTGCAAAAAGTCTTTCTCGAGCCGTTGCGCTACCGCTGCAGCTTGCTCATCAGTTGCAATCCCCACATATAGTGGCGTCACTGCGGCGAGCGTGAGTCGCCCCGTGGTCTGACCCGTGGTAATGGCATAATCTTCAAAGAATTGCGTGGTAGGTTGCCAGCAGTAGCGGCGAATTGCCCGCGCTCGGCGTTCGGCCGCCGCCTCGAAACGCCGTGCCAAGCGACGTTGCTTGATGAGTCGGTAAGCCTCGGCGATCGTCATCTCGAGCTGGTAGAGGAAGCAATTGAGGTCGACCGGCACATACTTTGTCGTCTCGATAGTCTGAATCTGACAGGGGTCGGCAAACCACCGGCTACTAAAGTCCCACCCGCTCTCGGCTGCCGCCCGCAGATCAAGGAATGTCCGCGTCGTATGCGCTGAGGCTGCGTGATGCGCCGTATGGACATCTTCGCGATGCGACTCGGGGCGCGGCGTGGTGCGATTGTCATAATAACGATTGAGCGGCGTGCCATCAGGCATAACAGCGACGCGGAGATACGCTGGGTACTCAACGGCCTTGGCTTTCGCAATCTGGCGACGACCTTTCATCCAAAAGCGATACTCAGCAAGAAGGCTTGGCAAAAACTCTGCATAGACCCGCTTGCCTCGGTGACGTGCCAGCAGCTGTACCATCGCCGCAAACATGGGTGGCTGCGACCGACTCAAGAAGTATGTCCGATTGGCCGTGGGGATCATTCCAAACTTGCGCAGCATGTAGGTGTAGTTGCGCATCATGTGTTCGATAGAGCGCCAGTGCCCATCCGCTGCTAGGCCAAGCATAATGAAATACGTATCCCAGTAGAATAGCTCATCAAAGCGTCCACCCGGCGTCATATATGGATATGGCAGCGCAAGGAGCGAGCCCCGATTCTTACGGTTGCGCCGCTCGAGCTGTTGCCAAAGCTGGCTTACATGCTGGCGCGCAGTGGTAGTATCGGTCGGTTGGTAGCTCGAGGCAGGGTATACTGTGGTAGAAAAATGCTGCCCAACGAAGGTCGCGAGGTCGAAGCCGGGCTGCCGACGCTGCCGACGATACCGCGCCATAATCGTCCGGGCCGGCTTGGTGGGCGTCATATCGACAAACGCCTTGCCGTCACCATAAATCTGCTGCGTTTGCACCTCATCAAAGAGCTCGCTCAGCGTCTCGTCGGGCGAGCTTGGCGTCGGGCGCACCAGCTCAACCGTCTGCACCGCAGCGGCTTTGGCATTCTCTTTGGTATCTTTGGTAAGAGCAATGATTTTCGCAGCAAAAGCGCGGCGGACGTTGTGCATGATAGGCGGGTTCTCCCTATGGTGTTATGGTTGATGTTTGGCGGCGCGTTTGCGCTCGTTGGTGTCGAGGTATTTCTTGCGGAGGCGAAGGGCGTGCGGCGTGACCTCAAGGAGCTCGTCATCTTCGATAAAGTCAATCGATTGCTCAAGGCTCAGCTGGGTGTGTGGCGTCAGTTGGACGGTGCCGTCGCTTGATTTGCTGCGCATATTGGTAAGGTGCTTGGTCTTACAGACATTGATCTCGAGGTCGTCTGGGCGGTTATTGAGGCCAACGATCATCCCAGCATAGACATCAGTTCCCGCCCCAACGAAGAGCTCACCACGCGCTTCGGCCGCTTGTAAGGCATATGGCGTGGTCGTGCCTGGCTCAAAGGCGATCAAAACACCGTTGCGCGTCCGCGGCAATGCACCACCAACTGGTTGGTAGCCATGCGGCAGGCTATACATAATCACTGTTCCCTTTGTATCTGTCAGGAGGCGGTTACGCAGGCCAATCAATGCTCGGGTCGTAATGGTATACGTCATCCGCGCTGCGCCGCTAGTGGTTTGCTCTTGTTTGCGGAGCTCCGCTTTGCGCTTGCCAAGCTCTTGGCTGACAACACCGACAAACTCAGGACCAACCTCAACCAGCAGTTCTTCGACTGGCTCTTGCTCGCTGCCATCCTTGGTGATTGTCACAACTTCTGGCCGTCCAACCTCAAATTCGTAGCCTTCGCGGCGCATCGTCTCGATCAATACACTGAGGTGGAGCTCGCCTCGCCCCGACACTACAAAGCCAATACCAGACTCCGCTACTCGCAGCGCCACATTAGTCTCGAGTTCGCGCTGGAGACGATCGCCAATCTGCCGGCTGGTAGTAAATTCACCCTCGCGGCCTTTCATCGGGCTAGTATTCGGTCCAAGATACATGCTAATGGTGGGAGCCTCGACTGCCATGACGGGCAGTGCCTCTGGCTGGTCGCGGCTGGCGAGCGTCTCGCCAATGTGCGCGTCGGCCGCACCAACGATGTAGACAATATCACCCGCGCCTGCCTCGCTCACCTCTTCTTTGGCGAGCCCGCGGCTGATGAAGAGCTTATCGATCTTGGCATTGGTAGTCGTACCATCCGTCTTGATAAGAGTCAGCGCTTGGCCACGCTGGGCTACCCCGCGATGGATTCGGCCAATCGCATATTTGCCAAGGAAGGTATCGTACTGGAGAGCCGTCACGAGCATTTGGAAAGGCCCATCTGCCACCTGCGGCGCTGGGATATGCGAGATAATCGCTTGGAAGATCGGTGCCAGGCTGGCTGGCTGGCTAGCATCACTTGGCAGTGCCGCCCAGGCTTTGCCTTCGCGCGCTACGGCGTAGTACACCGGGTATTTGAGCTGCGCTTCGTCAGTGGCAAGCTCGAGGAAGAGATCGGCCAACTCGTCCTCCACCTCGGCAATGCGCCGCGCAGGCTTGTCGATCTTGTTGATAATCACGACCGGTGTTAGACCAAGCTCAAGCGCTTTGCTCAGGACAAACTTTGTCTGTGGCATCGGACCTTCCTGCGCATCTACCACGAGGAGTACACCATCAGCCATGTTAAGCGTGCGCTCCACCTCGCCACTAAAGTCGGCATGGCCGGGCGTGTCGATGATGTTGATCTTGTAGTCAACTGCTGACTCAGCATCGGCAGGTTGGTAGTAGACCGTCGTCTGCTTGGCAGTGATAGTAATGCCACGCTCGCGCTCTTGGTCGCCGCTGTCCATGATGAGCGTCTGAGCCATTTCGGCTTGGTTGCTGCGGAATGTATTGCTCTGCTTGAGCAAGCCATCAAGCAGCGTTGTTTTGCCGTGGTCGACGTGGGCAATAATTGCAATATTACGAATATACTGTGGATCTGTCATGACATAAAATAACGGCCCGAATTATATCAGACCTTCCTTACTGCTTATAGTATCACACTAGCGGCTGGTTTGCCTAGGGTAATGTACATAATCGCGGTGCATAGTGTAGAACCTCACCGCGTCGTACCTCATCACTGCACGACCACTGTTATTGTCAGGCGATCAAGCAAATCATCCAACGTTTCTACCGTGGCAATTCGACGCCAGCCACGCACCCCAACGACCATCCGTAGGTCGTCGATCATGTTAACGATGGAGGGCGCAGACTGCTCTCGATAGTCAACCGTCTGCAAGCGCTCTAAGAGGCGCTGCCACCCACCCTGGGCTCGAATCATCCGGATCATAAGCTCATACAAGTTGTAGACCTGGGCCGAATGATCCTCACGGCCAGTTACGAGCAGGTACTGCCGCTGGGTATAACGCCCGCTAGTATATTCTCTATCATACCCGTGGTTATAATACCCATACGTTCGCTGCAGCAGCGCAGCAGTATTGGCCTGGATTGCATGAGCAAGCTCAATGAAGACGGCCGCTCGCGGGTCGCCCGGCTCGAGATCGATCGATATATCAATCGTATACTCCATCACATCTGCCTCCCACTCCTCGCGCTGAGCAATAATGCCACGTGGTGCTGTCTCGCCTAAGCACTGCAATACGTCGATATCCTGAGCATCATACCATGGCTCGGTATCAAGCTGGTGCAGCGCCTCGTGGAGCGCGAGCTGGTCGTGATAGGTGAGCGGATAGCCCTTTTCGGCAATGATCTGCCGCAGCGCACAGTCGATCATCGCATCATCATACTCCGCCACTGGCTGGCGTAGCCGTGCTACAAAGCGCTCGGCCTGCATGGTGTAGAGCGTCACATCGATCCCCATCACCCCGGCGTCAGAATAGACGATTCCATAGGCTTGGTAGTCAATCGCCTGAAATAACCCTGCCTCAAACAGCTGTCGATGCAGTGTTTGCATCACCAAATGCTCGTAGAGGTGTGCCACGAGATGATCGCCACACGGCTTAAAGATATGAAACGACTCCATATCTGTATTATACCCTACTACTCCACATTTTGCTTGATTATGCTATACTAGCTATATGATGCTACAAAATGATACACAATGTTCGTCAAGTGATCGCCCCGCAGTACCCCCCCCACGGCCACTACGAGTGGCAGTTGTTGCTCCACCGTGGCTCGCTCTACCTATCAAAGGCTATGGCGGCATCGAGCTCGTTGTCGAAGGTTTGGTGCGTGCACTGCAACAGCGCGATGATGTCGAGGTAGAGCTCTTTGCCAATGGTGCACGGCGGATGCGCAACGGCACACCAACCCACTCATACTACAAGCGCGAACTCTTCGATACCATCGACGACCCCTACTACGACGCACCACTCCAAGCCCTCCAGACTCATCTCAATTTTGCTCTCCACGCCATCGAAGCCGATGGCAATTTTGATATCATTCACGACCACAACCCATACATTGGGCCAGCCTTTTTCTCACCAGTGAGCCGCATACCAGGATTACCACCAGTGTTGCATACGTTCCATGGGCCACCATTTTCTACGCCGCAAACTATCGAGGCAGGGCAGATGGATAATCGCCCGCAGCTCAAGTATATGAATCCTGGCCGCCTCTACATGACGTGCATCTCGGAGGCAATGGCGCGCAAAGCCCCACGCGAGATCCGTCCCCATTTGCTACCAGCCGTGCACAACGCCATCGATTGCACTGCCTTTCCTTTCGTCTCGCACAAGCAAAATTACTACATCACCCTCGCCCGCTTCACCCAAGACAAAGGCCAAGCTACTGCCGTAGCCTATGCTGCTCAGTATAAGAAGCGCCTCCGCATGGCGGGCACAGTCGCAGGGATCGGCAGCAACCGCAAGCTACTCCTCGAGCTCTCCAACCCGCTCACCAACTACCGACGCAACGAAGAATTTCGCTACTATAGCGACCACATCCTCCCGGCCGTCCTCAAGCATCGGCGCATCACCTATGCCGGCAACCTCAGTGGCAAGAAAAAACTCGACTTCGTGGCTAATGCCAAGGCGCTACTCTTCCCTATCGAGTGGGATGAGCCCTTTGGCATGGCAGTCATCGAGGCGCTGGCCTGTGGCACACCCGTTGTGGCGATGAAGCGCGGCGCCATGCCCGAGATTATCACCCACGGCGTCAATGGCTTCCTTGCGAGCAACCAAGACGAGTTCTTTGCCTATGCCAACCGGGTAGACGAGATCGACCCAGCCGCCTGTCGCGCCAGCATTGAGCAAAAATTCTCCGCCAATATTATGGCACAAAATTATGTCGAGCGATATCAGGAGGTGATTGCTAGAGCACGATGGTGAGCATCCTGATATTTCAATTGCCTGTAGTATACTACCTATACTACTGCAAGTTTAAGTTTTTCTTGCAAGCCTCCGGTAATAACTATGTGTGCGTTAAATTGTTGGCAAAACAAGTAATTTATGTTTGCATGAAATTTAGATGAACATCACAAGGTTGACCATCCCTGTGAATCTGAGGAATGGGATTTCGACGTGTACACTTCCAACGATTTTGAATATGAGAACGTCAATCATACCGAAATATGTATGGTTGCGGTCGCCACACTATCCCCAGGTTTTGGGTTATCGCTGCTAGAATTGCTTTCGTTGATTTTTGTTGCTACAAGAGTTAATGAGTATCGACCAAATACTTCAGTTTGACCAACTGACATGCTAACAGTGTCCGTATTTTCATCCGATGTAAACCATACGATAGCACCGTCGGAAGAAATAGATGAAACCGAAATTTCATAGTCTTGCTTTCTGGCTACAGTTGTTTCAGCTAAAATTATGTCCTCTTCCGGTAGAATCATTGTTGCACTTTCGAAGATCTGTGACAATTGAATATTATCTGAGTGTAATTATACGGGGCAATATGACATAGAGTCAAGTTAGCGCGCATCTTGATAGAAGGCAGGCAACTGTCTTCGGCTGAGACAGCTACAGGGGCTATTTCTTAGGGTAAGGGCTTATATAGTAACTATGGTGCTATGGTGCAGGATAAGTAAGGTGAGATCATGCACAATTTCTGTAGTCAACTCGTTACCACCCCTTCCAACGCTATGTATCACTTCTTCAAGCCCATATCCTTATAGCGGCAGTATATAGCCGCCAATATAAGTGCCATTACTACAAAGAATATGACGATATGAACCGCAACGTCTGGTGTCTTACCAGAAATACCATCACCAAATGCAGTATTAATGGAGTGATAGATCAACAGCAGCGCTGCAAGTAAGCACACATTGTAGGCAATTTTATATCTGTATTCCATGAGCGTTGTTGCTTTCGTTACATGCCATAGATTTAATACGTATGCCCTTATTGTACATTATTAATAGAACCAATTTTAAAGGGTGTTTGTTACTAACTGGTAGATAATACACAGTAAACTATCTAGCCATGTCAATTCAACCTATTCACCTAGTTACATTTTGCAATAAAAAAGCACCTGGTAAAGGTGCATTTGTTCCCATTTTGTATGGTGCGGGTTAGGAGACTCTAACTCCTGGCCTCTTCCATGGCAAGGAAGCGCTCTAACAACTGAGCTAAACCCGCATGTTGCTGAGTTGTATTATATGGAATAGTGCGTAAAATTTCAAGCCCTTTCTTGTATAAATCGCACACTATTCGCTCGTGCGCACTTCGGCTTCACCACTATTCCAGGAAATGTATGGGCGGCTATTTGTATGCTAGCCTCTTACTTTTGGAGAAGCGGAAACTAAATTATATTTCAATCCTCACCTTTTATCGGATACATCAGGAAGGTTCACGCAAGAATCTCCTGCAAATTTAAGTACGCAGAAAATATACTCTACTCCGCCGCACCAAAGCCACGAATTTTACCAACGGCTGCTCGATCGATTGTGCTAACGTGGATCGCGTTGCCTTCGTTGCCGCCAACGGTGGTGAGCTTGCCATCTTGATAACGCAAGAGAATATTAACATGTTCACCACGCGCGCTGGTTGTGTCGTAGAGGATGGCATCGCCTGGCTGGGGCGTATAGCCACTATCGGCTGGGTGCCAGCGACCAGCGGCGCGATAGTATGCCTCGAGGCTGCGCACACCAGGGATGCGCCAGCCACCATTGTGTGGGTTGACGAATGGCACACCCGCCTGCTGATGCACCCAGCTGACGAAGTTTGCACACCAATCTTGCCGCTCGCCCCGGCTATAGAACGTGCCCGGCTGCGGAGCGTCAAATTGCTGGTGAGCAATCGTGATGATCTTCGCTCGGACGGGCGATAACTTCTTCATATCTATTGCTGGGAACTCCTCTTTTTGCCTAAGCTGCTGGACTGGATGAGACTGCACGCGGCGTGGTATAAAAAACAAAGCACCATATACAATAGCACTGCACAGTGCAATCGCAAGCATAATCCAGAGCGCAAACAGAGCAAGGCGTTGCCAGGAGAGCGGTGTGGACTGACGGAGTGATTTCATAGTGTTTATTATACACGGACGTCTCGCTTGTGGATGAGTTGTACCATACTAAAAGAAAAACACCCTCTTGTTCTAAAGAGAGTGTTTTACTGGTGGCTCCTACTAGACTCGAACTAGTGACACAAGGCTCTTCAGGCCTCTGCTCTACCAACTGAGCTAAAGAGCCACAGGCAACGTCTGTTGCTACCCATTATTGTACTAAAAAACCACTCCTCAAGCAAGAGCTTCAAAGTCTCAATTCTTCTGATCTTCTCGTTGTCTTGTATTCCCCTCTCCACTGTATTATCTATCGGGTAGCAAAAAACACGTTAGCATATACTATGCGAGAGAGCTTAGCACAATGAAGCAAGTGAAAGAGAGGTAGCGATTGTGAGCCGTACAATAAATAGTTAGCCTTTTGCCTTGCAAGGTGCTATAATACAGCCAGCGCGGGTATCGTATAACGGCTATTATGTATGCTTCCCAAGCATGAGACGAGGGTTCGACTCCCTCTACCCGCACCATGAGGAGGATCACACTCAGTATAGGAGTGTGTTTTTATTTCTATGATGTATGATCGTAAGCTTGTCATTGTCCAGAACCCTTATAGCACCCGCCATAGCGAGGTGCAAGCTGGTGTGTTTAACCGGCTTGATACAGCGGGCATTCCCTACGACACCATAACGACGCGCTATTCGCAGGCAGCGGATAACATTGACGACCTTGCTGGTCGCCTGCCGCATGACGCTCATATTATCAGTGCGGCAGGTGATGGGACGAGTACGCAGGTGGTAAATGCGGGGCTGAGGGCTGAGCTTGATGGCGCAGTGTATAGCTTTATTGGCTATGGCAATTGCAACGATCTCGCAAGAGGCCAGCGCGATCCTTTACCACTGCTGCAGACCAACCGCCACACTATTATTCATCAGCCGCTCTCTATTGAGGTAAATGGTGAGCCATGGCGATACGCCCCTGGGTATATGACACTTGGCCTGACTGCTCTGATTGCCAGTGGCTTCGCCAGCACGGCATCGCGCGAACGCATGCGCCACACACTACCCCACACCAAGCTTGTGCGCAGCATGGGGCAAGTTGCCACCACCTATCTACGCGCACATGACACTTACTTGCCACCTTTCACAACCAATCTTTCTACCGAAGAGCAGGCTGGTCTAACAGATGTGATGATTATTAATAACCAGCGCATGGGGCGCGTTATCCGCTCGTCGATCGACTACCCGCAGACCGACTTCTTTGGCTACCGTCAAGCCGACTTCTCGTCGGTCTGGAAAAATATCCCCTTTGCCTACAGTGCCGTAACGGGCCACACGCCAGCCGAGAAAGTTACTGATATCACGCTCAACTTCCGCAAGCCAGCCACCATCCTCGCCCAGACCGAGGGAGAACACGCCGTGCTGCAAGGGGTATCGACGATTCGCGCGTATAAGGATCCGGCAAAGGCTATTCGGGTTGTACGGCCCTAGCTACCGACTGTGCCGTTGGTTGAGTGTGTCTCATCTACTGCAGCCCCTGCCGAATCTGCGCTGCGCGCGCCTCCCCTACCACTGCCGCTAGCTCTGCCTGGCTGGCCCGCATGATACCGCGCACACTGCCAAACTGCCGCAGCAGTTTTTGCTTGGTTTTGGGGCCAACACCGGGGATGCCATCGAGCGCACTTTTGACCCCGGCTTTGCGCTGCAACGCTGTGTGGTAGCTGACAGCAAAGCGGTGCGACTCGTCGCGGATCCGCTGAAAGAGCTTAGTAATATCACTGGCTGCAAGCGGTGGATTGGCCGCCCAGCCAGTACTGCTAGCTGGCTGTTCCTGCACGGCAGAGGCAGCGTGGGCCGCCTCTGGCTCATACACCGCGGCACTACCCCGCAAATTCTTAGAGTGCGCACCAGCGTTGCGCTGCCCTGGATGGAGGTTGATCACATAGACGTCGCCATCCTCGTAGACGGTGATACCACTCGGGCGCTCCGTCTGCAGCTGGTGAATATACGCCAGCCCCACCTGCGAGCCAGTTTTGTGTACCAGAATCTCTTCCTCGCGCTTGGCAATGCTGATGATCGGCACATGTACCCCGCGCGCGTCACGGGCCGCAATTGCTGCCGCTAGCTGGCCTTTGCCACCGTCAATCAGGAGCAGGCTCGGCGTGCCCCAGCTCTTGATATGGCGCTCACTGAGGCGGCGAAAGATAACGTCGTGCATATTGCCAGTGTCGTCGTTTTTTTCGCTGACTTTAAACTTGCGGTACTCGGCCCGATCACTGACGCCATTACGAAACACCACCATACTCGCCACCACCTGGCGGCCGCTCATGTGGCTGATATCGTAGCCTTCGATGCGGGTTGGCTCACCCGCTAGGCCCAGCAGCGTGGTCAAGTCCGCTAAGGCCCGATCCTTACTAATAGCCACAAATTCCTTATCGCCAAACATCACCCGGCGCTGCAGTTCCTGCATAGCGCGCAGCTTGTTGCGCAGCTGGGCGGCCCGTTCAAATTCGTGTCGTCCGGCGGCCGTCTTCATATCGCGCTCAAGCTCGGCAGCGATTGCTTTGCGGTTGCCTTTGATGTAACTAATCAGCGTGCGTAGGTTGGCTTTATAGGCTAGCGAGCCGTCGCTGATTTTGGGGCTCAGGCCTAAATCTTCGTCCAGCTTTGATTGCCCAGGCCGGCGCTCATGCGTTAGGTACGGGAAGATTGGCCGCAGGTAGCGCAGGGCTTTTTTGAGCGCAAAGCCATTGTAGAAGGGACCGTAATAGTCAGCGCCATCATCCGCCGGGTTGCGCGTAAAGCTCACTACTGGCCACTGGCTCTTCATGTTGATCCGCACGAAGGTTTGTGATTTATCATCGCGCAGCAGCACGTTGTAGCGCGGCATGTAGCGCTTGATCATCTCGCTTTCCAGAAAGAGGGCGTCCACCTCGCTTTCGGTCTCGATCCAATCCGTATCGTGGATCTCCGCTACCAGCGCCATAGTCTTGTTATCCCGCCCGCGCGAATCCTGAAAATACTGCCGCACTCGGTTGCGCAGCACTGCCGCCTTGCCGACATAAATCACCTCCCCGCTCGCTGACTTATGAAAGTATACCCCCGGGCTGCGAGGTAGTGTTTTGAGCTTGGCGTGGAGGGCGGCGTTCATACTTTCTATTATAGCGCGAAGCTACTGCTTGCCAGTAAATGGCCGAAGCAAACCATCGTGCTGACCTTGAGCAAGCTTAACAGCCCATTCTCTCGTTTCAAGATCTGCCAAAAGGTGCGCTTTAAGCGCAGTTAAACCAAATTTTTGTCGCGCCTGTTTGACCTTCTCTGCTTGCTCAAGAAAGGCAAAATATTGCTCGCGATATTCCTTTGGGATATCGCTGATCTTGCCGTTCGGCATGACAACGTTCTCGAGCCCTGTTAGTTTCCTTTCATCCTTTTTGCGCATGCCAGTAATCGATCGATTCATATACGCACCGAGCTGAGCAACGGGGCCAGGGATGGTACAAACTGTTTGGCCGTCTTGTTCGACACGCCAAGGATCAAGGCTTTCAAGTGGAATCTTCGTTTCGCTGCCAGCAAGACGCCAGTAAAGTTCCTTTTCACCCCCGTTGCCCTCTTTAAGATAGCGATCACCAGTGAAATGGCTCAAACCTTTGAGTGTATTCATTAGTGGAGTGCCATATGGCCTAAGGCCAAATACCGAAGGGACAAGCAGTCCACCCAGCGCATCTTTCATCTCATCTCGATATGCTGCTACTGTATCTGTTGTATGCACTAATGTGTCGAGATCTCGCACCGTGCCATTACTCTCACGTCGCCGCGGCAGGTAGATATTACCGATCCGCACCACATGATCATCCCAATCGATCTTCTCGGCATGAGTGACTGC
Organism: uncultured Candidatus Saccharibacteria bacterium; assembly: GCA_963525085.1. Classification (GTDB taxonomy): domain Bacteria; phylum Patescibacteriota; class Saccharimonadia; order Saccharimonadales; family Saccharimonadaceae; genus Saccharimonas. The sequence continues at coordinate 278,432 of CAURIH010000001.1, forward strand.
GTGCAAACCGAGCCCGCCAACCACGGTATAGGGAGCATCTCCCACGTCTTCCATCCGATTATGAAAATCTGCTGCAACTAATGTGAAATAAGCATTGTCTAGAGTTGTTTCTGGGGATCGTCTCATACACTTGGTTATACCATACTTTTGTGGATGCGAGAAGTGCTTTGCATACTATTGTACGACTCTGTTGTGTCCGTTTTTATCTTGTTCGAATAATATTCATAGTGCGTTCTATACGGATACAGGATACAGCCAAGCCATTACCTGGTAGTACTCACACACCTTCATAATTACTCTAAAGCTTGGCAAACCTTCTGCTGCAGCACCGGCACAACCTCTGCCTCAAACCACGAGTTACGCGCTCGCCAGCGAGCAGTCAGCGGCGATGGATGCACCAGCGGAAAATACTCTGGCAAATACTGCGCAAAATGCGCCACCGTTTCCGTTAAGTTCTTCTCTGCCTGGCGGGCAAGATAGTATTTCTGCGCATAGGCACCAACCAGAATCGTTAGGCGCACTGCTGGCATCTGGGCACGGAGTTTTGGGTGCCATTTCTCAGCAAACTCCTTACGTGGCGGCAAGTCGCCATGTGCGCCCTTGCCAGGGTAGTAAAAATCCATTGGAATAAGCGCAAAGAGATCGGGGTTGTAGAACTGCTCATCGCTCACGCCAAGCCACTGCCGCAAGAGGCGCCCACTAGCATCATTCCACGGCACTCCCGTCTCCTGAGCAATGCGACCTGGTGCCTGGCCAACAATGATAATGCGCGAGCTAGCCGAGGCACTATACACCGGCGGCCAACCCCGTGCTGCAAAATCAGCATTCATTGGGTCGGCACAAATGTGCTCGTAGAGGAGTGGCTGTGATTGCGCATTTGTCATATCTTTAGTATAGCGAAGTTGTGTAATTGGCTCAATTGCTCACGAGCAGCAGCTTGTGCTACCGTATTAAACGTACCTCTTATACACGCATCTATATTTAGATTTAGTCAATGCTTTTCAAAAGTTGTATCTGTGCTATACGTTCGTTGCATACTGCTGTTTCATCATCTGGGTACATGGTGTTGATAAGGGTGATGGCAAAGTCGCTCGCCCACAGCCCGTGATATTTCACATGCGGACTTGCCGTAAGCTGCGCCATAGTGCGCAGGAAACGCTCCGCTACTCGGTCGGTTGTAGAGCGCGCTTGGCGGCCAATCTGAAAGCTTGCGTTGCGGGCTACATGGTAGTTCGCCTTGCCAGCAAGCCACTGCTCCATGCCAGCATACGCGTCAGCAATATCACTGCTATATGGGAAGGTGTGGCTGGTGAGCTCGTGTAGCCGATAACCATACGCGTGGCAAAAGCGCACGACCTGCTGGTGCGTCTTAACGTCATACACCGCAATATATTGCTGGCGCAAAGCCTCGTCGTCGGCAATAGGCCCAAGCGGGCGTTGATAGGCGTAGATATTCATCAGTCCCCCACCGTTAGCTCGATTATCTTCTGAAAAGTTTTGCCGTTACGAATTGTGAGCTGCTTGTAAAACCGGGCTTTGAGGAGCTTTTTATGGTAGTTTGATGTAAGATAATCGGCTTGATCGTGATTGCAATAGAAGAACGCGGTGCGCCCAAAATAGAGCTGCTCGCGATCGTTCGCCCAGGTGGCTGCCTCTGCCTCAACTGCCGTCTTATCCGCCTCTGGCAAGTAGAACAGCGCATCCCGTCGGTAGGCCGTGTCGTCCTGCCACCAGCTCGGTAACTGAGCAACCTCTTGCTGGAGTGTGGCAGCACTAATGATGACAAACGGCACTGGGAAGTCATAGGCTGCGTCAAAATAGCGCGCTAGGGTGCGCTGGATCGCCTCCTCCGGCTCGCTGCTGTCAAAAAACAGATTGCCGCTATTGATATACGAGACGACGCTGCGAAAGCCCAGCTCCATCAAGTCCGCCTTCAGCCGATCCATACTCACCCTATGCTTGCCGCCAACATTAATGCCCCGGAGGAGCAGCGCGTAGCGCATTGGTTTTGCTGTGGTGTGGTGGAGCGTGTGCATAGTGCTATTATACAAGAATACACAGCGAGCGTCACGTTGCTGGGCGGTAGTTGCCGCCCACTACTCAGGCAGTAGCCAATGGCCACTCAGCAAGAAGGTTGCCATATCTGCGAGCAGAATAAGCCCGCACAGTATGATAACTGCTGTAATGCTCGAGCGAATGAGCGTGCTGTATCGGGCTCGCACCCGCTCGAACCAGGCTATGAGGGGCTGGTGTCTATCGCACATAATCGCGATGACAAGGCCAAAAAATAGCCCCTGACTGACAAGCAACCACACGACGTGCGCCATGATAACGACAAGCAGTGACTGTTCGCGGCTTGCTATAGCAATCACTGCGAGGAATGATGGGTCAGTAAAAGCACTGGCCGCATAGATAATGCCACCAAGCACAATGCTACGCCTCAGCCACTGCAAGACCCGGCTATCCTGAGACTCCTTTGGTTCCTTGCCCGATTTTATGTGTTTATACAAGCGAGCCGCCGCCCAGCCAAGCAGCCCCACACTTGCCGCACCTTCTGCGCCTACCCACACACAAGCTGGTACACGATGGAGTGCCTGGGCAAATAACTCGGCACTACCGCCAAGCAGGAGCGATGCTGCTACGCCAGCAGTGACTGTTCCTGCTAAGACGACGAGCGCAAATGCAGCGATTCTTTGCTTGGGTAGTTTGCTTGCCACCAGCAGCACAACCAGCACTGCGCCAAACACATCAAACCCAGCTACGCCAAGGCCAAATGCAAGTGCAATAACATTCATGGTATCTAGTATAGCAGTAGGTTGTTGGAGATGGCATACGTATCTCTCATTACACTGTAGATTATTATGAGCACCTTACCGCCAACACGGCATGCCTTATCCCTGTTTACCTAGTAAGAAAATACGTGGCTCACTTCAAGCTATTGTACGCCGCGTAAAGCACCTGCTCTTATTTGCTATATCCAACGAATCCAGTAGTATTCCCTATCAAGCGATCAACGATGATACCGTTGCTATTAATAATCATGGTTGGCCCATCTGTACCCGCCAAAACAACAGCTGTTTGTGCCTGCCTAGCATGAATAACACTATCTGCTGCGTGAAATTGCTTTTGCAGATAGCCATACTCAGTATCACTCACTGGAATATAGGCAACGTCACTCCCCTTGAGCCGCTCAACAATATCTGGGTAGTGTATGTCATAGCAAACATATGCCGTAACTTTCGTAGCATTATGCGTAGCAATTACGCGTGAATAACGCGCTGTACCAATTGATTCATCTGGCGCAAGATGCGCTTTGTAATTTGTTAGTATACTGCGACCAGACTGATCTACCAGTGCGACTTTTTTGTATATTCTTGTATCGTCTTTTTCTGTTGTGTGGTAGACGATGTTGATCGATTCTCTTTGTGCAAAGGCTGCAATTGTTGTGTGCAGTGCAGGTGGGATAGAATTTTCTGGCCAGACGATTGTCGCATGAGGATATTGGTACTGTGCAATTGCGCGCTTTGTCAGATGTATGAGGTCATCCACATCAGCCTTAGTAGCGGGTATATCAACGCCGCCACGTGTCATCTTTTGGAGTGCAATCACTGGAGGGAGTGGCTTGGCTGGCATATGCACAACAATACTATTTGCTATCGCCACGAGTACAACAAGCCCGCAGCTCATACGTATCCATACGCTCATACGAGCATGCACTATCAGCCACGCTATACTCACGCCGCAAAGTAATACAATCGCTTCGAGCACTGCTTCGCCGCCATAGACACTCCACATAGTGATACTGTCATTACGCCACACGCTATAGCCAAGATGGGGAATCCACCAATCCTCTACCACTGGTGCATGAGTTCGTATATACGTCAATGTGCACCATGCAATAACAAAGAGCACTACAGCACCGTATGTCCGAATATACCGACGCAGAGCTATAATCCAAAACAGATTAGCCTGCAAAAGCGCCCATCCAACACTTGCACCAAATGCCACGCCGGGCGACATAATGTAGTAATACCAATAGGTCGTTGGTAAGAGCCATGCCAGCAAGAAACAAGCACCAACGCCATAAAGATGGATGCCCGACAGTCGTCGCACTGCTATAAATAGCAATGCCAATGCAAAAAATACTGGTAGCTGCAGAAGCCAATGTGGAGCAAAAGCCGTTCCTGCCACAACAATGCCAGATATCGCCGCAAAAATATATGGCCGAGCCGCTCGCCGTATTGTCATAAAGCGCATAGGTTCCATGTGCTTGCACGCCATAGGCACTACAAGCCAGCGCCGCACCCGTCGGCAGTACCACTCGTAACGCTCGTCAAAGACGTGATGGAGGGCGCGCTCTTCGATTGGAATAATGAGCCAGTTTAGCACGCCAAAGCACACCACTGGGCACAGCAACGCTAGCCATGAGCCACTCACCAACGCGCAACCAAGTACCGCCAAGATATATGCAAGATAAAGTGGATTGCGCGAGAAATTGAACGGCCCCGTGGTGAGCAGCTCGCTTGGCTCATCAAGCGGGTTGGTTGAGGTTGCAGCTCGGCGCAAAGCGCGCATCGTTGCATGCATTATAAACACAGCCACAACAATGCAAGCAGCACCTACCAGCCACCATTCGCTGGCAATCACTACTGTCCCTGGCCACGTCCACGCTACTGCTAAAGCAGCAAAGCCGAAGCCGAAGAGACAAAAATCAGGAATATGGTTATATATCATATGCTTCTTCATGCGTATGATTATACCACTTTATTACTAATATGACATAAACATGGTATACGTTCTTATTATGTACGCATTACCCCTGACTCATTTGTCGGAGATGTGCTGCCTGTAGGGCATCGTACACACTTGGCTACCTCTTCTATCTTTATAACGTTATAACGCATCTCTCTATCTCTATAACTCTCTTTCTCTCATATTTCTCTATCCATCTCTATATATCTATATCTATATTTCTCTACTTATCTCTATTCATCTATCTCTATCTTTATCTTTATTTACTTATCTTTATATCTCTCTATATCCATATCGATTTCTCTCCTATTATATATAAAGAGAAGAGAAAAAGAATCAACGCTAACAGGGAAAAAACAGGGTAAACCAGGCGAATTTCGAAATTCGCCTGGTTGATATAAAACTGCGCCTTGATATACTACCTTGTAAGGAGCTTATTATATGCCAAAGTACGTTCATATTGCTGGTCTTATTCTATTGCTTTGTTTGCTAATGTATGTGCTGCTGCGCATGCTAGCGCCAGCGTCACGCTCTACCCCGCAAGGCAGCACGAACCATTCATCTTCTCATCATGCATCATCACATATGTTCTATGGCCTGACAATCGACGACAGCTGGGAGGGCACGAGACGGCTTGCTGATATCGTGGAGGCCATTCAGCGCTTGCCTGCTCGGCCAACGGTGCGGATCGTTATGTCTAAGGATAGATCACCACAGCGTTACCGTGGGCTATTCAAGGCGATTCATCGCGTGGCCGATATCATGGCCCAGCCCGTTGATTCTTCTGATATACACAGTTACAGCACTGAGCGCTACCAGCAGCGCTTTGCTGAGTCTTACCAGTATTTATCTCACTATGTAGCGATATGGGAGGTTGGCAATGAAATGAATGGCCAAGAGTGGATCCAAGAAGACCCGCACCTTACTGCCGCGAAGGTGGCCAGTGCCTACCGATACATTAAGGATAAGCATGCCGCGGCGGCGCTTGTGCCCTACTACTTCCCGCCAAACGGAAGCACGCTGAGCATGAAAGAGTGGCTACAAACATACCTACCCGATGATCTGAAGCAGGGCGTCGATTATGTCCTCGTCAGCTACTACGACGATGACAACGATGGCTACCAGCCCAACTGGCGACAGGTCTTTACTGAGCTTGAGACGCTCTTCCCAGAGGCCAAGCTTGGCATTGGCGAGTGCGGCACACCAAGCGAGCATGCCCCGATGGCGCGTAAGCTACAACTGTTTCGGCATTATTATGCTATGCCGCAGTACACTCCACGCTACGTTGGTGGATACTTTTGGTGGTATTGGGCGCACGATGGCGTACCATACAAGGATAACCCGCTCTGGGAGGAAACCGCGAAATATATGAAGAAGCGCCAGTCGTGAGCCAGGCGTTCTTTAACGCATACCCTATTTCACCAATATGTGGCATAATATAACTAATGCATCACGAAACTTCGCACGCCAAAGCAGCGCATGACTACCAGCAAGCACTCGTGCAAACAGTCGGTGATTTTCTGCAGCACGCACCCATGGCCGATACGTGGCCAGACGCAGCCACCGTCTTCGTGCATGATGAATGCAATCCTGATTCGATTGGGGCAGTTGCTACTGCGTGTTCACCGCACGTTCCGGCTGATGACCGATTTGATTTTCAAGAAACACATATCACAGGGCACCGCGTTGATGGGTCGTCAGTTGCTGGACGTGTTATTGAGGAAAACCAGGATAACATCACGCTGGCTGATAGTGCGATGAATCCTGATCATCGCGTTCTCAACTTGCCACTGCCCGACCAACACGCCGTCTTGCAAGCTGCTTTTACAAAAGACCATACGCCAACCAAACGTCAGCTAAGCGAGCTGGAAACACTATGGCGATATGACAGCGTCAAAACTGCTCTCAGTGTTGGCATCACAGCGCTGCGAGCATTGGCGCGGGCATCATGCCCTACTCAGTCAGTTGCCGATATGCTATCGCTTAAATCACCCACGACACCAAACGTCGTGCTTGCTATGTGGGATGTGTCGCATTCAACCAAGGAGATAGCGCGTGATAATGGAAAACTGCGCTCATTCATCGTTCAGTTTGGTATCCAAGCACTCACTGCCGTGCAGCATTATGGTGGCGAGCTGATTGGCTGGACAGGCGATGGACAAAATCTTGCAGTGCCACTGCCGCGCAGCAATAATGCGCGTTTCTCGCGTGAGCAGCGGGCGACTTTTGGCAACAAGACACTCATTCCGCTGCTCAACGATCTTACTGATATTGCCCACGCGCATAATGAGTACACTATTCGCCTGACCGCTGGTTTTGGCCGACTCGACAATGTTCCTGGTGGAAAAATGAGTCCAGCGCTCTTTGGTATGACGAAATTGTCCAAGCGTCAGCCACGCGACCGACTATCAATTGCCCTCACTGATGACACCTACGATATGCTCGCTCCCACCCTGCCTGACACATTGCGGCATTATCTGCACCACGATTAAGCTTTCTTGCGGGCTGATTTTTTATCTTCCTTGCTTTTTTGGAGTAATTTGTTTTTGAGTGTCAGCACCACATCCGCCTCTTTAGCCAGCTGTTTACTGTGGGTGACGACGATGACGCATTTGTCGTTTTCATGGGCGGCCCTGCGCAGGATGTCGATGATGTCAGCGGCGGTAGTTTCGTCGAGGTTGCCAGTCGGCTCGTCCGCCAAGATGATCGGTGCATGTGAGACGAGCGCTCGGCCGATCGCCACGCGCTGCTGCTGGCCGCCAGACAGTTTCATGACGTTGCGGTGAATATGATCGTCATCCAGGCCCATGGCATGTAGCGTTTCGTTGGTGGCTTTAGGATTAACTAACTTCAAGTTTTCTAGCGGCGTCAAGTAGTCGATAAGATTATAGTTCTGAAACACCAGCGAGATATTGTGCTTGCGATGATGCGAGTAACCCTGCTCAGCGATGTCTTCATTGTCGAACAAAATCTGCCCGCCAGTCGGCGTGTCTAGCCCGGCTAGCAGCCCCAGCAGTGTCGACTTACCGGCGCCAGAACTACCGACGATGGCGTAGAATGTGCCTTTTTCAAATTGATAATTGATGCCGTTCAGCACGTTACTGGTGCCGCCTGGGTATGAATAAATGATATCGCGTAACGTAAGTAGTGACATACTACCTCCTAACTTAATGTTGCTAAAATTTGCTTTGGTGATTGGCGCATGACTGGCGCGGTGGCAGCGATGGCTGATAGCAGCACGACCATGTAGCCGAAGGCGAAAGCTTCTAGATAGGTCGCCGGCGGCGCGGTTTGCACCTTGGTTTTTTCTACACGCTGGCTTTGATCGGCTTGTGCTGTGAGGGCGGTAGAAATATGCGATGAGGCAATCAGGCAGACACCGAGCGCAAACACCGAACTGACTGCGGCGATGATAGCGAGTTCCGCCAGGAACTGCCCGATAATCTGCCGCTTTGACGCACCGATGGACAGCAAGATACCGATTTCGTGCAGACGGCCACGCACCCAGAACACCAGCACCAGCGACAGTACCGCCAACCCTGCCGCGGCTGCGCCAATGGTAGCAATCGTCAACATGTTTTGCATGCCAGCGATGTTTTGGAGAACCCCAGCAAAGACGGCCCCGTTGTCAGTCAGGCTGAATTTCTGCCAATCGACGTGTGGTAGGCTTTTAACGCGGTCTAATAGCGACTCCAGATGGTGCGGATGTTCGGCGAAATATGTCGCTCGCGTCAACTGCTGGCTACCCGCTAGCTGCTGCGCCGCAGCCAAGTTGGTGATGACATGATTCTCCGCCATGTCGGACTGCAAGACCGCTGGCTTTTCGCCTTTGCCACTGAAGATACCAGAGACAGTCACCGTCACGCGCCTGCCGTCTTTGGTAAGGTCCAGCTTGTCGCCCGGCTTGATATCGTTTTTCTCGGCGAATGTTTTATGAATCAGGGCCGCGTTTTGATCGCGCTCGGTCAAGTGCCTACCCTGCTCCAGCTGGTAAAATCGACCGGTGAACTCACCGAGCAGATCGCTCTGTGTCGCGCCCGTGACCTTCGCCTCGCCAGCGATCCCAGCATCCAGTTGCACGCCACTACCCGCTACGTCAACCAATTGCTTGCCCGGTAGCCCCGCAGTGGTCTCTACCTGGAAGTTGTGCGCTTTCACCGTGTCCAGACGCTGCACCCGCTGCGCGATGTCCATCGGCACCTCGCCCGACGGCTGCTTGCTGGCGATACGAAAGCCAGCACGGATATTCCGCTCAACCGATTGCATCAGCTGCGCCATCGTCTGCTGCACCGTCAGCGTGCCGATCAGCAGCGTGAAAATCAGCGTCATGATCAGGGCGATGGTCAGGCTGCGACGTTGCCGGCGCGTCACAGCTGTCCAGGCTCGTGTGATAATCGTCATCGTTCGCCCCTAATCCACTTCGGTCAGTAATTCTTTTGGCGTCGACCCCGTAATCGGCCGCGAAGCCAGCAGCACCGCAATGATAATCACCGCCAGTCCAGCGCCCCACACCGCCAGCAGATCCGTCGGTTGCACGCCAACCGTCACCTTGTCGAGCGTACGTGATGACGTCACCGAGTCAGCATCAGCCCCGAGTGATGCACCACCGAGCGAGCTGCTCGCTTGACGCGTGGCATTTTGTGCCGCCTGCGATACTACGTGGTCGCCCAGTTGCTGGGCAATCAGCCCTGCGGTAACGTACGACGCACCGAAGCTCAGCACCGCGATCATCACTAGCTCAGCGATATATTGCAGCACAATCTTTGACTGCGGCACGCCTATCGCCAAGAGTACGCCGGCTTCGCGCTTGCGCTCGTTCATCCACAAGTACAGCACCATGCCGATCACCGCCACACTAACCAGCGCCGTCGCCCACAACATACCGTCGATCAAGCCGTACACGCCGTTCACCGCACCAGTCACGCCAGCCAGTTCCTGACTATTCTTATTCAATTGGTACTTCTGCCAATTGACCGGCAATTTCTGTGCCCGCGCCATCACCTCGTCCAGCTGCTTGGTACCTTTGGTAAAGAACGTAGCGTCCTGGTAGATCTCGTTGTGCGCTGTATAGGCGTTCAGCTGGCGAGTCGTCGTGAGGTCAGTCAAGAACAAATTCTCAAACAACTCCACCTGATACGTCGCCTGCTTTGGGTTCGTGCCGCTAAATATACCGACGATTTCTACTTCGACCTCGTCCTTGGATGGATGCTCGTTGTCGGTGTCGTATTGATTAGCCTTTAGCTTTATCTTGCTGCCAAGCTTCAGGTTGTTAGCCTTGGCAAAAGCTTCGTGCACCAAAATTGTGTGTGAATCGTTCTTAGTGATGTGCCGGCCAGCGATGAGCTTTAGCGCACCAGCTCGGAACTTGGTTTCAAGCTCAGATGTATTGACGCCAATGATGGTGGCGGCGTTGCCAAACTGCTTGTCTTTTTGGGCGTCATAGCCGCTGCCACCGCTTGGTAACGGCACCGGTTTGGTATTGATGAAGTCAACCGTGGCGTTCTGGCGCTTGACATAGTCCGTCACACCCTCCAAATTCTTCACCGCGTTGATGTCTTTATTCGACACCGTTCCCGAACCGCGCGCCGTTCCCGGATTGGTGCGCAGATTATTGCCCAGCGTGAAGCCAGCCTTGAGCGTTTTGTCTAGCGACTGTGCCGCTGCGTCGGTCGAATGCTTGATGGCAAATCCACTCAGCATAATCGTCGACATACACAGCAAAATCGCCAGCAAAATCAGCGTTTTGAGTTTTTTCCTGGTGATATAGAGCCAGGCACGTTGCATGAATGACATAGATCTCCCTTCTTGATTCTATGTCAGTGTAGCAAACCCGTGTGAAGGGAATGTGAAATGGGCAGTATTCAGATGAGTTTCCCTAACTTGCTGTCCTGTTTCTCAATCTCGATAACGTGAACACCGAGGCGTTCCTTATGCGGTGGGTAGATCTTGTGAAGGAGGCGAAGCGCCTCTTCTTTGCTTTTCGCTTGCGGCACGATCTGCTGCCATGACTCAGCCGCCAGCATGTCGGCAAATGTATTATAAATTCGAATTGACTTGATTCGCACAACACCAGACGCATATCCGTTTTCGAGCTGCAATAGCTGACCCTCCTTAAGGCGCTTGATGCTGTTGTAGCCGATGCGGACTTCTAAGGTCTTGCGACCCGACATGATTGCGTCGTAGTACGGACGCTTGATGCGCATCTTACGCATAGACACTCCTTTCTTGTTGAGACTGATTCCCCACTATTGAACAACACTGTCGTGGCATGTCCTCCTGGGGACATATCTTCGGGTGTTCAGTCATGGCATATTTCTTTATAATAGTAGCTCATGCCGCCAAGCTGTATCTTCTGGCGCTTTTCATCGTATAGTCGTGATTCGATGGTTTTATTACCAGAGACTATTGCATCAAAAGGTTCTGTTGCTAGTTTTAATTGGTGTGTAATCATAATGAATTTATTATATCAGAATAAATAACATGAGCTATCAGGGCAGCACGCGGTCTTTGCTATTCTATTATAAAAGTTGCTCAATTTAGTTCACATCAAGTTCAGGTATTTTAATCAAACCTCACCACAAACCGCATGCCCCGCCCGTGTGGCGCAAACTCATAATCCAGACCCTTAGCGTCGAGCAGCATTTTCACAGTGTAGAGGCCGATGCCGCTGCTGTCGGCATGCTGTTTCGTGGAGTCAGGGCTACGATAAAACGGATCGAAAACGTGCTGGAGTTGCTGTTTAGTGAGTGGCTTGCAGGCGTTTTCGATGGCTAGTTCGTGCTGATCGCAAGTAATTTTTATGACGCTTCCCGCGTCGCCGTGGCGCACCGCGTTTGACGCCAGGTTCGAGATTACATGGCGCATTATGTCGCGGTTGGCACGAATGGTCGTCGGCTCTGTATTCACCGTGAAGGTCATGCCGCGCGTTTTTGCCAGCAACATATAATCTTCAACCACTTCAGCAAGTAGCTTATCAATCCTCAGCCGCTTTTCCTGGCGCAGAGCCTGCTCGGCCACACTGCCAGAGCGCAAGACATCATTCACCATCGCCGCCACGCGATCAACCTGCGCCACCGATTCTGCCAGGTAGTGGTCGCGATTTTTATACTCACCGATGTTGAGCTGCATATTTTCGAGCATAATCCTGAGCGCCGCTAGCGGCGTTTTCAACTCGTGCGAAGCCGCGCGCAAGAATGCGATTTTCTCCTTCTCGAGCTGGGTGATCCGCTTATTTTCATGCTCCAGCGAGCGAATCGTTTGCCACAGATTTTGATACAGCTCATTAATATTTCGCCCCAGTACGCCGATCTCATCACTGCTACTCACTGGATAATGCGCACCCTTTTCCAGTCGCTGCATGGTCGTCGTCACCGCCGCCATCTGGCGAATCGGCCGCGTCACAAAACGGCTATAGATGTACGAAAACACGAGCGCCACCAGCAGCGAGCCGAGCATGGTATATGGCAGTACGTGCAAGGTAGCGAGCTTGGCCTGGGTGACGGGTGCCACGTCGGCGAGTAACTTGACCGCGACCATTTGGCCTTGATTGTTCACCGCGCTGCCCTGCTGCAAAATCACCGAGCGCGGGTCAACCGTTTGCCCATCAGCGATTTTTACCACGCTGGTGTCGACCGATTTACCACTGTCTGTCACGATATTGATCGACTCAAAGCCTTGAAAGTACTGGTCGCGACCGTCAATCGTCAGTGTGATATTAACGTTGTTCATGGCAGCAAACTCTTGGCTCAGGCGGCGTATGTCTTCGGTGGACTTACCACGGAGTTTAGTCGTCAGCGCCGTGAGATTATCTGCCGCCTCGCGCTCTTTTTGTTGCAGATAAAAGTGCGGCATCAGGGTGTAAACCAGCGCATGCACTAGAATAATCAGCGCCGCAAACAGGCCAATTGATACCAAAAATGTTTTGGGGAATAGTCTAAGATTCTTCATAACGGTAGCCCACTCCCTTTACCGTGATGATGCAATCCAGGTGTAATTTTTTGCGTAGATTTTTGATGTAGACGTCGATCACTCGGTCGAACGGTACCTCGTCACCATGCCACAGCTTATCGATGATAGCTTGCCGGCTCCAGACTATGTGTGGATTATCCACCAGCAGCTTGAGGAGCTGCACTTCCTTGGGCTTGAGGTGCGCATCAGTATTATCATAAAACCCTTGATAGGCCGCAAAATCCACCGAGGCCAGGCCGCGCCGCCATAAGGTTACGGTGGGTTGCTGGCGGCGAAGCAGCGCCCTGATTCGCTTTTCCAAAATCACCAGTGAAAATGGCTTACTCATATAGTCATCCGCCAGCTCGTCAAAACTCGCAATCTGCGTCGGCTCATCGTGCAGTGCCGTCAGCATCAGTACCGGCACGTCGCTCGCTTGGCGAATTCGGTGCAGCACCTCGATCCCGCTCATCCCTGGCAGCATAATATCCAGGATAATCACATCCGCCTCAGCAAATTGCTCCAGCGCTTCCTCACCGCTGGCTGCCGTCAGCACCGTAAAGCCGCGCTGACGGAGGAACTGCTCAGTACCAGCTCGGAGGGTTGGTTCGTCTTCAACGAGGAGAATATTCACTACTCGTCCACTCATACGTCCATACTAGGCCCTTCTTTGTTATATTGCTGCACAATTTATCCCCTCGTCACACCAATGTATATGACTATTGTAGCGCATCGCAATTTTATATGAAAAGTATTGTGAAAAATATGCGCGGTATGCTATGGTGTTAGTATGACATATCGACACAACATCGTTATCGTTGCTCGTCGTCGCCGCTCTGATTCAGAGGGCTAGTTAGTCGTATAGTATAAAACCAACGAAAGAGCCCTCATCCGAGCGGCTCTTTTTAATTATTATAGAAAGGAAGGATATGAATCACGACACACCTCACTACACTAAAGTTGCCAGCCACGAGGCGACAAATGGCGAGTTTGATACGTGCCTCTTACTCTATTCGGGAGGCCTCGACACCTCCGTCATGCTTAAGTGGCTCCAAGAAAAGTACAACTGCAACGTCATTACCCTCACGGTTAATATTGGCCAGACTGTTGACGATCTCGACGCCATCGCCGAAAAGGCCAAAATGCTCGGCGCTATAGAAACCATCACGGTTGACGCCCGCGACCGCTTCGCCGATGAGCTGCTATCGCTGGCCATCAAGGCCAATGCTGATTACCAAGGCGGCTATGCCCTCTGTACGCCACTGGGGCGCATCATTATTTCACAATTAGCCGTCGAATATGCCAAAAAGTACAACTGCACAGTCATCGCACATGGCGCTACTGGCAAAGGCAACGACCAAGTTCGCTTCGAAACGTACATCACCACGCTCAACCCTAAGCTCAAGATCTTAGCACCAGTACGTGAGTGGAGTATGGGCCGAGAGGAAGAACTTGCCTATGCCAAGAAACACAACATCCCCGTGCCGCATACTCAGGAATCACCCTACTCGACCGATGAAAACATGTGGGGCATCACCAGCGAAGGCGGCGAAATTGAATCACCCTCGCTCAAGCCAAATTATCACGCCATCCTCAATTGGTGCTCAACCATCAAATACACGCCGGACGAAGCCGAAGATATCACCATTGAATTCATCAAAGGCGTGCCCGTCGCCGTCGACAACCGTCACTTTTCACTCCAGGCACTCATCCAGCACTGCAACCAGATCGGCCGCAAACACGGCGTCGGCGTATCAACCCTTATTGAAGATCGGCTGGTCGGACTAAAGGTACGCGGCGTCTACGAAAACCCTGGCGCTGCCATCTTGATTGCTGCTCATCAAAAACTTGAACAATTAGTCTCGACCCGCGTTGAAAATGAACTCAAAGCCGAAATGGACAAAAAATGGGCTTACCTGACCTATGCAGCGCAGTGGTACGAGCCAGCCGTCCATCACATTAACGCCTACATTGATGATCAGAACCAAAAAGTCACTGGCACGGTGACAGTCCGCCTGTACAAAGGCACCATCACTGTCGTCAGCGTAGACTCACCACATTCGTTGTTTGATATCAATCTTGCAACGTTTGATTCCAACACCGCATTCAACCAGAATTCGTCCGCCGGATTCATTGAATTATATTCATTAAGTCAGCGAACAGCTGAAGGAGCATACTCATATGGCAAGTAAACTATGGCAATCAACCGCAACCGGCTCACTCCATCCATTGGTCGAGTCATACACTGTTGGCGATGATCAGGTATTGGACCAGCACTTACTCGGTCACGACATTACCGCGACCAAAGCGCATGCTCACATGCTAGAAAAAATTGGCGTGCTGACTAGCGATGAATATCAACAATTGGCAGCGGCCTTGGACGAGCTGCTCAACGAGTGGAAAACCGGTACTTTCACCCTCACCAGCGAACACGAAGATGGTCACACTGCCATTGAGCTATATCTAACAGAAAAACTCGGACCGATTGGCAAAAAAGTTCACACCGGCCGAAGCCGCAACGACCAAGCTTTGGTGATGATGCGACTGTTCATCAAAACAGAACTTGAAGCAGTAGCGGACACATTGGAGACAGTCGCCCAGGCCTATGCTGGCAAAATCGCTGCCATTGGCCAGACCGAAATGCCTGGCTACACTCATACCCAAAAAGCCATGCCCACTACCGTCGGTATGTGGCTTGGCTCATATCACGATGCGTTTCATGACCTCCGGCAATTGGTCGCACACAGCATTGCCGCCATCGACCAAAACCCGCTGGGTAGTGCTGCTGGCTTTGGCGTCACCCTACCACTTGACCGCCAGATGACAACTCGCGAACTAGGCTTCGCCAAAGTGCAGGAAAACCCCATGTACTGTGGCCTGTCGCGCGGCGTTTTTGAACTGATTGCCGTACAGGCACTCAACCCAATCATGGTCTTTGCTGGCAAATTTGCTGAAGACATGTTGCTGTTTACCTCTCAGGAGTTTAACTATTTCAAACTGCCTGTCACCATGACCACCGGCTCGTCCATCATGCCGCACAAACGCAACTACGACGTCTTTGAGATCATGCGCGCCACTGCCCACGCCTATCCGAACTACGCCTTGCAGCTGCAAGCTATTTCGACAGGTGCTGGCAGTGGTTATCACCGTGACTTACAACTAACCAAAAAGATCACCATGGATGCCTTCACTTCGGCGCTCAATACGCTAGAGGTTTTGGCGCTTTGCGTAAGCGAGCTAGAAGCCAACACTAAGCGATTGGCTGAGGCGATGACCGATGAACTCTATACTGTCGCCAAAATCAATGAATTAGTCGAAAAAGGCGTGCCGTTCCGCGACGCCTACCAGCAAGTTAAGCAATCGTTTTTGGCGAATAATCACTGATCTTGAGAGAAGCGAGCGGAGCGGGGCTTAAAAATGCAACTTACCGCCGCACGACACGCTTGCGATACTCTGCTGCCGTCATGTAGGTCGTCGTATCTGCTACCCGGTCAAAGAAAAGTATGCCTTGACAGTGGTCGGCTTCGTGTTGAAAGACATGAGCAACAAAGCCATCCAGCACCGCAGTATGATGCTCACCCCACTCATCATCCCACTGAGCATTGATCTGTTGGTAGCGCTGCGCCTGTGCAAAGAGCCGCCCCTCATCGCCACTGGCGCAGCCCTCCCACATGCCCGTTGTCTGGCCAATGCCGGTGTATGATGGATTGATAATAACTTGCTCAAATGGCTCGCGGTCTGGGCGGTTTGGCGTCGGCTTGATAGCAATGACGCTCAGCGCCAAGGCCTGCCCCACTTGGGGTGCAGCCAGCCCAACCCCATAATCTCTCTCCGCCACGGTGTGCTTAATATTTGCAATAAGCTGCTGCACTGCTGGTGTGGTGATTTCTTCGCGGCTCACGTGCCTCGCTTTCTCACGCAGTACCGGATCGCCCGCTTGACAGATTGGTAGGAGTGTTTTTTCTTGACGCATTCTTTAGTGCATAGTATACACGAAAGTAGCTGCTAAAAGCTATTCTGCTTCTTTCCTCACATCCTTGGTGGTATCAATGATACAATCAGCATCATTGGCCAAGGAGATATTGGAGCGTGTATGATTCAACAAGCGAAACGGTATTTTTCTAAGGTATAATATTTATAAGTCTATACAACGAAGGAGTTTATCTTGCAACCTACTACGAGCCGCACCATATTTCGTACATTATGGCAAACATCTCAGCCATATCGATGGCAGCGTGCAGCAGCGCTGGTGGTTGCGGCAACAACATTTATAGTCAGTACTTTTGTTGGGCCGCTCATTATTGCACGGTTACTCGACATTATCCAAAGTGGCCATTTACACAACAGTAGTGGTGTGTGGCCGCTTGTGATTATGTATACACTGAGTCAACTTTGGTCAGAAGTAATCGGTTGGCGCTTGACGATGCGCATTATGTGGCCATTCACCATGGCGATGCAGCGCGATCTCTATATCAAGATTTTTGCCAAACTCAGCTACGAGAGTGTCACGTTCCATGCCAATCGCTTTGGTGGATCATTAGTGAGTCAAGCCAATAAGCTGTCCGGTGCAGTCGATCGATTTTGGGATGTGATCATTTGGTCGGTAATGCCACTGGTTATCTCACTTGTCGGGTCAATTATCGTTTTAGCCACAATGCTGTGGCAGTATGCACTGTTTTTGGCGCTTTTTTCTGTGATCTTTAGCACTGTGGTTTATGTTGGCTCTAAGCCACTTGCTCGTTTGAGTGAGCGAGAAGCCGAGGCAAGTAATACCATTAGTGGTCAGTTGACGGATATGGTATCAAACATCCTAGCTGTTAAATCGTCTAGTAGTGAGATACTTGAACAGAAACGCTTTGCCGTGGCAGTAGAAAACTGGCGCACTGCTGGCCTCAACACTATGCGTACGTATATCATCACGAGCAGTTTCTTCTCTACAGTCAATACTGCCATCAAGATTGGCGCTATCGTCTTCGCAGTTTATGCCGCTCAGCACAGCACAATTTCCGTTGCAACAGTTTATCTTATCATTACCTACACAAACAGTGCAGTGCGTGAGCTGTGGAATATGAATGGTATTATGCGCAACTACAATCGCATCCTCGGCGACGCCCAGACTATGGTCGAGATTTTGCACACCCCAGCGCAACTGGTTGATACGAATGACGCAGCACTGAATGTCTCACGCGGCGCTATCACGTTTGATCATATAAGCTTTGCACACGATGACGACCCAAATCGCGTGCTATTTCGTGACTTCTCGCTCCAAATAGAACCTAATCAAAAACTCGGCCTCGTCGGCACCAGTGGCGCAGGCAAGACAACACTGACGAAGTTGTTGTTGCGATTTTATGATCCAACCAGTGGAGCGATTTTGATCGATGGACAGGATATTCGGATGGTAACACAGGAGAGTTTACGGCAGCAGATTGCGTACGTACCACAGGAGCCACTCTTGTTTCATCGATCAATTCGGGAGAATATTGCCTACGGGAGACCAGAAGCAACACAGGACGATATTATACTGGCGGCGAAGCAAGCTCATGCCTGGGAATTTATTACACAGTTACCAGAGGGGCTAGAAACAGTAGTTGGTGAGCGCGGCGTGAAGCTATCTGGTGGGCAGCGACAGCGGATTGCGATTGCACGAGCTATTCTCAAGGATGCACCTCTATTAGTGCTCGACGAAGCGACTAGTGCATTAGATTCTGAGTCGGAGGCGCTGATTCAGCAGTCGCTTGAGACACTAATGCAGGGACGGACGTCAATTGTGGTGGCGCACCGATTGAGTACGATCGCAGCGCTAGATCGAATTGTTGTGGTTGATGAGGGTCATATTGTGGAAGAGGGAAGCCATGACGAGTTACTGGCAAGAGGGGGTATATATGCACGGTTATGGTCGCGACAGAGTGGTGGGTTCCTCACGAGCAAAAGCAGTGACACTCCATAATAAAGGGACCAACACATCTGTGCCGGTCCTAAGGAGGAAGTCTGTTAGAGGGTAAATTATTTAGGCCTCTGCTTGTTGCAGAGCGTCGATCAGTACTTGCTTTGGCTTCATGCCGACCAATTCTGCCACCACAGCACCGCTCTTGAAGATCTTCATGTTGGGGATACTCTGCACTTGGTGCTGCAAGGCAAGCGCTGCATTGTCTTGGCTTGCTTCGGTATCAACCTTGACGACGTCAAACTCCGTCTCTTCAGCAACCTGCTCAAGCAGTGGTGCCATTGCGCGACACGGTGGACACCATGGTGCCCAAAAGTCGACCAGCACTGGCCGTTCGCTCTGAAGAGCATGTTCCTCAAATTCTTGCTTGGTAGTGGTATTGTATAGTGCCATGATTCTTCTCCTTATGAATTATGATTATCGTGATGACAGGGGTGGCATGTGCCAGTAATGATGAGCGGCCCATCGACAAGGCAGTCTGCTACTTGCCGCGCAAGTTCACGCCGCAGCGCTGGCGCGATAGTGATATCATGTAGGCCGTCGCAGGAGCTGCAGACAAAGTGGTCATGCGGTACAGGATTGCTATCGTAGCGCAGGCAGCCATGCGCCGTTGCTGGTGTAAGACCAATCACCCCATCGGCCTGCAACCGCTGGGTAATGCGGTGTACTGTGGTCGCGCTGACACGGGGGTAATCGTGGCGTAGTGCGGCCGCAATCTCGGCGTTGGTGGCATGCTGCAGCTGGCGAAGAATCGCGATCACTCGATCGGTATATTTCGTCGTTCGGCGTTGCACTGCTTGCTCCATGCAGCTATTGTAATTCATTTACAATAAAAAGACAATACTTTTCTTCGATTATTTTCCAAAACCTAGCTGCTCAGTGCGAACACCCTCTGCTTCTAATGCTCGTTTTGAGAAGCCAATCTGCTCAAAGAAATATCAACTCGTATATTACTAACATGGGGAGACATAGGGCTTCAAATTCTAAGGAGTGCAAACTCTTACGATAGATGCTACTACACCCGATTCATATTGGTTATGCTATACTAATGACATGACAACACATCCAACTCCCCTGCACGAATTACTGAAACTGACGAACAAGACGGTACTCATTACTGGTGCCGCGATGGGCATTGGCAAGGCGATCGCATGGCGCTATGCCGAGGCTGGTGCTACCCTCCAGCTCGTTGATCGCGATGCCGACGCACTGCAGCAAACCGCTACCGAGCTACGTGAGCAATTTAACGTCGCCGTCACGACGCATATTGTTGACCTCTCCGACCACAACGCTGTCACCTCGCTGTGGCACGACATCACCCCAACGCCAGATATTCTCATCAACAACGCTGGTATTTTTGCGCCAGTCAAGCTCGCTAATATCGACCAGGCAACCTTCGACAAGACAATGCAGATCAACACTCGGGCAGTGCTCACCATGTGTCAAGAAATGATCGCTCGCCGCACAGCACCAGGCACTATCATCAACGTCAGCTCCATTGAAGCCCTCAAAGGTATGACCTACGACATGACGCTCTACGCCATGAGCAAGGCCAGTGTTCTCGCGCTGAGCCGTGGGCTCGTCAAGGACTTTGGGCGGAGTGGCTGGAGAGTCAATACTATTTTGCCGGGCGGCATCAGCACACCAGGTGCTCAGAAGATGGGGCTTGCGGCGCTCAAGAAGCTCGACTTCTCCATCATCAAGACTGGCCTCACCTATAACCTCCGCCTTCCTGCCAAGAATCTGGGCCAGCCCGATGACGTTGCCTGCACTGCGCTGTGGCTTGGTACGCCAATGAGCCAGTACGTCAATGGGGCGGAGATTGTGGTGGATGGCGGATTTCTCGCAGTGTAGCTGCTGCATAATTACAGCCGATATAGCATAAGAAACCAGCCTCACACGACTGGTTTCTTTTATGATTAATCGCTCTTGTAAGTGCTACTTAGAGATACCACTCGCTAGGTGCTATGCTGCTGCATCGTCGTTACCCTGCTCGGCTGCAACGTCTTCAGCATCCGCGTTTTCGGCGGCACCAGCGGCGGCCTCATTAGCGGCAGCAAGTGCACTTGGCTCGTAGGCACTCGCAATGACGAGGTCCTTCACCGTCACGTCATCATCGGCAGTACCTTCACGACCATCGTCGTGTTCGACCAGTTCAACACCCTCAGGTAGTGTGATGTCGCCCACCGTCACGCGGTCACCTTCGCTGGCTAGGCCAAGCACCGACACATCAAGCGCCTCAGGTAAGTCCATCGGCAAGGCCTTCACCTCAACCTTCTCAATTGCTTGCAGCACGACCAGTCCATTCTTCTCAGCTTCAGACTCACCCATGCCAACGAGGCGCACGGGCACCTCTGCCGTAACCGGCTCGTCTGCACGCACCGCATGCAGGGCAATATGGCGAATCACACCCACTCGCGTTGGGTCATAATCGATACTTTTGATAAGCGCAATCCGCCGCTTGACCCCTGTCAAATGAATTGGTGTGTGGCGGCCAGCTGCTGCGACAACCTTTGCTATCTCACCACTTGGTGCCTGCACATCAGCAGCATCCATACCAGCACCATACACCACCGCTGGCGTTATGCCCTGGCGGCGCAATTGGCGAACTTTCTTACCGTGAATTGATCGTGTCTCGATCCTTAGTGTTATCTTATCTCCCATAGTTCTCCTTTCGGATATGTTTCCGGAGTTAAGTAATATTGCCTCTTTAGTATAGCATTTTGTGCCAGGTGGGCCAAAAGCAGCAAAGAACTCCCTTCCCCGAGCAAAGTATGGTATACTAAAGCGCAATGGAATCACTTATACATGCAATTACTGGCCTCGGTATTGCCGCGGTTTTACTTGTGGTCTACGCAGAGTCTGGCCTCTTGATTGGCTTTATCTTACCGGGGGACAGCCTCCTCTTTACGGCAGGTTATATGGTGAATCAAGAGATCCTTCGTCTGTTTGGCCACCCACTCAATATTCATCTCTTCGTTGCAGCGATCGCTCTTATGGCAATCCTGGGCGATAGCACTGGCTATGCCTTTGGTCACAAAGTCGGGCGCAAGCTTTTTCTCAAGCCCAACTCGCGCTTCTTTAAGAAAAAATACCTCGAGCAGGCCGAGCAATTTTACCAAAAGCATGGCTCACTAACCATCGTCCTGGCGCGCTTTGTGCCCATCGTGCGCACCTTTGCCCCAATTGTCGCTGGTGCCAGCAAGATGCACTACAATACATTCCTCTTGTTTAATATCGTCGGGGGTGCGCTATGGGCCGCCATCTTCACCTATCTTGGCTATTTTGCAGGCGCAATCCTTACCAAAGCTGGTGTTAATATTGAGGTGACCGCAATTATTATCATCCTTATCTCCGTTGCACCGATGGTCATCCATGCGCTCAAACAAAAATCGACTCGCGATAAGCTCAAATATCAGCTCTCTGTGCTGTTCAGTAAAGGCAAGCGAACGAAGAAATAACCTCAGTACATTTATTTAGCACACTATTTGTGTAAAAGAGTCGGCGCATGAGCAGCTGGCTCTTTTATTTTGTCTTGTTCGACTACCCGATATTCTTGCCTATACCTCCTATCTAGCAGCTGGCGGTTCGTCGCCATACATCTGACGAATCTGCTTTTCATACTCTTCAAATGGCGGCAGACCCATCGCCGCACGACGCTCATCAAGCCGCTCAGTATCTTGGACTGGATAGAGACGAAGGGTTTTACCCCGCCCCTGAAACTGCGAGCCATATATCTGTGGCCGACCACGCAGCAAACACACCCGATCCTCTAGGAAGGCTATATCACGCAGCGCGACCTCGCCACGTGGTGCTGCCTTCATTAGCTCAAGGCAGTGCTCCATAAAGTCGATATCTGGCGAATGCTGTAGTAACAACCACGCCGCGGTCGAAGCCTTACTGCCCACCATCCGTATTGTTGGCCAGCCAATTGCCGCCACAATCGTACGCAAAAATTCAGTCGAGTCAGCATCGAGCGATGCATTCCACGCCCCGCCACCAACTAAGTACTGCTGGCGCATCGCTTGATCGCGCTCAGCATAGCGAAGGATAGCAGTGCGATATGATTGCCCATCAGGTTGTGGCTGTTTTGATTTCATGTTGGATATTTTACCTTGGTTTTGACATAGTACTATTAGCCCAACAGTGGCCGCAAATACTTCCCCGTAAACGACGCTGGGTTATGCGCGACTTCCTCAGGTGTACCACTGGCAATTACGGTACCGCCGCCCTGCCCGCCTTCGGGGCCCATGTCGATGATATGGTCGGCGCACTTGATAACCTCAAGATTATGCTCAATGATAACCATACTATTGCCACCCGCTACGAGGCGTTGGAGAATCTCGAGTAGCTTCTTGACGTCGGCCGTGTGCAGGCCGGTGGTCGGCTCATCGAGAATATAGAGTGTCTTGCCAGTCGTGCGCCGACTCAGCTCGGTAGCAAGCTTGATACGCTGCGCCTCGCCACCGCTAAAGGTCGTGGCAGGCTGGCCGAGCTTAATGTAGCCAAGGCCCACTTCGTTGATCGTCGTCAACTTGCGAGCAATTGCAGGAATGTTAGCGAAGAACTCACAGGCTTGCTCAACCGTCATATCCAGGATATCGCTAATCGTCTTACCTTTGTAGGTGATCTCAAGCGCCTCACGATTATAGCGTTTACCATGGCACTCGGGGCATTGAATATAGACATCGGGCAAGAAGTGCATCTCTATCTTAATAACGCCATCGCCCTGACAATGCTCGCAGCGCCCACCTTTAACGTTGAAACTAAAGCGCCCTGGCTTGTAGCCGCGAATATTCGCCTCGGGCGTGCCCGCAAAAAGCTCGCGAATCTGTGTAAAGACACCTGTATAGGTAGCAGGGTTGGAGCGCGGAGTGCGGCCAATTGCCGACTGGTCGATGACAATTGCTTTATCGAGCTGCTCGACCCCATCGATTGTATCGTGTGCACCTGGCACTGCTTGGGCGCGATGCAAACGGGCAGTGAGCTCGCTCGCGAGAATGCTATTGACGAGCGTCGACTTACCACTGCCACTCACCCCTGTCACCAGCGTGAGGACACCAAGCGGGATGGTGACGTCAATATTCTTGAGATTATTCTCGCGTGCCCCGCGGATTATCAGTGCACGGCCTTGCTCAATTGGGCGGCGCTGGGCTGGCACCGGGATCTTCTCCGCACCAGACAAGTACCGACCGGTGATGCTCTGCGGCATGTGTGCTACCTCTGCTGGCGTACCATGCGCCACGATCTCCCCACCGTGCACGCCAGCACCTGGCCCAACATCCACCAGATAATCAGCCGCCGCAATCGTATCTTCGTCATGCTCTACCACAAGCACGGTATTACCTAGGTCGCGTAGATTCTTGAGCGTCTGGATAAGGCGATCGTTGTCACGCTGGTGTAGGCCAATTGATGGCTCATCCAGCACATACAGCACCCCTTGCAGGCCACTACCAATCTGCGTCGCGAGGCGAATACGCTGCGCCTCACCACCGCTGAGCGTGTTCGCTGCTCGTCCTAGCTCGAGGTAGCTGAGTCCGACATTGTTCATAAAGCCCAGCCGCGCCATGATCTCTTTGACAACAAGCTTAACGATGTGCTGCTGTTCCGCAGTAAATTCCAGCTGGCCTATCATATCCAGCGCATTGGCGACGTCCAGATTGCAGATATCCATAATGGAGAGGCCATTGACCGTCACTGCCAGCACCACTGGCTTGAGCCGCGCACCCTTGCAGGCCGTACACTTCCGCTCCCGCATGAAGCGCTCGATATCTTTGCGCATAAACTCACTATCGGTCTCGCGATGGCGACGCTCGAGATTAGGGATGACTCCCTCGTACGTTGAGTCGTAATAGCGATTACCACTGAGGTGAATGCGATACTTTTGCTTACCTGTGCCATACAGCACCTTCTGCACAACATCATCACTTAGCTCCTTGACGGGCACGTGCAGACTAAAGCCGTGCTCCTCAGCTACCGCGGCGAGACGCTTCATGTACCACGCTTCGGCATTAAAGCGGTTGAAGGGGCGGATCGCTCCCTCGGCAATCGTCAGATTGGGGTTAAGAATGAGCTCGGGGTCAACCTCCAGGCGTGTGCCGAGACCCGTGCAGATCGGACACGCTCCCTGCGGCGCGTTGAAACTAAAGAGCCGCGGCTCGAGCTCGGGGATATCCTCGCCTGGGTGATCCATACAGGCATAGCGCTGACTATACGTCGTGATCTCGCCACTCGTGGCATCCAGCACCTGTACGACCCCACTCGCAAGCTCCAGCGCTTGCTCGACCGACTGCGAGATGCGACTCACCATCGTTGGTGCCATCACGACACGATCGACCACCAGTTCAATATCATGCTTATAACTCTTCTGCAGCTCCGGGAACTCATCAAGCGCATACACCACGCCATCCACCCGGGCCCGCGCAAAGCCACTGCGCATGTACTGCTCGGGGATGTGGGCAAACTCCCCTTTCTTTTGACTCACGATCGGTGCCAATAACATAAGTTTGCTCCCCTCAGGAAGTTTCATAATTTCGTCGATAATAGACTGAGCTGTCCGGCGCTGGACAGGCTTGCCACAGCGCGTGCCATCGGGCATAAGAGCTGGGCAATGCGGCACCCCTACCCGAGCAAAGAGCAGGCGCAAATAATCGTAAATCTCCGTCACTGTAGCGACAGTGGAGCGCGGGTTGCGACTCGTCGACTTTTGGTCGATGCTAATACTGGGGCTCAGGCCATCAATGGAGTCAACGTCGGGCTTATCCATAATGCCAAGGAACTGCCGGGCATAGCTGCTTAAACTCTCCACATAGCGGCGCTGCCCCTCAGCGTAGATCGTGTCAAAGACGAGGCTCGACTTACCACTACCACTCAGGCCTGTCACCACCACAAACTGATCGCGTGGAATGGTCACGCTGACATCTTTGAGGTTATTCTGGCGCGCCCCAACAATCCGTATCTGCTCCGACATATCGTCTTATTGTAGCATGTATACTGGTGAGATACTAGACGGCCAACTAAGCCTCTTCACACCTTTGGAGCACTACACTCGCGATGTAAGCCGCTCCTTCTTTGGTCGGCTTGCTGCAACATAGGAGACGAGGCCACACCAATACAATGGCATAATACTATAGATAATCCATGCTTCAGATGCTTTACCAAAGAGCTGCAGCGCAAGGGCCGACTCCGAGGCAGCAAGTATTGTCCCATTGCAACTGCCCACGCTCCACCGTAGCCGATAGTCTGTCAGAGCTGCCGCTGTCCCGCTCGTCATCAGTACCATAAATACAGCAGCATACGCTTTTATTGCTCCAGCAAGGAGCGGGCTTCCTACACGCGGTAGCACGCTGTGTAGTATCGAATATACCATTATTGCATTGCCCATGAAGGTAGCTAGCAGCAATCCCCAATTTATGCGCCTGGCGGCCCCCTTCGCAAGGGCAAAGATGAGGCGCCACAAATTTATAACACAGAGCACCAGATACGCTAGCAAAGACACCCCCAGCCCAACGATGAGATGCGAGAAGGGCAAGAACGCCACCAGCGAGTCGGCCACAGCAAACAGTACAAGTGCTACAAGAAGGAGCCACGTCGTTGGCTGCTGCCGATCGCTATAGCGCCAAGCTGCAAGAAAAATCATCATCGTCGTGAGTGGGCTCATTACTTTTTGCAACCACCACCACTGGTCTGACGGGGCAAACTGCAGCAGCTGCCACACCACCGCACAGAGCAGTACTGGCCAGAGAACTCTCAAGAGTCTCGTTAGTTTCATCGTTAGATTCATAGAAAATATAGTAGCCCATCCTACATACAGATTGCAAGCTAACCAGTGTATTATCCAGAGCCAGATGTTTCTCACTCAAATTCACCGAGCGAAATACCGAGCAATGGCCTCTTCCGCCTCCGCCCAGGTGCGGCACTCAATAGCACGCAGATCGTCGATCGTAGCGCCTGGGTGCCATGGCCGTTCGCCAAACAAAATCGCCAAGCCAAGCGGCGCATCATCCCCCTCAAGGCCACGCTTGAGGTGATGTGGCGAGTCATCAATCGCAACCGTCATATTGTACTGCCGGTATATCTCTGTCTTGGAGTCGGTCATTATCTTGATGCCATTCTCAGTTTCGACTGGTCGCCGCGTCAAAATAACCTGCTCAAAGACATCAGGCAAGTATTTCTCGATACTCTGCTTTGTCACATCTACCAGGCCGTAGTGCCGAGCCGAGACTGCATAGAGTCGATACTTGGCTGCCAGTCTTCGCAACGCCTCAATCGTCTCTCTGCCTGGGACTTGCATCTCCTCAAACCAACCAGGCTTCACCATGCCTGGCGTCGTCCCCAATTGCAACCCATTAAATCGCTCTTGCACTTCTTCTTGTGGTACGTCCCAGGTCGATTGTGGCATATTGGGCCGAAAGTTGGTACCATAATGCTCGTTATATGCCGCCACTAGCCCTTCAGCACATGGAAAGACGACGTCATCAAGGTCGACGGCAATAGCAGGTTTGTCATTTTTTGTTCGTTCCATATTACTCCTTCGTTGTTACTGATTTATTGTCATTGCGTAGCACTCAAAGCCCACACCTCTGTTATTTTATCCAACAGACGAAGCTGAGGCACAAGCGAAATCATCGCGCTGCTGCGTGGCTCTTAATCATTACAGGCTACAGCAGCTCTGGCCGCTCCTGCTGCACATAGTGCCGCAATGAGCTGATATAATGCACCGCCGCCGCAAAGGGATAGTCGGTTTGCGGCGTGATAGGCTGCTGCATAAAATCATCTGGTGTGAGCCATTGGTAGCTACTGTGCTCCCAGCTGAGGGTAATTTCTGGCGCATCGCCATCAACCAGTGCCGCATAGCACATATAGCTCAGCCGCTGGCCATCAGGGTGCGGCAGTACATGCTCGAAGGCCACACTCAGCTGGCTCGGCACAAAGCCAAGGCCAGTCTCTTCTTCTATTTCCCGCCGTGCTGCCTCTAGCGGTGTCTCGCCAGGCTCGACGATACCACCAGGCAGGTCGGCACCGTGCGGAAAGAGCGGATGCGTACTACTGCGCTCAAGGACGAGAATTTTGCCAGTCGCATCAACAATGAGTGCTTTGGCTAAGAAATGGGGTTGGCTATTGTCCGGTTGGATTGCCCGAGTAAAATATATGTTTGCCATGGCGTCTATTATACACAAAAGAATGGAGACTGATTGCTACTATATCCTTTTGATCTCACTCAGAGGGGTGAGCTGCCAAAACATCAATGTCTTATATTACTCTCATGAGTATACGCTCTTGACGCTAATAAAGCAGCGCTAAGCAAGTCAAGCACACCTATCAAAACTCTGTCAATTAGCACTCTTGCACCGAGAGTGCTAATTTGTTACTATACCAACAGGCCACGCGGCTAATATCCAGCGCAATCGGCCACCCGTTTTTAAGTAACTCACCGGGCGTTCTGTTACCCGCACTATATAACTACAAGGAGGGATATATGCCACCAAATATGAACCAACAAGATAACAAAAAACCTCTCGAGCAATTTGGCACCGACCTCACCGCTCTGGCGCGCGAGGGCAAGCTCGATCCGGTGATCGGCCGGGATGAAGAAATTCGCCGCACCATGCAGATCTTGAGTCGGCGTACCAAGAATAACCCCGTGCTGATCGGTGAGCCGGGCGTCGGTAAAACCGCCATCGTCGAGGCCTTGGCGCAGCGCATCATTAAGGGCAACGTACCGGCGTCGCTGCGGGATAAACGGCTGATTAGCCTGGAAATCTCCAGCTTACTGGCGGGTGCCAGCTTCCGTGGCCAGTTTGAAGAGCGCCTCAAAGGCGTGCTTAAAGAGGTTGAGGAAGCTGCCGGCGAGATCATCCTCTTCGTCGATGAAATTCACACCATGGTCGGCGCTGGCAAAGGCGAAGGCAGTATGGACGCTGGCAATATGCTCAAACCCGCCCTGGCGCGCGGTAAGCTCCACATGATTGGCGCTACGACGCTGGCTGAGTACCGCCAGTATGTCGAGAAGGATGCGGCGCTGGAACGGCGCTTTCAGCCAGTCTATGTTGGTGAACCAAGCTTTGACGACACCATCGCTATCTTGCGCGGCCTCAAGGAAAAGTACGAAGTCCACCACGGCGTCAAGATTGCTGACGATGCGATTGTGGCGGCGGCGCGGCTGTCTACCCGCTACTTGCCTGATCGCTTTTTGCCCGATAAGGCGGTCGATCTGCTGGATGAAGCAACTAGCGCGCTCAAGATGCAGCTGGAAAGCGTGCCAATTAGCCTGGATCGACTGAATAACCGCCGCTTGCAACTAGAGATTGAAGAAGCCGCGCTCAAAAAAGATAAATCCGACCACGCCAAGGCGCGCAAAGCGGAAATTAAGCAGCAGATCGCTGACCTCCGGGCTCAGGCTAAGGCGATTGACAGCAAATGGCAGCACGAAAAGGACATTCTGCAGACTGTTAACACCGCTGCCGAAAAAATGGACAGTCTGCGCTCACGCTTAGAAATCGCTGAACGCGACGCCGATCTGGCTACCGCTAGCCGTATCAAATATGGCGATATGCCAGAGCTAGAGAAAAAGCTGAGCACTGCCCGCCAGGAACTGGCCGCCATTCCGCCGACCGACCGCTTACTGCGCGAAGAAGTCACGCCCGACGATATCGCCAGTGTGGTGGCGCGCTGGACGGGCATTCCCGTAGAGCGGCTGATGGAAAGTGAATCGAGTAAATTAACCAAGCTTGAAGACTCGATCGGCCGCCAAGTCATCGGCCAAGACCGCGCTGTGGCTGCCGTGGCGAGCGCTATTCGCCGTTCACGCGCTGGGCTCAGTGATACTAATCGGCCAATTGGTTCCTTCCTCTTCCTTGGCCCTACCGGAGTTGGTAAAACAGAAGTAGCCCGCAGTCTGTGCCGCGAATTATTTGACGACGAGCACGCCATGATCCGCATCGATATGAGCGAGTACATGGAGCGCCACGCTGTAGCCCGCCTGATTGGCTCGCCACCAGGCTACGTTGGCTACGACCAGGGCGGGCAACTGACCGAAGCGGTGCGCCGCCGCCCTTACAGCGTGGTACTGTTTGATGAAATCGAGAAGGCCCACCCCGACGTCTTTAACGTGCTCTTACAGGTATTAGACGACGGCCGTCTAACTGATGGCCAAGGCCGGACGATCGACTTCAGCAACACCATTATCATCATGACGAGCAACGTTGGCTCGCAGATGATTATGGACTTTAGCGGTAGTGACCTGTCTGTGCTGGACAATAAAATGCTCGAGGTGCTGCGCCAGCATTTCCGCCCGGAATTTCTCAACCGCATCGACGATATCGTGATCTTCGACCGTATTCACGAGCAAGCCATGCGAGCCATCGTTGACGTGCAGCTCGAGCGCGTTGCTCGCCAAGTCAAAGACAGCCGCGATATCACACTGACGTTTGACGAGAGCATCCGCGACATGCTGGCGCGCGACGGCTACGACCCGAGCTTCGGTGCCCGGCCGCTCAAGCGCTTAGTACAAAAGCGTATTCTTGACCCGCTGGCGCTGGAGCTGATCGATGGGCGCATTCGCGAAGGTATGACGGTGGTAGCGAGGGCAGCTGACGGGCGAGTCACCTTTAGCCCGCAGGCGTCCGAGTAGCTTTTACTCCCCAAAGATGCTACACTAGTACGATAACCATTAATAAGGAGACAACGACACTATGACTATACTCGTATGGCTTATCATCGGTGGTGTGGCCGGCTGGCTGGCATCTAAAGTGGTAAACCAAGGTAAGGGCTCAGGCCCGCTCACCAACATCATCGTTGGTATCATCGGCGCAATGCTCGGTGGCTGGCTCGTCAGCCTGATGGGCGGCGACGCCAATGTGCTGACTGGCTTTAACTTCGCCAGCCTGCTGACCGCCTTCTTTGGCGCAGTTGTGCTGCTGGTTATCCTCAAGCTTATCAAAAAATAAGCTCAGGCCAACTTCAACACAAAACACCCCAGGGGATGGCTGGGGTGTTTATATGGGATGAGTTAGGCTACGCAAAAGTATTCATATGACTCACTCAAGAGAAGCAGCTGCTTGTTGCCACCGCTGTGCATACTCCGGATGCTGCGCCGAGAGAAGCTGGCCGCGGCGCAGCACCGCCTGGCATTGCTCGCTAGTCACATCTTCTGCTGCCAGCGCCGCACGCAGCACCGCACTGACAAATTCTGGCTTTTCCTCTGCCCTGCCTTCATCAAAGGTAAGACGCTCGAGCGCCATAAATCCTTCACACAGCAGCCGAGCTGGCTGTGCAGCCGTTATGCGCTGTTGCATAGCTGGATCGATCATATCGGTGAGATGATAGTAGTTCCAGCCGAGCGTTGCACCATAGCGCCGCTGCCAATAAGCACGTTTTTCGTCATCATGTGCAATCGCTTCAGGGTGTGTTTGCAGCTCACTCAGACCGGCTAGGCGAAACGCCAGATAGTGCTCTAGAGCTTGGCGCTTGATATTATCCGGAATATCATCAGACTGACGCCAAAAGGCAATTTCGTAGCCCTCATCTGCTTCACAATCAGTGATTAACTCACCATGCACGGGGCTAATCGGTGCGGGGTATTGCTGGATTCGCTGCTCAATAATTGCGATGCGGTCGGCCAGCGGCAGCTCACGCACTGAGGCAACGATATCTTTCTTCGTCCCTTGCACCGTCATCGTCTCCTGGCAGGCAAGCGCTTGCATTGTTGTCGCCACATGCTGCGGCATATGCCCACCAAATATCACATTGATACGCGGCGCACCTTCTGGCTCAGGTTGCTCATTCCACTCATCACCCACGAGATCGAAGCGCCTGCCTGCTGCTACGCCCTTAGCCCGCAGGAGTGGCGCGCTCGAGTCTTGGGTGAGTGGCATAAGGAATTCACGCAGCTGTGTGGAGGTAACATCATCGCGCAAAGCAAATGATTGTGCACTTACATTGTGGTCGTGATCGCAATGGTCATGGTGATGATGGTCATGACAGTGGCTGCCGCACATCTGGGCAACTGCTCGCTGGCCAAGGTGGAGTTGCCGCTCTACGCCGCGCAACCTCGCCAGCACCTCTGTATAGTCTGTACTACCTGGGCGAATGAGCTCAACAGCTACCTCAGGTGGCAAGGCAGGTAATTGCTCGAGCACAGAATCGATCACTGTGAGTGCTGTTCTATCATCTGGAGTGTGTGTTATACCAACAATGTCTGCCACCGCCAATTGGCTCGGTAGCACTTGATAATGCATGTCGCGTGATGCTGTTCGTGCGTTAACCAAGGCAAGGGCCGAGAAATCATAGCCACTTGAGCCTACCACCTCAGCGATCTCCGTCCCTGGCGCAATCCCGGTTGGCTCAATAAAGAGCATGTCTACCCCAGCATCGCGCACACGGTCGAGCGCCGCCTGGAACTGCGTTGCATCCGAGCAGCCAATGCAGCCCGCCGTGAGCGGAATAATCTGCTCACTACGATTAGCTGGGTGCTGAGCAATCCGCCTCGCATCCACATTGTCCTGACCGACGTCATTTACCACGACTGCGTAGCTTGTATCGAGCGGCACACGTTCGATCAGCTGGTTGAGCGTTGTCGTCTTGCCTGCACCGAGCGGCCCAAGCACCCCAAGCACTTCAAGCGAATGATCATTCGATGGTGTCTGTTTATATTTTTCCATTGTTTCTCCCTATGATTATTCTTATTATGTGTTAGTAACCCCGCGACACGACTCTTTATAATGCTGTACCACGAGTATTGCAGGTTTATTACAAAGCAAAGAGCCAAAAGCCACACGTACGGCCAATTACGCACCAAGATGTGGAAACTGTCCATACGGCAAGAGGGCAATCTCGCGCACATTGCACTGTGCAGTGATGACATACTTCACTGCATCACCGATTTGCTCGGCTGTAAAGAGTGGATATGTCTCTGGCGTCTTGTCATAGCCAAGGTCGCGCGTGACGCGGATCGCCTCATCCATCGTGTAGTCGTTGTCAAAAAATCCAGTGTCGGTACTGCCTGGCATGATCTCAGTGATAAAGATATTCTCTGGTGTAAGATCGAGGGCTATTGAGCGCAGCAAACCATGGCCAGCCGCTTTCTGGGCTACATCTAGGCCAAGATGAGCCTTGGCGCGCACTGCTGCTGCAGCCGTGATGCTCATAACCTTGGTGTATGGTTGGCGGGCAAATACCCCGTGCTGACGCAGTGCCTGCAACAGTTTGACCAATGTGACGCAATTATTTTCTACCAAATCAGGGATAGCCGCTGCCTCCATATCCCAGGTATGGGCAAGGAGACTATTGTGCGGCAATGCCGTCTTGGTATCTGATGCCCCGCCATAGTGCACAACGTAGAGTGGTGCACCCAGCTCTTGCTGGAGAGCTGCTGCCTGGCTTGCGGTCCGCTCGATGTCAGCTGCGCGGCGCAGGTCAGCTGGGATAAAACGGTCGGTTGGTAGGCCGCACGTCTCGGCAAAGAGTGCTGCATCATCTGGTTGGTATCCTACGACCAAAAGCTCATACTGCCCAGCGAGCTGCTTCACAACGCCAGCGGCAGCGTTCATCTTATAGTGCTGCCCTTGATAGGTCAGATACTCGATTTGTCCAAACTGCGAGGTAAAGTGCCGTTTGGCTAGCGTCACTTTTGCGCCA
The DNA here is from genome assembly GCA_963525085.1 of uncultured Candidatus Saccharibacteria bacterium. Lineage (GTDB taxonomy): Bacteria > Patescibacteriota > Saccharimonadia > Saccharimonadales > Saccharimonadaceae > Saccharimonas. Next base: position 311,715 of record CAURIH010000001.1, read on the forward strand.
GTGATCATAATAAGTGGTTGTTGTGTCATGGGTCGTATGATACGAGAGATTCTTAGATTATTGCAAATTTGTTGCAATAAGTGCTATACTATTGCTCGTATGGATGATTCGCTCGAGCTATTTGCCACTATCTTGCGCCAGCGTCATTACCGCGTAACTACTGTGCGACGGGCAGTATTTTGTGCTCTCTACCAGCACGGGCCATGCACGATGCGCCAGCTTGCCGAGTACACTGCCGTGGCCGACCGCGTGAGTGTGTACCGCTGCGTGGAGTTGTTTGAGCAGCTTGGCATTGCCCAGCGACTACCGATTGGCTGGAAGTACCAGCTCGAGCTGACCGATGTCTTCATTCGTCATCATCACCACGCAACGTGCCGCCGCTGTGGGCGAGTGATTGATATTGCCGAGAATGAGGAGATCGAGCGGCTAATCGCGGCAATCGCCCAGGCTTATCACCTCGCCGAGCCCTCGCACACGTTCGAAATTCAGGGGATTTGCCCACGCTGCCAGCGCCCTCGACAAGCTGGTTAATATCTATGCGTAATTAAGCGTAAGCGTCTTAAAATTTATCGTTATATAACGCTTCTTCTGTTCAATCCACAAAGCTACCCACCAATTTTCGTGGCTCTCTTCCCCGCCGCTTTCTTCTCAGAGACGTTACAAAAGTCGGCATTCACTGACGAGTGACTGCTCAGGTTCAAAGCTGATTAGACAACCAGCTTCTTACTCTTGCTCAAATGAAATGGTAGAGAATCAATAGAGAAAGTGAAGGTTTTGGATGCTCAAGGCTCTTCTAGCCATCCACCGGTACCACAGCCTCAAGCCACAGCTGCAGCTCCTGCATGATAAATTCATCTGCTGTACCTGCCTTGGCCAGGCGCTGCAATGATGCCATAAAGCTCGGCAGCTGGGCCTGCAGGTGGGTGCTCCGCCATTGCTCCCACTGGGCTCGCTCATCATCACTGAGGCTCTTCGGGAAGCTACGCGCCTTATAGTGGAGTAGTAGCTCAGGCAGGCGCTCATCGCGAAAGGCTGGGTGGAAGTCTGCCAGTGCCTTGGCATCGGCACTCCGCACTGCAGCGATGTGCGTCTTGTCTGCGTCCGAGACGAAGCTGTCGTAGAGCTGCCCTTCGGGGTCGGTCGATTTTTTGTACTCACGCTTTTTCTCATAGAGTGTGCGGAGCTTCTCAGCAAAGTCGGGATGGTGAAGAAGGATATCGCGGTGGCGCGCCACAGTAGCCGCCTCGAGATGGATCTTACTCCAGCCATCACCCTGCTCTAGCACACCAAGTGGTGCAACGGCTGGGCAACGATTGTATTGCAATGGCTTAACAGGTAGCGCCACAAAGCCATCCGCTTGGCGCTCTTCCCAGGTAGCAAAGATTTTCTTGGCAAGTTCCTGCTGGCTTAGGCTCACAAACGGCGTTGGGTCGTAGCGCAGGTCATAGACCAAGACATTGCTATTGGGGGCTGGTGCCAGCGGAAAGGCGACGGTCGTCTTGGCGTGTTGCTTGTCGTAGCGGCCACTAGTATAGACGAAGGGCTGCTTCGTCTCGAGATTGACGAGCCGCTGCACCGCCCTCTTGTCGCGCATGGCAAGGAGGTAGTCAAAGAGCTGGGGCTGGGCACGCTTCACCAGCTTCGTTACTTCTATCAGCGCTGCCACATCAGCGAAGGCATCGTGTGCATTATCGTGTGCAATGCCATTAGCTTTAGTAATGAGCTCCAGGCGGTTAGTAGGCTGACCACTCGCATCCATCGGCCACTCAATGCCATCTGGCCGCAGCGCCCGCGTCAGTCGTACGACATCGAGCATATCCCAGCGGCTCCGCCCATCCTTCCAGCTCCACTCGTATGGATCATAAAAGTTCCGCCACAGCAGATGGCGGATAAACTCATCGTCAAAGCGCACATTATTGAACCCCACAGCGATCGTCCCTGGCGTAAAGATCTCCTCGCTCACCATCCGCGCACACTCTGCCTCGCTATAGCCCTCCTCTAGTGTCTTCTGCGGCGTGATGCCAGTCACCATCAGGGCATCAGGGCTTGGCAGAGTATCGTCGCTGAGCGTCACAAGGAAGTTATATGGCTCGCCAATCGGCTGCAAATCCATATCTGTCCGCTGCCCAGCAAACTGCATAATCCGATCCGTCTGCGCCCGGAAGCCACTCGTCTCAAGGTCGTAGAAAAAGAATGTTTGTGCCATAGGTATAGTATAGCAAATTATAAATATGATGACTTACTGCCCGTTAGAATTTGGTTCATTATATTAAATACCATAAACGCATTATTTACGCTGTATGTCTGTGTATAATACATTATATTAGTAGTTAATAACTATCCAAGGTCTATTTATCGTGCAGGAAAATGCAGATTTAATTAAAGAATTCAAAAAACTACAAAACCTAAACAAGGAGCTTATTCAAGAAATTAAGCAATTTCGATCCCTTGGTAGACACACTCCAGATGTTGATATGTGCATGGAAGGCAATCTACGCCTTGCAAGACGAGCAAAGCAAGACATTTTTACATGTTGGAATATTTTTCGATTTAAATGGCGGCGAGCACACCCACGAATGCTTCAAGGAATGGAAGACATAAGTAGAGAGTACGAAGAATATTACACACGAGAAAGCAAAGCGTGGAAATATCCAGACAGCAAACATATCAGAGATATAGATTGTCATTTATTTTATAAGCGTGAAGAAATTGAAGGAAGTATTCGAAGCAGCTTAGATACTCTCACAGAACTTCGTTATATTGCGCAAGAATACAGACATCGCTATGGAGAGTATGCATACTTCCTCAGTGATCGTTCATTTAAATGGGTAACTTTCATTCTTGGTGTAGTATCTGGCTACATTGTTAGCGCAGTAACAACAGTAGTCAGCTATATAACAGGACAACTGTAGGGCTCTTATTGCTCCACCAGCGGGAACGGCTGGCTATCGCCAATATGCACGATGCTGTCGCCCTCTGCTCCTTGACGGATGAGCTCGTGTGTGACGCCAAGGCGCTTCATGATATCACGCAGGCGATTAACTGCCTCAAACTGGGCGAAGTTCGTGCGACGAGCGAATTTCTCGAGCTTTTGGCCAGACACGGCAAAAACACGCGGCATCTCGCCATTCTCTCGTGGGTTGGTGAGGCCGCTCTCTACTGCCGCCTCGACGCACTGCTGCGCCGCATAACCCTGCAGTTGTTGCACCGCCCAGGCATCGGCCCTAGCTTGGCTACCGAGCGTAATGGTTGCAAGCTCCTCGCCGTTAGCAAAATCGTCGTCCTCTTCGGCTACCGCCTCGGCCGCCCGTGCCGCTATTACTATTTGGCGCAGAGCTCGCAGCACATCAACGACTCCCTGATGAGCAACCGAGGAAATCGCAAAAATCGGCGTTTCTTTGTCAACTACCTGGCGCAGACTGTCTATTTGCATCTGAATGATATCGTCATCGAGCCCATCACACTTCGTTAGCACCACGACCTCTGGCCGCTGGGCAAGCTCGGTGCTGTATTGCTGTAGCTCATGACGAATCGCTTGGTAGCGCTCAGCTACATCATTACTATACACATCAACAAGATGGAGGAGTACAGCCGTCCGCTCGACGTGCCGCAAGAAGGCATCGCCCAGACCTTTACCTTCGCTCGCTCCCTTAATCAGGCCAGGAATGTCGGCGATCAAGATCGAACCATCATCAATATCGGCTACACCAAGGTTAGGCGTGAGTGTGGTAAATTCGTAGTTCGCAATCTCCGGACGGGCATTACTCACGACGCTGAGAAAGGTTGATTTACCAGCATTAGGAAAACCTACCAAACCAACATCAGCCAGTAACTTCAGTTCCAGTTCCGCCTCAAAACTCTCCCCTGCTTCGCCCAGCTCGGCCATGCGCGGCGTTTGACGCACACTAGATTTAAAATGCGCATTACCAAAGCCACCATCGCCACCCTTGGCAATGACGGCCTCTTGCCCTGCCTCAGCGAGGTCGGCGATTACCATACCATCTCGCTTCACTAGTGTCCCTACCGGCACTTTGACAACCAGCGGCTTACCAGATCGGCCTGCCATCTTCTTCTTACCACCTGCAACACCAGGCTCTGCCTTGAGCTCTGGTTTGTAGCGAAACTTGAGCAAGGTATTGAGCTGTTCTGTTGCAACAAATACAACATCACCACCACGACCGCCATCTCCGCCATCAGGTCCACCTTTGTCTACATATATTTCATGTCGAAAGCTCACCGCGCCGTCGCCGCCGCGACCTGCTGCTACTGTTACCTTTGCTGTATCTACAAACATATACTATTAAGTATACCAAAAACACCTCTGCGACAACAGAGGTGTTTGCTCAGCTTAGGGTATCGAATTAGTAGATGTACTGATAGCGACCACCAACTGCTTCGTTCCATGGGATGTTACCAAAGCCAACGCGGTTGAATCCACCACCCCAGCGGAAGCCGTTCATCTCGCTAATGGTGACCGAAACACCAGGGTTAACACTCTCGACAATGGCAACGTGGCCATACCCACCACCATTTTGCATCACCGCACCAACGGCTGGCGTTGTGCCAACACCGTAGCCAGATGCACGGGCGAAGCTAGCCCAGGTAGCAGCATTGCCCCACTGACGGCCGATTGGCCGGCCAAGCTCAAGACGGCGCTCGTAGGCATAGAAGGTACAGTTACCCCAGGCGTAGCCACCGCCGTCACCACCACCTGTCCAGGCATGAGCTGTGCCGGCAGCGCCACCGTAAGCACCGGTGCCGTTGTAGCTATTTGTGCCAGTTGCGCTGGCTGCGCGCGCAGCAGCACCAGAGCGTGGCGCTACATAGCCTGGCTGCTCTTCTGTTGGTAGCGAGCCATCAGGAATGATGAGCTGCGAACCCTTAGCGGGGGTGGAAGTCAGCTCAAGGTCATTGTAAAGAGTTAGTTGGTTCTTGTCTGCCTTGTATTTAGCAGCGATGCTGTCGAGCGTATCACCGTCTTTGACGGTATAGAGAATACCATTGACCGGCAAGATAGTTAACTCTTTGCCCGGCTCAAGTGCATCACTGGTAAGTTTGTTAACCCATTTGATAGTCTGTGTGCTAATCTTGAACTTATCAGCAAGGCTTGGCACGCTATCGCCAGCAACTGTGGTGTATTTCTTGATGGTACGGTTGTCGGCTGTTGGCTGGACAATCTGTGGCTTGTTAATTGTCGTGGCGCTCGTTTGGGTAAACGAGTTCTCTGCCGCAATCGACTGCGAGAGGTTGGCGACGTTGTTGGTGACAGGCAGGTTTGTGCTCTCAGCAATCGACGTAGCAACATTGGTTGCAACGAGCTGATCTACCCCATCTGCCGATGGCGTTGCTGCCGTCTGGCGCGTTGCACTAACGGGCGCAGCGCTGGCTAGAGCGGTGTTTTCTGCCAAAATTGGCTGGTAGCTCATGGCAACGAGCGAAAGAATCAGGACAAAAACCCCGACATAGGCCGACGTCCGTACCGGCGATAATGACTTATATAGTGGTCGCGGGCGCCGACTCCGCACGGTAATAGGCGAAAGTTCGAGTTGTGAAGCCTGCTCGGCTGCTTGTTGTTGACGAATGATCGTTCTCCTGCGCATCTATTACTAGCGCGCTACTACCTCACTCTGTCTTTCTTCTCCCTATACAAGAGAACGGAGCACACATGTCGACCGATTTTATTAATATTAAAAAAGTTGATTTCGGTGCTCGTACGACATTTAAAGGCAGGCCATTGGTAGAGTAATTTCCCTCTCTTGCATTCCCAGTATCCTCACTCCCCGACTGGCTACCATCCATTCTACTACGCGGTTGTAGTTTAGTCAATGGCTTACCACAGTGGTGGGAGATGATATTTTGTGAAAATTGCAACAGTTTTAGCCTGATATTGTCACATGATGGACTTTCTGTTTTGCACACCCTTGGCAGACACGAAGCTTAGCTTCAATAGTATTTACTTTTTCGTAGGGCTTAATACCTCAGCGCGTTGTTTCATACAATACACGCAATTTTTATAACATATTATTAGATTGCAAGATAAACACCTCTGGGATACTTGGTTTGATTTTTATCCGCACTAGGAAGGAACATTTGAGAGCATATGAAGCCACAGCCGAAGCGTTACAACTCCGAGCAAAGCTTCTTGCAGTGCTGCTTGATGTTGGCCTGGTGCTCGGCATCGGTATTGGCGAAGTAGACATTGCCATCATCACCAGCGAGGAAGAACTCATAGCTACCAGGTGCTGGATCGGCCACTGCTTTGAGTGCGCCAAGGCCAGGCGTGGCAATTGGCCCAGGTGGCAAGCCTGGCTTAATGCGTGTATTATACGGCGAGTCGAGGTTGACATTGGGGCTCACACCAGCAATGTCTGCCCCATAGATGAAGGTTACATCCGAGCCAAGCACTTTGTTCTCACGCAAACGCTTGTAAAAGACCTGGGCAATCTGTCGCTGGATCTGGTAGCAGTCCTGGCTTGCACCACCACACCCCATCTCGCGCTGGATGATAGAGGCGAGGGTGATAGCTTGGTAGAGATTGAGTTTTTGGGCTGCAAATTTGTCAACCAAGCCATTATTTTGAATCTGCTCGTACATATGCGCGAAGGCTACCTTAAGAGCTGCTTCTGGACCTTGATTGGCCGGCACAGAGTACGTATCACCAAAGATATAGCCCTCGAGCGAAGTGCCAGCTGGTTTATTGGCAAAGAGTGGACTGTCGTACGTCTTAGCGAGTGCAGCTTTGATCGATTCCTCACTGTAGCCAGCTCGCTTGAGTGCTGTGGTGGCATCTTGACCTTGCGGCTTATAGCGCGAATCGACAACAGTACCACCTGGCAAGAATGTGACAACACGATTATCATGACACCCCTGCGAAAGCTTGGTCACGATCTCAGGCAACGACTGTGCAGGGCTAAATTGACATACGCCAGTATGGAGTTGATTGCGCGAGCCCGACAGGCGGGTGTAGATATCAAAGGCGCGAACATCACGAATCAGCCCCTGCTCTTTCAGTGTAGTAGCAACAGTCTTGAACGTGTCGCCCTCACCGATCGTTAGCGTCTTCGTGGTGGTGTCGGTCTGGTCGACCGGCTGCAGGTTTTGATGATACCACCAGTATGCTGCTGCAAGGATGAGTAAAATTAGCAATCCAATACCACTGAGCCACCACAGCCATCGGCGGCGCCCGTGGCGTGGCCGCTCAGTATTGTAGCGTGGGGATTTTTTTTGAGAGCCAATCGTCCGGCCCTTTGGCGCATCATCTGCAAAAAGTGGCGAAACACCGTCATTGTCAAGTAGACTCCCTCGCTGCGGCGGCTGGTCGTCATCAAAGCCATAGAAGCTATCATCATCAAGCCCAGAAGGCAGCGTATCATCAGCAAAATCATCAACTGGAATGGTGGTTGGTTGAGACTGAGATTGCGGTGCTGGCTGCTGGACTGGCACTGCGTATGTGTCGCGAGACGGTGCTGATGAGCGGTAGGGCTGTGGCTGAGGTGCTGGTTGCGATTGTGGTTGAGACTGAGGCTGTGGCTGAGGCCTACTCACCCACGCGTAGGGGTCATATGCCTGCTTCGGCTCAGAAGACGGTGCTGACTGCGGCTGGATAGATTGTGTCGATTGTGGCTGTTGTTGCCCTACCGTTGGGCGATGTGGCTCTGAGCGACGAATATACGGTGACGCAGATCGCCCTGAAGCACCCGCTGCAGCAGCTGAGCGTCCCGAGCGTGGCGTGATGCGTTCTACTGGTGGTGGCGACATTGGTGGGTTTGGATTCCCTACCTGGAAGCCTCTGCCTGGCTGGCGGCGAAAATCAGTCATAGTGCGTCTCCAAATAGTCTTGCAAAATAATACTGGCAGCGACAGCATCGATAGCACCCTTGCTATACGGCTTTCCTTGAGCACGAAGATACTCCTCAGCTTGTACGCTGGTGAGCGACTCATCTTGAAATGCCAAGCGCGGCGCAATATCCGTCAATTGGGTTGCAAACCGCTCAACATAGGCGGTCTGAGCTGTAGGCTCGCCCGATTGATTGCGCGGGTAGCCAACGACGACCACCCCAACACGCTCACTCATAATCAGCTGAGTGATTTGCTCAAGTTCACTACCATCCACTTCAATCGTATCATATGCGACAGCAATTCGCACGGACGGATCGGCGATTGCAACACCAATCCGCCGTTCGCCAACATCAAGCGCTAAGTATGTTCTCTTATTGTTCATTGAGGTCAAATACCACCTTTATACGATTCGTGTCATTTGGTGCTGATTGCACCCAGAATGGTGAAAACGATACATCGGCCGAGCTCACTCCCTCAATCTTCTCGACATGCGAGCGGATCTCGGCATAGCGCTTGCCCTTGGCATAGTCTTTGAGCTCCGACTCGTCGACTTTAGGGCCTATTTTGCCATTGGTCGTGATAGTCGCATTGTAGGCATTACCATTAGCCGAAACATTGGTCACCGAGAGCTTATTGACGCCATTGCTATGAACTTGCTGGTTGGCCTTGCCATCAATCTGCTGCTTGAAGTATGCATCAAGGAAGATGCCTGCCTCGCGCTTCTCAATCGCCGAGAGGGAGTACTCCACTGCACCAGTCAGCTGGGCTTTGCCGTCGGTTGCTTCGCCGCCCACCTTGACGTTCGGTTGGATGTCGCTGTCGTTTTGCTTGAAGGTATCATTCAGAATGATATAGCTGTCGCCATTAAACTGTGAGGCAAGCTCGCGCTTAGCACCATTGCTATCGAGTGAGCTATGGAGTCTATTTCTCGCCTGCTCAATATCACTACGCTGCACTGTGGTAATTGTCTTGTCTGTGCCACCAGAAGTATCATGCGTGAAGGAGACGGAGAAGCCAGAAGGCCCCTTGGCCGAGCCCGATGCACCATTGTACTTCGTGCCACTCTCTACCGCGGTAACCTCTGTTGTGCGGCCACGCATGAGGTCGCCACCCGACGCGTTAGAGTCGAATACCACCGACGATGTCGTCTTATACTGCATACCATTCTCAGACGTGATAGTCGTCCCGGCGTCGATCGTCGCTCCATTACGCAAGACGTCAAACGAAGCTGGCGTAAAGCGCACCGTCCCCGTTGCCTTTGCACCAACATCTTCTTTGCCAGTAGCAGTGAAGTCAATCGAGATGGTTTTGCGCGTTGTCTTGGTTGTTGTCTTGATTGTCCCTTCTTGCAGGTTTGAGCCAAGCGAATCGCCGATCGTAACGCGGGTGCTGAGCGGCAGATCAGAGGTACGAGCCTTGATCGTGATGGTCGCATATGGTGCGAAGAAAATCGCCCACACCAAGAAAACAATTAGGACAACGAGTGCCGCACCACCGATCAAGAGCTTCTTACGCATCTTGTTGAAGTCTGGTACCTTCACCTTCTTCTTGAGGTCTGAGGCAGCCGACGTATCAGCTGCTTTGTCGTCGTCATCTGGCGTCTTGCGAGCAGCCGAGCGGGTGGCAGGACGAGCCGGTACAGGAGTAGTAGGCGTTACTGGCTCAGAATCTTCTGGTTCGAGCTCACTACCATCAATGACATCTTCGTCATCGACCTCGAGCGCTGGGATCTCAGCCATTTCCGGCCGGCTTTGCAATGTCCGCGCCGTAGGGATACTTGCCGAAGCGGCCAAAGTCGAGAGTGCTTGGTTGCCAGTAATAATGACGAGCCGCTTACCTGCTTGCTCAGCAGCGCGCTGGACGAGCTTGAGGTTGACAGCACTTTGCATAGCACCAATCCGCTTGGGTGGCACAAGTGCGACGATTTTTTGCGAGGAGTCCTTCACCTTGCCAATAATGGCGGTAATATCGTCCTCGGTATCGATATAAATGACATCTTTTTGCATTTAGATCCTCAACATTTTATTCAATTTATTGCGTAGTGTTTCTGTTTCGCTTGCCCCAATCATCGTATCGTAGCCCACGCGCAGGAGGCCCATCGCGGTGATAAATGAGTGGTCACTGACCTTGTTCGTCAGGTCGACCACACCCGAGACGTCACTGGGCTTAATATGCTGCACCACTGGCCGGCGTGTAAAGGGGAGGTCGGTATACCAATCGCGCGTCTCGAGGGCTTTCACTAGTGGCTTGAGGCTCGCTCCACCACCGCAGAGCAAGATACGATTAGGCAAGTGATCAACCGAGCTGAACTCGCTAAGAGCAAGATCGACTCCTGCTAACCAGACATCGAGGGTTTTATCAATTGCGGTATCAAAATGCTGCTTAAGCTCTTGTTTCATCTGCTCGTGATTGGTCGCGACCTTGAGCTTCTCGGCCTCGTTGTAGCTAATAGCGCACTCGTTAGCGATCGTATTGGTAAAGCTGCGCCCACCAATGCCAAACATCCGCGTCCCTTCCACGCCACCATCATTTACTACGGCAATATCTGTTGTGCCGCCACCAACGTCGGCAAGAATAGCCGTAAATGAGCTATTCGCATCTGTACCCAGTACACTCCGACTCACCGCAAAGGGCTCGGCCGCCACCGCCACGAGGTCGAGCGCCAGCTCATCAGCCACGCGCTCGAGTGCGCCAATGTGCACCATGGGAGCAAAAGCAGTGTAGATCTGCACCGCGACGTCCTTACCTTGAAAACTAATCGGGTTGCTGACCTTGTAGCCATCAATGTGAATGCTGACGAGTGCAGAGTTAACGAGCTTTACTTCCACATCTTGGTTGCCTGTCTCGAGAGCGATCTGCCGCTGCGCCTTGATGGCAGCGCGGTCTTGCACCTTCTCGATGATGAATTCCATCTCGGTCTCATCTAGCGGACGATCGGGCTGCGGCCGACGATAGCGAATGGTATTTGTCACACCCTTCACAAGCTCGCCAGCAATGCCAATCACTGCACGGCGCGCCTGTATGCCAGCCTCAGACTCGGCTTGGGCCAGAGCATCTTCGCAGTTGCGCACAACTGCGGCAATGTCGGCAATCGCACCCGAGTGCATATCACTGCGGTCTTGGTGCTTGCGCCCCACACCAATGATCTCAATCTCCTCACCATTAACCCGGGCAAGCAGCGCCTTGACGTACTCTGTCCCAATATCAAGGCCAACGAGGCATTCGCTAGCGCTGTTATCTGCTCGGGTAAGAAATCGATCGAAAACCATAATCGTCTCTATTATATACCATATACACGCTTGCCTGCTAGTCCTAAACGGTGATTATTGGCGAATTTATGATGAAATGATTCATTTTGCATCAAGCACTGCAAGTGTCGTTATTGAGAAACATTGTAGAAAAGTCATACAGTGGTAGCACCTTCTTGACAAAACAGAGGTAACCACTGTACAATACGCTCACTATGACCAATCGCGAGCCAGTCGATACCGTGCCTATCGGCATCTTTCCGCTTGAGAACTACGAGCCGACCGAGCTTACTCTGCTTGGCCGCCACCTGTACGAAACGGTTACGGCGCTCGAGGCGCACCATGCCATGCCCGACGAAACAACGATAGCCTACCAAGCTCCCTTTGGGCAATATAACGAAGGTGGTACATTGGCCGTTGACCTCACAGCTGATGCCACTGGCCTGACCGCTGGCCAGCTCGCCTTTGCCGACCCCGATAAGCATCATTCTTTTGCACTAACACTGGCGGATAATCGGCAATACTGGTATAGCCGGGCCGACCCTAGCCACAAGATGCCTATCACTCACAACCACGTGGCACGCTTACTCGACCGCTCGCGCCCGCTTGACCATGATGATTCGAAGCTATTTAGATGGTATGCAACCAACCGCGACACAACTGCTGCCGACCTCCAGACCCTTCTTGACAAAGCGGTCCTCCCTACGGTTAATCCTGAGCAAGTTCGCCGTGATGTGACCTACTGCTATAACGATATTATCCTCAAAGGTGAACAGTGGTCTGGTGTGCGTCTTGCACTGACAATACGTCGGCTTGGTCAGCTTGCTATGGGCATTACAGCAAATCTAAAAATACCCTACAGCTGTGATGAGCTCGACGCACCAGTGACTTGCCGTATTACCAGTGACGACTTAGAATATACCACACTTGCCTGCTTTTATGATCATAACGAAACAACCTCGCAGCGTCGCCGTACATATGTTGAGCCAGACGTCGCAGGGCTAAGCAACACTATCGCCCAGCTAACAGAGGATATGATTGCTGAGCGCTGTGCTCTACAGTAGGGCGTACCCTCTCTCTTCTGTGCCCTTGTAGGTATTATTAATGCCAACAATACAACACCAGCACATATATTGCTGGTGTTGTGATGTTTATTTCTGGTTATCTGCTAACGCTCACGCAACACCGCTTTGATCCGACGGATACCGGCTGAGCTCGACTCTTCCTTGGTAATCTTGAAGCGCATACCATCTTCGGCCAAGACGCCAGTGTGCTCGACGTGTGGGCCCCCGCACACTTCGAAGCTCACACGCTCATCACCTTCGCCGATGGAATAGACCTTGACGGTGTCGCCGTAGCGCTCGCCAAAGGCACCGATTGCACCGAGCTTCAGTGCTTCATCGGTTGGGTACACGGCAAAGCTCACAGGCAAGTCTGCCTCGATCCAGGCATTGACTTGGTCTTCCACTGCTTGCTTCTCCTCTGGAGTAAGCTTGTCGTGGTTGAAGTCGAAGCGCAGGCGCTGAGCGGTGATGTTGCTGCCATGCTGCTGCAAATCTGGTGCTTTCAATACCGTGCGCAGCGCCGCCCCGAGCAGGTGCGTTGCCGTGTGGTACTTAAGATGAATTGGGTCGTGACCTTCCAGCCCGCCGCTAAATTGCCCTTTGCGCGCTGTCTTGGAGCGCTGGCGCTGCTCGGCCATTTTGGCATCAAATTCTGCTCGCCAGTCCTCAGAGAGCGAAATCCCCTGCTTGTATGCCTCCTCTGTACTGAGCTCTACTGGGAAGCCAAAGGTATCATATAGCGTAAATAACTCCGCACCAGTCAGGCCATTTGCCACATACTGCTGCATCTGTTTGAGCCCTTTACGGAGCGTCTGTCGGAAGGCTTTTTCTTCCTTGACCAGCACGGCGATGATCTGTTCGCGCGCTGCTTTGACTTCTGGGAAGTCTGCCTCGTATAGGTCGGCAATCACCGGCACCACTGCTTCAAGAAAGTTCTGCTCGATACCGAGGTCGAAGCTGTAGCGGATAGCCCGTCGTAAGAGGCGGCGCATCACATAGCCTTGCTCCTTGTTGCTTGGGATGCAGCCATCCACCGCCATGAAGGTAGCCGCTCGCAGGTGGTCAGCAATCACCCGCATACTCTCGGTATGCGAGGTGTAGCTCTTGCCACTAAGCTGCTCAAGCTTGCTGATAATAGGCCACATCAGGCTAATCTTAAAGACATCAGGGTCGTTATTGGCCGCAGCCGCAATGCGTTCCAGACCAGAGCCATGGTCGATATTCGGCTTATCTAGTGGAACAAACTGTCCCTCGGCTACCTTCTTGTATGCCATAAAGACGTTGTTGCCGATCTCCATAAAGCGTCCGCAGTCACAGTTAGGGTGGCAGTGCTCACCAAACTTCGGGTCGTGCTCAATGAAATCAAACTCATAAAACATCTCGCTATCAGGCCCACATGGGTCACCGACTGGTGTTGTCTCAGGTCCGCCGTTGCGACTCCACCAGTTTTTGCTGCCGTCATAGTAAAAGATGCGCTCACCTGGCTGGATGCCACGGGCCGCGCCGTGCTCTTCGCTGCCGATGTCGGCACTTTTCGCTTCGATCCCCTTTTCAGCAAATTTCTGCCGCCACAGCTCGGCTGCTTCGGTGTCTTTGGCAATATTATACTCGGGTGCACCAATGAAACACGTTACATACAGGCGATTCGGGTCGAGCCCTACTTCCTCAGTGAGAAATGTCCACATCCAGGTAATTTGCTCTTTCTTAAAGTAGTCGCCCAAGCTCCAGTTACCGAGCATCTCAAAGAAGGTAGTGTGGCGATTATCGCCAATATCGTCAATGTCTTGAGCACGCAAGCACGTCTGCGAGTCGGCAATACGCTTACCCTGTGGGTGCGCCTCACCCAGCAGATATGGGATCATCGGCTGCATGCCCGCACCAGTAAAGAGTGTCGTCGGGTCGTCGGTTAGGATGAGCGGGGCCCGCTTAATAATGGCGTGCTGCTGCTTGGCATAAAATTCGAGGTATTTGTTGCGGATATCTTGAGCATTCATAGGGGGTATTATAGCACGGACACACTGCCCCGTGCATCTTTGGTGGTATTCTACGCTTACCTCAAGTTTTGGCGCGACCTCATCATTACACCGAGTATCACTTCTTATACTATTCCCGAGCATGTATAGCGTAATGGCGTTGAGAAGTTTTTCGCATCGCAAAAAGAACATCATCAATGCGGATGCCTCCATACAAAAATCGACTCATCTGAGCCGATTTTTGCGCTATCATACTGCTGTTAACGCTTGAAGAACTTATTGCGGTGACGCCACAGGCCAATTGCCCCACCAATGAGAGCAATACCTGCCCCGCCGAGAAGCCAAAGGTTGGCACCAGTGTCGGCAAGTGCAGCTGCTACAGGATGTGCCTGCTTGGGCGTGTGGGCTGCCGTCTTGGGTGCGGCGGCAGCTTGCGGTGGTTGCTGTGGTCGCAGCGCAGTGCGGATTGCGTCAACTCGCCGCTGCAGTGCCGCCTTGGCTGCATTATCTTTGACAGTATCGACCACTGACTGGGTCGTTGTAAGCAGTGCAAGATCCGGCTTAGCTTCGAGTGCATCAACGGCTTGCGCGGCTGTCTTTTGGCGTGCTTGATCCTCCTGGATAGCTGTAGCTATAGCAGCGGTGAGCGCCTTCGTCGCTTTGGCAAGCTCTGGCGTTGTGGTTGCTTTGAGATTTGCGAGGCGATCTGCCTCTGTCGCTGCTGCAGCAACGTCCTTGTCTGCTGCGACGTAGGCTGGCGCAGCAGCAAGCTCTTGCTTAGCTTTGTCGTAGTCGGTGTGGTCGACGCGGAGATCATCGATTGCTTGCTGAAGCTCTTGCAATGCTTTGTCGATTACAGCCTGAGGAGATGTCTCATCAGCCACCACGGCACGGGCAATAACCTGTTTGGATATTGCCTCCGCTCTGGTGTGTGGGCTGTAGCCATCCAGCACCATCGGCTCAGCTAGCTTCGCTTCGAGTTTTTCAGTGGTTGTGATCTCTACCTCGCGCGTTACCTCTGCTTTATTGTTGGCATTATCGACCGCACGGTAAGTGATTGTATATGTGCCTGGTTTTGGGTTTGCAAGGTCAAGGTTTTTTGCGTCGATAACCACGCCATCGCTATTAACACCTGTTCCGTCCGCCCCATCATTCGCTGCCACAGTACGCACAGCATCGACAATCGAGCGGCCTGCTCGCGCCACGAGCTTCTCTGGCTTGGCTGGCGTAAAGACTGGTGCGGTAGTGTCAGCATCAGCATACGCCTGATGCGCCACAAGCTGCGGCCCCACAAGCCCAATGCCACCAACGACGACTGCAGCCGCGGCAATAACTCTCATCCGAGAGTGAGTGTGTTTTACCCTCATAATAATCCCCCTTATGGTTGTCTATAAGTGTCAGTATACGAAACTGCCGTTTAGGTTGTCAACAGACTTGCTACTGAGGTTGCGATGTACTATTCTCAGTTGCGGTCATACCCTCTTGCGCATTAATCTCGGCTGTCGTTTCCGGAACAGCGCCTAGTGTCGGGTATATATGCCTTGCAGAATGCAGAATAGCCTCTCTGTTTTCACTCATTATTGAGGTAATAAAGCAGCTATAAAGCCATGGAATCGACGACAATCCCTCCGCCAAGACACTCTGTCCCGCGGTAGATCACGGCTGACTGGCCGGCTGCCACGGCCCGCTCAGGGTCACTGAGGTGGAGAGTGGCTTGAGCCTGATCTGAATCATACTGCAACGTGCATGGCCTCAGCTGGCCACGATGGCGCAGACGGACGGTCAGCTGGTCGCCAGTCGCTGGTGCACCATGAATCCAGTGCAAATCGCCCACCAGCACATCATGACGCCACATTGCTTCGTCATTCATATTACGGCTCACATACACCACATTTGCTGCCATGTCCTTACCAACGACGTAATAGGGTAAGCCGCCGCCGACATCCAGTCCATGGCGCTGGCCCAGGGTGTAAAAGATCGCACCATCGTGCTGGCCTAGCACTGCCCCTGTTTGCTTGTCGATGATATCGCCCGGGCGAGTGGATATATACTGGCTGAGGAAGTCTCGCATGCCGACATTACCAACAAAGCACACTCCCATCGATTCCTGTTTGCGCGCCGTCCAGAGGCCACGCTCAGTAGCCATGTGCCGCACCTGCTGCTTGGTATAGCCACCAAGCGGAAAGAGTGTATGCTGGAGCGCATCACTCGTCACGCGGTAGAGGAAGTAGGTCTGGTCTTTGGCTGCATCGGTGGCGCGGTAGAGGCGATCAGGCTGGAATGAATGTTCCTGACCAGTCGCCGCGCTGCCATCCTCTGCGCATGTGCCACCGGTCTGCGCATAATGGCCAGTAGCAATGAGGTCAGCCCCACGCTCGCGCGCCGTATCGAGAAAGAGCCGAAACTTAATCTCTTGATTGCACATAATGTCGGGGTTGGGGGTGCGCCCAGCTTGATACTCGGCTAGCATGTAGTCTACCACCTTGTGCTTGTAGTCGTGCTCAAAATCAAAAACGATAAAGTCGATACCCAGCTGCACTGCCACCCGCTTAGCGTCGGCCAAGTCCTCTGCCCAGGGGCACTGCATGCCAGGCAGATCTTGGCTCCAGTTTTTCATATACACACCGGTCACGTCGTAGCCCTGCTCCACCAGCAGCGCTGCGGTGAGGCTGCTGTCCACCCCCCCGCTCATCCCGACAAAGACGCGCTGTGTCATGGCCGCACCACCTTGAACCAGCCGATTTTTACTAGCTCTTCGATCGTCAGCTGCCAGCCACTTGGCGTAAGCCACCAGGTGTCCGACCACTGCCGGTCGGTAGCGACAGGGTGGCTGCGCATAGCGATATGCGGCACATACTGGCCAAACTCCAGCGCAACGCGGCGCGAGTGGTAGGCACTGGTGACGAGGATGATGGAATCAAGATTCTTTTGACGGAGGAGCTGGCCAGTTTTTTTGGCATTTTGGCGGGTGGTTTCGCTTAGTTCCTCGGTGAGAATAGCACGGTCGGGCACACCAGCCGCCACGGCTTGGCGGCGCATTGCCTCGGCATTGCTGGGGCCAGTCTTGTCAGCGGCGGCACCTGAGAATACGATAAAGCGCGCCCAGCCATTCTGGTAGAGGCGAATCGCTTCGGCGGTGCGAGCCTGGGTATCGCCACCACTCACTGCCACAATAGCATCAGCAGCCTGGCACTGCTCAGCACTGCTCGGGGCTGCTTGGCAGGTGGCAAGGTCGTCGCGCGTCAGCCAGCGCCCACCAAGCCAAACGAGGAGCATCAGGGCGATAAATATCCCGGCAAGCCAACGTAATAACTTCACCGCCGCGCCCCCTTCATCCGCTCCTGCTCATGCTGCACCGCTGCAATGATACACTGCGCCGCGCGCTGGCAGTTCTCCTCGGTCGAGAGCCGCCCCAGGCTGATGCGTAGACTTCCGTCGGCTACCTCTGGTGGCAGGCCAATCGCGGTAAGGACATGGCTACGCAGCCCTTTATTGGCCGCACAGGCGCTACCAGTCGCCACAAGCACGCCATCGCGCTCAAGTAAGAAAATGAGCCGCTCGGCATCCACCCCCGGGAACGAGATGTGCAAATGGCCCGCCAAACGATGCTTCACGTCGCCCGAGACAACTGCCGTAGGGATGTACTCACATAGCGTGCGCTGCATACTGTTACGCAGCCACTCAAGGCGCTGCGCCTCGGATTTGCGGTGTGCTTGGGCAAGCTCAAGTGCCGTTGCAAAGCCGACCGCACCGGCCACATTCTCTGTCCCACTGCGCAGGCCACGCTCTTGCCCACCGCCAACGATGAGCGGATCAAGCCGCACCTGGCTAGCCAGCCACAAGAGGCCAACTTGCTTAGGACCATATATCTTGCCCGCATTAAGTGTTAGTGCATCCACGCCAAGACGCGCCACATTAATATCGAGCTGGCCTGCCCCCTGTGAGGCATCACTGTGGAGGTAGAGCGGCGTTGGCTCACCTGCTTCGAGTCGTCGCTGGCGCTCACGGGCTACTACTGCGGCAATTGCCCGCAGTGGCTGGATCGTTCCTAGCTCATTGTTGGCCAGAGCAACACTGACGAGTACCGTCTCTGGGCGGATCGCCTGGGCAATCGCCTCGGGCGTCACCACGCCCTTTGGGTTAGCCGCTACCACTGTCACATCATGCTGGCGCGCTGCTGCCAGGACGGCGTGGTGCTCAATATTTGCCGTCACCACATGGCCGTGTATGCCAGCAAACATGAGGTTGATCGACTCTGTTGCACCAGCCGTCATAATAATCTCATCTGGCTTGCCACCAAGCGCCACCGCAAGGCGGTGCTTTGCTTGGCGATAGGCCTGCCGCACCGCTACTGCCGGCGCATAGGGGCTGGACGGGTTAAAAAACTGCTCAGCAAAGTAGGGCTGCATCGCTGCCAAAACACGGTCATCCATCGGCGTGGCCGCTGCGTGGTCGCAATATATCATCTCTGGTTTCACTCCAATTAGTATAGCACTCTAGTCCGGATCGGCGAAACGCTGGCCGGTATTGGGGTCAACGTGGTAAATCTCGCGCGCTACCCGCTCATAATAGAGGCGCGTCGCCATGACAAAATTACGGAGTTCATCACCGATCAGGTAGCTGTAGCGAGCACCCTCTTGTGCTTTGAGGATACCTTGGTCGTTAATCTCGTAGCGGATAGTATTAGTCTGGATGTGGCGCTTCTCGTCTGTCCACTCTTCGTGCCAAATCCAGGTTTTTTCGTCTAAGCAAAAGAACTCGCGATGCCGCCCCTTCTCTACCGGGCCAAATAGCTCTGCTCCAATCTCGCTCTCAAGCGTGATAAGCTCGCGTTCGGTATAGCGCTTAAAGGGTCGCTTTTTCGACCTACCAACGCTAGTATCGCCCGCCAGCAGCGCATAGGCCTTACCAAGGAGTGAGCTTGGCTTTTTCACTAGGCAGCGCGCCTCCCAGAGTAATAACCGCTATGAGGAGATGGAGCTGTAGCCGTAGCTGTACTACGATGTGCTCGTCTTGCTGCGTAATGTGATAGATCTATCACATTACTACTGTCACCGCTCCCATTTGCTGGATAATCTTGCCTCTCTGAATACGGTGATAATGGCTCACTACGTGCGTTGTCGTCACTATATTCATCACTATCATTAATTGCATCATTCCATTTGGATGGGTCAAAATCACCATTCAGCGTTCTAGGGTTATCATGGCCTAGAACATGAGCCGCGTCTTCTGCCTCTTGTGTTAGATGGTCCTCCGCCCTATCACTTCCTCTCGTCGCGAGAACATACTCACGCATCTTCATAACAAGGTTTGCGACACCTTTGGGATACTCTATATTCTGACGGTAAGCCTCCTCAGGGGAGATAGCCTTGACCTTATTCTCATCCCTTGTCGTGCCATTATGTTCATTCAAGGCAGCAGAAACACCAGCTAATGCCGATGCAATTTCACTCGCCCGCCGCTTTGCCACGAGATCATCATACGACATAATACCAGAGCGATTCTCATCGCCTTGGGGTTTTGACTCCTGCGTCACATCGCCCTTATGTGTGGGCTGTTGTTGTCGTGTGTGATCTATCGGAAAGAAACTCTCACCGCTCATATATCAAATAACCTTTGTACATTTGCTGTTGTGGTGGTGGCGATGCGCGCGATGGGCAAGCCCTTCTTAGCTGCTTGGTCGCGGGCTACCTCCTCCACATAAGCCGGTAGGTTGATTCTACCACGGAAGGGTACCGGAGTCAAGAAGGGAGCGTCGGTCTCAAGCAGTATCGCATCAAGTGAGAGATCGGTGTAAAGCTGCTGCTGAGCACTGTCCTTTGTGAAGGTGCTGATGCCATTGACGCCAATAGATAAGCCGCGAGCACGGCCCTGCTCAAGCTGCGCCTGGGTATCGGTAAAGCTGTGCAAAACGCCGCGCACTGGCTGGGCATCGTAGATAGGCCAAAAGTCCTGCCACACTGCACCGTGAGCTTGCTTCTCGTCACGTACGTGGAAGCTAACGGGCAGCTGAAACTCCGCTGCGAGCTGCAGCTGCGCCTGGAGGCATTGCTGCTGCGCTGGGCGGGCGCTATTGTCATAAAAATAATCTAGGCCAATCTCCCCTACCCCGACAATGACGGGCCGGCCCTGCCGCAGTGGCTTTTCAGTGAGAAGCTCGCGGATGGCTGCGATACCCGCTTCGCCCGCTGCTTCGGCATCATGGGGATGAATACCTACCGCTGCATAACAGTGGTCGCGCGCCAGGGCAAACTGCACTGCCTGACGCGAGCTGCGCACATCCGTCCCAACGCAGATCATGGCAATGCCAGCTTGGACAGCCTGCTGGTAGGCTGCCTCGCGCGCTGCATCGTCGTAGAACTCGCTATCGTGTAGGTGGCAGTGCGAGTCGATGAGACGCGGCATGGGTGGTGTGCTGCCAAGAGCATGTGTCGTATCACTTGTCATAGCTTACTCCTTTGTTTTATGAGGCGGCGCGAGCTCGTGGGTCGGGGGTATGAATGTAGCGCTTCGGGAACAGTGGTGGGACGTCGGCTGGCACGACACCGGTGCCAAAGATAGTGTGAATGGCCTGAGCAGTAGTAGGCATGAATGGCACGAGTTCATCGGCAATCTGCAGCAACGTACTGGCTGCATAGGCTAAGACTTCGCTCAGGTGCGACTCGGCATCGTGGTCGGTCGCGCGGCGCTTGGCGATCTCCCATGGTTTGACCCGCTCAAGGTATTGATTGAGGCTGCGGACGGAGCTCCATACTTCATCGAGTGCTTTGTCAAACTCCAGTCGCTGCATCATGTCGCGGTAGATGGTCATATCGTGCTCGGCTTGCGGCGCATCGCCAATCACTCCTGCTTGGTAGCGCGTCAGCATAGCTGCCACCCGTTGCACGAGGTTGCCGAGGTCGTTACCAAGCTCGCCGTTGTACGCTTTCTCAAATTTCTCCCAGGTGAAATCTCCATCGTCTTGAGTAGGAATATGACGAGCAAAGAAGTAGCGGAAGGCATCGGCCCCGTAGCTCTGGATGATTTCCATTGGGTCGACCACATTGCCAACTGTTTTACTCATTTTACTACCTCCAACGTGAACGAAGCCGTGGACGAGTAGTGTCTTCGGTAGTGGGAGATCAAGCCCGAGCAACATAGCGGGCCAGATTCCCGCGTGGAAGCGCAAGATATCCTTGCCAATCACCTGCACATCGGCTGGCCAATATGCCTGCCACTCAGCCCTATCCGGATAGCCTAGCACTGTAATGTAATTGGCCAAGGCATCGAGCCAAACATACATCACCTGGCTGTCATCGCCTGGCACTGGCACACCCCAGCTCAGTGTCTTACGTGGGCGGCTAATTGAGACATCTTGAACGCCATTTTTGATAAGCTCGAGGAACTCATTTTTGCGGAACTCAGGCACGATTTTCATCCGGCCTTCAGTAATGGCTTGGCGAATCTGCTCGGTAAAGGCACTCGCTTTGAGGTAGTAGTTCTCCTCTGAGACGCGCTCATACGGCGTTTGATGATCAGGACATATACCATTCGTCTCGTGGACTTCCTTGTCGGTAAAGAATGCCTCATGCCCCACGCAGTACCAGCCCTCATAGGTGTGCTTGTAGATCAGCCCCGCCTGAGCAAGCCGCTGCCAGATGTACTGCACTGCTGCAACGTGGTGCGGGTCAGTCGTGCGGATAAAGTCAGTGTATTCTGCGCCAACTGCCTCCATCAAGACTTTGAAGTTGCCATACATGCTATCCACATAGCCCTGCGGGTCGAGCCCATTCGCCTGAGCCTTAGCAGCGATTTTATTGCCGTGTTCATCCGTGCCAACCTGGAAGCGTACCTCGTGGCCATTTTGCTTCTGATAGCGCGCCCAGATATCGGCCAGGAGATAGTCGAGCGCATTGCCAATATGCGGCTTACCGTTGACATAAGGAATAGCAGTGGTGATGTAGGCGTGTTGTTTGGTCATAGGGGTATTATAGCATGGGGCGAGTTAGGGTGTCTTGGGCTGCTGCCGCTTGGCGATATCAATCAGCACATAGAGCTTATCCGTGCTCTGCATCAGGGTAATGGTATCGTCCTGGTCGGTCATCCAGACAGTTGAGATAGCAAGGCCTTCTGCGGCATGCTCGGCTTCGTCCACCTCGTCGCCTGGCTCGCCCCAAGCTTCCTTCCCAGCCTGCGCGTATTGGCGATAGAGATCAAGACAGGCTGCCGTGGGTGAACCATTGGCAAACCATACGACGACCATCGATACAGCACCACCTTCGCTCGACACCATAACGCGCAGCGGCCCATCATAATACCACCAGGTATTTTCCTCTTGCTTCATGAGCTGCCAACCGTGGCTCTGCATTGTAGTATCAAGCTGCTGCAAAGACAGAGGCCATGGCTGGTGCAGGATGCGATCGATCCAGGCGGTGAATTGCTCTGGAGAGAAGTATGCCTCCTCATGTAGCTCACTCTCCAGGCGCGGCAATGGATCAAGGCCAGGATAGGGACGAATCGTGCGCGGGCGGCGGGCACCATCAGACGGTACACCAGTTTGCTCGCTAGCAAGGACAAACATGATTGTCTTGTCTTCCTCGTTGAGGTTGATACTAACGTACTCCCGCGAAGCTGGTGTTTGTGGAGCAAAACCCTTCCATATCGTACCAGTGAGATGACCTGTGTGCCGTACATCGGTCGGCCAGCCCCAGGCCGCTGTGCCAGCTGCGCAGTATTCATCGTAGAGTGTGCGGCACGCGTCTGCTGGTAATTGGTGAATCATATCGATAACTGGGCTACTCGCCACCGACGTTACAACGTCATTTTCTATTGTAGCAAGCAATGGCATGTGACCATCGTAATGCATACACTGCTCGTTCCCCGTCTGTGGCTCTTGCTCACGTGGCTTGACGAGCTGCCAACCAAATTCTTGGATGAGACTATCGTACACCTCATACGTCATTGGCCAGGGGAGTTTGCGGAGTGCATTAATGAGTGAGACAAGACGTGCGCCGTCAATGGGCGTGGGCTTGTCTGATGACTGAGCTGATGATTGGTCTGCCTGCATAGTACCTCGTATTTTTACTTATGGTATATCTCTTTGGAAGATAAGAGTACTCGTATCGTACCACGTTTTGGTATAACGTGCTACCATTCAGTCATGTTATTGACAAAGCTGCAATCTATTTTATATAACACACTACTCTACTATAGAATACCACCCATCATCCTACTCTCCCGAGCACTACTCGCTCGCCGACCAGTGGAAAATCAAGAACCAGGCACGCGAAAAAGGGCTCTTTACCCCGGCGCCGGCGGGGTATCTGCTCCGCACGACTGTTGCCCAGCAGCTCCATGTGACGCACGCGACGATTAATCACGCTGTTAAAACCCTCGCATAACACTCGAGCAATATCGTGCGCGACGTCAGAATGGCCAGCCATCTCACAAGCGAGGCTACCACCTCTCGCCTCGGCAAGCCGAGCAAGTGGCAGCTTACCTGGGGCGATCGCTTGGTGCAACGGTTCGCTAAACACTTAGGCTCGACACACGCTCCCACTACCTATGCTATAGTATGGTAATGCGTATGGAAAAACCCCAGCAACCAGCACAATTACCCGAGGTATTTGACAGTCATACTGCTCAAGTAGAAAAGCTCAACGACTTGCACAAACTTCTGCGCTTTTTGCTTGAGAATGATCTCGGCCTTTCTACTCACGACCCGGCGCAGGCCTATATATCGCAACATATTCAAGAAACATCTGCATCGCAGCAACCCCTTCGCTTTATTGCAACCATCCAACCACACGACACCCAGCCTGCTCGTACCGTTATCACCTACCCAGATGTTGCTTTTGTTTTTGATACTCCAACTGTAGAACAAGCCATGCAGACTCAGGGCAATAGCTATCAACCATTGCACGAGTATAGAAAACACGATCTTGCTGAGCTCGTGCAAGATGAGACCTGTGGTGTTGCTCTATCGACCGATCATCATTTTGCTTGGTATATGTATGATGCACTCACGAGCCCACTTGCTGATATGCACCAGCGTATCGCTGCCGACCAGACTAACAACAACTGGCTCCATGGCGTCTATCATCATGGCCCAGAGCCACTTATATCTGTTGGCCAGGCTTCTCGCCACCTTGATATAACACCGTATGCGGTCGAGAAAGCGTTGAGGAATCCTCAGGTCATCCAGAAGATTGGCGAGATCATTGTCGCTCCACGCGGCAATTCAATGCGCCCATTCATCACACCCAAACAACTTCTGAGCCTCCAAAAGCATCTTCGCCCCCACAACACCGATACTCATACACTCCTCCCTCCACAAGAAGAAGAAATGACCTGCCCGCAACTCGCCAGAGCACTTGGTGTACACGACATGACAGTGCGACGAGCTATTGCCACCCTTAATCAAGAAAAATCCGAAGGCGAGGACAGTCTGACTGGCACAACACGCAAAGAGCAAGGTCGACGCCCAACCGTATATTATTCACCTGAGCAGCAGGTACGCATTCTCACTAAGCTCCGAGAGAAAGGCTATTCTGTGCCGGCAAAGCTACGTGATAAGCTGGGCGAAGACCTCACGCATAAAGATTAAAAATGCTACAATAATATCTAGTATGACTGTACAAATCCGCGCGGCACAACTGCAACCCAGAAATATCCCAGAAGAACCAACAGCCCTCTCTCATACACCAACACCACTGGATTTATATACAACATTGAAGCAGTTAAGAAATCGCGGGATATCACTAACTTATGTGGTACAGTAACTACTTCCCCGTGATACGCACAAATATCATCTCATGTTCGTCTGGCCCTGGGTTGTGGATCTTGTGCTGCGTATCGGGTGGAAAGATAAAGACGTCGCCTGGATTGTAGGTATATGTACCATCTGCGTCAGACACCTCACCACTACCTTTGAGGACAATCATTGTTTCCTCGACACCGGGGTGGTCATGCCAGTCAAAGGTCGCGCCTGCAGGCAGCCAACCATGGGTGATCGCCTCGCAATATGGGCTTGTGGCGTACTCAGCCGACACATAGACTTTGCGTGCTCCACTGCCGCCGTGGGCAGATTCTTTAGGGGTGGTGGTTGCTGGACGTTTGATAATGCGCATGGGTTGCTCCTTTTATTCGCTTATTGCTGCAGTTTTTGCTTATAGTAAAAGGCGTTTGCCTCGATCTCTTCCACTGTGTCTGGAAATTGCTGCCCAAGTTGGGTGCGACTCAGCTTTAGCACAGCATCTTGTGGGCTGAGCTCAGATGCAGCCAGGGCTTGGCGCACATATTCGCGAATACGCCAATACTGCTGGCCATCCTTGATAAGCTGCTCCCTTGGCGCACTGAGCGCACCAACCATCATGCCTGTGGCAGTGCGGCTCGCTTTTTTGAATATGGTGATGCCGACGGCGACAATCAGCAGCCACAGCCCAATAAGCAATACGATGGCGCTTTGCTTGGGGTTGCATATTGCCACCAGCACAAGCGCAGCAGTTATACCGACGGCGATTTTATGCTGCTGCACGAAGCTACTCTTCTCCCCTGGCTGCTGCGCGGCCTTCGCATTGGAATCGAGCTCGGTAGGAAAGGGATATGACATCTCACTCAGTGCGCCACGTGCAATAATGTGCGAAATATCGTCACGGACAATCGGATCAAAATGCTCTATGCGATAGTCATCCTGCAGTTTCTTAGTCGATCCATCAATAATATCAACTGCCATAGCAACACCGGTCTGAGCCGCCATATCTCCCAGCGTTACACCAGCTCCAATGCCAAACGAATTTTTGAACCATCCCATGATCATACTCCTTCTCTTGTATCCACCCACAGTCGATTGATGGACAAACCTTTTCTTATCACAGAATAGCTGATGTAATTATATATTGCAAGGTATGGACGCAATCATACCGCGGAGGAGCTTGACGTTCGGCTATCTGCAGATTGCCGTTAGTCTTCTCGTATCATTGCTAGCACCGCAAACCGCCCACCAGTGTCACCCGCTGCATGCGAGAAGTAGTCGGGGTTTGTTACTGTATCAACAGGCGAGATGTGGATATTGTGTGGCGCAATGCCCGCGCGCTGGCACACAGCAGCATTAAAGCCCTGCAGGTCAAGATGGATACCGTCAGCGTCGTGCGAGCAAAAGGGGTGCCAAGCTGGGTCGGTTGCCTGGTCAAAATACTGCATGACGTAACTCTGCCGCTGCGCGCTTGGGCTTATCCAGACAATGATATCCTCTACCCGAGAGCCTTCGTGGACGAGGCGATCAATTGTCCGAACAAGCAGTGATGAGAGTGTCGAATGCCGCCCCAGGTGCAATAGCGCGAGCACCCGCTGCACCGGATCATACAGCACCGTGGCCACGCAATCGGCCACTGGCAACAATAGCCCCACTCCAGGCGAGCGCGTCACGAGGCCGTCTGCTACCATCTCGGCAGTATGGCGAGTTGTCGCAGCACTATCGACCTCGCAGAGCTGATCATAGCTGCGGCCTGCGCCATAGACAACCCGCTGATACACCACATCCGTATATGCGGCCCCGCTTGCCTGGCAAAAGGCCTGTCGGTGTGCCACTACCTGCGGGTGGTGTATTTCACTGAGTGTGCGGTCAAGCATTGTGCCATCACTGCTTGATGACACGCTAACGAGAAGTTCTGGCGGGAAGCAGGTAGGCTGATCTTGTCTAATCATATATACTATATATCATGTCATTTCATCGTGAAGCAACATTTTTTTCAGTCATTGCACCAGAGATTTTAGCAATACATCAGTCCACCCATCAAGCCAATCATATCTACACCATCAAAGCACACCCCAATGATACAACGACCGACTTAGATATCGCCATTGAGCGGCAGATAGTCAAGACGATTCATCAATATTTTCCGAGCGATAAAATCCTCAGCGAAGAAGAACACGCAGACACTACAAGAGGCAATGGACGTGTCTGGATTATTGATCCATTATGTGGAACAAATAACCTTAGTCGTAATATCTATCTGTATTGCACTAACATTGCGCTCGCAATCAACGGTCACTTGGTTGCAAGCTGTGTGATTAATTTTATGGATGGCAACTATTACTGGTCAGTTGGTGCTGGTGTGTTTGAAGGTAACCAACCATTCGTTCCTACTCCGGCGCTACCTGGAACAACCATCGATGTTGATCTTGGCACGACCGCCAAATTACCACTAGCCATGAAACAAAAGCATATTCAGATTATTTCATACCTGCAGCAACATACAGACTATATGCTTTTATCACTCAATAGTTCACTCGCAAGTCTGTTTGTTGCTCTGGGGAAGCTCGATGGGATTATCAATATTCAAACAAACCCCTGGGATGTCTGTGCAAGCTCTTTTCTTGCGCAACAGCTCGGCTGTGCTGTGTGCGCGTTAGATGGTTCACCATGGACAATAGATTCACCAGGCTATATTTTTGCTCGTACTGACTCTATCAAGCATACACTCATTACAGCTTGCCGTGCTGTCGCCAAGCATTCATAATTTGTAGCCACTGGGCAATCGACACATCCTCTGCCCGCCAGTCTGGCGATATACCAGCGTGTTGCAACATCGTCTCCACTTCTGTCTTGTCTAGTGCAAGGCCTGCCGCAAGTGCACTGCGCAGCTTCTTGCGCTTGGCTACAAAACCCGCCCGTACCACGCGGAAGAAATCTTTTTCGTCTGCCGGCGACACGAGAGGCTGAGCACGCGTCTCGAGCACCACTACCTGCGAATCTACCTTGGGCGGTGGCACGAAGAACTGGCGTGGTACCACCGGGCCAAGCGTCGCCTCAGCATAGAGCTGAGCGCTCACTCCCAATAAGCTCATTGCACCGGGCTCAGCGGCAATTCGCTCAGCCACTTCCTTCTGCACCAGCAGTACTGTGCGGCGCAGCTTATTCTCCGCTGTCAGCAGTTTTTGGACAATCTTGCTCGTAATATAATACGGCACATTTGCTACCACGACATAATCAGCGGGAAGCTGGCTAAGATCAAACTGCAGAATATCCTCATGTACGACTGTTAATTGCTTGCCAGGGAATTGTCCTGGTAGTTTGCGCGCTAGATCAGCATCGTATTCTACCGCGGTTACCCTGCCCGCCCGAGCAAGGAGCCGGCTCGTCAATGTGCCAAGCCCTGGGCCAATCTCTAGCACCGTATCATCAGGGGTTAGTGCCGCTGCATCAGCAATCGCCGCTAGCATATCCGGGTCTTTGAGCCAATGCTGCCCTAGAGATTTTTTATTTTGTAATGCCATGATTGTATTATACCAGGGTTAGCGATGTTATGCTCTGCATGGTTTTCTTATACTCCCGCCAGACTACTCTCAGTTTTTGTCATTTTCTCACCTAATTATCTACAACTATGAAGAGAGAAAGGATAGCCTACTTCCCATCCGCCTTTGTCCAATCCGTCGCGAGGTCGAAGCCATGCGGATGCTTAGTAGCAAAGCTTCCGGTATCGTACACTTTGCCTGGACCCATGCTTGTTTCAACTACCGAGCAGCGTGGGTAGTTGCTATAATTCGCCGCCACGAGGATGTAGCCGTCTTTATCGACCTTAGCACCATCATCGCGAATGGTGTAAGTGCCGCCGCCACAGTTATGCATGGCAACGTTCATCGGCAAATCGTAGTATGTCTCGCGGTGGCTCACTCCTTTGCTGTCAGTAAAGTGATGCGCGCCCTTGCTCTTCGTCAATGGATTCTTAGGCTTGGTCCCAACTATTTCTACTTGCACAGTTGGCTGCTTTACCACTGTTTGCGCTGTTAGGCGGCGTTGCACCTCAGTACTATCCTTCATCTCGACTGTATAGGTCATGCGGCGTACACCTGGCTGGCCAGCTTGCTTAATTGTTTTGCTACCAATGAACTGCTGCTTATCTTTAATCGTCTCAATCGCAAACGCAATCGGCTCCTCCACCGTCACCGTATGCATCGGTGCGCGGTGGATGGTCATCATCTCACTTGGCCCGTCCAGTGCGATGTTGCCAGGTGTCTGAAAACTGACTCTATCCTCGCGGTAGAGTACCATACCAGCCGCCTTGGCAATATCCTGCGGCGTTTGTGCTGCGGTAAGCACACGAGAACGTTTCTTACCATCTATTACAGTGACTAATCGAGCACGCTGGATTGTCACTGTTGGCGCTGCCTGTGCCAACGATGCATCGAGGCGGGGCGAAACGGAGTCATGCGAGGCATCAATCTTCATACCTGAGGTAGCGATGAGCTCCCGCACAGACGAAGCAGTCGAGTAGACAGCACGCTCTCGACCATTCTCTACTACAGTAACAAGTCGAGCTGGCACCGCTGCTGGGCTCTGAGCCGAAGCATAACTTGCCACGATAAGACCGCTTATGGCACTCAGCCCCAGCAAGCAGGCAATCATCGGTTGACGATGCTGCCACAGACGATAGAGGCTCTTCGTAATCATCTCGTTCTCTTAGCTAGGCTGCTAGCGGTAGATGTCTTGCAACCCCATCTTATTCTTACATGTTGGCCAGGGTTGCCAGCCACGACGCTGGTACGTTTCCCAGGCTTTTTGGTCTTGGACCTCTGGTGGTGCTTCTGCTGCATTGGCATAGCCACCAAAGCCACCCCAGGTCTTGATGTCAAATTGGTACGCACCGTAGTAACCATTGCCAGTGTTGGAGGTATAGCCCCCTTCACAGCTACGTAGCTTCGCTAGTGCCCCCGCAAAGTCACCACTAAAGGTAGTATCGACCGACTTCTTCTTCGTCCCAACGATCTCGACTCGGTTGACTGGCTCTTGCGTTACCACACTGCTGAGCTGCTTGCGTGACTCTTCGCGGCCATTCTTCATAATAATCTCGTATGTCACGGCCTTCTTGCCTTTTTTACCCTCAGTCTTGACTTCTTTTTTGCCACGCTCGCGGTCGGCGTCCTTAATCTCCTCCGTCTTGAAGTCGACTTCTTCCTCTACTGTGACCGTCTGCTTGCCATTACGCCAGAGCTCTACCGTCATACCAGCCGTTAGTGGCGCGCTAGCTGGCACCGATAGCGTATCATCAGCGCCTAGAGTGATTTTCTTAGCCTTGAGCATTGCACCGACCGTCTTCTCCATCGTGTATGCCTGGATGGTCTTGCCATAAAATACGAGCGTAAAGGGCGTTGCGCGGCGGATTGTCATCACCTCTGCCGCCCCATCAGCAATGATATCGCGTGAGCGAGCCAGCACCGCTTGGTCTTCATCGTGCAGTGGAATACCCGCCTGCTCTGCAATCTGCTTGCCTGTGCGATAAGCGGTAATAAGCTTCGTATCTGCCCCGCCATCGCGAATCACCACTGGTCGCGCTCGATAGATATTTACTTCGTACGAGGCACTCTCTAGTGGTGTATCAAGCTCAGGCTCAGTGCGGTCTTTGTCGTCAAGCCGCACATTTGCTTCACGCAACGCATCACGTAAGGTAGTCGCCTTGGTGTAGAACCCGCGCTTGGCCGTGCCTTCGTGCAATGTGATGATATGCTCGCCACTACCTGGCTGGCGTGACGCTGCATGGACGGACGGAATCCGCCACAAGCCAACACCAACCAGCGCAACCATACCAACGACAGCAAGATTGCGTGGCGAGAAAAATTTCAAAAATGGAATAGACTGTATCATAATCTGCGTAGCAATATACGCTACGATGTAGTATAGCAAAATGTGGGTAAAAAAGCTAGTGGATAGCCCGGAAGAACTCTCCTCGAAACCTCACTATATCAGGGGTCAGAATGCCGCTACTGCTTATGCTCAGCAACCAAACTTCGCACCACTGCCGCGTCATTCCATGGTTGGCGCTGGCCATTAATGATACGGAATTGTTCGTGGCCCATACCAGTGATAAGAATGGTATCGCCCGCCTGGGCAATGGCCAGCGCCTGAGCAATGGCCTCGCGCCGGTCGGCAATCTCGTTGGTGTGGTTTGCCCCACCAGCCTGGTGAATGCCGCGCAGGATTGCCTGGCGGATGCCAGCTGGCTCTTCGTTGTAGCTCTCCTCGTCGGTAACGATGATTTGGTCAGCCAGGCGAGCAGCAATCTCACCCATGATGGGTCGCTTCGCCTTGTCGCGATCGCCCGTCGCACCAAAGACCAGGATGATACACCGCTTGGTGATAGCCCGCGCTGAGGTCAGTAGCTTCTCAAGTGCATCAGGGGTATGGGCATAATCGACTACCACATCGTATGGCGTATCCACCGGCACACGCTCGAAGCGCCCTGGCACACCAGTGAGGTTAGCCACGCCCCGGGCAATGTCCGTTGGCGCGACGCCCAGCAATTGGCAAGCAGCCGCTGCAGCTGTCATGTTGTAAATATTAAATATCCCTGGAAGATGTGTTGTCAGTGGTAGCTTTGTCGCATCACCAAGAAGCACCGTCGCGCTGCCACCCCCTTTACGAGTCGCTGCCTGTGTAATCCGAGCTGTGGCAGCTGCATCTTGGCCATAGGTAATCTTCTGCTCACGCGCCGTGTATTTGTCAAAGAATGGAAACCATTCGTCATCACGGTTAAGCACAATAAAGCGCGGCTTCCGGGCAAAGAGTTTGCCCTTGGCGGCGGCATAGCGTTCCATTGTCTTGTGGTAGTCGAGGTGGTCTTGGGTGAGGTTAGTCATGACTGCAACTTCAATTGGCACACCATCAAGTTTATGCTGATCAAGCGCGTGGCTGGTAATCTCTAACACGACGAAGTCCACGTTGGCTCGCTTAGCCTCAGCAAAGAACTGCTGCATCCGCGCGGTGGAGCCGACTGTCGCATTGAGGTCGTTGAGCTGGCGCTGGCCTGCTACCTCGATCAGTGCCGTGGAGAACATTGCTGTGCGGCGGCCACCCGCCTTAAGGATTTCATTGATATAGTTAACGGTGGTCGTTTTACCATTCGTACCCGTCACGGCAATAACGCGTAGATGCTTGGCTGGGTTGCCATAGCGGGCCGCCACCAGGGCAATGCGGCTCCGCCGATACGCTTCTTCGAGAGTGTGGATCATCGCTGCGGGCAAGAGGCGGCGCAGCTGCTTTACAAGTGTGTTTTTCATTTTTTTAGTATAGCATTTTTTGGCCGATGGCGGGTAGTTCTAGGGAGTAATTTTCTCAAGGCGGGCATACTGCACATTAAGCTTCTTGGTAGATCCATTTGCAAAGCGCACACTCACTGCCATGCCATCGATGTCGATCACCTCACCATCGCCAAACTGGAGCGATCGCACCATATCACCAACCTCATATGGCATGACCTCATCTAACGCATCGTCATACACTGGTGTGGCCGGCTCGGTATGCACCATCGACAGGCTCATGCCCATATCGTCGAGAAAGCGTGATGGGCTATTGTAGCTGCGGCTACCAAATTGCAAGCGGCTCTGCGCATAGCTCATGTAGAGCTCTTGCCGAGCACGCGTCATCCCCACATAGCAGAGGCGACGCTCTTCTTCGAGTGCGGCTGGCCCCTCCTCGAGCGCCCGAGCACTGGGGAATAGCCCATCCTCAAGCCCCACCATATACACCACCGGAAACTCCAGCCCCTTGGCAGCGTGGAGCGTCATCAGCGTCACGCTGTGCACACCCGTCGCTTGGTCGGCCGAAGACATAAGCGCAACTTCCTCAAGAAAGTCCGGCATACTGGCAAAGGCCCGCGCATCAGACAGCAGTGCACTGAGGTTGGCCTCACGATCATCAGCCTGGGGCGAGCCATCAAGAACATAGTCGCGATAGCCCGTCTTAGTAATCACATCATCGATCAGTTGACTTGGATCAGCCGCAGCCTCGACCTGCGCCTGGAAGCCGCGTAATAACTGGCCCAGCTGCGCCAGAGCAGTCTGCGCCCGCTTGGTTAGCGCTGCTGCCTGGCTGGCATTAACCAGCGCACTAATGATATCGAGCCCACTAGCGCTCTGCCAGATGAGGAACTTCTCCAGGCTCGTTGCGCCAATGCCCCGCGTTGGTACATTAGCGATCCGGCTAAAACTCACGCGGTCATTTGGCTGGTAGATAAGGCGCAGATAGGCCAAGATATCCTTAATCTCCTTACGGTCATAAAATCGCACCCCGCCAACCAACTGGTATGGCACGCGGTGCTGGTTGAACGCTCGCTCGAAGGCATAGCTCTGTGCATTGGTGCGGTACAAGACAGCAAAGTCGCTATAGTCGCGCTCACCGGTCGCCACCTGCGTAGCAATCTGGCTCGCAATGATATATGCCTCCTCTGCCTCATCATAGGCAGCTTGTACGTGCACTGGTGCACCTGGGCCTGCTGCCGTCCAGAGGGTTTTATCCGTCCGCTGCTGATTTTTATTGATTACATTGCCAGCGGCTTCGAGAATGGCGCCCGTCGAGCGATAATTTTGCTCGAGCTTCACCACCAGTGCCCCCGGGAAGTCGCGCTCGAAGTTGAGAATATTCGTAAAATCTGCGCCACGCCAGCTATAGATCGACTGCCAGTCATCTCCTACCACACAGATATTGCGCTGTGAGTTGACTAGCAGCTTGATGATCTGATACTGCGCAGCATTCGTGTCCTGATATTCGTCAACGAGAATATGTTTAAACTGCGCTTGGTAGCGCTGACGCACCGTCGGGTGATCGCGCAGGAGGCGTACCGTCTCGAGCAGGAGGTCGTCAAAATCGAGCGCACCTGCATCAGCCAGCAGCTGCTCATACAGCTGGTAGATCTCTGCCACTGCCTGCTGGAAGGGAAATCGTGCACTGGCTGCGTAGTCACTGGGCGAGAGGAGCTGATTCTTGGCTTTGCTAATGGCTGCACTGGCAGCACGCGGTTTGAGCTTGTCCGTACCAATGGAGAGCTGCTTCATCGCTTGTTTGATGAGCCCTTGACGGTCATCTTCGTCATAAATCACGAAATTCGGTGGAATGCTGATAGCCGCACCATCACGCCGCAAGATCCGCACACAAATACCATGGAATGTCCCCATCCACGGCATGAAGGAGCGAGGTGGTTGATCGGTTTGTGGCGCGTGAGGCGAGCTTACCTGGGTATGCCCAGCAATCTGCCAGAGGCGCTGACGCATTTCGCGGGCTGCTTTGTTGGTGAAGGTGACGGCCAAGACTTCATTGGGCCAGACACCTTGCTCTGTCAGGAGGTAGGCAATGCGGTGCGTGAGTGTTTTTGTCTTGCCACTGCCCGCCCCCGCAAGAATTAGGACCGGGCCATCAGATGCGACCACTGCCGAGCGCTGAGCGTCATTTAATCCATCAAGTATATCCATAGTAGCCTATTATACCGGATGCCGCTGCACTGATGCTAGGTAAAGAGTGTGTAATAGACCGCGCCAAGGCCAGCACCAAGCGCCAATAGCATGACGATCCACAGCAGCCAAATCCAGCCAGCAGCTTGCTCGGGGCGGCGGCGCGACTTCTTTGGTGCGCGAGTGAATTCCTCAGCACTGTAGATTGGTGCAACGACATTGCCTTCGTTCTCTTCTTGGAGTGCTTGGTGAAGAGCAAGCGCAGTGTCGCCATTTTGGGTGGTGGCAGCTGCTTCTTCGATAGTGCCGACGTGTGCTTGGTCGTTTGCGGTTGGCTCATCATCCCACTCAGTCTCCACTGTCATTGGCTCAGCCTCGACTCGCTCTGCTTCGCCGTAATAGTCGATATCTGGCTCACCAGGGCCTGGCACAGGCAAGCTCAGGTCGATCTCATCTTCTGCAAACTGCGGCCCTACTCCATCAGCCGATGCCTCATGAGAGTCGGCTGGTTCATCCGGGTAGAGCGACCGGTCGGCGCCATAGTGATCCTCTAGCTGGTACATGGGCTCATCATCCGCCGCAGCAACCTCTGGTGTATCTTGCTCGGGTAGTGGGTAGTGATCATCGGTCGGATAAAGTGATGGCGCATTCTCGCTCGTATCTGTCAGTGCATCGATGAATTGCTCGGCCGATGCATGCTCATCATGCGGCGCAAAAAGATGCTGCGGTATAGATGGCTCGTTGGCATCAGCCGGAGCTATGCCGAATGCGCCAGGCTCATCATGATACATCCCCATCGGAGTAGTATCGGCCAAAGTTGGCACATCACCCACTAGCGTATCAGCACCACCCAGTGGGCGCTTATCGACCTTGGTCTCGGCATCAGGTAAGAATGGTGTGTAGCTCAGCGGCTTTTCATCGCCAGGCTGAAGGTCAAGCGCATCTGCGGATGGTGTTCCATCAGGCGTTCCTACATCAGATGCTTTAGCCTCATCACTTGCCGAAGGGGTACTCGATGCTGCTCCTGCATGATGCTGCGCTGGCTCATGGCCAGGTGCTGGGCGAATATCCATACCCACCACTGGTGCGCTATTTGTCAATGGCTCAACCACCGCACCTTGGCGGCGCACTCGCGGGCGGGCCGCTTGGGCGGCTGCAGCAACTGGAGCTGCCCCACCCACAATATCCATAAAGCGGCCACGCGGACGCTGAATAGATGGAGCAGCTGCTTGATCATCATTTGGCTCAGCTGGTGCTGTCTCATCTGCAGTATGCATAGCTGGTACATCGGCAACCGATGGCTTAGTCTGTTGGTCGACTGGCTGAGAAAGCTTGATTGGTACGATATCGGGCGCATTCTTTGGCGTATCCTCTCCTTCTCGCGGAGGTGTTGGTGCATCATCGGTGGATGTCTCAGGGCGAGCAGCAATAATCTGCTGCGCCTTGGCTACGACATCGTCAGCCGGGGTAAACAGTGGTGTAGCGGGTGCATATAGCTGCTCCGGTTGGCCATCAGGAGTATCTGACACCTGCATTGCTGCCGTGCTTTGTGCGGTGTCATTCGTATTCTGAGCGACATCGGCTGCATCAATAGCATTCGCTTCCTCGTGCGAATCAGACAACGGCGGGGTATCAAAGTGTGGCTCAGGAGCTGCCCGGTGCTCATTATACGTACTGAGTAGTGGTAATGGGCGATCGACGCGAGCTTCTGGCATAGCATCCTCAGCATCAGCAAGCGCTTTCTCTGGCTGTGGTGATGGGCCGTCATTGGCTGCTGCCACATCAGGTATAGTGTGCTCAGCCGTCAACAATTCTGCAGGAGCGATATCGCCTGTCTGTGGTTGAGCTGGCACAGTGGTAGGCTCAACCCAGGAGCTACTCTCACTATCAAACGATTCATACTCGCTTGGTGCACTCACGTCAGCTGCTTGGGCCGCCGTGTGGCTATCATCCATAGCACTCGTATTTTCTGCTACTACCTCTGGCCACGCAGGTGCAGCGTGGTCTCCATCAGGGGCTTGCACATCTGGCGTATCATCCGGCTCATCGTATTGTAATTCGGGCCAAGCAGGCTCATTGAGCGACTGGTTCAGTGGCTGCACTGTCTCAGTATCAGAAGTATCGCTACTACTCAACACTGCTGGCACATCTATGCTTGTCGGTGTTTCTGGCGCGTAGAGCAAGTGATCATCACCAGCGTCATCAGTGCTGCTCGTGTTGGTTATATCATCAGGCTCATCCTGCGGCGCAGCCGCTGGTGCATCATCAGCAGTATGTGCATCATCCATTGGCTCTACCACTGTCTTGGCAGGGGGTAGCGAAGTATCACTCTCCTCCTCTGTTGGTGGTGGGATAACAAGTGGTTGCGGAGCAAAAGCATCATCAAGATCATCAACGACGGATGTTTGTGCTGGCTCAGTCTCATCATCTTGTGCTTGATTCACTTCATTGAGATGGCGAACGAGTGCTTCATCCTCGTCATCACCCTCGGTGTCTTCGCCCGCAAATTGGTACGGCATCGTTGGCGTCTCCGACTCAACTTGCTCAATTGTCGCTGGTGTCTCTTCCTCTGTAGCCGCAGCAGATGTTTCCTCGCTCGCTACGTTGTCGCTCGATATTGATGATGCTACATTATCTGTTTCTGCTGCAGATGCTGGTGTATCTGAATCTGTTGTAGATGCTACATCATCCACCGGCGTCGCCTCGCGGGCTGGCGGTGCAACAAACGGCCGCGCTGCCGACCGGCCAAAAAACTGTGCTCGATCGGCATATACGTCATCATCCTCGTCGTCGTCATCGCTGGCTGGGGTAATAATATCGTCAGGGTCAACCATCACAACTGCTGCAGGCTGAGATTGAGACGGCATGCCATCTGTCGTCGTCTGCATTGGTGTTGCTGTATCAACAGAGGTCGCTTGAGTTGATTCTGCATCATCCACCGCATCAGTTTGCTCTAGATTAGCAGGCATCGATGCCGGTTCGCGTTCTGATGCAACGACCGACTCCGACAGCGCTCGGGCACGGTCAACAGCTGGCTCAGGCTCAACTGGCTCATATGACTCCCCTGCTGGCTCTGCTTCGTCCGCTTGTTGCGACAGCGGCATGATCGTCACCCCGCGGCGGCGCACAGGCATACTGTCAGTATTAGTATCAGAGGTAGCATCAGCGACGGTAGTACTATCATCAGTCTGCACCGTTTCATCAGTGCTATTAGTATTATCTCGAGGTGCTAATGCAGGTGACTGCTTAGCTGGCGTTGCAGTATCTGGTGAGTCTGCCTGCTGCACTGAATCTGTTGAGGTGTTATTATCCTGGACACTCGAGGTGCTTGCACTTTGCGTACCATCACTTACCTCAGGACGAGCTGGAGTTGTTACTGGCGTTGTTTGTTGGGGTGATGCAGCTTGTCGAGTGCTTGATGAGGCCGAATCCTTGCTTGGTGTGGTGGCAGGTGCTTCAGACGGTTTGTCTGGCGTTGTTGGCAGCTGACCAGACTGACGCATGAGGTCGTGCACCGCGCGGTCAAGTTCGTCGAAGTCTATATCTGACATGAACGGTTTCCTTTGTTTGTTTTTATACAAGCGCTACAGTTTTTGTGTGGTGCACACCAGTCCACACCCTGATACAACGAACCGGAGCCTCGTATCGAGTTTTGGATACTAACCCGGTTGTTGATCAATCGTATGCCCACAATGTATCGCTTATGTTGTTTTCTCTAGTGTAGCTTATTTGACATTGTGGTGCAACTCACCTTGCTCATTTGGTGCGAAGTATCAATGCGCTGATTCGCATACTCATACCATCATGTTGCGCTCTCGGCAATAGCCCACCTCTGGTCGATTAGTCGATTATTTCGCGAAGAGCGTTCATGCTATATGATGTTATTTTTACACTACTTTTTTCATATACGATGTATTATATACAACGACAGAGCATGCGAAGTTACTGCAAACGACCTGCTGCTACTCTATATCCCTATAGAATACACCAAATTTTCGTGACAAACAGCTCGACATACTTCGTACTCTACCTATACCCTCTTGCAATCGGCAGGTAATGCATACACAGATTGCTTCTGTTTCACTGACAAAAACACCCACCATATGGTAGGTGGGTGTTCCTATCAGTTGCTTTGGTAAGCTTAGCGCTCGAAGGTGCGGACACTGAGCGTATCCGTCCCACCAGTCGCGCCAGGCTGGCGACCACTGATAATGACGGCTGTAACCGAGGATATATCACCAAAGGCACCTTGGCTCAGCAACTCGCGTGTTAGGTCGCTGCCAAGCTGTTGGCTGTCAGGCCGGACGAAGCTACGCGTTGCATACGACAAGGCAAGCTGCTGCGCCACACGGGGGTCTGGTGCCACCGCAATAATTGGCAACTCCGGTCGACACGCAGCGATACGTGCTGCTGTCGCACCAGAATGCGTCTCGGCAACGATCACTGTTGCGTCAACCTTGTGTGCCACATCGACGGCAGCGTGGGCGATCGCATTGAGCCGGCGGTTGGTGCGGCCCTCCTCGATGGGCATGTCATTCATCGGCCAGCGCGACTGAGTGTAGCGCACAGTGTCGGCCATCATTTTAACGGCCTCAACTGGGTAGTCACCATTGGCTGTCTCGTCAGAAAGCATCACGACATCTGTTCCGAGGATAGCAGCCGTTGCAACGTCACTTACCTCGGCCCGGGTTGGCTCGGGGTTATCCACCATGCTGGCTAGCATCTGCGTGGCAACAATCGAGAGCTTGCCATACTTGCGGCAGAGGCGGATGATTTCGCGCTCGACGATTGGCACAATCTCTGGGCTCGTCTCGACCGCAAGGTCACCACGAGCAACCATCACACCATCGGCGGCTTTGACGATTGCCTTGAGTGTCTCTGGCTCGATGGCTGCTTTGGTCTCGACCTTGGCAATAATCTGCGCGGTCGAACCATGGCTCAGCAAAATCTGGCGTAGGTTGTTGATATCTTCCGCGCTCTGGATGAAGCTCAGTGCTACAAAGTCAATGTCTTTGTCTGCCCCAAACTCGACATCAGCCAGGTCCTTGGGCGTGAGGATGTCACCACCAAAGTCGGTGTCTGGCAGGTTGAGCCCCTTGCGGCTCATCAAGAAGCCATCATTACTCAGGCGTACCTTAATAGCGGTGTCGCTAACGCGCTCGGTCATCTCACCGCGCAATTTACCATCGAAGAGGTAGACAGGCTCACCCACCTTGACCTTATCAGCAAGGTTGTACTGAATGGGCAGACGATTGCTGCCATCGTGCTCCTCCACTGCGTGGTCGAGGATGATTTCATCGCCTGCTGCAATGTCGAAGTGGTTATCCTTGAGTACGCCGAGGCGAATCTTTGGCCCTTGCAAGTCTTGCAAAATCGCGACAGTGCGACCAACAGTAGCGCTCGCCTTGCGAATCCACGCAATCTGATCAAGCCGCTCTTCGTACGAGCCGTGGCTAAAGTTGAGGCGAAAGCCGTTGGCACCCGCCCGGATCAACGCTTCTATTTTCTCTGGTGTATTGGTGGCTGGCCCCAGAGTAGCCAGTATCTTTGTACGTTTTGTAGAATTATTCATTGCGTACATATTATAGCAGCATAATGCCAAATAGTGAAACACAAGCGGCATCACGTAGGTGAGTATACATATACGATAAACTGAGTATTTTGGCCAATTTTACCCCTTTCATTACCCCCCTCCAGCATACTGATAGCCACCCTCTATTATCCACCCCACATCAGAGATTAATAAATGGATTGGGGCAGTTTCCTCTCCTACACTATTTGAAGAAATAGCGCGAAAAGTAGGATAAGCAGAAAAACAGAGGCTATAGCATTTACCTATCAATCATTTGACAGCACCGTGCAATCACAGTATGCTAGGCTATAACATCACTTTACTATAAGGAGTCTAACACTATGGCACCATCCCTCTTACATCTCGCACTGGCACTCGACTGCTTTGGCGGTATTCTCTATCTCTTGTTTGCACCGCGCATACCACAAGCTTTCTTGCCGTGGCTGACGGCAGGGATCATCGCGCTTCATCTTGTGGCGGCTGGCATATTGTACTGGCTAGGGCAAGACGGTGAGCTCCTCGTCCTGCCTATGGCATTGTATGCTGTAGCACCAATTATCCGGCGCTACCAGGGCAAGTAACCATATCTATATATCTCTTGTAAAAAAGCTTCCGGAGACAAGACCAGCTAGTATACATATAGCAATACCGCAGCGTCATCGGCTGCGGTATCTTGCTAGCGAAAAAGGAAATAGCACTAAGCTTGGCTTAGAATAAGGCGCTTTCTCTCCGAGAGAAACGCAAACATAATGGCTCGCTCATGAGCAAAAGAGGAGGAATGATCACCCATCGCACCTATCCACCTTGGTGGAGACCTCTGGCAAATACGTTGCCAACCGGCGATAGCGCCCACGGCTGATCGCTGCACCAGTAGCCTAACCCATAACTACCTCTGTGCTAACATGTGTTCGAAGTACCTTATCAGTACCCCCTACGACAGTGTAGCACTATATCGAACAATTAGCAAACGTTTGTTTCATTTTTTGAGAATTTTGTTCGAGATTGTTGCCGAATGTTATATATTTGTAACCAAACTGTGCATCGCACTACTCATTGCTTACAACCATAGCCATCATCTCATCTACTGCCTGACTTGTGGCAGAATATGACATTAAATACGCCCGGGTTTCTCGCAAAAACTACGAGTAGGTATACCTACTATGTCGTCATCAATCGTTCGTGGCAGTACTCTTGCGTAATACCCATCGGCGCATCAACCATATGCACAGCCCTACTCCCACCAGCGCTGCTATGCTATCGATCATGACATCGCGCAGTTCGCCGCTACGCCCTGGCACGAAGAGCTGATGTATCTCGTCTGTCACTGCATAGAGACTGCAACTCAGCAAGGCAAGGCTCGCTACGGTGCGCGCTCGCCAGTGGCGGATGCTGATGCGCAAGGCACGATACATCAATATACCAAGGATAAAATATGCAATGATATGAGCACTCTTGCGCACAAGAAACGTCAAGAGAGCCGTGCTTACCCCTGGCATAGCCTGCTGCAAATGTCCAACAATCACCCCGCTCTGCCCGCTAGAGACAGTGGCGGGCTGGTGAGAGAGAGTGAAGATAACTAAGGCCCAGCCACAAACAATTACGTAATTACGTATGATAGCTGTTTTTTGCTTTGTATTTGTCATATAGCATATATTATTTATGGTGAGGCATTTTGTCTAGGTGTTTGCGGAAATATTTTTTGATGGGTATCTTGGCAAAGAGATCCTTCATCAAGATAATACCTACTGCCATAATCACTATACAGGCTATGATAGAAACAACTTTCGGCACATGAGTATAGTAGATAATACCCCCGGCAATCAGCACAGCACCAGAGCATATGACGCTTTGCACACGGTAGCGCACCTTGACGTACCGTTGAACATGAATATGCCGTATCACTGCCATACAGGCAAAGGCAACAGCAGTCGAGAGCGCCGAGGCATACACGCCAATAACACCTACCAAGGCAAGGTTGACGACGATGTTAATTACTGCGGCCGCAAGGGAGCTATTGGCAACCTCTTTTGTCTTTTTCTTAGCAATATATATCGCAGAGTAGTTGCCAAGGATCGCCTGGAAGAACGCCCCTATCGCCAAAATGGGTATTAAGCCATGCGCATTTGCATACTCTGCACCAACGATTCGTGAATAAAATATATCTATTACCAATACATACACCACTGTTGCAAATGAGTATAGCCGCAAGCACATGTCGGACACCTTCGAAAAGAATACATCTCTATCTCGCGAAGTAATATGAATCGAGGCAGACTCGCTCCAGCTCATATTAAATATGCCAAATAGTATACTCGGGACAAATGCAAACTTATTCGCAATCGCATACATACCATTTGCGGCTGCACCAATAAACATCGAAATAATAGTCCTATCTGAGACATTGAGTACCCACCATGCAATATTATTTGGCAAAAGTGGAATAGCATACCGCAGCATATCCGAACGCAACGATTGGTGCGTCTCGCCGTGTAGCAAGCGAATGCGTTTCTTGCGCCGAATAATCACTAATAGGTAACCTATGCCTACTAAATTCGCGAGCACTAACGATATCATCAAGCTAAAGGCAGGTAGCCGCATGACCGCAACAAAGACAAAGGAGCATAGTGTACTCACCACGCCAATGAGTATGCTCGCGATAGAAAAATGCTTTGCATCACCAACTCCTCGCGTAAATTGCAGTAGCACTGCCGACACGACAGAGAGAACAATATTGAGACACACAAGAGCTAAGTACGGGATAGCAACAAACAGCGATACAATAGCCAACAGAGCGATGGCCACCCCTGTGATAGGCAGCACTATTTTGAATATCGTTGATAGAATGCTACTGAGCCTATCCGCATCATCGCGCGAATCGATCGCAAACCGAAATGCCGCAAATTCCAGCTGAACCGATAATATTGGCGCAAACAAAGCAATATACGTCAAGATGAGGTCAACCTGCCCATAGTCACTCGCCGACAGATAAAATGTATACAAGGGGACGAGCAAGAACGCGACGGCCTGCGTCGTGATCTTGCTAATGGTGAGGAGGGCGGTGTTTTTTATGAGCTCGGTAGATCTGCTCATATGTTTTTTACCGCCTTGTCAAGAAATGCAAATGATTGCTGACGCCTCTTAGCAAGGTTTTTCTCGTAGGTTGTATAATCAACGACAGATCGTAAATTCTTTTCCGTATCATCTTCTGGCAGAAGCCGATCTGACAATGCAAGGCTATCCACGAGCGAAAGAATACGATCGTCTTTGTCATAATTCATGCCTTTATTGTACAAGATCCAGAAATTCTTTCTATACTGGGCACAAAATATCACACCATGGAAAGACGCCGTAAATACATATTTGGCATGACGTATATACCACAGGTATTTCCCTGGGTTCTCATCTTTTGGTAGCATATAACCCTTTGCTGCCCCTTTCATTTTGAGCCACGTATCAGGCTGCCATATAACAATCTTGAGCCCCTCTTCTCGAGCGAGTTGCTGTATCCGTTGCTCAAACTTACGCGACACACTCACTGCATAAATAAAGATATAGTCCTTCTTGATATGCTCTGTGGGCGACTCTTCTCCATCGCAATAATCACCCCCATCAATGAGCAGCGTTGGGTCGAGCACCACAGTGCTCTTGATTACAAAATCTTCGGCTAGCCATTTTTGGCCATTTGGCTCTCTGACCGAGATGTGATCAAAATCTCGTATCATGTCGCGAATGACTTCGGGATGATTAGTGTTGCTACTTACTCGCCGTGCACCAAATGAGGCCGCGTATGATATCTTTGGCTTATTTTCTTCAACAAAATTCAAGAAGTAGGCAGGGTCATAATCATCGATCATTATATTCCACACCTGGTCACTCCCCGCAATATACGCATCATACGCAAAGTGAGCTTCTTGCAATTCTTTGTTAGTGGTAAATGCGCAGCTAGATAGCCTCAGGTGCTTCTTGATGTACCTATCGTAGCTCGCCTGATTCTTCTTGAGCCTATTGTAGATACATGCCCGCCCGATATTACGCAGCATGCCCTTTGCACTATTGTCTCCACTAAAGACTGAGTAGAGCTTCTGCTGGCCAGGGCTCGAGAAGTCGATGAATTCGGGCGCAATACCGTATCGCGTTTGCAAGACTTTTTGCAGTGCATATGCCTGCATAATAGACCCACAATTATGCGAACGATGAAAGGTGATGATGCCGACTTTTTTCATAAGAATATCCTCGTCTTTTAGATTTTTATCAATTTTCTAATTACAATAAACCCAAGGTTGGTACCAAGACAAATAATCAGTGCCGCCCGTATTCGACCACTGTGCTTGACGTCTCGGCTCAATAGTGTGCCCCACTTGAGCCGCCGGACGGTACGTTTGATTTCGTCAAATTCTCTTGGGAATTTTTTGCGGCTTTCATACATCAATGCACCGTATGATGCCGAGGCAACAAATAGGTTATTGTCCATTGCCTGGACGAGTTTCTTTGGTGGATTGTGAAGTGCTCTGCCTGTCTTTTGCATATTCTCAATCGCTTGGTAGTGTCGAATGTTAAAT
This sequence comes from uncultured Candidatus Saccharibacteria bacterium, assembly GCA_963525085.1. Taxonomy (GTDB): domain Bacteria; phylum Patescibacteriota; class Saccharimonadia; order Saccharimonadales; family Saccharimonadaceae; genus Saccharimonas. The sequence continues at coordinate 356,169 of CAURIH010000001.1, forward strand.
TCCTGATGCACGGCGCTTGTCGGGTTAGCTCGATAGTAATAGAGTCTGCGATTGTCAACCGCAATACAGCGCGCCGATATAATCGCGCGGGCCAAGAAGTCGAAGTCCTCCCCTATCGCCATCTGAGAATCAAACCGGATATCATTGCTCGTAATAATCTCTGTTTTGTACAATTGACACCCATTATTACCCTTCTCAAGCCGCCCATTATATAGTGCGGTTAACGCCTCAGTGCGAGTAAAGGCCGACGCCGACGCAGCAACTGGGATAGTCGCATCCAAGAAATCCTGCCGCTCTGCATCACCAAGCAGGTGCTTTGGTGTACTCACTATATCGGCATCAGTCGCTTGTGCATCAGCCAGGAGATTCTCAATATACGTTGGGTGGATTGAGTCATCTGCATCAACGAAGGTGACGTAACTTCCCTGCATTCGCTTAATGCCTTCGTTGCGGGCTGAGCTTACGCCACCATTTGGCTTATCAATAACGATAATCCTCGAGTCCTTGCGGGCAAGATCATGAGCAATCTCAAGCGATCTATCTGATGAGCCATCATTGACGATGATAATCTCTAGTGTGCGATGCGTTTGGGCAATAATACTCTCAATGCATTGGCTAAGATAGTGCTCCATATTGTAGACGGGTACGACAATGCTAACGAGTGTTTTGCTGCTCATACAAAGCTCCTTTCTGAAACAGTGAGACCATGAGAATCGGCAAGATGAAGTTCTTTGCTGCAATATCGAAGAAGGCTTCTGCAAATCCATACAGGATGAGGAATAAGAATAGAATATACATCTTCGTCGAGCGTTCTCGCCGCATCCCCTGCCAAAAGACGAAGGCAAATATAATAAAGCCAATGATACCATAGCGAGCATATATATACACCGGGAAGTTATCGACTGGAGGCGTCCCGTACTGGGCCTTATTGTACACCTCATCCGATCCAAATACCGATGGAGTGTATTCTGATTGCAGGTATTGGTCGATCAATTTAGGCCTGCCAGACATAATCCTATTTGCTAGGTCATTATCGACGAGCACTGCCGCACCAATACACGACACAAGAAGGCCAATGATAAACAAATACGGTGCTATGGTACTTTTCTTGCGCTCACCATGCTTGTGGAGTAGCAGCCTATAGGCTGGAATGAAGGCAAGGCTCAGCAAGAAGCCCGTGCGACTACCAGTCAGAATACCAACAGCAATACAAGCAATCAAAGCAATACCCGTAAACACCCGGCGAGTACCATAGAAATACATACCACTGAGTAATATTGGGAAGAATGACAACGATGCTTGGTTTGGCCCATCAAACCCAAGCGAGTATTTTGCAAATCCATACCGCTGCGATTCATTACCATCAAACCCAACATACACCATCGGCAACACCCCCAAGAGCGCCAAAGCAACCACGAGGAGATAAAACCCTACCGAGGTATAGAAAAATATCTTGATAAACTCATCCCGCTTGAGGATCAAAAGCGTACTCGAAGTTAGTGCGAGCCATGCAACATTCGGCCACTGGAAGATAACTGAGATTCCCAGTACCGCAATATAAAAGAGCAGATATTTGCAATGCCACCTAGTAAGCTTGTTTGTTATGGCAAAATCGACCAAAATGATCCCAGACAGAGCAATACCGATCATCAGGATAAGCGGCAGCCACGCCGTCAACTGTGGTGATACCACGTAGAGATAGTAATACGCGATCATCACAAACACGAGCGTGGTCGCGAGTATCTTTTTTAGATTTATATTTAGCTTTTGTAGTGTGCTCATAAGTTTTTTATTCTTCTCCCAGCTTCTCGAGGAGCCCTCTATAATAATTATATAATGTCATATCTTTGGCGGCTTTTTGGCCTGCTTTGCTCATGGCTTGCAATGTGTCATCCTCTCTGAGAAGTTTTTCTATATTTTTTGCTATAGACAGCTCAAGAGTCTCGTCTGTATCAAGGAGAATAGCTGCTTTGTCTGATGCATATTCTGGTATGCCACCTCTGTTTGTTGTGATCATCGGCAGGCCTGCTGTAATAGATTCTATAACCGTTAGCGGCGCAGCATCATTACATACCGAGGGCAACACTGCAAAGTCACACCCGCGGTAGAGTAGCGGCATGTTGTCATAATCTATATATCCGGTAAATGTTACGTGCTCCCGATGCGCTTCGGTGAGGTCACGCAACTCCTTCAAAAATGGGTTTTTGATATCAGTCCCAAAGAACGAGCTGCCAACCACAAGCAGCTGGTAATTTTGTTCTTTCACCCGATCAAGCGCTCGTAGCAACACATCAATCCCCTTCTCCGGAGTCAGTCTACCACTGAATAATACGATCTTTTTTGAATCATCGATGGTATATTGTTGATGCAATAGCTTCGATGCGCGCTTTCTCGTCATTGCAGTAAACCGGGTATTGTCAACTGCATTCTTGAGCACAGATACGTTTTGTAGTGGGCCGCTGCCTTCATTACTTTGCGCCGATTTAGCGATCAAGCTATCTTTGATGAACTTGCTCACAACGATAATTTTTGCACCTACTAGATACTCATATGTCTTATAAAAGTTAGTTATTTCATTATGGATATGCACATAGACTCTACCTTTGTATCGTTCCTGATTTTTGTGCCACCGTAGGATGTGCGTCTGGATGATAGCATTCTCAAACAGTATTTTGCGATGGTTTTTGCGAGCAATATACTTTGATACCTTCCTCAAAAAATATAGCCGCTGCAGGATTGCTCGCAAAGACGCGCTCTTATTTGTATCGACAAGGCGCTGGAAGATACTGTAGAGTATAGAGTCCGCTGCTCTGATAACCCATGGGGTGTGTATAAAGACAAAGTCTGTATGTGTGTACGCCTGAGCCTTTTCTATAGCATCTGGTGTTGCGGTGCTATATACCGTGAGGTGAGGGCCGCCTTGCCGCTCATTCTCATCAATAAAATTCTGCACCAGATTCTCTACCGCGCCCCCCATCACCGAAGGCACTGGCAAGAGGCCAGTCGTTATGATCGCTATAGTTCCTTCTTGGTTCATCGAGCAGTCTCTCCCTCGTATTCATACAGTTGGCGCATGTTTTTCATAATATTTGGTGTCGTGTATCGTGATAGTGCGGATTGGATTGCGTCTTTCTCGCGGTGCAAGGAGCGGTGCTTTTTGTAGTACTGGACAGTCGCGCGAAATGTCTGCATATCACGCGCTGGCGTAGCACCCACCAACGAGAGGAGCTCAGCAACCCCTCGGCATTCCAAGGCGACAATTGGCATGCGGCCCATCATCGCCTCAAGAATATTAACGGGCAACCCCTCTTGCTTTGACGTAGAAACGTATAGATCCGACGCCTGGAGCAGCTCTGGTATATCCTTTCTATATCCGAGAAAATGAACTTGACTCTGTATACCGTAGCGAACAGACTGCTTGTGGATCTTCCCCTGCAGACTATCTGCACCAACCAGCAAAAGATGCATTGATGCGTCCTGCTGCAAGGTTGTTTTGAGCGCACTGAGCAGCCAAGACTGGTTCTTTCTTTTCGACAGCTCAGCGACATAGATTATGACGAAATCATTTGGCTTAATACCCAGCTCAGCACGTATTGCACGCCGTAAGTCCTTATTGATTGTGATATCGAATCGCTTTGGGTCCACTCCCACCCCCGGCACATACACCACACTGGTAGCAAAGTGACGGTTAGCTCGGGCGTAGTCCTCGGCATTGATCGTGATGAGGACGTCAGTGTAGTGCGCCATCAGGCGCTCAATGGGATAGTACACAAGCCAGTTGAGCAGCGGCGCACCCGTAAAGAAGTGAAAGCCATGAGCAGTGTAGATCACCCGTGTGCCGCGCTGTCGAGCCTGTCGAGCTGCAAGGCGCGTCACGACACTCCCTACTGGTGTATGAGTGTGGATGAGGTCGTATTGCTCATGGTCGATAATCTCCTTGAGTTGGCGATAGGCCCGGACATTACTGAGCGTGAAGGGGCTGCGTGTAAATGGCACAACGAACTGCTTGTCGCAATCCTCAATATGCTCCTCACCCATTGAGGCATAATGCACCTCGTACCCCTGTTCACGCAGCATCCGCATGAAGGGCCGGTTGAACTTCTGGAAGTTGGCCGTGTGTGAGGTGAAGAGGACTTTTTTCTTATTCGAGGGCATTATCGACTCCTGTTACTGCCCGCTCATTCCCCTCCGTATGGCCACTCATCATCAATACTGCTCCAATCGTCTTTATCATGATCTTGATGTCGGTCAGGAAGCTCAGCCGCTGCACATACTCACCGTCCATCTCGGCTTTGCGCTGGTCGTCTAGGTCGTCGCGGCCATTTACCTGCGCCCAGCCAGTGATGCCTGGCTTAACGGAATTAGCATGGTATTTTTGGCGCAGGTTAATGAGCTTTTTCTCTGTCTTAATGACAGGCCGCGGCCCAACGATACTCATCTCGCCTTTGATGACATTGAGTAGCTGTGGTAGTTCGTCGATAGATAACTTGCGCAGTACCCCACCGAGTGGTGTAATATAGCTATCTGCGTTGGTAAAACTATTGGTTGGCATATTCTTTGGTGCTTTCGTAGACATAGTGCGGAATTTATAAACTGTAAATAGCTGTTTATCTTTGCCGAAGCGCTTCTGGCGGAACAAGGCCGGCCCTTTCGATGTGAGGCGGATTGCCGCTGCAACCAGCAGCATTGGTAGCCCTAGAATCACCAGCGCAGCCAGCGCAATGCTCACATCTTCGATGCGTTTTCCGTATTCCCGATACATGGTATACCCCCTTGTTACCCTGTGTTGTTATCGTGCCGCGTACCCGTGCGGCTGCATGCTTCAGCAAAAATAAGTTTTGTGCAATGGTGTAGCTAGCGCTTGGCCTTGGCCGCTGTGTGTGCGGCTGCAGCGGCTGCTTCGGCCGCGCGTTGCGACTGCGCGTAGTCGTAGGCAAAGAACAATCCTACAATGGCAAGCAGCAGTGCACCGCCGCCGCCAAGTGCCATTGCCTGCCCAAGCCCTATGCTTGCTGGTGCGCTTGGCGTATTGACAGCGTCGACTGTTTTGATGCTAACTTTGGTCTTGCCATACAATGCTTTCGTCTGCTTTTCAAACTCGGTAATCGCTTGTTTGAGCAAGGTTTCGCTCATCTTGGGCTCGCCAGTGTTCATTGAGACAGTGATGATATCGGTGTTCTTTACATGCTTGGCAGTTGTGTTAGCCAGCAGTGTCTCATAACTCCCCTTGTACTGGGCACGGTCGATCACCGGATCGAGCACCCGACGCGAGGTAAAGAGCGTAGTGTAGTTGGTAAGTGTAATGGTGTTTTGGCCTTGCTCTACCCCTGTTAGCAGCAACGTCGCGGAGCTTTTATACTGCGGCTGTTGGATGGATAGCGCATAGGCCGCACCCAGCCCAATACCAACGAGAATGGCAACAATCATCACCGGCCACTTTCGTGCATAATATCGTGTTAGTTGGTAAAAGTTGATTGTTTCCACAATGCCCCCTGTGCGTTATGTTCTCATATTGTTTGTCCCACCTATGTTCGACTATAGCATACATTTTGCCGAGCTCCAAGCATATCTTGCAACATATGGCGATCATACATTTATAGAACAGAGGTTATACCATAAGTCGTTGTGGAAAATTCAGCAGCGCTTTGACTCAATTATAATGATATAATAGCGCTATAGAACAATAGTCTTGATATAATTCAAAACGTAAGGATCATCAATGACAAACTCAACACCAACTAAGCTAACTTTTCCAGAACTCCTACATTGGATAAATCTCATCGCGAAACTTCCGTGGGATGCCGCAGGCGATCCTCAAGCCATCAATCATGCCGTCAAGGAAGTTCAAGACAACTACCCATTCAGACTAGAAACGGTTATTTCGGACAGTATAGATCCGTTTCTATGTCACGACGGGATAGACGTCAATCGTCTCAGTTCGACGCTAGCAGTTGTCGCACATTGCACCGAAACTGGCCAAGACCAAGAAATGGCCATCGACTTATTTGCAGAATATGTTCAAAAGTTACGAAGTACGTGGCCAAAACCACCGCTCCACCAGGAAACCGGAGACCGTTCATATGCACTATGGCAAGGCCCGCACAATTGCTTCGTCGAAATAGTTCACCCTCATGGTTGGCCTCCACTGCTCGTTGTGTGCCCACAAAGCACGCGACTTGAACACGGTGGAATAACGCTCAACGAGTTCATAGGGGACTATATCTTCAGCCGCGTATTTCCACTGCGCGATCTTGGCATTATCAAGACTGCTATCCCAAGCAAAGCGTTTAAGAAGGACGGCAAAGACTATACCCTACGTCAAGGTGACGCTCTGACGTGGGACGCGTTCGAAGAACAGCTAGCCATCACAGTTTCGAAGCTCCCACGGCGTTCTTTTCTGATCATTGCTGATTCGCAGAGCCCAGACTATCTTCCTTTCGTCCAGTTCTGCGTCCACAATGATCTGTCGCTCGATTATGCGGTAACTGCCGAGTTTACTGGAGAAGATATTGGGATACGCAAAGCATCATTCACCACCGAGCAACGCCAAACGCTCAATGGCCTCGGATTTGCTTACAACGATCCAGCAATACCAAATTGGGAACGCTATTGCCGATGGCCACTCCACAGCAAAGCGATCACTGACATAGCTCATGCTTGCGTTATACGACTGCGAGATATTAGCCAAGTCAAGACACCGAGTCAGTTGCGCTATTGGGGATGGGTCAATCCCGAAGACCCAAACCCCTACACACCTGATGATCAGTTGGATCCTGGTACTGATCGGTTGATGCCTTACCATCTTGGACTTGAGTACGAAGCGTTGGATTAGAGGTAACAAGTGGGGAGTATAACGCCTCGCTCTACTCCCCACTCTCTCCGCCCTGATACTCGCTCAGGGTCACGCGTACGACGCGCTCTTTGCCGTCACGGAGGATGGTGAGGGCGAGGACGTCGCCAGGCTGGTACTCGCCAATCAAACTCGAGACGTCACCCTGCTTGCCCACAACGAGGCTATTGATCTTGGTAATTACATCCTTCTCACGGAGGCCAGCTTTATCAGCTGGGCTGCTTGCAACAATGGCGCTCTTGTCGCCACTTGTCATCACATATGCGCCTTCCTTCGCCGAAGTACCAACCTGCTTGGCAACATCCGGCGTGAGCATCACATAGCGCGCCCCAAGGTAGGCCCGGCGCACTCCCTTGCCAGCCAAGACCGACTTGAGCGTCCCCTTCATCGCATTGACGGGGATAGCAAAGCTAATGCCCTGAGCATTTGTTGCCACTGCTACATTGATGCCAATCACCTGCCCCGAGCGGTTAAGCAACGGCCCACCAGAATTGCCAGAATTCACGGCAGCATCGGTTTGGATAAGATCGGTTAGACTCTCCGTTCGCTGAGTACTATTGCCCGATGTAGAGGCCGTGACGGGCCGCCCTTTACCAGAGATGATACCGCTGGTGACGGTGTTTTGGTAGCGGCCTAGTGCGTTGCCAATCGCCACGACCGATTGGCCCACTCGCACTGTTGCTGAATCGCCCAGTGACAGTGGCGTGAGCACTGTATTACCCACCTCGAGCTTGAGGTAGGCAATGTCATTGAGTGGATCCTCACCCACCACTCGAACGTCATCATAGCGCGTGCCGTCCGAAGCAATGACACGGATAGAGCTCGCCTTAGACACAACATGTTTGTTTGTGACGATGTAACCATCTTTGCTGACGATAATACCCGTGCCCGCCGCCGCTGATTGGCGAGTGGTCGTGCGGAGCGATGATGATTCTTCGATATTAGTGATGATAGACACGACGCTCTTTGACGCTTTGTCGGCGACATTGGCCACCGCAGATTCGTCAGCGGTGGGAGCGAGGTTGCCGTCGGTGCTGACTTGGTCGCGCTCAGTGACGGTCGCATTGCGATCAATCGCCCGCAAATACACCCACATCGCCATCGCCACAACGAAGACAAGGGCAAGCGCACCCGCTGCAATAATAGACATGATTTTTGATTGGCGCATAGCACGCACCGCCCGCTGGTCTTGCGCTGTCATCTGCGGTTGTTGATTCATAACCTCTTCCCCTTTACCCTTTTTCTCACTTGCCTCAGCTATGCAAGGCCAGTGGCGCTCAGGCTGTTAAACAGCAGCAAAAGCGTCAACACAAGCCCAACCGCCAACGTAGACGGCAAGACAATATCTGCCCCGCGCACCACACCATGCTGATAGTAGCTATTATAGGCACGCTCACACACAAAGCCAAAGAGCACCAAAAAGAGTGGCAACTGCGCGAGCTTGATCGCCCCTAGGCCAGAGATAGTATAAGCAAACATCCAGTGATAGCTCACCCAGCCAAGCTCCGCAAAGATCGTCGCGGTAATGAGCGCGTAGGTACGCGTGAGTGGTTCTTCGTAGCTACCGAGAATATGCCGCGCAGCACAGTACCCCAGTACCCACAGCGGTAGCACAACCAGGGCGGCATCCCACCGATAGGAGCTCATAGCAAGAGCCGTCGCCCCAACAAAGACGCCAACACCCGCCTGAATAGCCACCGAGCGGCGATCTGATCGTGGCTTGAGCACTACGAGCCACAACGCATGCAGCACCGCCAAGACAACCTGCAGCCAGATCACTCCACTAGCAGCATACATCAGCATCACGACGCTAATGCCCACCGTGAGGTCGATCATATTTGCCACAATATTGGCAAGCCAAAAGCGTGGCCGCACTGCGAGCGCGCGCCACTTACTCGCAATCACCAGTGCTAACGCGAGCCAAGGCGACTGCACCTCTAGGACGATCAAAAATAGCAGCGTCGCAAGCCCAAGATTGAGCGCCACATAAACGACCTCACTGACTCGAGACTGACGATGTGTACCATGCAAAAAATCCATTGCCTTTTATTATACCATTTTGGGCGAAAAAATAAGAGCCTAGGGCGAGATAATTCTGCTAGCTGTGATGGTTTCGTAGGTCGCTTTGCTGCGCCTAAGCTACAGAACCTCACGATAAGATCGTATGCTGCTTCCTCCCGCTCTTCCTCTGCTAGAGCATAAAGAAATTATTAATGATGCGTTTAGATAAGCGTGAACAAGTTGGTGCGCGAAGGGCGTTAGCTCGTATCGCAATTTATCAGTGTAATATGGCGAGGTGAGGAGAATACTGCTCAAGAAAGACTCTAAAAATCAGACGGTCTTTGCTTGACCCAACAGCACTATGGTTCTATAGTGGGTATATATGGCACACAAACTCCATTTTCGCAACACCAAAAAACACTGGGTAGTCGCTGCCATCCTCGCACCTCTCCTTCTTATTACTGTACCCGTGACTGCCTTTGCTTTGACTGGCTACATTAGCAGCGAGATGCCGCTGCACTTCCCATCGGGTTCGTACAAAGAGGTGTTGAATGTACGGCAAGTGACCGATCGCAAGCTATTCGATGCAGCTGCTCAGTGCTTTGCTGGCCGCGGGTTGCCACATCGCATCATAAAGAATTCATCGATTCAGGTGCAGGAATCACTCTTCCGTACAGGCATTGAGCGATGCTGGAATGAACTCAATAACGCAAAACTCTCCACCCAGGACTCCGAATGGACGAAGACGCAACAGTTTTGGCATGGGCGATAGGTACTTGATGAAGATATTTCGTATCTCGCAGCTTAGTCACACAACTCGTCGTAGGTAAAGCTAAGGCTGGGTAACATAAAACCGTGCAAACATTACCATATTTTGGCAATAGCAATGATGCTATACAATCGGCAAATCACCGTTCTTGTACTTCACAGATGGAAATAACCCCCTTCTCGCTACCTTATTCGACGAAGGAAAGCGCTATTATAATGATCTACTTTGATTCGAAGGTTAAGAGCTAATACTCTGCACGGCCTTGTAACCATACGCCGAACACAGAAGCTTATCGGCTTATTAAACTACCACTCACTAATCGCTAATTGCCGACGAAGTGCCCGTTGTAGGCTGGCCAACCACGACAACAAACTGCGTGTGGCTGCCAGTAGTCACTGGTGGTGTGCCAGTAGTAGCCTGAGCATGATAGATCGACTCTAGCTTGGCCTTGGTGTGTGGCGCGCTAGCTCTCCCAGCCACTTGGTAGATCTTGTTGCTCCCTGCGCTGCCGCTGCTTGGAGCGTTGTCAATGCTGTCAATAACCATACCAAGCTTCTCTAGCTTGTCTGCCTCGCGCTTGGCTACCCCTGATGCGCCTGATGCATTGAGGACGACAACATGGGCCGACTCTTTAGATACCTCTGTGGCATTGAGTGTCTTGTTGATGTACGCTTGGATCTGGCTATAATCGTATGTGCCAGCTGCGGGTACGACCGAGCTAATACCACCAACCGTCTGCGCCACCACTAGGTCACCAACGGTTGTGTTTAGTAGGCTCACACTCTTGATAGCGTCACTCTTAATATTTTGCCCCAGCGACATCAGTGTACGGATCTCACTTGTCTCAAAGTTGGTACGGAGGTTCTTGCCCAGTGCATCAATGATCCCCGTCACCGCACCAAAGTTCGCCAGGGTACCAGCACTCGTTGCCTTTTCTTTGATAGCCACGAGCACCTTCTGTTGGTTCTTCTCGCGGTCGAAGTTGGACTGCTCAAAGCCGTAGGATATGCCCGAAGCACCGCGTGCCTGCGCTAGATAAAGCGCATGCTCGGCATCGAGATCAACTGGCCCATTGGGGTAGTCGATAAAGTGGCCATTCGGCGGGCAATTCTTGACCATCGTGGCATGGCTCGCGCGAGGGTTTCCGCCCCGACACTTCCAGTCGAAGTTACCATCCATCTGGCCACGGGGGTCACGGCTCTCGATCGTCACTTTGATGCCACCCAGCGCCGAGACTAGGTCGCGCAATACGGTGTAGTTCACGTGCACGCTGTATTGCAAGTCTAGCCCCACAATATTGCCAAAGAACTTGCGCGAAGCGGCTTGGCGCTCATCCTCTGCCTCGGTGCTCGACCAATCGCTATTGACGCAGTTGAAGTACTCATTAATCTTACCTGCATTGCCTGAGTTACACGACCGGCGATATTTGACATAGAGGTCGCGTGGGATACTAATCATATAAGCATCCTTCTTGCTCTGGCTAACGCTCAGGATCATGATGGAATCAGTCAGGTACGACCCCTCGTGGCCTGGGTCGTCCTCCGATGTACCAAGCAAGAGGATATTACTCCGGCCATTACTATCTGCCTTGAGCTCCTTTTGTTGAATCAAGCCAAAGATATCACCCTTAAAGATATGTGAGCTCGCCATAAAGGCCCGCCACAGCAGCATACCGCCGAAGCCCACACCAATGATGACGAGGGCAATGATAATACGCTTGATCCATTTGCGCCGCGTCGATTGCGGCTTCTTACGGCCTTTACGGCCTCGCCCACCACTACCTTGCTCTAGGTCGGCAAATATATTGTCACTTGGATTGATATCGAAGTCGGTCAGGCTACTACTGGGGTTATTGGTGCTGATAGATGCACTGCGGCGCGGTGTATAATTCCTTGGCTGCTCTACTGTAGCCAAGCTGCGACTAGAGCCAGCCGTGCCCGTCATCGAGCGACCCATCCGCGGCATCGAGCCATCGGCACGACGAAGCGAGCGAGGACGTCTATCCACCGCCCCGCCATCTTGTGACCGAAAACCATCTATCGAATTGCGACCCGCCATAAACTCTCTCTACTATACTGGATCTGCCCCAAAAAATAAATACGAAACCGCACCCAAACTTGCACTTTGCAAGCCAAAAATGCCGCGAGAGACTGTGGTCGTATGGAGTACAAGCACATATTTGCACAATGCAGCACTATTTTGCATACGGACATCACGATACAACACGAGCCTCAACAATATTTTCATAATTTTTATATCGCAACATACCCCATAAGAGCCGCTGGAATGTTACTTAAATAATTACACTTATCTTTATAGCCGATACACTACAGACTAACGATTTATGTTATAATTATGTCCATGAGCGAACAAGTTAAACAAACGATAGCACTTTACAAGTATATTGACGAATCCCCCTACTTGTCTCAATCGCAAGCCGAAAAAGCAAGGGAATACGCAAGGGTCGGCGAGTGGGCTATTTCGTTAGAATACATATGTCTCTGCGTCGCCTCTAACTTATCTAAGCAAAACAAACGCTTGACAGAAACAGAGATTAAAACACTCGAGAATTTAGTTGCCATTGTAGAAGAAGATGAGGAGGGTGCATTTAATCACGACTACTTTAAGATCGTAGTAGATCGATAGCAGCAAACAGCATAGCCCGAGAGAGCAGCTACTCATTTTTGAGTAGCTGCTCTGTTTATAAAATTTCTATAGCTGTCTGCTTGACTCCACCTCCATATATTGATATATATATATTAATCTTTTGCGCCGACCCGCAGGAGATGGTACGTTTCCACCCAGAGAGTTATCAGAGAAAAAGAAAGTAGCTGATCATCATGATTATCTGGCTATTCTCAGCGTTTGCAGCGATTGTTGCAACTATTGTTGGGTTCTTTATGGCTACAGGCCTTGTATTAGAACAAGATGACAAGGAAAGTAATCAATCCACCACAGTAGGATTTTTTACAAAGGTAGTCGCTACTATGCTTGTCCTCTACGGCATAGCAAATGCAGTGCTCTATCCAGTGTCGTCTAGTAACAAGACGACGCGCACATCTGCTACTATTGCACAGGTCACCTCCCACTACGGGCTCAAGCCGGATACTCAATATCCGCTTAAGCTAGGCCAGCGCTTTGCTGGTACATCTGGAAGTGTGACGGTGAACGGGAACTTCTTTTTCGTTCATGGCAGTGGTTCCTGGGCGCCAGCTACCGCTATTTCTGTTGGCTTTGCGTCGCAAGGCAATAGCTACATCTTAGAAATTCCAACATCTAAGATAACGTTTGTTCAATCAAACGAAGCAAAGTCTTCTGTTAGCATCCATATCGACTCGGATATTAATGCGGGCCACAATTACGTCGTCAGAGAGGACTATGGCTCGTGTCATGCGCGTGTTAGCTTCGGCTGGTGGTATTGCCACCGGACGCTCGAGAAGTCTTCTATCAGCACTACAGATAATGTAAGCCTACCTGAAGTCATTCAGGGAGCCTTTACAGATGGCCATGCTCGCGCTACCATAACTCTTTCTCCCGAGCAGTATCAGCTGCTCCTCACGGGCGGAAACCCCGCTCCGTCATCTTGATCTATCGTCGAGCCTCACAGTATGCGCTCCGCTAGGTCGGTGGCGGAGCGCATACATTGCAATTATTCCTCCCCTCCGCCCGCATTTAGTGATATAATACTTCATGATGGAAGCAAGTTTTTTGACCCGCCACCCCAGGCTCAAGGATATCGGTGGCTTTGTAATTTTTGTGGTGTGCGTCATCGTTGGCACACTCCTTATCAACACCTTTGTATTTCGTAGCTTTAGCGTGACTGGCCCAAGTATGGAGCAGACGCTCTACACCGGCGACCGGCTGATTGTCAATCGCCTGCCCGTCACGATGGCACATTTGCAAAACAACTCATACACACCCAAGCGGGGGCAAATTATCGTCTTTAAGAACCCACTCTACAGCCCAGGCAGTGAGGATATGAACCTCGTCAAGCGGGTCATTGCCTTTGCGGGCGAGCGCGTTACCGTCAAGGATGGGACGCTGACTGTCTATAACAAAGAACATCCACAAGGCTTCCGCCCAGACGACAGCTGGGATGGTCCTGGCTCTCCCACCAGTGGCGACACAGAGGTGACGGTGCCCGAAGGATCGATTTTTGTAGCGGGTGATCACCGTCAAGGTAGCTACTCGCTCGACTCACGCAATGGCCTCGGCACCGTGCCACTCTATGATGTGATTGGCCCCGTCAGCCTGCGTCTCTGGCCGTTGACGAAAGTTCAAGGGTTTCAGATATAGCATCTAATATCGCTCTAGCGACTTCTCTATCAATACTCTGAATATTTTAGAAATATATTCATTATTACAGGGTAATTTATACGCTATCAGATCTTTACCGAAAATAAATAAACCTTCTACTCTAAGAAGGTTTATTGTATGTTACACTTTATTCCGCTACTTCTCATCCTGCGTATGCTCAAGCAAGCCAATGATCCGCTCGAAGTCATCGTCGCTAGTGAAGCGGATAACGATCTGCCCTGCCCCGCGGCGGTTGCCGCGGATCTGGACTGGTGCACTCAGCTGCTGCTCAAAGCGCTGGCTGGCAGCCGTATACTGTGGTGGGGGCGCTGGGCGCTGGGCCTTGGTGGTCTTTTGAGCAGAGTCACTTGCCTCGGTGCGCTTGAGAATAGCCAGGTACTGCTCGATTCGCCGCGCGCTCCACTCTTCCTGAATAATCTTCGGCAAAATATCGGCAATTTGCGCTTCATCCAAGCTAATCAGCGGCCGGACTTGCCCCTCGCTCAGCTTGCCATCGACTACTGCTTGGCGCACTACCTCAGGCAAGCGCAAGAGGCGTAGTGTATTACTCACTGCACTGGGTGACTTACCACCAACGCGCTGGCCGATTTGCTCAAGCGTGAGGTTGAATTGATCGCGCAGCTTGAGATACGCCGTGGCGGTTTCGATGGCGTTGAGGTTTTGGCGTTGGATATTTTCGATAAGCGAGAGCTCGAGCTTATGCTGATCAGACAACGTGCGCACCAGTGCCGGGATCTTCTCCAGCCCCGCCTTGGTAGCGGCTCGGTAGCGCCGCTCACCAGCCACAATGACATATTTACCTTTGTTATCAGGGGTGACAACGATAGGCTGCAGCACACCATGAACACGGATAGACTCAGCGAGCTCATCGAGCAGCGTTTCGTCAAACACCCGACGCGGCTGAGTAGGGTCAGGCATAATTTCTGCAAGCTTGATCTGGCGCAGGTCACTAATCCGGTCATCTTGGTCGGCGGTTGGGTCGAACGATTCGTCCAGTAGCTCCGCTGGAATCAGCGAATCAAACCCCCGCCCTAAACCTCGTTTTGCCATTTATACCCCCGTTCGTTCGATTATTTCTTTCGTCACGGCTTTGTATGCCCGTGCACCCCGACTAAAGCGATCATATGCCCCAATCGGCGCACCATGACTTGGAGCCTCAGCCAGGCGGACATTGCGCGGGATAGACTCCGCAAACACCTTCGCTGGAAAATGCTTCGCAATCTCAGCCAAGACCTGGCTCGAGAGCGATGTGCGACCATCTACCATGGTGGGTAGCACCCCAATAAGATCAAGTGTCGGGTTCATATTTTTGCGCACCAGCTTCATTGTCTCGAGCAGCTGCCCGAGCCCTTCCAACGCATAGAATTCCGCCTGGACTGGCAATAGCACATAGCGTGCTGCAATGAGCCCATTGACAGTGAGGAGACTGAGGCTTGGTGGGCTGTCGATAATGATATAGTCATAGCCAGTTAGTTCATCGATCGCCCCTTTGAGACGGCTAAAACGGTGCTGCGCCTTGGCCAGTTCTACTTCGGCATTAGCCAGCTGCGGCAGGGCGGGTGCGATGAAAAGATTTTTATGCTCGGTAGGCTGGATGATATCAGCAAGCTTCTTCTCGCTCTTGACGACCTCTGTCATGGTAGCATCAAGCAGCTGCTTATCAATGCCAAGGCCACTAGTGGCATTACCCTGCGGGTCAAAATCGACGACGAGGGTTTTCTTACCGGCCTTTGCTAAATAGTAGGCAACATTAATCGCTGTTGTCGTTTTGCCAACACCACCTTTTTGATTTGTTACACAAATTACTGCCGTCATGTCCCGTATTTCCGTTTATCCTCTCCATTATAGCATAACCCACATTGGTTAGTGAGGCGAGGTAACAGAGTTATACACAGGATAAGGAGGCTTTTTCGCGTGATTACCTCTGTGGTGTTTACATTGGCTACCCAAGGCCTACCTCGCGCTACTTCACTATGCTACCCACTCGAGGGTTTTCTTAAGTCTGATCATATTATACCTTCGTGTTGAGAAGAAAATTCGCTACACCCCTCACACTCCTCTAGAGTAAGGTGACGCAATAGTGACTTAAGAGAAATTAGTGTTACCTATCTAACGCAAAGCAAAGAAGGTTGGGTCATCAAGCTCATCGTGCGCATGCGCTGAGGTTGCACTATCAGGCTGCTTGGCCAGTGGCACCGGGCCATCTGGCTGAGCCTGCACAGTATGCGGCTGGTGGTGTAAGAGCTGCGCCGGGATTGTGGTGCGTGGCTTGGCATGCTGAATGGAGAGAAGTGATGGATCGCGTGGCGCAGCTGACTTAGGTGTGGTGCTCGCTGGTTTTTTGCCTGGAGAAGGAGTGGCTGGCTTGGCAGCTTTGCTGAGAGCAACAGGCTTCTTCACCTGCTTACTAGATTGAGCACTTGATTGTCCAGTAGTCGCCTGCTCATCGCGTGCTTCACCACCAGCTGGCTTGCGTCGGCGACGTCGACGGCGCTTGGCTGTACCTTCACCCGTAGTGGTGGCTGACGATGCCGAAGCCCCCGTTTGACCTGCCAACGTTACACTCACCCCGGTACTGCCCGGGTGGATCCGCTCATTGATGGTATCCTCTACTGTTTGGCGCGACTGGCTATACAGCTCACGGCTATGCTCAATAATGCGCGACAAATGGCTCCGCTTAGCCTCAGGCAAGTTAAGCGTAGTCGCACTAAAGGCTGGTGCCTTTTCACCATTAATCACCATGTTAATGATAAAGTTGCGATTATGCATCTGTGTGAGGTCGTTCTCCTCAAACTGCGGTTCAAATTGTTTGGCAAGAATCGGGCTGTCATCTGGCGAGACGCGAAAGCTAATCATCGTCCCGACGTTGCCAAAGACCGCATCACGCACCGTTGGCTCCATCTGCGAGATATATTGATTAGCCACGGTAAGGTTGAGTCCATACTTGCGTGCCTCGCTCAGGATAGTGGCAAAGCTATCAGTTGCGAAGTTTTGGAACTCATCGACATAGAGATAAAATGGCCGCCGGTCATGAATATCGAGGATATCGCTACGGCTCATCGCTGCCAGCTGGATCTTTGTGACTAAGAATGAACCAAGAATTCCCGCATTATCCTCGCCAATCAACCCCTTCGACAAATTCACTACCAAGATCTTGCCCTCGTCCATAATCTGGCGAATATTAAATGACGAGTGTGTCTGACCAATAATATTGCGGATAATGGGATTTGCCGTAAAAGCTCCCACCTTGTTGAGCACTGGCGCAATGGCCTCCGTCTGGAACTTCTCCGACCAGCTGGCAAACTCCACATTCCAGAACTGCCGCACCACCACATCGTTGCAGTAGCCGATCGTCTCTTTGCGGAATTTTTTGTCCGTCAGCATGCGGGTGATATCGAGCATGGTAGGCTCGGGCCGATCGAGTAGTGCCAAAATAGTATAGCGCAAGATATATTCCAGCCGCGGCCCCCAACTGTCACCAAACATCCGCTTGAGCACACCAATCACCTCTGATGAGATCGTCGATTTCTGCGCTGGGTTGGTAACTTCCAGTGGGTTAAAGCCAATCGGGTGCTCGACGTCTGCAGGGTTAAAATACACCACGTCATCTAGCCGTGCCTCGGGAATGAACTTCATATCCTCGATGGCAAAGTCGCCGTGCGGGTCGATGATGGCATAGCCTTGATTATGATAAATATCGCTCAAGGCAAAGAGCTCCAATAGGCCACTCTTCCCCGCTCCCGTCTGGCCGATGATGTAGACGTGGCGCGAGCGATCGCTCCGCAGCATGCCAAACTGGTGGTTGATGCCCCGAAAGTTGGTTAGGCCAAAGGCTGAGATCTTCTCATCGTCAGCCGCATGACCAGTGAGGACAGGCAGACGGTTGGGCGGTTCGGCGGTTTTGTTGCTTGCCCAAACGATATTGGGCGTCTCGACATTGGTGTGCGGCAGATGGAAGACACTCGCCATCTCCTCAATATTGAGCAAAAAGCCGCGGTCAGCAAAGAGGCGCAACTTATAGCGATTGAGGTCTTCCTTGCGGAAGCTATCGTGGCTCATGGTAAAACCATTGAGGTTGGTACTGTTATACTGCTTGAAGGTACCGATGATTGCCTGCATACGCAGCCGCGCATCAGTGGTGCTGTCGCCAAGATATGCAACGCGAATCTTGACCTGGTAACCCAACTTAGCAGCCTTTTTTTCGGCCTCGGCGATGCGGGTTTTGTCGCGATCGGAGAGCTCCGTTACTGTCGTCATGTTGCCTTCGGGTGGTTGCCACAGCGCCATGAGGAACTGGCTAAACCACCGCGCCTTGGGGTGAAATGCTTCGCCAAAGAACCCACCACCGCGCACACGCTTGACCCACGCATCGGACGCTTTGTGCCAGTCATCTGCCACAGGACGTACTAAAATCTGAATCCAAATCTCATCATCCGTATCCTCCAACTTGGCTAATGTGCCTGTAATGCCCGCCAGTGGATCAACCTCAAAGCTCTGAAAAGTCTTGATCGGCAAAAACTCACTCTCTGCCAGCACAACCTCTGCTGTATAGACGACATTGTGCTGCTGCTCGTGCGCCGTATAGTCGGCTGTAGCGGTGCGGATTTGCACCGTGGGATACTGCGAATAAATCTGACTCTCAACGAAGTTGCGTAGTGCACGCGGTGTCCAGACATAAAACTGAATCTGTCCACCGACAGACGCAATCTCGAAGCTGAGATGTTCTTGGTAGCCATCATTAATCTTGAGCTCGCGTGCATCGCGCAAAATACCATGGAGGCTGGCAAACATTTGCTCAGCTGCGAGCTCAGACTTGTCATTGGCACGGGGAATTTCGAGGATAAGCAGCTCGCTCTCGACCTCGCGCAGCACATCAACCTGCCGATTGTTGCGCCACGTCAAATAACCGAGGAGGATAACCACTGGCACCCACACATACCACTGCAGAATAATCGTGAAAAACGTCGTAAAAAATGCCATAATGACGCGCTTTGATTATAGCATGGGACATGTGTTTTGACAAGGTATGTACGCAATTTGTTCAATAGATTTGCTAAGACGACGAGAATTAGCCCATTAGAAAGATAGAAAGAGCACCCTGCTTTGCCCTGCCCCACTACTACAAATTCACTACACCCGTCTCAACCTGCTCGGCGACAAAGGCAGCGCCCAGGACGCGCTCGAGGCTGGAGATCATCTCATTTTCAACTGGTTGGCAGGTCGTCATCGTCACGTATGCCAAGCCGGTCTCGGGCCAGGTACGCGCTGCGATATGCGCTTCGGGCAAGAGAAGCGCCACACCAATGCCATACGGTACATAGTCGTGGCTCACCGAGCGCACCGCCGAGAGCCCTGCTCGCCAGGCAATCTCGCGCAAAGCTTGCTGCACAACAATCCGGCTATTGAGGCATACTGCGCTCCCACCGGTGATTTTAAACGTCATTGTTTGCAGCTGCTCTGCTTTCATGGAGATATTTTATCATATTTGCAGCTATTTCCGGGGAGAATTATAGCAGGAGACAATAGCAAAGACGGCCACCAAATAATATACTTCAGAACCACCTTTAGCAGTAGCTTTTCCTCTATTACTTCATTTGGACAAAGTGCAAAAGCTCACTGGTATCAACAAGCATTTTGTGCTAGCTCTGGGAGATTGCTGTGTGAGGAGATATTCCACTCCCCCAAGCAGTAAAATTGACGATTTGTCCTGCGATGCTATACTAGCATTATGATTGATGCACTCACGAATACCCTCACCAAACTCTGCCAACCCCTCCCCCGCATGAGCGCTGCCATGAAGCAGTGGTTTCGTGATAACCTCTGGGTTATGATGCTGCTGGTTGCGGTTGTTAATGCTGGGTACGGCGTATCCTTGCTTATCCAGCTATATCAGGCTTTTACATCAAAGGTAAGTACTTGGCTGATGATGGTTGCGCCACAAGCATCTTCGTCGCTTACTGCGCGGCGAGTTTATCTTGTCGTTGCGCTGCTGTGCGTCATTGCTCAGGGGGTCATTGCTGGCCTTGCAGTCCTCCCCTTGCGCGAACGGCGCAAACAGGGCTGGGCGCTTGCGGTGTGTAGTGCACTAGTGATTGGTCTCTTTGCGGTGATTGGCTTCATCCTCAATATATTTATGATGCCACTGGCCGTGCTGGTGTCGCTCATGTCGCTACTGTTTGCGCTGGCGGCGCTATATGTTGCACACGAAGTGAAGGATGAGTTTTAATTTAATACTTCTAAATTACACACCTGCCATCTTGGTCAATAGCGCCTGATGGGTTTACACCCTCTGTCTACTCCCCACACTCCCTGCTAGCACAATGAGAGAATGAATAAATCAATAGAGATATTCATTTCGCGTGCGAAGCTAGAAAACTTATTTGCTTGGCGACAAGCTACCATTCTTCGAATGAACTAACAAGAAAAAGGGTGAGCGGGCAATACGATAAGCCGCGTAGTTTCGACGCAAACAGCTTGAAAACCACCCCTGCCTGTGCTACAGTATCTACAGCGATGGGGTGTCGCCAAGTGGTAAGGCAACGGGTTCTGGTCCCGTCATGCGGGGGTTCGAATCCCTCCACCCCAGCCAAGCTGTATAACAGAGTGAGTGACAAGGTTCCGTGATCTTTAGCTACCATGAATAACTACCTCTGTTGTAAAGCTTGGTCAAATAGGAATTATCGTCCAGTCCGGAGCGGCTGGACGGTTTGTTTTGTGATTTGGTTCTGTGACTTTCTGCTAGTATCCGCTATTTGACATATAATAAGTATCAATGAGTAAGAGCAGCGATAAAGAGCTATACATGCAGTGCCGTGACGCATATCGTGAATGGCTTGCAGATCAAAAAACAGATGATCGAACACTGCACAAAAAAGTCAACGACAGAATCGCGATGCGTGCCGAATTTGACAGTAAGCTTCTTAATATGGTCTACAACAATGATGAATATGATAGACGGGCGCTAGCGGTAAAGCCGCAGCACCAACAGAACAAGACCTTTACAATTTACTTTCAGATATATTTTCTATCAAAAAGCACAAAAACAGATTTATTTAAAACACGGCTTACGCTTTCCGGCATTAAGTTTACCTGGTGTAGTGAGCGCGATTTTTGGAGGACAGTAAAGAAGACTGGTGATATAAGAGAGTATCGATGGCGTCGGAGTGAAGTATTTCCGAAGCTTGATAACGAGTCTAATACCTATACTGTTAAGGCTAAGGTCGCCAATCGCAATATGGAAGCGGCTGTTAATAAAGCCGCCAGAACCTTTCAGGGATTCATGGACTGTATTAATGTTGTACAAGTATTTAATTATCAGGAGCGCAATCTGTTGTATGGTCCGAGCAGCAATAAGACGGCTATAAGTAGTGTCGGCATATTTATAGCCGAGAGAGACGGCAGGGCTGAAATATTTTGGTCTACAACAAGGAGACATGCCCTGCCTTCAGAAAAGCTTAATGCTCTAGATACTGGCAAAAAGGGCTTTCTTAGGGTCTTGCTGAGGGCATTTCAGGATAATAATTTTGCCGCTGCTGAGCGGTTGAGGTGTGTTGTTATGGAATTTGCATCTGCACTGGACGCGGAAGATGTAAATCTTGGCTTGTTGGGGTTTTAGAGGTGTCTAGAAATTACCACCAGAAAAGCAAATGGCCAAACTCGCAGAGAGGCTGAGGTATTGGATATATTTAAAAATTATATCCCTGGAGAGAGATATTGGGAGCAGCAAGGATTCCTGATAAAGGAGACTCGTAATATCTATGTCCATCAGGGTGTCTCTAGCACGGGAGGCGCCCCTGACTACTACCTAAACTGGTCCAAGCAGTACGCTGAAGCTGCTATTAGAATATTAATCTGGCTTTATAATAATTGTGCAACATGGAGAAGTGACGATGATATAGATATATTTTTTGATCACTATAGCCAATCAAACCGCAAGCTTGAACTGGCTGAAAAGATATTAAGGAGCCGTAGCGTTCGTGTTGCACAGCCGTGACTTATGAGCTTCTGGGGCCTCTATTCTTTCGCTTCTCGTCTTTTGTTAAATAAATAGATAAATTGTTTTACCATAGCTTCCTTAAATTCGGGTGATTTCTCATTTCCTACCTTTGCGATAGTATGAATATCACGTACCCTCGGACGCTCGAACAGGACAAGGTCTGACTCCTTCGTATTTATTAGGTTGCCATATCGCGGATCAGACGTGATAATTTGGTGTATAGTATCAATGCTAATAATAGCATCTATACTGAGTATTGCGTCTAGTGTTAAATCTCTATATGTATGGTTACTTTTTCCTATAGTGTGCCAGACTCCTGCAAATTGCAGTACAAAGCTTATCGCGTCATCTGCTGACCGTATCTTCCTCCCTAGATATTGACCAGTTTCCTCTCTACTGGAAAGCTCGGCCCATCTTGCGTACAGTCGTATAGACGAGCCACCTTGACTAGGCGACGGCAACTTATCATTGTCGGCGAAGCGCCTGATAGATCGCAGCACGACAGCTTTGTATTGTTGCATCTGGGATCTTTCCAATTTAATTGAATGACTACCCCTTCCTGTACCATAATGGATCACGTGGTCCATAGTACGCGAGAACGTATCTATCCTGGCCCGGCTGGAAAGGTGCCGGAGGATAGCATACAATCATAGTACAATAGTAATTATGCTAGAAGAAAACATCATCCACAAAAAATCAGCCGGCGGAATAGTTTGCTGCTCAAAAGGCAAGATCCTCACACTAAATGTAACCAAATACGGTGAAATCGTATTTCCAAAGGGGGCCATTGAGCCTGGTGAAAGCCCAGAAGAGGCAGCAGTTCGCGAGGTTTTAGAAGAGACTGGCTATCATGTTAAGGTTAGAGCTCCGCTTGGTGAGGTGTCCTATGAATTTGACGAGGACGACGGCAAGCGATACCGAAAGACGGTTTATCATTATCTGCTGGAATTGGTGGACGAAAACGAAGCCCCAGAGCCCAACCGAGAAGAGCACGAAAATGATGAGGGTATAGAAAATTTGTGGCTTTCGATCGAGGACGCCAGAAAGCACTTGACGCATGAGGACAGTAGACAGAAACTCGAGGATGCGATTACTCTATTGAGGAGCTTTCATCCTTAGAGCGAGATATAGCGAGAGATATGCCACATAGGCCCAGTTCTCTTGCGAATATTTCGTCAAATTCTGGTATCTATAACTCTGGCCTTTTAATGTTACGGTATATGGATCTCTCCGTCGAAATGGTGTCTCAGGATAATCGAAATCTGTTCTACTTACTATATACTCGATCGCCTCCAGGCGCGTCATTGGTGTCGGTATTGGCTGCTGATCATGGGTGTCAGCAATCGAGGGGGGGGGTAGTTTCATAGTGTGTTGTCATATGTGTATGAAACCACACCACTTGCCATAAAGCAATAGCAAGAGGACAAAATGGCACCTTACCGCCGTCGACGCGAACGCACTACAGCGTGCCCTTTGCCAAAGTAGGTGCGCCCGAGCCACTTGTGCCCTTCCATAATCGCAAGTGGGACGAAGAACGCCACAATCCAGACGAAGACGCCATCGCTCCACGAGATAGGCGCCACATGGAGCCACTGCTCGAGCGGCCCAAACAGCGCGACCAGCTGGAGCACAATCGACACTGCCAAGCCACTATAGAATGCTGTGCTCCACCGCCGGGCGCGCCGCCAGACGGGCTCGTAGTCGCTGCGGGCAGCAAGAGCGCTCGCCCACTGCATTACCACCAGCGCACAGAAGGCAATAGTGCGCGCATATCCTTCGCCGTGCGAGTGATAATACATACTGTAGAGCCCTAATGTGATAACCGCCATCACCACCGCGATGAGCCCAACCCGGCTCAGCATAAAGCGACTAAGTAGTGGTGCTTTGGGGTGGTATGGCGACCGCCGCATTGCTTGGGGTGAGCCTGGCTCGACACCAAGTGGAATAACCATCGTTGTATCTGTCACCAAATTGACCCACAAGATCTGCACGGGCAAGAGTGGGATAGGCAAACCCACCAGCAGCGAGCCAATCGACACGAGCACCTCACCAAGATTCGTCGCCAGTAAATACACCACCATGCGCTTGATATTAGCGTAGATCGTCCGCCCCTCATGTACGGCACTGATGATGGAGCGGAAGTTGTTATCGAGCAGGATAATATCACCAGCATCGCGTGCTATCTGCGCCCCCGAGCCCATCGCAATGCCAACGTTAGCATTGGTCAGCGCGGGGATATCATTGACGCCATCGCCCGTCATGGCAGTGATGTCTGTTGCATTGAGCGCTGTGAGGATGCGGTGCTTGTGCTCTGGTATGACCCGCGAGAAAACGCGCGCTCGGGCCACCACAGTAGCCAGCTCGCCGTCGCTTAGTTGGTCAAGCCGCCGGCAATCATACACCTCATCACGCCCCCGCACGAGGCCGAGTTGCCGCCCAATCTGATACGCCGTCTCGAAATGATCGCCGGTAATCATCCGCACTGTGATGCCCGCTTGGCGTGCCCGAGCAATCGATGGCCGAGCCTCTGGCCGCACACTATCTGCCACACCAACCAACCCGACAAACTGCAACCCCTGGCGCGCTGGCAGCTGCTCTAGCGAATCAATCGGCGCGCGAAGCGCCGTATACGCCAAGGCAATCACTCGATGCCCCTGCCCCGTGAGCTGCTGCAAAGCCTGGAGCGTCGCGCGCTTATCTGTGCTGGAAAGCCGCGCATGGCGAATGATCGCCTCTGGTGCACCCTTTACACACAGACGATATTGCCCAGTGCCAACTGCCTGGAGTGTGCCACTCATCGCCAGCTTGTGCTCAAAAGGAAAGAGCGTCAAACCCGCCCGGCGCTGCGGCCGCGAGACGCGCTGCTCGTTGCAATAAGCGGCAAAGGCTCGATCAAGCGGATCATACATCTTGCTTCGGCTATTGGGCAAGGTGCTGCCAGCCAGTGTCTGGAGTAGTGGCTCAGTACGGTTGCCCGGTGCCCAGACGGCTTGGACGGTGAGCTTATTGCGCGTGAGGGTGCCCGTCTTGTCCGTAGCGATTGTCGTCACGACGCCAATTGTCTCAATTGCCGCCATCGTCCGCACTAGTGCCTTGCGCCGCGCCATCCGCTGCATGCCAATAGCCAAAATCACCGAGATTGCCACTGGCAGCCCCTCCGGCACTGCACTAACGGCAAGCGCAATCACAAACTGCAGCGCTGCGGTGAATTCCATGCCACGCCATAGCGCTAACCCCAGCGTTACCACTGATGCCACCAACACAACGACGATGATTTGACTTACCAGCTTATTGATCGTGCGCTCCACTGGGCTCGCCTCACGTGGGCGACTCGAGAGAGCCGCTAGTTTGCCATACTCAGTCGCATTTCCGGTTGCCGTCACAATGGCAAGCGCACTGCCACCAATCACAAATGACCCCTGATATAAACAATTCCGCCGCTCATAGAGCGCCGTTGCCATGGGGAGAACTGCACTATTCTTCTCGATCGGGAGCGACTCACCCGTCAGCTGTGATTCATCCACTCGGAGCGAGCGCGCCTCGAGCACCCGCGCATCGGCCGGAATCTTATCACCCTCTTCCACGATGATCACATCACCTGGCACCAGCTGCTCCGCATCGAGCGATTGTTCACCTTCATGCCGACGGACGCGCACCTGCAAAGGAGCATGCTTTTGCAGTGAGCGGATGATGCGCTCGGTAGAGAGCTGCTGCGTGTAATCGATCAGTGCACTTACCAGAATAATCGCCAAAATAATCAGTCCGTCCACCACCGCCTGGTGGAAGAAACTAATCGCCGCTGCTGCAAACAGCACCAGCATAAACACCGAGCAAAATGGCTTGATGAGCCGCCGCCACAGTGGTTCGTGCACAACGCGGATAATATTGAGGCCGTAGTGTTCCAGCCGCTCAGCCACAGCAGCGTCATCGAGACCATGGATGCCAGACGATAGGTCGGCCATCGTCTGCTGGGGGGTCTTGGCATGGTATGTCATAATAGATCTATTATAGCACACCAAGCATAAGCGTTCTGGACAAATCGCCACGCATCGGCGTATACTAGAGCCATGACAAAAGCTCCACACACCACTGTAACCAAAACTAGGGCAGCAGCCAAAAAATCACCGAAGCGCACCAGCACATCAGTTGCTCACCCCTCGTCACGTCAAACCAAGAAGCCCAAGACGGTCGACTACTACCCCAACCGCATGACCATCGCCGTCTCAGTGCTGGCTGGCACAGGACTTGTCTTGCTGTGTTTGATGGTGCGGATGACAGTGATTGTAGAGTAAGCACACTAAAGTAACCAGGCCACCCGTAGTGATATTTCATTTTCAATGATAAATACCACACTTTTTACAGGCAAGAGTTGATAACCCGGCCGATTAATAATTAAAGCACTCTCGGTTATGGCACAGTGTGTTATAGTGTGCTATAGTGTGTCATTATGACACATCGTTTTTCTATTTTTCAGGGGCGGCGGCCTGTGCTTTTTGTTGCACTTGGTGTCAGTATTACCCTGCTTGTAGGGAGTATTATTGCTCTCTATTTAGTATCGCAGCCAAGTGCTCAGTCACCCAATGGCCGCAAAAAAACAATCGACCTTCTTACCAAGACAAATACCCAAACGCAGCAGCGTCGCATCACCTCACAGTTGGGTTTTAGTCTAGAGTACGACCCAGGAGTTATGACAGCAGAGGGGATTGTCCAAAATCCCAACAGTGAGCCAGGAACATTTCAGGGACAAACATATAATGGCGATCAACTCCAAGAGGCACGCAACTACGGCATCATTACCCTACACCTCACTAACAAGACGTCTAGTACACCACAGCCAGCCGCTGCGCAGCAGTCACAACTTACTATTACCGCTAACCGTAACAAAAATTACTTCGGTAGCAAAGACAGCATCCCTGAGTACAAGGGGAAGTCTAACCTTGACATCATCACCCAAGAGAAACGCAAAAGCCTTGCTCATACAGGACGTGATGATGAGATCAACGAACGCGCTATTACTATAGCAGGCAAAAAATATCGTGAGCTTCACGTCAAACATCGCCTCAAAGCTCTTAATGGTCAGCTCACTATCTGGCGACAATCCTACTACTACCTAACCGTCCAGCACGACCGACCATACTGGCTTGCCGTAACCAACCTACCCGCCAATGACCGCGATGCGCTCACTACCTGGCAAAATGTAATCTCTCGTGTCTCCTACACACAGCCACAGGACGGTGCGCTATCTTCTAGCCAGCCCGTGATCGCACGCCTAGCTGCAGCCAATACACCAACCGACACAGCTAACATCCACGGCACAGTCGGCGACGACATTATGCTCAGTGTGGTAGCAAAAAATCAGTTAGCAACAGTTAGAGTTGGTGCAATGCGCTGTGCTCGCCTCACCTTTCGTGTCCAGAGTAATACGCTCACACTAGCAAAGGCTTGTAATGGTGGCATTGGGAGTGGGTCGATTGTGTCATCGGATGGCGTTGTTGTCACTAATGGCCACGTTGTCGAAACAACCGATACTGATCTCCTTGCCAACGCCTTTCCAACCTCCCAACAAGAGTGGGACAACTATATCCAATTTGTCACTGGAGCGGGTTATGCAACTGAGACGCAGATACGCGAGCTTATCAGCCAAGTCGAAAATGATGATACGGCTGCCGCCCAAAAGCTGATAGCCTATCTGCAGCTTGTGCCAAAGTCCAACATTACAGTAAGCAATAGTCGCACCGACTACGTTATCCAGACATCTGATGATCCAATCCGCCTTACAGAAGAAAGTACCTGGCAAAAATCTGCCACTAACAAAACTGCGACACTCATTGACAAAGAAGTTGATACAGGTGATGTCGATCTCTCGTCTCGATATACCGACGTTGCACTCCTCAAGATGAGCGGTACATTCCCAACAATCCAGCGGCTGTCGTCGCTCAGCTCAGTCCAAAACGGCGACCGCATTACCGCAGTAGGGTACCCAGCGCTTGTTGATGGTGGCATTAGCACTAAGCAATCTCGCACCATACCCACCGTTTCTACTGGTACGACAAGCAGGACACTGCGTGATGGCGGCGGGCACTCACTTATTTTGACTACTACCGAGATCTCTTCTGGCAGTAGTGGTGGCCCTGCTTTTAATGCGAAGGGCGAGCAAGTTGGTATCACAACATATGCGCGAGAATCATGCACGAAAGAAGAATCGTGCTTTGGTAGCGGTATTGCCCGAGATGCACAAGACGCACAAACTATGGCAACCAAGCAGCGTGTCTCCATTGCCACTAATGGTGAACTCACCAAACTATGGCAGACGGGTATCGATGAATTTGTTGCTGGGCGCTACAGCACTGCAGCACGGTCATTTAGTAGCCTCAATAGCAAATACCCAGGTAATTATCTTGTAACAAAATTCCTATCAACCGCTCAGAATCAACCACGAGATGAAACCGACCAGACTACAACACCTAGCCCAGATGCTCGCAATACAGACCCAAGTACAAACCCTGATACTAGCATCAATTACTCCTACACTCCGCTCACATCAAGCGAACACAGCACAATTGTCATACTTATCATCTGCTTCATGGTGATTGTCGTGATTGCGATTGCAATAATTGGCTTCGCTATCTGGGCTGGCACCCGCAAGAAGAACTCTACTCAGCCGCGTTATCCCTACCCATTAGGGCCAACAGCGCAGCCTGGGCAACCACCCGTTGGCTACACAAGTCAGCCACAACCACCCGTCCAGCAAGCATATTATCCGCCCCAGTCTCAACCTCAGCCATATCCACCAGCTCAGCAAGTTACACCAGCGCAGGCGCCTATGGTGCAGCCAGCAACACAGTCTTCATCACCAACTGATCCACTACCGCCACAGCAGCCGCAGGCTACTCAACCCTCAGCACCGACTGAGTCATCTACTCCCGCTCCATTCGAGTAATGATAGCGTCGGCCACCAGCAAATTGTGGTATACTAAGGACCATGAGAGTACGAATAGAGATAGATACAAAGACCTTTGTGCGGTTTTGGCTGGTAGTAATTGGTTTTGCCTTTGCAATCCTCGCGATTTATCTGGCGCAGACTGCCTTGATTATGATTGGCACGGCGGGGTTCCTCGCGCTGGCACTCAATGGGCCAGTCAATGCCATCGTCGAGCGCCTGCCTAACCGCAGCCGCACACTCAGCACCGCACTTGCCTTCATTAGCATTGTGGCGCTACTTGGAGTGGTTCTTGTGCTCGTGGTACCACCTATCGTCCAGCAGACGAGCAAGTTTGTCGACGCCCTGCCGGGAATGGTCCATACAGCGGGCGAGCAGTGGCATAGCTTTGGTGCCTTTGCCGAGCAGTATCATATCCAAGCGCAGGTAGATCAAGTAGTAGAGAGTGCTCGCAGCAGTGTTGAATCCTGGACGCGTGGCCTTAGCGGCAACCTCCTTGCCGGCATTAGCTCCGTCTTCTCTGCAGTCGGCTCAGGGTTCTTGGTGCTCGTCCTCACCTTCTTGATGCTGACGGAAGGGCCAGCCTGGGCAGAGCGCTTTTGGGGGCTCTACCGCGACCAATCTACGATGGAACGCCACAAGAAGGTCGCCCATCGCATGCATGCTGTGGTAGCAGGCTATGTGACGGGACAGCTCACCATCTCGGGCATTGGCGCCCTCTTTGCTGGGGCGGCGGTCTTTGTGCTGAGCCTCTTTTTCTCGGCTATTCCGAGTAACCTTGCGCTCGTTACCATTGCCGTTACCTTCGTCTTGGCACTTATCCCTATGTTTGGTGCCACGATCGCTGGGGTAATGATCTCCCTCTTGCTTGCCTTTAATGCCTTGCCAGGTGGCCTCATCTTTGCGGCATTTTTCATCATCTACCAGCAGATCGAAAATAACTTCATCTCGCCCACCATTCAGTCGCGCAAAATTGATCTCACGCCACTAGTTGTTCTTGTTGCCATCACCATTGGCCTCTATATCTTTGGCATCATCGGTGGTCTCATCTCCATCCCCATCGCTGGCTGCTGCAAAGTTCTGCTAGACGACTACCTCGAGCACAACGCCCGTGCTCGCGAAGAATCCACCAAGCCACTGGCCAAGCTGGTGGAGAAGATTAAGGGCGAGAGCTAATAGAGTTTCACTGTTTGCCGATCAACTAGTCAACACAACAGTCCAAGCACAAGATAGATCATAAGATACGTGCTATAGCCCGGGTCGCCTCGACGCCATCTCAATCCCCAAATCAACCTCGAGTGGATTTTCTCCCTCGTCCAGCTCATCTACTTCTTCTGCGGAGTAGTAACGACCATCTTCTAGTTCTTCAGGAGCACGCCATGCGTAGTAAGTCAATGAAGTTGGTTCACTGATCTGAAGGAAGTCACGCAGGATGTGGATCGATTGTGCTGTGAGTGAGGCATACGCCGAACTATACGTCGGCAGCAGGAGATGACGCGAGTAAACTTCATTTTCATTACTTTGCTGCCACCCTTGATTGACCATAGTGCTGATAGCACTGGACTTGTACGCACTCAATACATTCCGCGTCTGTGGAGACAGACGTAGTTCACAGACAATAGCCGTGTCGCTAACGGCGTAATGAAGGTACTGTGTCATATATTCTGTAGACACTTCGGGGATCAGTACAATGTGTACTCGATCGCCAGCGCGCATGAGTGCGCGCGCAAGTCTATTCTCAAACTGTGTCCAGGAGAATTGGTACATGCTGAAACCACCGTGTTAAATGCTATTCAATACGTTCGCATACTGTGGGGAATGGATATATACTGCGATAGCTGAACGCCGATTGGATATTTGAAACTCACAACCATTTTCTGCCTTCCAGTATGCAATTTCACGCTCAGCGTCACGCTTGATTCGAGGTCTACCCCAAACGGCAGTTCCTGCCTCTACATAGCCGACAAAAGCGTCGTTCATAAATCTGTCTTGTTCAATTGAATTTGTTGTATCAATATCTGTTAGGCTCCATGAGATCATGTCAAGTCCTCTAACCGGATTGGATGTGGTTGCCCTCAGTCTCGGCTGACTAACTGGAATATCCTTTGCGATAGTACTTGGATCACTTTCATCCCAACCCAGTTTTTCCATAGCTGCTGCCAGTTTGTCTTCTGTGAGCGGCCAATCTTGGTTGACCCAATAGTTTACAAGTTCGACAAATCTTTGTGGGGTAATGCTGTTCCATGTCATGGTGATAGTATACCACTATCATCTTATATACACCATCGCTATTTTATGCTATTACACTTCTATCCTATGCATAGTTCATCGCGTCATAATACTATCTCGGCACGCAGCGATACACCACTGTTTGGTCTCGCATGCACAGCTGCACAACTGGCGCAATAACCCCTGCCGTCTCGAGCGTATCGGGCGAGGACCAATCGTAGCGTGGCCCTCCCTCACTGCCATATTCTATCGGCGCAACAATCAGATCATAATAGTGCCGCATCAGCATCAGCGCACGTAGCGGATCGACAAGCGGCGCTGCTGCCATCGGCTCATCAGACATATCAGGCTCTAGTGTCTGCCATTCTTCGTCAGGTATCTCCTCAGGTACATTATACTCATCGTAACCCACAGCCAACCCACTGCCGTCGTAGCCAAGACCTGGCAGTTTCTCAGCATAGTCTGGCAGGTACGCCGCGATGGCGAGGTCGATATTCTTGGGTAGAGTTTTGCCTATGTCATAGCCTGTCCGCTCAGTCAGTGGCAGATCCTCAGGCGGTAGCCCAGCACTGAGGTACGCTTCGCACACAATGAGGTCGCCCAGTATAATCGTCGCTTCGTTGATGTCGTGATTACTGTGCTCGCTATTCTCGTACACTCTGCGGCGCACCGCATCATACACCGCAGTCAAGGCGGCAATCTTCTGGTCTGATTGTGATGGTTCTTGCTCTGTCTGTGGTGTAGCTGTCTTTTCTGATAGAGTTTCGTGCATATTATTTCTCTGCCCACCACCACACTGGCCCTTGCGGTGTGTCGCGC
Organism: uncultured Candidatus Saccharibacteria bacterium; assembly: GCA_963525085.1. Taxonomy (GTDB): domain Bacteria; phylum Patescibacteriota; class Saccharimonadia; order Saccharimonadales; family Saccharimonadaceae; genus Saccharimonas. Next base: position 388,090 of record CAURIH010000001.1, read on the forward strand.
ACGGCAAGGTGCTGCGTGGCGAGCTCGGCACGCAGGCGGTCGGCTATGGGCCAGTCGCGGGCTTCGCGAGCACGCTGGCGCTGGAGGATGAGCTGCTTTGCCTCATCTGTAATATCTGGCGTCGACTCACAGAGGTCGAGGCCAAGTAGCTGATCGATCGCCACTAGCAACTCTTCCAATCCATGATGATACACTGCTGCCAGTGGCCGCGCTAGCACCCGATCAAATGCTTCGTCGATGAGTCGCAGCGCCTCGGGGGTATTCAGGTCATTGGCGAGCGCCTCGCGCACTGCCCCACTTGCTGCCAAGAGCGATACATGGCCCGATTGTTCGTCACTCTTACGCTGGTCATCATCCAGGCTCTCATATGTCTGGTGGCGCAAGCACGCCACTTCATACCACTTGCGCAGGCGATTGCGCGCTGCACTGAGGTTTTCCCAGCTAAAGTTCCCCTCGTGCGAGTAGTGGCTCTGCAAGACGAATAGTTTGTACTCCATGGGGGTGTAGCCCCGCTCAGCGAGGTCGGCCAAGGTATAGCCATTGCCCAGGCTCTTGCTGATCTTCGTGCCATTAACCTTGAGGTGGTTGCAGTGCAGCCAGTAGTGGGCAAAGGGTTGGCCTGTCGCAGCCTCGCTCTGAGCGATCTCGTTGCTGTGGTGTACAGGAATATGATCAATCCCACCAGTGTGGATATCGAGTGTTGCGCCAAGGAAGCGCATTGCAATCGCCGAGCATTCCAAGTGCCACCCCGGGAAGCCCATCACTGGCGCGCCATCTGTTGGTGGCTGGTCGAGCAGCTCCGGTGGCGTGGGCCACTCCATGTCGCGCTTGACGCCAGTTGGCGAGAACTTCCATAGAGCAAAGTCGCTCGCGTGGCGCTTCTCGCTATTGGGGCCAATCCGTGCCCCCGCCCGCAAGGCTCGCAGATCGAGCCGAGCAAAGTCTGCATAGGCTGGGAAGGTGCTGGTATCAAAATAAATCCCATCACTCGTCTGGTAGGTGTACCCCTTACGCTTGAGAGTAATGGCAAGCTGGATTTGCTCGTCAATATAGTCGGTGGCACGGGCCAGCTGGCTCGGCGACGTTAAGTGCAACGCGTTCATCCCGCAGATGAAGTCATCGGCGTAGAATTTAGCAATCTGCCAAGCAGTCTTACCCTCGCGGCGCGCACCCTTCTCAAGCTTGTCTTCACCTTCATCGGCATCACTTGTCAGGTGGCCGACATCGGTGATGTTCATTACACGCTCCACCTCATAGCCCTCCGCCTGAAGCATGCGCACCAGGATATCCCAGTAGATATACGCCGCCCAGTTGCCAACATGCAAATAGCTATACACCGTTGGCCCACAGGTGTAGAGCGACACCTTGCCAGGCTGGAGCGGTACAAAGGTATCGAGGTGACGGGTCAGTGTATTAGCAAACTTAATCGCCATGGGCTGCCTCACTCTCATCATACTCAACAAAGGCCCGGCTGGCTGCCTCGACGATCTCACGCATCGCCAGCTGGTAATCCTCATACATCCGCCAACCCGCTGCATAGGCATGGCCACCACCACCAAAGTAGCCAGCGATCATTGCCGCCACTGGTGCATTGCTGCGGATCTTGCCGGTTAGCTTGCCATCGGGGTAGGTCTTGATAGCAATCGCCACATCCACTCCTTCCACCAGGCGCATCTCGTCTAGCACAAGCATACTGGGGTTATATTGGTCGCTATATTCCTGGATCTCCTCCCACGGGATATGGATAAGTGCCAAGCGGCCATCTAGCATATACTCGATCCGCTCGATCAAGCGCCCTTTGTAGCGAAGGATCTCTGGGGCTTTTTTCATAAAGTCGCGGCGGCGCACCTCGATGGCGGCATTGCTTGCGCCCAGCCGGGTCAGCTCTGCGACGGTCTGGATGGAGTCAGCTGTGGTGTTTTGCGTTGTGAGGCCGAGGCTATCGCTCATGATCGCGATGAGGAGATTCTCTGCCGCTTGTGGGTTGATCGCCCACTGAGCATGCTGCGCAAGATTGTAGATGAGCTCGCCAGTCGCCACCACATCTTGATTGATAAGTGTATGGTCAAAGCTTAGGGTACTCTCCGTCGCGTGGTGGTCCAGCACGAGCACTGGGTGTGTCGTAAGGAAGGCGCGAGCACTCGGTGCGTCGAGCACTTTGCTCAGCAAGATATCTGCACTGGTATCAACAATGATCGCCAGCTCGGCACTACTGTCAAACTCATCAGTAATGCGATCCCAGCCGCGGATATACCGCAAATATTTAGGCACTGCCACCGGGCAATAGAGCGTCACCTGCTTGCCCATATCCCCCAGGATTTCCTCCAGCGCAAGGCTACTGCCGACACTGTCGCCATCGGGGTTTTCGGCTTGGATAATAATAATTTTGTCTGCGCGTTGGACCGCGCGTATTACTTCGTCAAACATCCCCTTTAGTGTAGCAGAATTTGCCAGCAGGCGCGAGGTGTGGTGCGGTGAATTTATGGCCTGGTATGTGAGCTGCAGGGTCGTAGTTAAGCAAGGACGAATTGTGATGAATATAGTGGGCGGAGTCTATTATTATTTGCATAGCATCATAGAGATATGGTACGGTAGTTTTAGAAGTACTAGTGCGGAGGATTCTATGACAGACTACGAGAACAGACCAAGCGCGAGTGAGATTAGTCAAGCACACGAGAGTGATCAGACAGCAACCTTGCGGCAAAAATTCGGCGCGAAATTTCTAGAGCTAGCCGAAAGAACAAAAGGTTTCATAGACACCGCACGAACGATATACTGGCACGGCTTCCCGCTCCCTCCATATGAAAAGGATAAACCGGCAACTCCTAGAGAAATGAATTCAGAGGAATAACCAAGCAAAATACCAGAGACTATACTAGCACTAACGCTCCTTAGTTGCCTGCCTGCGCCTTCTCTACCAGCTTCTTGCCGCCGCGCTCAAACCAGCGTGTATAAGTGGGACTACTGCCACTTACCCGCTCACGCCATAGGTTCATGGCATCGCGGCTGTAGCTGAGGGTCTCGATCGCTTCCAGCCCGCGGCCACGGTATAAGTTGCCCGCTGCACCCGGGCCACCATTGTAGCCAGCAGCAACGAGCTCAACGCACTCATTTTCGGATAGATTACCGAGCGGCACACACAGCTGATCGCGCAGGTGCGCCAGGTAGGCCGCACCAAAGGCGATGCTCGTTGCAGGATCAAATAAATCATAGTTCGTGCGCGCCGGCTTCACGAATTTAGCCGCAATCTCCCTGCCCGTGCTATCCGTCACCTGCATCAAACCACTGGCCACCCCACTGTGCGCTTTGGGGTCACCGCCAGATTCCAGCGTCATGATAATCGCCACCAGCTGCGGCGAAATATTATACTGCCGAGCCTGCTTGGTAATCTCGCCCTGCCAGCGCTTGACGGTATCTGGCATCCAGGCGGGCAAAGTGTTATCTTGGCTCGTGAGCGCTACATTCGCAGTATCTTGTGGTGTTTTGATAAGCTTCGTCAACATGCCACGTTGCCACGCGATATACACACCACCCACCAGCACAAGTACTAACGCAGCACTCATCAGCCCCCAGCGGTTACTCTGCGCCCAGCGCGTTAGCTTTTTCGTCCATTTCTTTGATTTTGCCATTGTTTTAGTATAGCAAACACTGCGTAAACCACCAGAGCTATTAGTAAGGGTAACTATTGCTTCAGCAACCTATTAAAAGAAAATACAGTGGTAAGTTGTTATAAATTTCTTGACATATCACTGTTATATGTTTACAATAATTTCTATTATGTCTCAATCTTCTCACGACGCTACACCTGGTCTTCCACCTCTCAAAGAACGACTAAAAGACCTTCTCAAAATTTATATTTCATACTATCGCAAGCTATTTCTCACACCCGACTCCATTACTGAGCTGCTCGAAAATGGCATATTCAAGAGTGATGATATCAAACACGGTGCGCATAACGTCGCTCACATTGTCATCTCACTCGCTCAGCTTCAACGTGATGTTTTTTTTCGATCCTGCCAACTGTACTAGCAAAATCCCGCGAGAAGAAAGCAAACGCTTCGCCCAGCAACTTCTACACGACCTCCAGGCAATGACTCCTAATGTAGATGACCTCGCCAAGGCGATGCCCGAGATTAAAAAAGAAGTCTGGCGTCTTCTCGAGCCCGAGACAACCACACAGCGCGCGACAACACTGCAACTCCAACGTGATAAGTCTGGTGTGGCAGCGCTTACCTATAAAACTGAAAATATTGATCCAGAAGACTCGCTCAATGAATTAGTCACACAATGCATTCATCTTCGCTATGATAAGAAAAAAGATCCTACTCTACGCCAAGCTCAGCTCACTGAATGCTTAGAGCGCTTACGGTCCCTTGTTGATGATATGACCTCTCAGCGACGTGATACATTTACCAAAGCATTTGCCAATCCAATACTGCGTAGCAAGCCACAGACCTTGCTGCCACTATATCATGCTTTCTATAGCATCTTGCAGGTCTATAATGCAAGCGGCTCCGACGAGGACTATGAGCGACTTATTGCACTGGCTAGCTTTTATCGATCTACCATATATACCACTACCATTGGCTCTGTACCACCCCTGCCAAGCCAAGATATAATAGTGCCACTTTCGCCAGAGGAGCGTACGCGCGATATACAGGTAAGCACGAACACATACGGCATTGAGAAAAAGATTCTATCTGAGATCAACACATTCCTCTATGCCAAGAAGTTTGATAAAGCATGCGAGCTCGAGCAATATCTCGTTAATCCCTATATTCGTGCCATTGCCGACACTTATTTTATCCAATACAAGCAAGATCCAACGGGCCACAGGCAAGAGCGCGTCCGTCAGTATGTGATAGATGAGCACGATGCGCCTTTCTTAGAACAGGACTTCGATGATTTCGTCGTTAATAAGCTCAACACTGGGCGCATTGCTTTCGACGAGACAGTTCGTCAGCGTTATATTGCACTAGCTCAGCAATCGATCATTAGCGATAAAGTTGATTTCAAGGCACATGGTGTACTCGATGCACTACTCAAATATAATGAGAAGCACCCTGATACAGCAATCAACCTTGAGCCTATACGCCACGCTATTTGGGATAGAGTACATGCTACCACACAAATGAAGAATGACACCAACACCGCTTCAGGTATGTATCTCAACCAAAAGAACTATCTAGATTTTCTTAAGAAATGTGGCGATACAGACAAAGTTCATAGCTGGATTCGCTACCAATACCTCGATAATCCAACACGTGAAACTGCGCAGCTCTATTTGCGCTTTCTCCCCTTCGACCTCCAACCATTCATGACGTTACTCGAAACAACCGCAGAGCACGACCCACGCATCCCAACGAAACACTGGAATAGCGTCTTTGATAATCTCCGCTACATCACTTGGGCGCTTTCTCGATAATTCTCTAATATCGCTACAGCAGATATTACAAGGCTATTGAGATACAAGGTCAAAAGTCTATTACAGCAATTACACCGCGCGCCGCCCCTCGAGCGCGTGGCCGAGGGTTATTTGGTCGGCATATTCAAGGTCAACGCCAACGGGGATGCCACGTGCTAGGCGTGTCATCCGTACCGTTAGGCCCGCCTCGGCAATGTGCCGCTGCAAGAAGAGTGCGGTCGACTCGCCCTCCACACTTGCATTGGTAGCAATGATCACCTCTTCTACTGCATCATGAGTAATCCGCTCCAGCAGCTCGGGGATGTGCAGCTGCTCTGGCCCTACCCCATCAATCGGTGAGATAACGCCGCCCAGCACGTGGTACGTCCCCTTATAGTGGCCAGTGCGCTCCAGCGCCACGATGTCGAGCGGCTCCTCCACCACAGCAATCTGCTTACGATTGCGCTCTGGGCTGCTATAGAGTGGTGAAACATCTTGGTCAGGATCCATCAGAGCAAAAGTGACTGGGCAAGTTGCAACAGCAGTGTGGAGCTGTGTAATGGCCTGGGCAATCCCCTGGCTCGTCCGTCCATCGGCTCGCAGCAAAAAGTACGCATAGCGCTCCGCCGTGCGTGCACCTACCCCTGGCAAGCGCCCTAGCTCATCTATCGCCCGCTGCAGAGCCTGAGGCAGAATATCTGCCATACTAGCTAGAACCCGAGGTTGCCAAGCCCACCCATCAGTGGCTGCATTTTCTTGGCAGCAATCTCTTGCGCCTTGGCCATACCGTCGCGGATTGCAATCTCGATCCAGTGCTCCAGCTGGTGGATGTTATCCAGGTCTATCTTAGTTGGGTCGATCTTCACACTCTTAATCTTCAGCTCTCCAGTGATCTGCACAATCACCGCACCATCGCCTGCCTCAACCTCCACAATCTCCTTCGCTAGTGCCTTCTGCGCCTTGCGCAAGTCATTAAGCATCTTCATTTGGTTCATGCCCATTGCCATACTTCTTCATTTCCTCCGTTTCTTGGCTGTCGTACTCGATTTATTATACATGATTTGGCGGATAGCTGGAAGGGATACTCGATCGCTCAGCGCCTCTCATCCTCATTATTGATGATTACTATCAAACGAAAAACCATCAACTGCAACCCGCGCATCAGCGCGATGAGTGTGGTATGCCTCTTGATCCAACACAAATGCTTCGGTCACATCCAAGGCAACAAGCACAAGATAATATCCATTTCCAGGCGAGATTACCCACCCAGGAACTCAGCCTAGTTCCTATGGCATAATACCCTGCTCTACCAGCCAACGGTAGTTCCAGCCATCGTTTGATTCGGTTTTATAACTCCAGAAAAAGTGTGCATCGGCGCTGGCAAAAGCTGTTTGCTGGGCCAGAATGTAGGCGGTGATGGTCGGCGGAGTCATGGCAATAGCAGGCGGCAAAATCGCGCTCCACTCACCAATGATGGTTGGGCGCTGCAACGACTGGTGCATGTGGGTAAATTCATCCACAATACTCGCGTGCTGGTCATAATCCACCAGCGCCAAGTTGGCCGCCCCAAAGCACTGGTAGTGGTGAATATCGAGCCAATCACGGGGCTGCGCCCGGCGCCACCGCGGCAGCTGGTAGGCATCACTGATAATAATGCGCGTTGTGGCTAGCACATTGCGGCGCAACCGGCCAGTTGTACGGCGCGACCATAGCCGCAGCAGCCAGTGCTGCAGCCAGTTTTTGGTAAAGGGCTCGTTCAGCAGCTCAATCCCCCAGAGCTGCGGGCTTGTACCATAGCGTTCGGCAAGCTGCCTGAGGATGCGGCGGGTTGCACGGCGATTTTTGGCCTGATACCACCCCGTCTGTGGCATGCGGTTGCCACTCCCACTGTGGTCGCCCAAGTTCTGTGCGCCAGGCGCTGCGTGTAAATCAAGCAAGACACGCATATGGTATTTTTTTGCCATTGCAAAGCACCAGTCCAGCTGCTTGGTAGCCTCGAGGTAACCATCCTGGCTTTCCAGCACCCAGTAACCAACCGGCACACGCAGCGCCTCGATACCGTGCGCATGCAGCCAGGCAAAGTCTGCTTCGGTCATAAATTCCTGCCGGTGCTTGGCAATGCGCTCTGGGCCATCTGGTTGCATCATCAGCTGATGCTCGTTGCTCGCATCGGTGCCCGCAAAGACCGATGGCGTCATCCAGCGCTCAAGCACCAGCCACCCACCCAGGTTAACACCGCGTAATGGTTTATGCATATGCTTTATTATAACAAAGTATAGGGCTAAACTATAATGACAAGCATGTACACACGCACCATCACCATACCATCCTCCAGCCAAATCCAGACGCTGCGCTTGGTAGCGCCAAGCCCGGCTTATGCGCCGATTACCATTCAATGGATTCGCCAGCCAGAGGTGACGCAGTATTTGGGTGCGGATTTTTCGCACATGACCGAGGAAGACGAGGCAGCGCATCTCCAAAATATGCTTGATGATGACGATCGGTATAGCTGGATGATTGAGCGTGATGGCGAAATCGTTGGCAATATTGAGCTTAACGAGATAAGAAAACTTAGCCACAAATACGGCGTCACAGCGGGGGCATTCTGTACGCTGATTGGCAATCCGAAAAACTGGGGTCAAGGCCTTGGGAGTTCTGCCAAGCAAGCAGCTTGCAATTGGGCGTTTTCTGAAGGTGGTTTTGCAATAATTGAGGCAAAAGCATACGCGCAAAATATCCGCAGCTGGAGTGCGCTCGAGAGGCTTGGCTACCAGTACGCGGGAATCGAGCAAGGTGAAGTTGCAGGTGAAGCAGTAAAATGGAGGGTGTACACACTAACAAAGACTGATTGGGAGGAGCTGAGTTGGGGCGAAGCACCGGACGATGCCGGCGCGCTCTAGCTGCTTGAGGTGCTCGGTGAGCACTTTTTGAGTCACGCCCGGAAGAGAGCGGTGTAGCATGGAATAACGCTTGGTCTCAGCACCAAGCGAAAGAATAATTGCGATTGTCCATTTTCGAAACAGCAGATTTGTCATGGAATCGCGCGAATCGGCGTACTGATTTTTGAATGCAGTAGTTTTTGTCATGGTTGCCTCCCGTTTTGGGGTTTACTTTATATTTAGCGGTCAAGAGCTCCTCAAGCAAATATCTCTGGAGATAACCTCCGGAGATATAGCGCAAAGCTCTCTTCTGCTAATAAATACAACTGGGTAGCTACATTGTGTCAAATAGCGCAATTTATAACCTACCTGTCCTAAAGATACCCTTGTGTATCCTTTTGACCGCACGCCACAATCAAAGTAAAATTTATAATATGCCTCATATACACGACCAGCCTGGTCAGCACGATACCTGCATTAGTGGGTATATTGTGAAAATAACAGAGGGTGCTGAACCTCGGATTATTTTACATAAGCACCGCAAGCTAAACAGGTTATTGCAGTTTGGTGGGCATGTCGAGCTGGACGAGACACCGTGGCAAGCGGTCTTACGGGAAATAGCCGAAGAATCTGGTTACGACAAAAACCAGCTAAGGTTGTTGCAGCCGCGTTACAATAGGCTTGCTTCATTGCCTGGAGTGAAACTGCATCCTCAACCGATCGCGATTCACACATATCCTGCTGGTGGCGGGCATTATCACACGGACATAAGTTATGCGTTTATTACTTCGGAAAATCCGATACATGATATAGCTAGCGGCGAATCCGACAACATTGGCCTCTTTAACTTGAGAGATCTAAAGAAGCTTACATCAAAACAAATATACGACAATGCGAAAACCATCGCTATGTATACTTTGACCACAGTGGTTGAGGAATGGGACGGGGTGGATTTGTTACTTTATAAACTCTAGGCCGTCCCTAGTTATGAGGTCATACAGATCGTCAACTAGACCATCTACGTACGGTTTGTAGTATGTGTCTATTTTGAGCATAGGTACTTTTTGGCACACAAAATCATAGACAACCTTAGTTCCTGTGCCTAAATTTGTTCCATTTTTTGACTTGTCACGTAAATCTATGGCCTGTGCCGCCACCATTAATTCTATGGCTAATACGTGCTTGATGTTATCTAATATGTCGACCACCTTACGGGCGGAGACCGAGCTCATATCTACAAAGTCTTCGGTATTGGCAGATGTTGGCACAGAGTCAACCGACGCTGGATGGGCTAATACTTTATTTTCTGAGACTAGTGAGGCTGTAGTATGCTGCAGAATCATTAGCCCTGTTCTCATTTTTTCTGTCGCCCTAAGGAACACAGGCAGACCGTTGTTAAATCTATCATCAAGTAGAGCAGCAATTCTTCTGGCTGAGATATTTGCAAGTTCGCTTATTGCGATAGCTAGAGCGTCCATAGCGATGCCAACAGACTCACCGTGAAAATTTCCGCCAGCCATAACCTCTACTAGGTTTGTTTCTTCGTTTTTTATGAATACCGGATTATCAGTCACGCTATTGAGTTCAATCTTCGCTATATGTGATGCATACTCAAGAGCCTCACGTATACCTCCGTGCACCTGCGAGATCGGCAATCATGGACAGCTTTCTTGATTCGTACACTACAATTGATGCGAGAGCTGTGGTATAAGATGTATTATTTATTAAAGCTAGACCGTTGCGATAGTTAAGCCTTAAGGGATGCAGATTTTTCTCACTTAAGGCTTCTAGGGCTTCCGTTCTTTTGCCATTTAGATAAACATGACCCCCTACAATAATTGCCAATGCTATGTGTGACGATAGGGTCAAATCTCCACTTGACCCTACAGACCCCTTACTGGGCACTTCCGGTATAATGTCGTAATTTAAAAACAACTAATCTTTCAACTACGGATACAGACACCCCAGAAAATCCCTTAGCGAGAGAATTGGCTATGATTAACATCATAGCCTTAATATGTCCTTTCGGTATAGGGGCGCCGACCCCAGTGGCGTGAGATAGTATGATACCCTCCTGAATGTCTTCATGGGAGGTGTTAATTTTTATGCTCTTAAGAGCTCCAACTCCAGTGGTAAGACCGTATATGTCTTCTCCTTTATTAAGTAATTCTATAAGCCTCTTATTTGAGGTTTCTATTTTTACGCGCGAATGTTCGGATAGCGATACGCTAATTTTATCGTTAGATATCATATGAACCTTTTCAAAGTCTAGCTCTTCCCCTAAAAGAAACGACGATTCATTTAACTTCATTTCATAACACTCCTTGATTATTAGTTTACGTTATAGCTTAAATAGCCATCATACGTTTGATAACCTAGCCAGAAACAATCATAATAAAATTTAAAGAATAAAACATACCGTATGTTTCGGAACAGAGAGGATAATGGATGAGCGAGCTTCATGTTTCATGTATAGGAAATGTTACACAGGACAAGCTACTCCACATTGATAGCAGACCTGAATTGGACGATGTAGCGTACGTCAACGGAAGTATAGAGTGCATGGGAGGGAGTTTCGATGAAACGACTTAATACACAAGATAGGGCGAGGCTATATAGATGCAGATGTAACATAAAGACGACTTGCGTTGAAGTTTTAGGCCGCAACAATCTAACCCGTAAGGTTAGGGGTCAGCTGGTAGACTTTGATAAGTTATTCTACCTGTTGGACAATAGCGGTTTTGCTGGCAACTACTACTTTGAAGTGATAAGTGATCCTACAGATTCAATCTATATTCATATCAATGATAATGTCGATGTATCAAACTTCTATTCCCTACTTAATAATACGCTGCCTGTAAAATACGAAGTTCTTATAGAAGACTCACTAAAGGTCCCTAGAGGGCTAACGGAAAAAGAGCAGCGTTTAGTATTCCGACGACAGATCTAGTTTTATCTACTTTAATAGTATACTTACTTCACGTACCTCCCAGGTATACAGCTCATACAAACCTATCAAGGTCGTATTCGCCCATGAAAATTATTTTATCTTTTGGGGTGGCATTTCAGGGGAATCTCCACCTGTGACAGGTTTGCCGTGCGAGCCTGTACGTAGACTCCGTTACGTAAAGTAAGGAGTAAGTGTGTCAATCGTAGCAGAGCAAGCAGCAACTGTAGCCACTTATAGTGGGTAGTAATCGCGAGACGTGGGTGATGAATCTGTGGCTTGCGAACGACGAAACGTACTGCGACGAGGTGCGCCGCATTGTCCAGATGTGCGGTGAATATGAACAAGCCGAGCGACTTGAGCCGTTGATTCGAGACGAGCTTAAAGGCAGTCTAGAATAGTCGAGTTTACTAGGTGACTTACTTGCAACCTCTCTCGGTCGCGTCAGTTGGCAAGAGATTCTAGAGAATAATCGCTAGCTTCACCGTCTCTGGATACAACGAAAAACTGCCCAGGAAAAAAGACAGTTTAGTTATTAATTTCACACTCAATTTACATCACCAACAACGTCCATACTTACCTCGCTCACTCGACATGCACCATACTGGCGCAGTCAAGATGAGCGGATGTAAGAATGAACGAGTCTAGGGCGGAAGCTGGTAACGCTAGTTGATGATCGTTATCTTATTTCACAAAAAGACAGGCCAGCTAGCGCGTACTGCGCTGGCGCACAAAACACGCCATCTGTCTGTCATTTGCGAAATAAGCCTCACCCTGAAAGCTATGTGGCGGCTTTCGTGCGACCATTGCAAGCTCGCCTGGGGGCGCCTGCAATCATCGTACAGCCGATTGATACACATGCAGCCTCAAATTTATTCACAACTCATCTAAGGAAAGAAGCTCGCTAAGCTCGTCAATATTCGACCAAATCACAGAATCTTCACCCATCAAATTCTCAGTCGTCGCCGTATTATATACCTCAACTTCATCATCCAAATCAAACCGACTGCGCATGGCATGAGCGGCCCGCCGCAAATTACCGTAAAGCCGGAGTACATTGACGACATTATCGCTGCTATTGCCGAACTGTGGCGCGAGTGCCAAGCAAAGCAACAGCGCCTAGAGTACCGCCAGAGCCTGCAAAACCAGATTCGGGCGACCGTGTGGACAGAATGCGCGTTGTCACGAGCGAAACGGCGCTTACGTACTTGGAAGAGGATATTATTAGCGCCGAAAATGAGCTAGCAAAACTAGACAAAGAAATCGCCAATCAGCCCAACCTACAAGCCGAATTCGACCAAGTCTTGCAATACGCCAAATACATTTTGGAACACCTTTCAGAGCTGCTACTCGACCTCTGTAATCCACTGCGAAAAGCCGCCTTTTTCGCTGCCGTCTTCAATAAAATTCCTACCTACGACGAAATAAAGTTTGGAACCCATAAAAATAGCCCGCTACCAGAGGTAAACGAGCTGTTTCGTATCCGGATGGATAATGAATCCTTTGATGGTGACCTCACCGGGAATCGAACCCGGGTTGCTGGGATGAGAACCCAGTGTCCTAACCGCTAGACGATGAGGCCGCCTAGTCACTATAGCAAAAAAATCGACACTTGTCTAGCGATAATGTTGTAAAAAAGGCTTGACATGCCATAATCATGATGCTAAACTGATCGTGTCATGCACATGCATGGTGGAGACAACTAACACAAACAGCACTCGATACAGCCATCGCAAGCCACGAGATGCAGGAGAACCCATACTGCATTTGTCTGGTTTGTTCACGCTATAACTGTGCAAATTCACACTTGGCACCCGTGCGAGAGGTGCCAAGCAAAGGAGGACTCCTTGGGTATCTTACCCAGCCCAGGAGATGTGCGATTTTCACTTCCCACGTGGGGAGTGATTTTCGTTTGGTGAAATATTCTGGTGCGGCGTGAGGCGATCGATCGGCAGACGGAAACCAAAGGTACTACCCTGCCCCTCCCGCGAATGAAAGATCAGCTCGCCATGGTGCCCCAGCACGATCTTCTTTGCCAAGAATAGCCCAATCCCTGTACCATCGGGCCGCTGCAGCTGGGCATTGTGCGCCCGAAAGAACTTCGTAAAGATCTTGCGCTGCTCGCCCTGCGGCACTCCAATGCCATGATCTTGCACCGTGCACACCACCCAGCCATCCTTGCGGTAGAGTCGCACGGTAATAACATCAGCACCAGGCGAGTAGTAAATAGCATTATCAATATAATTAACGATGACTTGCCGGAGTTTATTTTCGTCGATTAGCAGAGGTGGTATAACCCCACGCGGTCGATAGTCCACTCGCAAATGGTGGCGCTCGGCAATGAGCTGAATAGACTCAATGCTCTCTGCCACCAGCGCAGCAACATCGCCTGGATGGAAGTCGATTGTAAAGTTGCCAGTGCGGATGCGCGATACATTAAGGAAGTTGCCAATCAGCTGCACCATTCGCTCACTGCTGGTAAAAGCCTCGGTGAGAAAGGTGCGCTGCGTGGCATTAATCTCACCAGCGTCACCCTCTAGCACCATCGATATATAGCCCTTCACACTAGTGAGCGGTGTACGCAGCTGGTGGCTCGCCATACTGACGAACTCATCCTTCGCTGCATCGAGCTCACGCAGGCGGCGGTTCGAGGCGCGTAGTTGGCGCGTTGCGCGGTCTACCGCTTGGGTGAGTTGCTGCTGGAATTGCTGCGTGGTATTGTGGCACTGCTGCGCCATCAGCGTCAGTGCACACTGCTGGGCTATCATTGCAAGAGTGGCTCGCTGTGCGGTAGTATAAGCGGCGCGCTCAGCTGGCGGGCCTAGCACGATATATCCACAGTGATTGCCCTGCCACACCAGCCACAGCACCACAGCAATGTTGTAGCGACGAAGTGCATGGCGCTTGGATAGCATGGCGGTCACTGTGCGCTCCGTTGCTTCTTTGCATAGCGGCAAGAGTGCATTAACAGAGGTAGCGTATTCATCTGGCAAGTCAATCAGCGGCGGCGCTCCATCCACCGTCACCATCACCCCGCACCAGGCTGGCTGGGCAACCGCCTCCAACGCCGTACGCACCGCTGCTACCACCTCTGCAAAGTCGGTTGCAGTGGCCAGCACGCTACCCAGTGCTACCAGGGGCTCTGCTGGTGTGGGCGTCATGCTTGATTTTGGGTGATTTTGTTCCATTTTCATGCTACACCTGCTATTATAAAGCAAATGGTTAAAATTGCCATCATCGAAGACGACCAAACCATCAGCCAAATGTACCGCATGAAGTTCGAAGCGGCTAGCTTTGCGGTGGAAGTTGCAGGCGATGGTAAAGCTGGCATCATGCTCGTGCAGCGAACTCACCCCGATATCATCCTGCTCGATCTCCAAATGCCCCACCTCAATGGTGCCGACACACTCGAGCACATCCGCGCTTACTCATGGGGTAAGGATATCCCAGTTATCGTCCTCACTAACCTTGGCCACGAAGAAGCCCCCAAAAAACTCCAGCACCTCGGTGTCCACAGCTACATTGTCAAAGCCGAGCTTACCCCCAGCCAAGTCGTCAAGCGAGTAGAGGAAGCTTTGACGGAGCGTGGGGTTATAATATAGTTTATGACCGCATTACTCGTATAATGCGTGCCTCATTCTTATATGTTATTTTCACATCTACAGTATGCTCGGATGCCCGCACGTCTGTATATGCATAGCCACTCCGTTTGATACCTTGATACATCTCACCGCCTATGTTACTTACGTGATATGGCTTATACGGTAGGCTATGCTCAGGAGTGTATGTTGGCCCAGGAGCTCCAATAGTCATCATGGTTGAATTCTTGTATTGTGCACCACCCGGGAAGAATTGATTAGCATTGAGCGCATCGACTTGCTCATCAAGCTTACGCCCACTATCGGGTATCAGTGCAATGTGAAGCCGTGACGTATCGACAGTATTTCGTGCAGTGATAGTGTAATCAACAACGAACTGATTATTATGTTTCGCATAAGTATTGATCGCATCTCGTGAGCTATTGCGTCTCACACAAATATTGTAGTCCGACGGTCCATCCTGATACCACTTGTCATCTCTCCCGCTCCAAGTTTTTATTCTTGACTGTGTTTCACAGTTTTCTTGTGTATTAAGGCTACCATATTTAGCAATTGACTCTTTATCAAGCGGTACATTAACTGGCTTAAATTCTGCCTTCGTGATTTGTATAGTTAGATCAGACATAGCGACAGACTCTCCAGCCAAATAGATACGATGAATTTGATAGCTCTGATATGTAGACCACCCGATATAGCCACTAGCACCAACCAACCCAATAATAACAATACCCAACATAATGCCATTTTCTTACTCGTTTATATTTTGGCTGCTGATGCATCTTCATAACCCCCTCCGCTATTCACAATCATCGTATGACGAAATGTCTATTATTATATCAGACTTTCACATGTGAAATACTCACCAGGCAAGTTTTAATCAAGACGCAAATTGCGCACTGTTGCCTCAATAAAGCATCGGTCACGCACATGCTGTGTGATAACAGAAAATAATTTTGCTCGCTGCTGCTTGCTGGGTTCGAGTTCATCCGTCAGATCGACTATCCCTTGTAGGACACGCTGGTCAGTTTGTGTCTCGGCAAGTCGGTAAAGGTCTGGCATGATGGCGCGTATCTTATCGCGGCAGCGATCGGCTAGATCAGCATTGCCGCATTCTTTCTCTGATGGAACTGACCAGCCGTAGGCGATTTCAACAAGGAGGTCGAGAGCAAATCCGAGACCTAGTGTATTAAAGTTTCCAAGATGTATCTCGTTTGTGACGATGGTGGTTACTGGTTCGGTTGCCTGGTATAGGTTGTGTTGAAAGAAGGCATTTCCCTCTATCTTCCAATATGCGTCATCAGCAAATTCTTCTTTGGTGGCGTGAAGCATGTTCCATATCGCGCCAGGAAGGATCTGCGGATTCTCGTTGTCAGCAGTACGTAATTGTGCCCAATCTATTTTGTATTCTTTATACATCCCAAGCTCCTCGTTCTTGTTTTATATAATACCATCCAATCCCTCAGTCTCGCCACTCCCTAGAGTGTATTCTCAGGCAGGCAGTTTGGATTCTCACGTCAGTGGTGGTACAATAGGGCTAGTAAGCACCCGTAGCTCAGCGGATTAGAGTACTTGGCTTCGAACCAAGTGGTCGCAGGTTCGAATCCTGCCGGGTGTACCAACTTTGTTCCATATCACCCAGCTTGGTCTGGGTTTCTTTATGCGGCACTATTTGCTATTCATTTTGTGGCCGCAACCATACAAAAAAGGGTTAGCACACCGCTAGCCCCTTTTGTTGCACTACTGCTACAACCACTATTAGCGAGGATAATAGTATATCGATGACCGCATAGGTCTAGTTGTGTTTGTTGTATCCCACAGTACAATCACCCCAGCTGCCAGCAAGATCAAGAAGACAACAATAGCCACTGCCGCCAAGATAAGGCCAACAATGTAGGCAATCTTAAGCCCCTGCGCCCACGTCTTGTCGCGCTCGGTCGCAACATATGGCGTACCGTTTGCATCTGCTGTGGTACTCGTCAGCAAGAAGAAGTCGACGATACCCCAGACAGATAGGACAAACAACCCCAACAGTGAAACGATATTAATATACGGCACAGCTGATGTTACCGTGCAGCCCACTGCAACCCAAAAGCGGATCTTGCCCAGTTCATCACCGCGGTACCAACGAGCCAAGCCATACTGCCCCATAAACGCAGCGAGGGCTACGACTGCCAAGTAGTTGCGTGGTGAGGTATCAACCGGTGCAGCTGCAGCGGCTGGCACGGCTGGTTGGCTGGCAACTGGAGCTGATTGCGATGTTACCTTGGTTGGTGGTGTTGGTTGTACTGTAGGTTGTTGGTTTGCCATTGCTATTCTCCCGATTAAACTCTCTTGTCCCATGGTAATGCGTTTTTGGCAAAAAGACAAGCAAGCGCACGCGCCGCAGCAAAAGAGCTTTTTAATTCACCGCGCCGCCTCTTGACAGAACCCCAGGCTATCCGCTATAGTAAAAGGGCTTTGCACGGGTAGTGCAAGCGCGACATGGGCCAGTAGCTCAGCTGGTTAGAGCACCTGCCTCTTAAGCAGGGTGTCGAGGGTTCGAGCCCCTCCTGGCCCTCCATAGTATGTAGTCCTCGGTATTGCCAGAGGACTGTTTGCTATAGAGGCACTTATCACCTAAGTATTAATTACGTATTTACGAAAGGACTACACCTTATGCCCACTTCATCACTCAACGGCCGCGAGCTTGCCAGCTTCATCAAGCAGCGCCAAGCCCGCCAAGTGCGCCACCTACGCCAAGCGCATAGCATCACCCCCAAGCTGCTCATTATCACCCCGCTCGACGCATCAGGGCCAATCAATGCCTACGTGCGCTACAAGCAAGCCTACGCCGCCGATATTCTCGTTGAGACAGAGGTAGCGCCAACTGCCGAGGCAGATATGCCGGGCGTGATCGACCGAGCAAACAACGACCCACACATCCACGGTATTATCGTCCAACTACCGCTCAACGACCCATCACAAACAGATGCCATCGTGCAGCGCATCGCTCCCGCCAAGGACGTCGATGGCCTGAGTGGCCCGCAGGCCGCCTATACGCCAGCAACAGCGCAAGCAATCGATTGGCTACTGGCAGGTTACAACATTAGCCTCGATAATAAGCAGCTCGCCATCATCGGGCGAGGGCGGTTAGTAGGCGCACCACTGGAGCAGCTGTGGCGCGACCGCGGCTTGACTGTGACAGTGTGCGACCGTCAAACACCCAATACTACAGAGATCATTGCTGCAAGTGACGTCATCGTCACTGCTACTGGCCAGCCCCATCTCATTACAGCGGATATGGTCAAAACAGGTGCAGTGGTCGTTGATGCTGGCACAGCAAGCGAAGGTGGCGTTATCGTTGGCGACGTTGACCCAAGCGTGCGCGAGCGCAGCGATGTCACTCTCACCCCAGAAAAAGGCGGCGTGGGCCCTCTCACCATCGCCGTAATGATCGACCATGTTATCCAGGCAGCGCAGGCAACAGTCGAGTCTAGCAAGAATTAGCCGTCACTTGACCTCTGTAACTCAGCAGAATTTACATCATTACTCTCTCGTGTTGCTGTTATAGGTGCACAGTCCTAACGCTGGGCTCTAAGGATCGGTACTACTCTGGGACATGCTCCTTATAGCATCTCAAATCTATAGACACGATTGGTATATTTCATCACGATATATTACAGATATTGTATAGTATCGTCTTGTTATCCAGATTCAGGCTGGATCGGCTTGCAGATATATATCATGAGTGATATATTATACCTATGGATATTCGTACTGACGTTTCACTCAAACCATATTTGACGATGCAACTTGGCGGCAACGCCCATACTATGGTCGACCTCTATACCAACGATGATGTCGTGGCGGTGTGCACGATGGCCCGCCAGCAGCAGGCTGAGCTCTTTGTTCTTGGTGGCGGGAGCAACACTCTGGCTCAAGACAGTGGCTTTGCTGGCATTGTGGCGCGCAACCGTATTCCAGGCTTTTCGGTCATTGCTGATGATGATGCGTCGACGACGATTACTGTTGGTGCAGGAGAAGTTCTCGATACTATCGTGGCCAAGACAGTAGCTAGTGGTCTGAGTGGCATTGAGGCGCTATCGGCTATCCCAGGTACAGCAGGCGCTGCGCCAGTGCAGAACGTTGGTGCGTATGGGCAGGAGATTGCCGACACACTCGTCTCGCTCGAGGCATATGATCGCCAGCAAGAGCGGTTTGTGGTGCTGAGCGCTGCCGACTGCGAGTTTTCGTACCGGCACAGCATTTTCCGGGGCCGCGAGATGGGGCGATATATCATCACAAGCATAACGCTCCGCCTGCGCAAGGGTTTGCCGCAGCCACCCTTCTATCAAGCCGTTCAAGATTATCTCACCACCAACGCTATAGCAGAGCCCACCCCGCAAGACATTCGCCGAGCCGTCATGACGATCCGCGCTGGCAAGCTGCCTGACCCAGCCAAGCTCCCCAATAATGGCTCGTTCTTCAAAAATGCGATTATTTCAAGTGAAGAATTTTCTCAGCTCCAGCAGCACTACCCCACAGTGCCGCACTATGCGCTGCCCGATGGGCGCGTCAAGGTGCCATCAGGCTGGCTCATCGAGCAAGCGGGGCTCAGAGGCAGCGTTCTCCACGGCATGAAGGTGCATGATAAGAATGCAGTCGTGCTCATCAATCAATCAGCCACCAGCTACCACGATCTTGCTGCCGCTCGCGAGGAGATTATTCGCACAGTGGAGGAAAAATTCGGCATCACCATTGTGCAAGAACCGCTAGAAATGCCAGCGGCGTGACGAGTCAAATAACATACAGTACCTGTAGATATTTTTGTCTTTTTACACTTGTTCATCAATAATTTTTGCGATACATATATAGTCAAGAAAGTAAAATTGACTATATATTCTTGAGCATTTAGTATCTCACTGCTTTTTTGCTTATTCTCGGCTAGTTTTGTACTTCTCTCCTGTCGGACGAGTACGAAGCTCATTTCGTCCTACTAGAGAATTCTTTTCTTATTGCCCCCTGTTTGGTGACCTATGGGACGTAGCCGAAGCAAAGTAAGCCATAATCACCTCGATTCGACTTCTCACCTCTTGCACTTTTACCTCAAAACCCTTATGCTAATTGCATGAGGGTACGACGCGGGTATACAATCGTGGAAATTATTATTGTGCTGGCAATCATGCTGGTGCTGCTAGTGCTGGGTGCGGTGACGCTCAATAATGCACAGCGGTCATCGCGCGATACAGCCCGCACAACCACTGTAGAGACGGTGGCGCGCAGCCTTGAATCCTTCTACAACGGCGATGCAACTGGTACGTCGGGCGAGCAAGGCCACCGCTATCCGTCGGCCGAGCAGTTTTTGACCTCGCTTAATGGCACGGCAATTCGCCACATCCTCCCTGGACTATCTGAGGATAGCTACCAGTACCCATCACGTAGCGGCCAGCAAGCGCTCTTCGTCCAGTCGCCAAGCAATGGTATTAGCAAAGATAGTGCATCGATTGATCGCTTTATCTACGAGCCACGCGCTCGCGATGGTTCGCTCTGCGTCACCACCAGCCAAGAGTGCAGCCGCTTCTTCCTCTACTACCGGCTAGAGCGCGCACCAACAGTAACGATAACCATCACGAGCAACCACCAATGAAGCATAGTCCAGACGCTGGCTTTACTCTGGTAGAGATGTTGGTGACGATGGTGCTGGGCGTGCTCTTTGTTGGGACGCTCTACCAGCTCTACATTGTGACAATCCAGAGCGCCACAGAAGCCAATCGCGATGCCAAGGCGAGTATTGTCGGGTATGAGCTGCTCCGCCGCGAAGTTGGCGATGGCACACCAACGCCGTGTACAAACCGCGCGGCTAATCGCAATCTTACGACTGACCACTCGCTCGATACTGATGGCTTGCCTCAGCCCGTTAATGCCACCATTATCGTTGATTGCCCATATAGCACCACCGCACCACAGATAAGCCGTGTATCGGTAACGGTGCGCTATGGGCAAGGCTCTAGCCAATCGGAGGTTCGCCATGCGATTCTCAGCAGCCAATAATATACGAGAGCGAATGCAGCAGCTCATCCGCTGCATCTACCCTGCGCGACACCAACAGCGTGGCTTTACTGTGGTGGAAATGCTGGTGGTGATTCCGATTATCGTGGTAGTGGTTGGTGTGTTGGTTGCTGCCCTGGTGGGGTTGCTGAGCTCTATCGTCATCTCCAACCAGCGTGGTGCACTGACGTATGCTATGGAAGATGCGCTTGACCAAATCGAGCAAGACGTCCGCCTAGCAACAAAAGTCGAGAGCAAAGCCGTCGCAGCCAACTGGGCGCAGCACTTCGCAGGCGATAACGTCTTGATCCTTACCCAATACGCCACCGACCGCAATCCCTCCGACACCCAGCGCGAGCTCATCTACCTCAACAGCCAAGCCAACCCCTGCCGCACTCAAGCTGACCTAGCCGCCAAGCTCTACCGCACAAACAACCCACTTACTGTCAAGGTCGTCTACTTTGTGCAAGGTACTACCCTTTGGCGGCGAACTATCGTGCCAAGCCAATACGAATTCAATGCTACCAACCCCAGCAACAACACGATGTGTGGCCAACCCTGGCAGCAGAGCACTTGCAACTACACTGGCGGCCCCTGCAAAGCGCTCGATACACGCGTCGCGAATAATGTATCGAGTGTTCGCTTTGGCTATGCAACGGGTTTTAATCAAGCGGCCAGCACCACACCAAACGATAGCACCACCGTCGTCTCTGCCACAGTGGATATTGCCGCCCTCAGCACTGGCCAGACCATTCACGCCCGGGGGTCGATGCAGGCTCGGCGGATTAATAATTAGCCACAATCGAGAGAAAGGTATTGCACTGCCCGGTTATTCTCACCGTATCACACGATCAACCGAGGTGGCGGTGCGCAGTATATTGTTATTTTGGCAAATACCCTAGCTCTTTTGCCCGTATCACCACCATCATACTATCTAAAAATTTCGTTATACATCTGTGCTCAAAAAGCTTGTGTTTAATGAATGTTCGTAGTATGATCGTAATATAATCAGTAACAAGGAGGGGTAACTCTGTATGACAACAAAAACTCAACGTAACCTGCGCGGTTTCACAATTGTCGAGCTTCTCATCGTGATTGTGATCATCGCCATCCTAGCGGCTATTACCATCGTCGCTTACAACGGTATCCAGCAACGCGCTCGTGACTCTGCAGCCGCTGGCGCTGCATCGCAGCTCTCGACCAAGGTAGAGGCATGGAACAGCCAGAAGGGTGAATACCCAACAGCCGCGCAAGTCAGTAGCAATCTTGTTGACGATAAAGTAACTGAAGCAAAGATCGATCCTGACCTTAAGAAGAAGATCATCACATCTGGCACACCAAACAACGATACTCCTGTCTTGTATACCCAGTGTGGTAGTGGTAAGGGTGCGAAAATCACCTACAAGAAGGGCGACAAAACCGAGGATATCGTCCGAGGCAGCTGCTAAGCTTATCCTCCCGATCAACAAAAACACCCGCTCTCTGGCGGGTGTTTTAGATATACGGATGTGTTACTACTGCGCCTAGCAGCGAGACACGATTATCAATGACAGTGGCAAACCTCTGACTTTTTGTCTATTCCGTCGGCACTGGGAAATCCGCCAAGAAGTGTGCAACATCGGTGCGGAGCTTAGCTAGCTCTGCCGCGTCATCACGGTGGTCGATGGCTTGGCGCATCCACTCAGCAATCTGCGGCATATGCTGCGGCTCTAAGCCGCGCGTTGTTGCCGCTGGCGTACCGAGGCGAATGCCACTAGGGCGAAATGGCGGCAGTGGATCATCAGGGATGGCATTGGCATTGAGTGTCAGGCCGATCTTATCCATCGCAATCTCCGCCGTTTTGCCATCAATCCCAAAGCTCGTATGGACATCGGCCAAGATAAGGTGATTACTTGTGCCACCCGTCACGAGCACAAAGCCGCGCTGCTGCAGCTCCTGCGCCAAGACAGCGGCATTGGCCACCACCTGCTGAGCATAGGCGCGAAAAGCTGGCTGGAGCGCCTCGCCAAAGGCCACTGCCTTGGCAGCAATCGTATGCATATGCGGTCCGCCCTGAATACCAGGAAAGACTGCCCGATCGATGAGTGTCGGAATATTCTCGAGTGTTTTGGCTGGGCGCTTGAGTGGGTTGCTCACCACTCCCTTACTAACGATCAGCCCACCACGCGGCCCACGCAGCGTCTTGTGCGTCGTTGTCGTCATAACATGAAAGCCATAATCGAGGGGATTCTCCGCTACCCCACCAGCAATCAACCCCGCAACATGCGCCATATCGGCCATGAGCAAAGCACCAACCTCGTGGCCAATCGCCGCAAAGCGTGCGAAGTCTAGCTGGCGCGGATAAGCACTAAAGCCCGCCAGGATGATCTTTGGTCGATGTTCTTGCGCCATCCGATGTAGCTCATCGTAGTCAATCTCGCCCGTTCTCACATTCTTCATTTTGTAGCGAACAAAATTATACTCACGAGCACTATGTGTCACAGGCGCACCATGCGTCAGGTGACCACCATGACCTAGATCCATCGCGAGGATGGTATCGCCTGGCTCGCACCATGCAAAATACACTGCTTCATTCGCCTGAGCACCACTGTGCGGCTGGACATTAGCATGGTCAGCCCGGAAGAGCTGCTTGGCACGGTCGATTGCCAGCTGCTCTACTTGGTCGGTATACTGCTGCCCGCCATAGTAACGCCGGCCTGGGTAACCCTCGCTATATTTATTCGTAAAGACACTCCCAAGCGCCCGTAGTACATCACCAGAGACATAATTCTCGCTAGGGATGAGCTCCAAGCCTTCGCGTTGGCGCTGCTGCTCACGGGTGATAAGGGTCGCAATAGTTGTTTCGTGCATGGGTAATACTCCTTGTTTGTTGGTTATATCTTAGGATTCGCTATGCACTTTTTATCAGATCATATGTGTAGTATAGCACAGCTACTCAATGTGGGGAGTTGCAGTACTTGACTACGTGCGTCTTGAGCTTGCGATAGTTCTCTTTTTCTCTAGTAGTATTGACGTACTGTCGCATCTCTTTGATATTACTCTCTGCTGTGAAGACGAGGCACTTGCTCGTGTAGTAAATATAGGCCTTGCGCACGGCTAGTTGAAATAGCAGAAAGGAGCTGATGGAGTTATTAGAAAAACTTCGCAGCCTAACCTCTGTATTTCTTTTTGCAACACGAGATGCTTGTGTTTGACAATATATCACCGATGATATATCGTACAAGCATGGGAACAGCAAAATATCTCCGTAATATCGGAACACTCATCCAAGAAACCCGCCAAGCGCGCGGTATGACGCAAGCCGAGCTCGCTGCAGCACTTGGCACGAGCCAGTCGGCCATCAACCGCATCGAAAAGGGTGGCCAAAACATCAGCCTAGAAATGATTGCTCGCATTGGCGAAGTGCTGAGTAGTGAGATTGTCCGCATCAACAAAGCTGGCAAAACAAACTTCGTCATCAATGGTGGTGGCTCGCTCCATGGCGAGATTGAGGTAAAGACGAGCAAAAATGCTGCTGTCGCTCTGCTCTGCGCCAGCCTCCTTAATAAAGGCAAGACAACACTACGCCGAGTGGCCCGGATCGAGGAAGTTAATCGCATCATCGAGGTGCTCGAAAGCATTGGCGTGCGCTGCCGCTGGCTTGAACATAATGACCTCGAGATCACCCCACCACGCACCCTCCATCTAGACGAGATGGACATCGCTGCAGCCAAGCGCACTCGCAGCATTATTATGTTCCTTGGGCCATTACTCCATCAATATGAGTCATTCCAAATCCCCTTCGCGGGTGGGTGTAACCTTGGCACACGGACGGTGGGGCCACACATGGCGGGCCTCGCACCCTTTGGCCTGACTGTCGAGGCAACGACCGACTACTACCAAGCAACAGCCAACCCGCATATGGTTGAGCACGCCATCGTCCTCACCGAGCGCGGCGACACCGTCACTGAGAATGTTATCATGGCGGCAGCGCTCCACCCAGGCGTCGTGACGATTCGCAACGCCAGCCCCAACTATATGGTGCAAGACCTCTGTTTCTTCTTGCAAAAGCTTGGGGTGCAGATCGACGGCATCGGCACAACGACCCTCACCATCCATGGCGTCAGCGAGATCAACCAAACAGTCGAATATTGTCCGAGCGAAGACCCTATCGAGGCAATGAGCTTCATCGCAGCAGGTGTAGTGACAGACTCTGCTATTACCATCCGCCGGGCACCAATCGAATTCCTCGAGCTCGAGCTAGCAGTGCTGCGCGGTATGGGCTTACAATATGAGCTCTCCAGCGAGTACCCAGCGCGCAATGGCCAGACTCGCCTGGTCGATATTAGCCTGCACAAATCGACTCTCACCGCTCCACAAGACAAGCTCCACAGTATGCCCTTCCCAGGCATCAATATGGATAATCTCCCCTTCCTTGGTCTCATCGCCACGGTAGCAACGGGCCGCACTCTAGTGCACGACTGGAGCTACGATAACCGCGCCATTTACTTTACTGACCTCACTCGCCTTGGCGCACAAGTAGAGATGGTCGATCCACACCGCGTTTACATCAGTGGCCCCACCCGCTGGAAGCCTGCCGATGTTGTCGCACCGCCAGCCTTGCGCCCCAGCGTCGTCGTGATGCTAGCTATGCTCGCAGCCCCTGGGCGCTCCATCCTGCGTGACGTGTACAATATCAACCGAGGCTACGAAGACTTTGCTAACCGACTCAACACTCTCGGGGCGGATATCGAAACAACATGGGAATATTAGCCGCTTCTTAGCTTGTTTTGCTATACTAATAGAGAACCTCTCATAATGAGAGGTCTCTTGCTATATACACCGATCGCATCTTGCGCAGACTTTGCATAAATAGAGTTTAAGTCTTAGAAGGTCTACTTTCTCAGTACCAGCTCCCGTCCGCCAGTGTTTTACCTGTTGAGCTGCGAAGATCGATTCTTATCTCGCATAGCATGAGAGAAAGAGTACAAAAAGCAAGAGTACACAAACAGACACGTCAGACATACGCCTTGAACTTCTGGCAATAACCAAATAAAATTACCACTGTTTATAGTAGTAAAGCAGCACCAAACCAAAATAAAACCCCGGAATCATCCGGGAATTTATTTTGGGGTGGATAATGAGACTTGAACTCACGGCCTCCGGTGCCACAAACCAGCGCTCTAACCAAACTGAGCTATATCCACCAGACAATTGCACAGCAAACCTTACTGTGCTGCTGACATGCTGTATTGTAGCAGAGATAGCGTAGTTTGTCTATTACCTGCGGCCATTCATTCTCAATCTCAAAACTTTACTACCTTATACCTCTCTCCTCTCTAAATACTACTAGGTTGCATACTTCTCTTCAGGTTTATCACCACTTCTATAGTGAATCTTCCTATCTATAATAGGGGTTATCGCTATATTTCATTGGGTAGAGCAGATGATTAAAAAATGACAAATGGATAGGGTAGTAGATAGAAGTTAACTAATTTAGCGCGCTTTTGTGCGACGCCACAGTGCCTCAACGCACATCACCAGCCACAGACCAAGCGCAATCGCCCCAACCGCCCCACCAAACCACACATGCCCCGCACTATAGCCATGCTGATTAACCATCCGGGTGAGCAAGCTAATCGCCACGACGTCACCAAGCAATGTAAACATATTGAGCGCGGAGAGGAGCGTCGCTTTGTATGTATGCTGCAGCTCGCTGAGAATCTTTGACTGCAAAACAATCGGTCGCACCCGCGTATATGCAGTAAATAGCACAACAGCAATGACCGCGATAATCGGGCTTGGCGTTACGCCCATCAAGACAATACACAGCGCCATAATCAACGCATCGACCCAATAAAATGCCAGTGGCCGCAGGCGGTCAAACCAATGCACATACCAGCCTAGTAACGCTCCACCCAGGCTCCCGACCGCCGCAATTACCCCAAACCACTCTACAGCAATACCAACGTGCTGGAAGAGGAGCTCGCGATATTCTAGTCCCTTATTGGACACACCAGCCAAGAAACCAGCAAAGGTAAAGAGAGCAAGATTTTTCGCAGTAATGATTGCGCGAGCAGCCTGCCGTGGCCGCTGAGCCTGGGCAACTCCTCGGCGCGGTGGATAAGCAAAGCTCAGCGCCAACCACACCGTCGCAGCAAGCGACAAAAAGCCAATCAAAAACGGGAGTGTATGATGAATACGGTATGTGAGTGGCACTACAATAATGAGCACAGTATTACCAATCAATCCATACGTCTGGGCGCGGCCCATCACCTTGGTATAGTCGCGTGCTCGCCCTAGCGCCGTCAAGGAATCGTGCATAAATGCCTCGACCGCACCAGACTGAAACGCATAGCCACCAAAGAACAAAACCGAGGCAATTAGCCCACCCCAAAAGCTCGGCCATACAGCATACAACAGTGGCGACGCCACAGCGATGCTCGCACCAAGGATAATCGCCCGCCGATTGCCAAACTTATCGGCCACATAACCCGCTGGCATCTGCAGCGCTGCTTGGACGATAGACGAGATAACGACCATCAGTGCGAGCTCATCCAAACTCACTTTACCGACATTCACCAGCTGCACCGTGATAAGCGGCAA
This sequence comes from uncultured Candidatus Saccharibacteria bacterium, assembly GCA_963525085.1. Taxonomy (GTDB): domain Bacteria; phylum Patescibacteriota; class Saccharimonadia; order Saccharimonadales; family Saccharimonadaceae; genus Saccharimonas. Next base: position 415,531 of record CAURIH010000001.1, read on the forward strand.
GTAGACACGCTTAGTAAAAATCCGAAACCACGAATATTTGATAATGTTGCGCTTGAGGAGGTCGTGGTTGGTCACATCGTGCATAAATCTCGCTGTACTATAGCATAGCTTCGCGCAGCGTGTAAATGCATTTTGTATGTAATAAAAACAACCCCATCGAGATGGGGATATGACAATAAAATGGCGCCCCGAGTAGGATTCGAACCTACGGCCTTAGGCTTAGAAGTCCTCTGCTCTATCCAGCTGAGCTATCGGGGCATGGGTTTATTATAGCAGGTTTCTTGGCAGGTGTGGTATGATAAACGAAGCATGAAACACACGAACGAAAATTATCGATACTTTAGCGTCATTCTCGCAGTATATGTTGCGGCGCTACTCATCTCCAACATTGCCGCCACCAAGCTGGTAGCACTCGGCCCACTTATCCTTGATGGCGGAGCAGTACTCTTCCCGCTCGTATATATCTTTGATGATGTCATGACAGAGGTCTATGGCTATCGTCGGGCACGCCGCGCTATTTGGACGGCCTTTGGGGTCATGCTGCTAGCAATTGGCTGCTTTACACTGGTGCGCTATCTGCCCGCGGCGGCAGAGTACCACGACCAGGCTGCTTACGAGGCAGTGCTCGGCTTCTTCCCGCAGATCGTCGTGGCAAGCTTGCTTGCCTTCCTAACGGGGAGCTTCCTCAACTCGTACATCGTCGCTAAGCTCAAGGTCGCCACGAAGGGTCGGCAGCTATGGCTGCGTCTGCTTGGATCGACAGTGGTAGGGAGCTTGTTCGACACCGTTATATTCTGCGTCGTTGCTTTTGGCGGGCAGCTCACGGGGGGGGCACTGCTCAACTATATCGCCGTCGGGCTTGGCTTCAAGCTTGCCGTTGAGGTCGTCTGCTTGCCACTTACCTACCGCGTCATTGCCGTGCTTAAGCGACGCGAATCCGTCGATGCCTACGACACCACCACCAACTTCACACCATTTCGTTTGCGTGTCTAGTAGGCGAGTTGCTCACTGCAATAGATTTGCATCTCTCTCAGAATATGAAGGACGCAGTACTTTCATCCTGGTAGGACAAAAAGTTGCCCGTGGTGATTATTGCAGCGTGATCATTGAAGAGTCTAGTGTTTTAGGAAAATACTAAGACCCTTTTGGCGTTTTTAAAGAGACGGTGGCGAAAAAAGGGCTGGTGCTGGAGAGAAGGTTGACTGTGCAAATTCTCCTCTCTAGTTGTTATGTGAATGTATGCTATAACCTACGGAGCTCTCATCAGTCGCTACTGGCGATAATACTGCGCCAAGAAATGATCTCGAAAGGCGTAGAATGTGCCATCTTCGAGGCTATGGCGAATGTCGTCGACAAGCTTGATGATAAAGCGCTCGTTGTGGATCGACAGCAGTGTCCCCGCCAGGCTCTCCTTGGCGCGAAGTAGATGACAGATGTAGGCCGCAGTGTAGTGCTGGCAGGTGTAGCAGTCACACTCCGCCATAATAGGCGCAAACAGCTCGCGATATTTCGTCCCACGCATATTCACCCGCCCATGCGGTGTGTAGGCTGCACCATTGCGTGCTACGCGGGTTGGGCTTACGCAATCGAAGGTATCAATACCCTGCTCGATCGCCGCAAAGATGTCATCTGGCTCCGAGATACCAAGTAAATGCCGTGGGCGGCTTTCGGGCAAGATCTCGTTCACCCACTGGATAGTCTGAGCCATTGTCTCTTTCTCCAGCGCCCCACCAATACCATAGCCATCAAAATCCATTGCGCCAAGGCGTGCTGCGGTTTGCTTACGCAGGTCTTCATAATTCGCCCCTTGCAAGACACCAAAGAGCGCTTGATACGGCTTATCTGGCCGAGCAGCCCGCAGGCGCTTGACCTCTGCTAGGCTGCGCTCCGCCCACGCATGGGTACGCGCCAGTGCCTCCACTTGGTATTCATACGGGTCAATCAATGACGTCAGCTCATCAAAAGCAAAGGTAATATCCGCCCCAATCCCTGCCTGGATTTGCATCGATAGCTCTGGCGTAAACTTATGCAATGAGCCATCGAGGTGCGACTTAAACATCACACCGTTATCATCTACCCAGGCGTGCCGGCTTGACTTCTTGGCAATCGCAATCTCTTCATCAACATCAGTGCTCATCGCTAATACCTTCTTAAAGCCCGAGCCGAGGCTCAGTACCTGAAAGCCACCACTGTCGGTAAAAGTTGGACCACTCCAGTGCATAAACTTACCCAAATATCCGGCCTTCTCTATCAGCTCATGCCCTGGCTGCAGATAGAGGTGATAGGCATTAGCCAAGACAGCCTGTGCGCCCACGCTAGCTACCATCTCGGGCACCATTGCTTTCACGTTTGCCTTTGTGCCCACGACAATGAAGGCTGGCGTCTTGATATCACCATGCGGGGTGTGAATTACACCTGTCCGCGCCAACGTCTGCGGCATGCGGTGAGTAATGGTAAATGAGAATGGTGCTGACATAGTATGGTTGCGTTCCCTATACCCCTAGGGGTATTTTACATTGAAATAATCGTGCTTTGTGCAAGGAGAAAAGCTCTCTCTCGCAAAAATCTTACTCTATTGTACCACAAGGGCTCAATGGTATAATGCGTGTTCTCTTCCCTTTTATCGCTCTAAATACATAGAGCATACGCATCTGCTGCGGTCACTGCTCCACTGTTATTTCAAGAGACCACTACTTGAGAAAATAAGAGAATTTTACGGGTGACATAGCAGAACTATCCCCAAAGTACCTACTATAATACCAGCAATACATCACTACTTCTTCAGGTAGAATAGTGAGCAAAAATAGCCTATTCTGGCAGAGAAAGTGAAGGCTTTTGGGTTCATGTTACGCAGCGCGCCGTGTAGGCTGAGTATGCGCTTGCTGCAGCGCCACCACAACATCGCTCTCCGCATACTCTTGGCCTGCTGACGCCAAGCCTGTCTTAGCCTGCAGCCATTCACGGGCAGACCGCGGCATAAGCTTTTGTACTAGGTCTGTCGCCACCATACCGAGCGTTGCAGCAACCACTTTTGCATCCTTCTTTAGTGAGGCTGTGTCAGCGTACAAAACGTCCTGCTCCATTATATAGATGATATGAGCTATATCCAGCTCGTAGCCAGGCCCATGCTGATCTTTGCTATAGGGCGCCATAATACCGGGGCGAGCCGTCTTGCGTGCGTCGATCCACTGCTGCTTGAGGCCTTCAGGGATATCGGGGTTAGCAAGAATATCATTATACACTTCGCCTGTGGCTAGTGGCCTTGGCCCCACGATTGCCATCTTGCCACGCAATACTTGCAGCAGCTGGGGCGCTTCGTCCACATGTGCTTTGCGCACAAGCTTACCAACTGGCCCTGCGCTACTGTGGTTATAGCCATTAGCCGAGGCAGTGTTGCGTACCGCACCACGCAGCGTCCGCAGCTTTGGCACCTTGACGAGGTCATCAAGGTCACTCCCATACCGCTCCTGAATGAAGAGCGTTGGGCCATCGCCAAGCTCCTTATGCATTGCCGCAGCGGCAACGAGAGCAGCCGAGCCCATACAAACCAGCAAAGGAACCGCCACTACTCGGTCAAACCAGCGCTTCTCAGGACTTTCGTTATAAGCTTTGCCGTGTTTTGTTCTATTTTTTTGTGACATCCGTTCGATGTTAGCACAATGTTGCATATTTGTCAACAGTATCGTGCCTAATCCTTCCTTTTTCACTTGATTTTAGTGTAATTGTTATAAAGTATTGTGCCCTTGAGGGCCACGTCAAACCAAAGAAGAGGCTACGACCTCTCTTCATCCAATCTGGCTCGCTATACTCTCAACAAAAACATCGCTCCCTTGGCGGAGCAATGCTTATTTCTTGCATCTGTGGTGACAATATACACCAAAGCTCGAACCTATTTCGAGCGTAAAAGCTGAACCTGTGCAGGCTCAGCCCTCGACCCAAAGCTAGCCTTATAAGCCGTATTTCACAGAAAGCTCTAGATCAAATAGTTTCAACATTCCGCCTATAAGCTTTGCTAAGTTCACTTACTAGAGCTTCATCCAGTAGCTCACCAGATAGCTCCATAAAATATACAAACTTATCACGGAGTCGCTTTTGCATATCAGTCGAAGCCAAGTGATAGTAGTAACTATTCTGAATGAGGTCTGCTGCGCGGATTGATAGGGCCTCGCTACCGAGCTCAGCCGTGCGAGCAAAAGACTGCATGATGTCTTGAGTATCTGAAACTGTGAGAGCATCGACATACACTGCAACCTGATGTCCAAAGCTTTGCCCGACATCGTCGATAGTAATATCTGTATCTTCAACAACATCATGAAGAACCGCAGCAATCACGACATCTTGCGGGAAACCTCTCTCCCAGAGCATCTCTGCAACTTGAATCGAATGAAGCAATACTGGTTTGGTGTTATGTCCAGAGTCTTGCAAAGCATTCGACAGGAAGAATAAGGCTCGTTCTATCTCATGCTTATCATATTCAAATTCTGCGATATGCGCCTTTTCCATCTTGTTTTACTCCTTGTTGCCAATAGGATTGGCCAATTTTCTATCAACTTGCAGCTCAACTATCTCTTCGTTCCCAATCTTGTCATCTAACATCGCCTGTAAGTCCCTACCATAATAGCTCGCGAGAATTACAGTGATCGGACCCGAGTGCGTTACGATTAATACGCATGCGTCCTTGCCGGCTTCGTATATACGATTTACCGCATTGATAACTCGTGTGGCCATTATCTCGTTTGATTCTCCATCAGGAAATCGCACTTTCATATAACCACCCTCTATATGCGGAATGGCATCGTAGGGCAATCCCTCGTATTTTCCAAAACTAATTTCTCGTAGATCCTTGTCAGAAGTAGCCTTCTGTAGACCAAGTGTATCCGAGATGATCTGTGCAGTCTGCACAGATCTTCCAAGATCAGATGTGTAGACACGATCAATTTTCTGAGATAGCTTCTTAATTTTTAGAGCCTTACGCTCCGCCTGCCGAACGCCAAGAACGGTCAGCTTGCTATCGCGTTGACCCATGGTAATGCCGCAGGCATTATCATCAGCTTGGCCATGCCTAGTGATGAGAAGCTTCATGGTTCCATTGTCTCATGGCTAACGTAAATTGTTGCTGTACTTCGTCGGTAGCTTCATCTGCGTTACTATTATCCTCCAGGTATGTAACAGCCCGCATAAGATACCAAGGTAGTATAGACTCAGCGATTCGACGCGGTTCTACTTGACCAGCCATACGCTCATGCGCTATCAACACATCAACCCACAATTCCTTTGTGACACGAGTTAACGGACTGAGCGTCGTTGTTATTAAGCTTTCTGTATCTACGTATATATTCATCGCTTCAAGTTTTCTGCCTGCTATAGTATCAACAGGTAGAGACTGTGCCTGTATGAGTTTTGGGGTATCAACTTGATCTAAAGATATAGAGTGAATTACCTCATTATGAAATAGCTCCTGGGCCGTTCCATAGTATGAAGCTGCCACCTCTCGAAACATGGGTATCATTTTTCCAAAACTCGGCTTGTGGAGCTTCTTGCCGAGTGCTATTTCCGTACATTTGAAGCTTCCGCACAAAGCATGCAGTGTCAAGAAAATATCAATACCATAGCCATAAGCATAGTCATGCCACCTTTGCTTTGTCATGTGTCTTGCAAGGCGAGCAGATACTCCGAAGTCGCCAGCTATGGGTTGACGTGGCGCTACACCATTAAAATGCATTCCCAGCAATGGATAAGCGAAATGGTTTGTTGTGTTACCCTCCTGATAGTTTCGTGCATAGGTCGGAATAATATAGTCATACCCCTTGCGTGTCATTTCTGCTTGGTTTACTAACCAAGATTCGTCAAAAGATGTGATATCTCCATCAATCAGTATACACCCCTCTGTGTCTTTGCTGTCAGCAGTGTAGTGTAAAATCGAATAGATGTTGCGGCCTTTACCTTTCATACTGTTCTGTATCGATACTTTTTTACTCTTTGTTGGCGTGCTCATAAATGTATTTGCAGTATCATCAGTACTTGCACTATCGGCATTAACAATTATGACCTCTAGTCCTATATTATTCGCAACACGGTCTATTTTTCTTGTGAGGATAGAGATGTTGTCTGACTCATTGTATGTCGGGATGCCGATGACTATCATATTTTACGTGCTCCATGTTCAAGTATGTAGCTCGTTGCTGAAACTCCATCTGGTGCAAAAACCTCTGTTATTCCCATACTAATGATGCGCTTGACTAGTTCATCGCGTTGCCTCATAGTCGTTTCGTGCTTGACGAGAGGTAAAGAACCCAGATAATTACCTGCGTCATCCTGTAGCGGTGTGGCTTGTCCGGATATATGCCGACCAAGTCTTTCGTGAAGTATGAGATTTTGCTGTACTCCGCTCCATGGCGCAGCATAGAGAGTATCCTGGGTATGATCGATACGAACATGGAATATATTGCCCACAATAGTTCTACCTATTTTGTGCGCTATATCTAATTGCTCAGGAGTAAGCCTGATTTTGTCATTCCAAGCGGGCTTTTCACTGCTACTATCCCCAGTCGTGATTATTCGCTCAAGATAATCGTCAGATGCAATTGCTGTTCTTCGTATATTGAACCAAGCATTTCCCCCAGAAGTATGTATGTTGCTTGCGCTACTGCCGATATAAACTTGATCGTTGCCAATAATCTGGTGTCCACCCTCTTTGCAGGCTCTTATGGCAAGAGTGGTCTTACCAGCACCTTTTTCACCAAACAGTATTTGTGAACGATTTGTTTCTGGATTATAAATAGCAGCAGCATGGGTCAAAAAATCTCCTTGGCGTTCAGCCAATGTGCACGCAGCAAGATACTCAGCTAGATATACAAGACTAGTGCCACGACCAAAACTACGAGTTGGGCCGCTCAGATATAGAGTATTTGTGTCCCGGCTATATCGTACCTCTACATCATCAGTCTTGGAATAAACAACTCGTGGAATAGCGGCTTCGTCACCAAATCGTTCGTCGATAGTCATTTCCGTTACGGACGTCGACAACTCTCGTAGCGTATCCATATCAAACTCAATATCGCCCTCTATTCGTACTGCTTGCTCAGCGAAGCGTAATTGCACGCCATTATCTCGCCTAAATAATGGTGCTTGTTCTGTCAATACAGATCCTCTCCTGAGAATGGGTTTGTTCGTGGCACAAAATACATTTCATCGATGATTCGGTTGGTCGTCTCCTTACCGAGTGACAAGCAATCTGCCACGACCGCCTCGACATCTCGACGATCAACGTCTCTATCTGTAGATACAATAATTTTTGAAGGATCAAAAAGTTGGTCGCCAAAATTTGCCTGCAAAACTACTTGACAGCGTGCGCCCAGCGTCTCATAGACAGTTTTTGCGATCAAATCAGCTTGATATCCCAATAATTTTCCTACAAAATAGGTCGGGTTTTTGCCGTGCGGTGCTTCCATGGTATTTGGTCGAAAGCTCGAGATGATTCCATGAGTCTTATTGCCTCGTCCTACAGCGCCTTCCTCACCGAAATCAGTACACGAACCGCCCGTCACCATGTAAAGACGCGGTTTCCCCGTAGTTCCTTCAGTTGTCATGTTTACCCTTACGGTATTCTCTCCATCTAATATTTCTTCAGCGTAAACTTGCAGTTCCTTCTCAAGTGCTTCTCGCCGATCAAGATACGTGTCCATATCTGGCGTGTGTGTGGCGACTTGTGGAACTGCCATCGTGACGTCAATATGTCTACCATTGCGTACGCACATTGCTTTGATATCCTGACCAATAAACTCGAATCTAGGTATTGGCATGCCATGTTCGTTGTTTTTGTAAAAATATCCTTCCAAATCAAGAGCAAGCTTCTCGGTAGGTGTGAGTGGCCAGTAACTAATCATTGTTGCTGTATCATTCGCAAGAGGGACATCTGCAAGATGCTCTGGTAAGTCTTCGGCTGAACGAGGAGAAAACCAAAATGGACGTGTACTGTGATTCGATGTCAGACTCTCTGCGCCATACACTCGTGAGTCTGATGTATCAAGGTGCGGCATTACACGTTGCAAATAGGTACGAGCCGCTTCGTCTTGTATCTGTGCAAGGGGTATTTCTTCTCCGCCAAATGACTTACTGGCACGTCCCATAAACATCATACGTAGTGGAGACTGAAAGTTGTTGCCACCAAACCGTTGTAGACACAAGCCACCAAGAAGCATAGCCTTGTCAAGATTATGGTGCGGAATAGCTCCAAAACGCTCCAAGCAATGTTTTGCGTATTGAATTTCTGAAAATTCGGCGATGCCATCAACTAGCGTGTCGGGGTGTCCAAGCCCTTTTCGTTCAACAACCTCTTGTGCCAATAGCTCCGGTCCCTGATAGCTACGATTTACTTCGAGTGCCATTATACAATTCCTGCTCTTTCTCCCACCTCGCTATATTGAAACCACATCGGAAACATAATCTTCAATCTTGCTGGCATACAGCTTCTCAAGAAGATCATAGATTGCTATAGAGTTGGCTGGTGATAAGTGCTGTTTCATTGCATCATTCAATTCACCAAGCTGTACATGTTTAAGATGCCTTCGCAAATGATCGTCATCAAGTACTACCCTCTCATTATCATTTATCGTAATGACGCTCTTGAACCGCTGCTCGTTTGGCGCCGGATCAAACAAAACGTGATACTTATTCTGCTTGTCAGTTTCAACAATTAACCATCGCGTAAGGGAATTCTGCATTTTCTCTCCTGTCTGGATCATAAAATCACCAAGGAATGAATCAATTTTGATGATATGACTACTCATGTCAGAAAGCATCAAGTGCACACCCTGATTGAAAGGGTCATTTTCACTACGATATATCTTATTTGCACCAACTCTTAGCCCATCAATATCGACGCCAAGTCTTTGCAATATAGCGATTGCGTGTGGTACCTCTATACCGTACGACTCGAGATCTCGATCAAAAAATCTACCCGCACGAGTATCGGCAAGCCTATTTTTCGATAAATTAATCTCGATTGATACGATTTTCTCGTCATTTATGTGCAACCGATTGGATAGCCAGTCAAGTGCCGAAGACCAGAAATAAGATTCATTTACATACACGGGCACGCTCCTGTATTTGCTTAGTAGCTGGTCGATAACTGCCTTATCGTTAGCGTTTGTGCATATGGGCTTTTCTAGCAGTATGATCCTCGGGTTTTTGATGGTTTCAAACGTCCAGAACAGAGAAGAAGCATGCTGATCACTCGGAGTGGATATATCGACCGTAAAATCACCCATTTGCTGTTGATTGAAACGTTGTAATCGTTTGTCGATTTTAAGTAATTTGTCGATTTGCGCGGGAGAGGTATCGTACAGATATACATTAGCCCCTAGAGACAGCCAAAGCCCTGCCTTAATTTGGCCAATAGTTCCACACCCCAGAATCAATACCTTACCTAGACCTCTCATTATGTTTGAATTTTAAAACAATTAAGCTATAATAGCAATACCTATGAGATATAGTGCTCTAATTGGTAATCCAACTGAACATAGCGTATCACCGCTATTGTTTGAATGGATAGCCGCACAACTGCCTCAACCCCTAGAATATAAGCATCTTAAAATAAATATCCCTCAAACTTCAGAGCTTAGCTCTGCACTAAAGGCTTTTCAAACCCTCAATTTTTGCGGGCTCAATGTCACGCTGCCATATAAGTTGGATGTCGTATCAATCTTAGACAAGGTTGATGACTCGATTTCATCGATAGGCGCAGTGAATACCATCGTTTTTGATAACGAAAACGATCAGTCTGTCGGATATAATACCGATTGGTACGGTATCTATCACCCTCTCGCGGAAGTAATTAATGAATGCCAAAAGAAAAAAGCGATTGTATTCGGTACGGGAGGCGCCGCAAGAGCAGCCATCTATGCGCTACTTGAATTAGGTATAAAAGATGTAGTGGTGCTGCATCGAAAAGCAGAGTCCGGTAGGACAAAATCTCTCCAAGATCAATTCTCGGACAAAGCCACAGTTCGCTTCGATACATACGAACATATTATTCAATATATCGATACCACGAACGTAATTATCAATGCCACAACAGCAGGGATGGTAGGCCAAGGTGTGAATACGCCATTTGCACTTGATTTGCTGAAAAGCCACGAGGATTTCTCTCGCAAAGTATTCTTTGATTGTGTGTTCAATCCGGTGAACACGCCGCTTGTGTCATATTTCAAGTCAAATGGCGCAAGAACAATCGACGGACTATGGATGATGGTATATCAAGGCTTATATGCATTTACGTTATGGACAGGAAATGATGTACGCGATACTTTTACAAAAGATAGCCTGAGCGAACTGCACAAATTACTCCAGGAAAGGATTGAGCATGCCTAATTCAATAAAACTAGCTATTAATTTCGATGAGATCTCTGACAATTTTCAAGAGGCGGCTGATGTTATGCAAGAACTAGGGATTAAATACGGCGAACTACGTACTGTAAATGGAAAAAATTTTGTTTTCTGGTCAGACGAAGAAGTAGGCGCTTTCAGGCGACTACTAAACGAGCATGGCATCACGATCCTAGCAGCAGCGACACCTCTTTTTAAGTGGTACTCATCTGACGACGATGCAGAAGTTATCCACGACAGTTTCGGGTTTAATCCACGACTTTCGGAGGAAGAAAAGCGACAGACGATTACGCGAGCAATAGAGGTTGCTAATGCGCTAGAAATATCTAAGCTTCGTATATTCTCAGAGTTGAAATCAGCAGACGATACAGCAGGAGACTTTGCTTCAAGCCGGTTATTGGAGTATGCACTGAGCGAGGCTGCTAAGCGTAATGTTAATTTGCTTATAGAAAACGAGCCAGTCTGTCGGATTCACACTAAGGCCGCGCTTATTGACTTCCTAAATAAAAACCAATCACCAAACCTGAAGCTATGGCTAGATGTCGCAAACTTGCTTGAAATTGGTGAGACGATTGATGAGAATTTTCTTTCTGCCATAGGGCCAAGAACAGGCTACATTCATGTTAAAAACTACATAGTTAAGGATGGAGTTCGGCAGTACGTGCCAGCCGGAGATGGTGAAATTGATTACAATTCAATTTTACCTCTTGTACTGTCTTATTGTTTGCAAGATGCCGTCGTAAGCGTAGAGACCCATGCACCACAAAGTGAGAAAATATCAGCTTCTCGCAGCTCCCTTACATATCTAGCTGATTTGTTAAATGAGTATAAAAAAGGAGAGAACCATGTTGGAACGTATTAGTATTGAAACCGTCCCAAATATGCCACAGATAGTTGCTGCCGATGATATTGGTGAGATTATTGTCGGTAGGTCTCAAAGGGCTGGTTTTGAGTTAAAAGAGTACGATATTCTCTGTATTGCATCAAAGGCAGTATCGTCGGCAGAAGATAATGTAGTTCGACTTGATACGATAGAACCTTCTGAAGTAGCCCATAAAATACACAAAAGAATACCTCGTAAAGACGTTCGTGCAGTGCAGGCAATTATTGATGCCACCGGTGAGCCATCAGGATCGAGACTTGAGGTAAAAGACAATTACGTAGGTGGCTGGCTGCCAAATGGTCTATTCTTGACGAGCGCAGGCGTTGATAAGCTCGGTTCCGAAGAGCTAATCCTCCTCCCAGAAAATGCTGATGCGTCCGCACGTGCTATCGGTCGTAAAATACTGGAACTAACTGATCTGAACATTGCTGTCATTATCACTGATAGCGAGGGACGACCCGATAAACGTGGATCGGCGCAAATAGCTATAGGTGTCTACGGAATACCTCCCCTTAGAGTATCTGAGACTGAGAGCGATGACGGAAAGATAAGGAAAAGTGAAGAAACTATTTGCGACATGCTAGCAGCGAGTGCAGCCTTGCTTATGGGGCAACGAGGCTTTAATAGGCCGGTGGTACGTATTAATGGATTTGACTATCAATTTGACGCGGAAGCTACTATCGGTGACGCCTTAAACGGCAACAGACTATAATATTGCCAAGTTGCTCAAAGAGCAATACGCTACCACCAGAAAACACCCTTTTCAACTAAAAAATAAAAAGATCGGCGGGGGAAATTTCAAAAAGATAATTCAAAGAGTTTTTCTGGTGGGACGAGCGGGCGCGTGCGCCCGCAGGCGTTGGGGCCGAGCCTGCACAGGTTCAGCTTTTACGCTCGAAATAGGTTCGAGCTTTGGCTCCGCCAAAGTCTAGAAAAAGCCACCCTACAGGGCGACCGTTTCCAATTTTGTTCCGAAATGGTGCGGGTGCGGAGAATCGAACTCCGATCCCAAGTTTGGAAAACTTGTATACTAGCCGCTGTACGACACCCGCATGCGCTATCCATTATACCACTTTTTTGTGTATAATAAAGGTATGACCCGAGGACTCCATCGCTTGCGCGGATCGAGCATACACACCAATGGCGTCGCGCGCAATACCCGAACCATCGTCAATGGTGCTAAAACGTCGTCACTACGCGTCGACCAGCGCCAACATCAATCCATCCAAGAGCGCCGCGCCAACCACTTGCGCTACCAAAGCTCACACACTATGATGGGCTGCCGACCAATTGCGGCCGATAGTAGCCGTATTGATGACGAAGCACCTTATATGAACAACGAGCGCCTCCGAGGTACTTGCGGTGGGCCACGCGACCCATCAGGATCGCGGCCAGGTACCGCCACCTACGCCCGCCGGCGTGATAATACAGTACACACGCCGCGACAATCACAACCAGCCTACAGCAAACCAGCCATGAAGCCAAACTTCCGCCCAGGGTTTATGCAATCAAACCAAGGCCAACAATCACGCGGCTTTGGCCCGCATTGCTAGAGGTTATATTCTACAAAATACTTCTAGCACTGTAAGAGTGCCACTTCTTGCTCTTAAATTTTCTCCTAAGGATGGCAAGCCTGCGCTTTCAAGCGTCCTCGAGAACCCCTTCATATCTTCGCTCTTCTTATTCCAACGCGTAGCCCATTAATAGAATGAGCTCTTTCTTACTATCATTCCCTTGTAGAGCTAAGGCTGATTGTTCGAAAGTGCCATACTCTTACCGCTTATACTCTGGTGGGATGATTTCATCTGCTGTCACAACCTCTGGTGTACCATCTCCCTGGAAAGCTTGGCGGGCTTGCTCAAGCGTGACGGTAATCGTACTGCCAGGCACCACACTGCCACTGAGCATCTGGCGTGCCACGGTATTCTCCACCGCTTTTTGCACCACGCGGCGCATTGGGCGAGCACCAAGCCGTGGATCATAGCCACGTTCGACGAGAAAGAGCTTAGCATCATATTCTACCGCAACCGAGACCTTTTGCTGGGCGAGTGTGGCATTGACCCCCTCGAGGATAAGGTCAAGCACTTGCACCAGTTCTTCCTTAGTAAACGGCCGGAAGAGGACGATTTCGTCAAAACGGTTGAGGAACTCGGGACGGAACTGACCACTGTTGATGAGCTCGTCGGTAAACTGCTGTTCGAATTGCTCAAGCTTATAGCCATGCTCGATATATTCGCGGATGCGGTCGGCCCCAGCGTTGCTCGTGGCAATGACAATTGCATCACGGAAGCTCACCTCACGGTTCTTGATATCGCGCAGGATCCCCTCATCCAGCAGCTGCAGTAAGGTTGCTAATACCTCTGGCGCGGCCTTCTCAATTTCATCCAGCAATACCACACTAAAGGGCTGTTTCATCACCTGGGCGGTTAAGCTGGCTGGGTCATCAGCGCCATCAGCAATCAGGCGCGACACATCCTCAGGCCGGACGTATTCGTTGAGGTCGATCCTGACAATCTTACCCTCGCCACCAAAGTACACATCAGCCAAAGCCTTACTCAGCTCCGTCTTACCCACCCCTGTTGGCCCAAGGAAGAGGAAGGTGCCAATTGGCCGATTTTGGTTGCGCACACCAGCTCGTGCCCGGCGCAGGGCGTCGCTTACCACACTAACCGCTCGCGTTTGGTTGACCATTCGCTGATGGATGAGTGCCTCCATATTGAGCAGCCGCTCGCGATCATCCGCAGTACTCGCTACACTAATCTTTACATCCATCGTTTGCTCGATGGCTTGCTGCACCGATTGCTTTGTCACAATACCATCTTCGTGGTAGCTTGCGGCCGACTCGAGCAGCTTGATGGCCTGGCCCGGCATGGCAAGATCATGAATATAGCGCGCACTCAGCCGATACGCCTCACGCAGCGCTTGATAGCGGTAAGCCACATGGCGCTGCCCCTCAGTGATGACGGCTTGCTCTTGCAAGACGCGCAGTGTCTCAGCTTCGTCTGTGGGTGCTATGGAGATGCGATTGAGCGCATTAGCAAGCGATGGGTTACGCCGGCCAATCTGCAAAAACCGCTGCTCGTCCATACTCAGAATAACCCTCAGGCGCCCTGCTTCAAGAATAGGCAGCAGTACATTGGTAAGATCCACCGCGCCAATCCCTTCCTCAAAGAATAGTTGAGCATTATCCAGGCAGATGATGATGTTCTTAGCAGTATACGCCTCACCAAGGACGCGCATAACAAGGTTCTCGAGCTCGCCCCGGCCTGGCGCTGCGGCGATGAGCGATGATGAGTCGAGAATAAACACCTGCCGAAACTTGAGACTACTCGGCAAATGCGCCGAGGCATCGAGGAGTCGCTCGGCAAAGGCGTGGATGATGGTCGTCTTACCCGTGCCAGCCTGCCCTACCAGCACGGCATTTTGCCGGCCACGAGTGCCGAAGATGTCGATGAGCTGATCGATCGCTTTGGTGTGCGACGCAACATCAACAGAGAACATCCCACCACCACGGCTAATTTGCTCACTAATATTCTGTCCAAAGCGACGTAACAGTGGGATATAACCAAACGACCAATCACGTGCCACCCCACCAGTGCGCCGCGGCTGGTGAATCTGCGCTACCAACTGGCGCAAGTGGTGCTGCCACTGCACCGCGCCATCGAGATCTTCGTCGTCAAGCTGGAGCTCCGCCAGAATATTCTGGTAACCAGGCACACTGCGCACCAAAGCCACCATAAGCACACTACCCGTGATCTGCTCGAGCTGGTTATACTGGCGGATGCGATCAGCAAATTGCCAAAACTCGGGCATAATGCTCGGGTCGTCACTCACGAGATCCTGCATAAGCGCTGGGCTAAGACCCAATCGCAATGCCATAAAGAGCCCATCATTAACCGAACGCAGCGCCCAGGCGATATCGCGCGGCGTCGGCGTAGTGGGTAATCGGCCCAGGACGTCACCAGTGAGCAAACCGTCAGCCGTGCTACCACTGATAGGTAAATGCGCAATCTCACCCTGATACCACCGGTGAAGCCCATATGGCACCACAGCAAAGCTCGCGACAAACCACCCTAGTGGCAGCTCAATCGCCAGCAATGCTCCTGCCCCTGCTAAGAATAGCACAAATGGTGCCCACCACCAGTGATCGAAGCGGCCCATCTGCACACCCAGGCGAGCCTTCTTAGCACGCAAACTATCATAGTGAAAGTCACTTACCATGGCAGCCACCCCACTATCGCAAGCCCCACCCCTAGCAGTGGCAGTACAGGCACAAGCGCCCACGCAATAATAAAGATAAGCCCCGCCACCGCGGTTATCACCAGTGTCACGATACCAAAGATAATCATAAAGCTCCGCACGATGCCGCCAATCGTCCGCGAGATGAGACGGTCAAAAAATGCCCGAATCTGCACGCCAATCGGCCCATCCACCGCCCCGGCCGATATCTGCCGAAACGGCGCAAACCATGTTCGCACCAGAAGATCAATTGAAAAATAGTCAAATACACTCACCAGCTTCCCCCACACCATCGTGATCCGCTGCCACCACCCAGCGCCATACCACCACGCAAAAAATCCAACCACTATCATACTATGCATTGTAGCGCACTAGCGTAATTTGTGCTATATATCGCGCCATAAATAAAGGGTGATTCATGCTATAATAAACACCATGATTCGTATTACAACTCTTGTGGGCAAAGGGGTGCAGCGCGCAGCTCGGTTGCGCGGTGGTGGTTCGGCGTTGCCAGGCCTCGTCGTCGAGAAGCTCGATCGGCACTTTCTTGCCCGTACGCTTGATGCTCTACCGCATGGTGTGGTGGTAGTAAGTGGCACTAACGGTAAGACAACTACCACCAAGATGGTTGTAGCTCTACTGGAGAGTCAAGGTCTCCGCGTCTTTACTAATCGCACGGGGAGCAACTTTACCCGCGGCGTGGCAGCAGCACTGCTTGAGGCGGTTGATACCCATGGTGTTTTGCCAGCGGATATTGCCGTGCTCGAGCTTGACGAAGCGCATGCGGTGCACTTCGTCAAGCAAGTTGCCCCACGCTATTGTTTACTACTCAACGTCCTGCGCGACCAACTCGATCGCTTTGGCGAGATTGACTACACGGCGCAGCTGCTTCACACCATCGCCATGCGCACCACAAATGGCATTGTTCTCAATGGCAACGACCCACGGCTGACACGGCAAGAATTTACCGCTGATCTCACAGCACCAATAAGCCGCTATGGCGTCGATCCATCGCTCGCCCACCTCTTCCCAAGCGACGATACCATGCGAAGCGCCTCAGGCCAGGCTACAGCCACCACCGATGCCGATGTGACGCTATGCCACTTATCTGACCAAGCTGCCACTTTCCGCTTCGACAGTTCCGATCATCCTGTCTCACTCAAGCTCAAGGGTAGCTACAATGCCCAAAACGCCGCAGGCGCACTTACCCTCGTTCGTACTATTCTGCAAGATAAACTCGATACGCCCGCCATGCTCGCTGCCCTAGCTCAGGTCGAGCCAGCCTTTGGCCGCGGCGAAGCCCTGACCGTCAATGGCCAGCCCTGCGAGCTTGTCCTCGTCAAGAACCCGAGCGGTTTCCGCCTGAGCCTGGCATCGTTTGACCCTCACAAGACTGCTACAATGATTGCCATCAACGACCAGTACGCCGACGGCCGCGATATGAGTTGGTTATGGGATGTCGACTTCGACACGCTTCGGCCCACTGGCGTGGCAATGGTGAGTGGTGTGCGCGCCTACGATATGGCGCTGCGCCTCCAGTATGATGAGGTAGAAGCTCGGCGCGTTGTGCCTGACCTCAAGCAGGCTCTAGCAGAGTTTGTCCAGGCCAACCGCGGCACCCCCTTGCGCATCTACTGTACTTATACCGCCATGCTTGCCTTGCGGCGCGAATTAGCTCATTACACAGAGGTAAATGCTGTATGAAAGACAACACTATCACCATTCTCCAACTCTACCCTCACGCCATGAATATCTATGGCGACTGGGGTAACACCCTCACACTCAAGCGACGGCTTGAATGGTATGGCTACAACGTGCGGCTCGTTGAATATAACCCAGGCGACACCTTCCCAGCCGATGTCGATATCATTGTAGGTGGTGGCGGCCAAGACTCTGGCCAAGCTACCATTCAGGATGATTTACTCGCGATTGGCCCCACCCTGCAGCGCCTCGCTGATGATGGCGTGCCGATGCTGGTAGTGTGTGGGCTCTACCAGCTATTTGGGCGATTCTTTAAGACCACTCAGGGAGCGATCATTCGTGGAATTGGTCTCTTTGATATCGAGACAGTCGCTGGCGAGCAGCGCCTGATTGGCAATATCGTCACTGCCAGCAGCGACTTTGGCGAAGTCATTGGCTATGAGAACCACAGCGGCCTCACAACCCTTGGGCACAGTGTGCCACCCCTGGGTATCGTATCGCGCGGGGCGGGCAATAATGGCACCGACCAAACCGAGGGTGCGCGCTACCGCAATGTGATCGGCACCTACCTCCATGGCTCAATTCTACCTAAGAATCCACGCATTGCCGACTTCCTGATCGAGCAAGCAGTATCGCGGCGCTATGGTGAATTTGCGCCCTCTGTCCTCATCGATGACACCTTTGCCACCAAGGCACGCACTGTTGCGAGCAAGCGACCACGCTAGCGTGTCGCTATGCCCCTCAGTTTTTTAGACCATAGAGTCATCAGTGTTGGATATCCAGACCTCGGGTCCATATTTCCTCACCACAACATTAGACAATCTTAAGCATACTTTTAGCAAATCTGCTATACTAGATCATTGTGACAACCCAGCCAAAAGCCAGCGCGTCCTCTGTTGGGCGCATCGTTAGCCTCGACCTGATGCGCGGGTGGTTTTTGGTTATCATTATTCTCGACCATCTCACCTACTTCCCCAATGGCCTCACTTTCCTCACTGGCGACAGTCGTCTCGCTGTCTCGGCAGCCGAAGGGTTCTTCATTATATCCGGCCTTGTCTTGGGCATTGTGCGTGGTGCCAAGCTCCGCACACAGCCCCTCATGGCAGCGACGCGCTTGCTCTGGAAGCGAGCTGGTACGCTCTACCTCACGAGCATTATCGTGACGATGCTATCGCTCCTGATTAGTTGGTTCTTTATTGATAATAAAGGTGTCAAGTTGCCCTTGCCGCTGCCCGACGGTAATTGGCTTGGCCTGGCGTGGGATATTATTACCTTACAGCAATTCTACGGCTGGGCGGACTATCTGCGCCTGTATGCACTGTTTATTGCAGTAGCACCAGGCGCGCTCTGGCTACTGCGGCGCGGCAAGTGGTATATCGTACTAGGGCTCAGCCTACTGGTGTGGGCGCTAACACCACGGCCAGTCAGTGAACTATACCAGCCGCTCACCTGGCAGGTGCTGTTCTTTATGGCCTTTGCCCTAGGCTACCACCTACCAGAGATTACTGCACGCTGGCAATCGTGGCCGCTGCGCCGTCGACGCATTATCAAGCGCAGTATTGCAACGCTCTTCGCCCTCACACTCTTTACCGACGCATACGTCACCTTTGTGGCACATGGGCTGGGTGACGGCTTCCATCAAGCGCTTGCCGCGGCCGATACCGCACTCGACAATCAGCTCCTCAAGCTCGACCTACCACTGCCTCGCCTTGCCCTATCATGGCTCTGGTTTGCTGGGTTCTTTATGCTGTTTCGGCGATTCGAGGATCGCATCAAGCGGTGGCTAGGCTGGATTTTGCTGCCGTTTGGCCATAATTCGCTCTATGTGTATACAGTGCATGCGTTCGTTATTCTTGTCATACATCTCTTTGTGGCACCAGATTATTATATTAGCGACTTTTATTTTACGTCGGTCGATCGTTTCTACGAGATCCCGGCCAACTTCGCTTTATCCGTCAGTGCACTTGCGCTTATCTACCTTGCCGTCAAGACAAAGTTTTTGATGAAGATTATTCCACGCTAACAGGGATCAGCTAGAGAGATAGACCTTCTTTTGTTTCATTGGTCTATCCCATCAATTGGTGGTATATCTTTACTATACATATCCCATAAAAAACAGAGGCCGCGCGAGCCTCAATTATCTATGGTATACCCGGCAGGGTTCGAACCTGCGACCTTTGGTTCCGGAAACCAACGCTCTATCCAGCTGAGCTACGGGTACGTATAGTGGTATTGTACCACGGATGATTATGGCTTTGCTAGTGGATTTTTTGCCAACAAATCGGTACTATAAAAGATATGAGTAAACAACTAGCGCGGCAACAATCTGCCGCACGGGTCAAGAAGCCCACCTTTATTTTTGTTAATCGACTATCTCCTCTTGCCTGCAAAGTACGGCGCCATTGGTTTTGCATTGCCATTGTGGTAGCGCCACTGGTGGCAATGGCATTGTGCTGGTGGATTGGCAGCCAGCAGAGTGTGTGGTTTGATGAGGCGTATTCGGTGTGGCTCGCCAAGCAGCCAATCAGTGAACTCATTCGCCTCACCAGTATCGATACACACCCGCCGCTCTACTATCTCATCCTCAAGCTCTGGGCCAGTGTGTGGGGCTATAGCGAGGCAGCCCTGCGCGCCTTCAGCATCCTCTGCTATGGCAGTGCGATGGTTATTATGGGGTATTTCGTACGGCGTTGGTTTGGCACGCGCGCCGCGGGATATACACTTCTCACCCTAATTGGCACACCGCTGCTGATGCGCTACGGCTTCGAGATACGAATGTATGCGCTGGGGTCGTTGATTGGTGTAAGTGCAACCGCCGTACTGGCACGCGCTTGGCACGATGATCGCTGGCGCGACTGGATGCTCTATGCGGTGCTTGTCGCCTTCGGTATGGGGACGCTGTATTATAGCGCCTTACTCTGGCTAGCCCAGCTGCTCTGGCTCATGGTCATGACCTACCGTCGCCAAGGTCTACAACAGTGGTGGAAACTGCCGTGGCTCTGGGCGTATGTAGTGAGCTTCATGCTATTCTTACCGTGGCTGCCAACCTTCTTAGGGCAAATTGGCAATGGTGCTTTGGCCGAGATTGGCCAGCCGATGAATCTGCAGAATTTGCTTGGCATCGCATCCTTCAACATGATTTATAAGCCATCTTGGTTGCTAGGCGTTGTGTCGTCGCAACTTGTCCTTATTATTATTTGTGCCGTTGCGTGGGCGTGGCCTCGTGCAATGCGTTCGTTGCCACACCCTGAGCTTGCTTGGCTATTGCTTGCTCATGTGGGCGTGCCAGTCGCAGCACTGATCGTTGTGTCACTATCTGCTCCAATGTATGTCGAGCGCTATCTTGCTCACGTAGCAATCAGTGGTGTTGCTGTTGCAAGCGTTGTCCTCTATACAGCCTGCGTAGCCCTACATCGTTCGCCATTGCGCTGGCACAAGGCCGTATCAACCGCTCTCTTGGTACTTCTGCCAGTAGTTATGTTGTATGGCATGGTACAGTTATCACTGCAGGGTAACTTCAACTTCCAGCGCGATGAGCGACCCAATGTGAAGCAAATTGCCACCCAGCTCGACACCACCTGCCGCGATGGGAGTGTCATCCTTGCGGCCGACCCGTACATCGCCATAGAGATAAGCTATTATCTCGAGCAAGCGCAGTCACATTGCCCCATCTACATGGCCTATGTGGGTGGCCCACTGATGGGCGGCTACGCACCGCTCGAAGGAAGCACCACGTACCGCAAGGTAGCCGACACCACTCAGCCCTTTACCGATGCCAAAAAAATCAACGTTCTCTACTATAGCAGCTCAACCGCAACCACCACCCCAACACTACCCAGCGCCTACACTCTGCGCTCCGTCACTGGTGACCCACTCGTGCTGATGCAGTTTGCCCGCGACTAGTGCTGAGCATTGCGCCATTTCTACAGCGGTAGATATCACCCACAATTGCAGATTACTCCGCCATCATCTACACTAGAAGGATAAGGAGGCATGTATGATCGAACAACTCAAAAGACATATTATTGGTGCGTGGTGGGTGATTATTATCATGAGCCTGTCGTTGATTATCTTTGGTGGCGTCTCGCTTGCAATGCCGGCAGTGACGCTCACTGTTTTGATGACGGTTCTCGCAATTTTGATCATTGTCTGGGGTCTATCACAGCTGGTGCGTGGCCTACAGGTAGCAAACGGCCAAGCCAAGGCATTTCTCGTGGTGGCAGGTGCGCTGCTTATTCTGCTTGGCGTGGTGATGCTTGCCAACCCTCGGGTTAGTGTGGCGACACTCAGCTTTGTCCTTGGCTGGGTGGTAATGCTCCGCAGCCTCGTCGACCTTGTACTGAGCCGTATCTTCCCTGCTGGGAGTCGTACGCGAGCGCTCTGGCTAATGTCTGGTGTGATCGGTGTGATCGTGAGTTTCATCCTCTGGCTCTTCCCTGTCGGCAGTGCCCAGCTTTTCGTCCAAATCGTTGGTGGCTATGCACTGGTTAATGGCATCATTCTCCTTGCCAATGCTATCGAGCTGCGCCACACCGTGCACCGTCGTATGCATGGGCATCGCACAGCCAACAAGCCAATCGACCGGGGTGAGGTGATCGACCTGTAGTATATATTACAATACTTACACCTCGAAACTTGCGTTGCTTCCCCGCCTCAACCATTCTCAGGATTGACGTCTTACAAATACCAATCTCTCAGCATTAGTGCTACAAGTCAGGTTGCCGCAACGAAATTTCATAAGGCAGCGAGGGAAATGCGGTTAGTATAAAAAGGGCTAGGCTTGAGGCCGTACTACCTTAGCCTTGCCCCATTCATTGCTATTTTAGCTGGCAGAGTATACGGCTCGCGGAGAGTAACATCTGGGCTTAGATCTTTATGATGCTAATTTTACCTCTGCAACTCCGGCTCACACACTGCCGGTTGGGTTGGCTCAACGGCGCGGATCACATGGCAGTAGCGCAGCACACCATCGGTCGCTCGCGACTCATTCTCGCCAGATTGCGCCTGATAGGCATCACACCCGCCCTCTTTGGGCTCGCTCTCTGAGCCCTTCACATGATAGACAAGCCCCCGAGTGGTGCGCGTCGTTGCCTCTATGCAGTAGGTTGCCGATGCGACGTACTTGAGCGTCGCCGTAATATTCTCACTCTTGTGATAATCAGCTGGTAGCGACGTTGGGTAGCCATTATAAAACGTTCGGTAGGCTGTCATGGCCGCGCCGGCAGCCCGCAGATCACTCACGAGCTCCGTCTGGGCTGCACGCTGACGCCACGCACCATATCCTACGACCGATGCCGACACCAAGATCGCTAGTATCGCCACCACTGTCAAAATCTCAACCAGCGTAAACCCTCGCTTATTCATGCCTTCATCATAACATAAGCGTCTTGGAGAGTACAGATGGTATTACTGTGTTTTGTCGATACATGATCGCCCACCCGCATTCACTGCCTGATCTGGGTTACTCTACACCAAGTAGCTGATGATCTCATCTGCCACTGCAATAGCCGATGGATAGGTGCTCGTATCAATCGGGCCACCAGGCGTTAGGTCGTGGCTAGCCAGAACCGCTGGGAACTGCTGCATGCTATCCATGTCATCCTCGCCATCACGCATAAATTCTTCGAAGCTCTGAATCACCGCTGCATCACGCCCAGCACGCCGCCTTGCCTCGGCCACGCCCTTAAAGCGCTCATAGCGGAGTTCATCTGGTGCTGTGAGCACCACCGTCCGGTAGCGATCACCCAGTCGCTCCTTAAGGCGGCAGGCGCTGCGGTAGTCACGCAGGCCATCGAGCACCACTAGCTCCACACCAGGCCGCTCAAGTAGCTCCAGTGCCCGGTCGGCCAGTAAGCTCGGCGCAGACTCCGTCATGATCTGCAGCACGCGCAAATAATCACTCCGCTTGCGCAGTGTAATATGATGGCTCGCGGCATATTCGCGCAAGACATCGCTCGGGCGAAACAAAACAACCCCGGCACCTAGCCGCGGCATTAGCTCACGAATTGTTGATGATTTGCCAGCGAGTTCTCGCCCAGTAATATTCACAATTTGGATGGTTCGAGTAGATCTCATACCCTCTATTGTAGCATGGCATCTGCGGCAGAAATACCTCAAAAACAGCAAATTTATGGTATTTGTTCTATTTTTGACTCACGACCTCTGGTATACTCTCATCTCTGCCTGCAGTTTTATTCAATGAAATATGATGGTTCGCCGCTATAATAAGTGCTGCGTCCTCGCACTAAGAGGGTGAATGTTCTAGAAAAGCATTCATTTTATGCAGCTGAACTAGCGTCAGAAAGCGTGTGAAGTGAGCTACTGGGCTATAAAATGAGGGCGTCTCGATATTTACAGTAAGATATATTATTGCATCATCATGTACAATATTGTGTATTATATGTTATTACCCCTGTTTTTGGGCACATTATGCAATATTGTTTGTTATTTTGCTATTTTCCTCTTCCCTTTTTGCGACCTCTGTTGTATAGTGAATGGACTATGAATACACAACAGAGAAAATACAGGGGTCATGAAGCCCCCCATTCTTCATCAACATCCCATCATGAAAATGAATTACCAACAATTCCACGGCGCACTGCACTGGGTGCTCTCGGCTTTGGCTTGGCTGCTGCGCTAGTTGGGTATCGCCATCTAGGTGGAAAGGAGGACTCAAGCACACAAGCTGAGCACCAACCCACCCCTGAAGAGCAAGCTACCCAACTAGTCGATGCCTATAGCGATTACCTCAGCCAGCGCCACGCCTACGAAGCAGGCCAGGTTACTCAGGAGCCCCAGCCACCGGTTGAGCTAAGCAATATTACTACACGGCCGGTTGAGGATGGCGAGAGCATCGGTACTGTGGTAGATCAGCACATCGCCACACTTGCCGAAGCAGATGCATTCCATGCTAAGCCCGAGCAAGATGGCGTGACTAATGCTACGTCGGCCCGCGTTACTGAGCTCTACCTGACCGATGGCAACACGCGCTACGAGCTACAGCCTGGCGACATCGTGACACTCGCGCAATACCAGGGTTTTGTTATACCGCTGACAGTCAACCCACACGAGCCAAGCTCCGGCGTGCCACGGCACACTCTCGAGCCATAACTATTCATGCGCTGTAATAAACCAGCCAGCCACTCTGGCTGGTTTTTGGTATGAGCATAGCCAGTTCGCTCTCTCGCATCAAGAGTGATATAATAGCGTATACGATGCAAATGGAGCAGGTGCAAGCACTGATTTTTACGATTCGCGAGGCGGATGCCACGCGGCTAGATGATCTCGCATATACCGAGAAAACGGTGCGCATGCTTGCCAAGGTAGCTGGCCTACACGCATTGGAGTCTGTCTCGCATCAGTTCTCGCCGCAGGGCGTGAGTGTGTCGTTGCTGCTCGCGGAGTCGCACGCCACCATCCACACCTGGCCCGAGAACCGCGGAGCATACCTTAGTATTGCCACCTGTCGGCCCTTAAGCGAGGATACAATCGAGACTCTTCGCCAAACCATTGCAGACGCATTTTATACCAATACTATAACGATCGAAAGCGCTGTATTATGACCAAACGCACCAAAGCTCGCCTCAAAATCAACGATGTCCTGCGTGGCAAGCGAACCAACTTCCGCGCAGTGGGTTGCTTGTTGTTTAAAGAAGAAAACCCCGAGACCAAGCAAACCTCCTACTGGGAAGAATGGGAGCTGACGGGCCTCGAAAATTATGATAGCTGGGTGGAGTACGACCACGATAGCAAGGTTGTGTCGCTCTATGAGCCGGTGCGGTTTGCCCAGCGGCTTGAGCCAGAGCACCTGGCGGCTGGTAATGAGTTTACCCTCACGCTCGAGGACGGCACCGCACAGACCATTACCGTTGCCGAGGCCGGCGAAGGCACCATTATGGCTATCCACGGCAAGAATGCCTACCAGGTCTTCGAGGGTGAGCCAATGGCCTATGCCAGCCTGCACTACACCGACGCCGAAACCGGCGCCACCACCACCTACACGGTCGAAAAATACAACCGGCGCGAGTACGATGTCTACCGCAAAACACCCCTGTCCGATGCGCAGCAAAAGGAACTATTTGGCCGGCTCATTCGTCCGCGCAACTGGCCGCTATTTTGGCGCTGGGTAGGAATTATTGCCTTTGTTAGTTCACTATTGTTTGCCATCTATGATGAGTTCTTTAGCCATGATAATTCGCACAGCACCGGCACCTACCACGGGCGTAGCGTCTATGGTGGTGGCAGTGGCGGCGTAGGCAAATAACCTGGACGTGGAAGGCATACAGAAGACACTATGGCACATACTCGCGTCACGCCACCAGGCACCAAGCGTATCACCAACAAGGAAAATATCGCGCTGTTTGCGGCAGCGCTCCTCGTGGCGATTGGCGGACTTATCTACGAGCTCATCCTGGGCACGGCTGCCTCGTACCTGGTGGGCGATTCAATCCTGAGCTTTAGCCTGGCAACTGGTATAACCCTCTTCGGCATGGGGGTGGGGTCGCTGCTGGTGCGGCATATTCGCTGGCACCCCGCCACCAGCTTTGCCGTTAATGAAATCCTGCTGGGGCTGGTGGGTGGTAATTCGGTGCTGCTGCTCTACAGCGCCTTTAGCTTGAGCAAGCTGCACTGGCCGGTGTTTGCGCTGATTAGCCTGGTGATTGGTGTGCTGATCGGCCTAGAGATCCCGCTACTCGTCAAGATGTTTACCCGCTACGGCCGGCCGTCTTCGGTGGAACTCCTTAGCAAGGTGCTGGCGATCGACTACTTTGGCGCGCTGGTGGCCTCGCTGGTCTTCCCGCTCTTCTTGCTACCTAGCCTGGGCCTGATGCGCAGCACCTACCTGATCGCCACGCTTAACATCGCCGTGGCAGTGCTTATTCTATTACAGCTTAAGACCTCGCGCAGGCTCCTAGCCGCTAGTGTAGTGGCGACCATCCTGCTGCTGGGGCTGTTCTTTGGTGCCAGCTGGCTGGAGCACCGCATCGATACCAAGGCCTACAAAGACCCGGTGATTCTGTATCAGCAGTCGGCTTACCAAAAGATCGTCCTCACCAAGTACAAGCAGGATTTACGCCTGTATTTGAATAATAACCTGCAGTTTTCCAGCCTAGACGAAGCCCGCTACCACGAAACGCTGGCTGGTGCGGCGATGACAGCCGTAAAGCAGCCCAAAAACGTGCTGATTATGGGCGGTGGCGACGGGCTACTCGCGCGCGAGATCCTGAAGTACCCGAGCGTAGAGCACATCACCCTGGTGGATATCGACCCAGCTATGACGCAGCTGGCGCGCACTAGTCCCCTGCTGGCCGAGCAAAACAGGCGCTCGCTTGCTAGCCCCAAAGTGCGCGTCGTCAACGAGGACGCGTTTTTATTTGCCTTCAATACACACCAGGCGTATGATGCCATTCTAATCGACCTGGTCGACCCATCGAACGACCGCTTAGCCAAGCTCTACTCGCAGCAATTCTACCGCCAGGCCGCGCGCATCCTCAGCCCCAGTGGCGTAATGATCACCCAAGCGACGTCGTCGTACTTCTCGCCACACGCCTTCGCAATGGTGGCTAGCACCGTCGCATCCGCCCAGCCCCAGCGGCATATCACGCCCTTTAGCATCAATGTGCCTTCCTTTGGCGAGTGGGGCTTTGTGCTCTCGACCAAGGATAAAGCTAGCCTGCTGAGCCAGCCGCTGCCGCCTGGGCTGAGCTACACCGATACCAAACTGCTTGACTACACCCTGCGCCAGCGCCCCGCTAGCCTACCCCCAGCCGGCGTCTCTACCCTACTGACACCGCGAATCATCGATGTCTATAATCGTGATATGGCGCAGTGGCGGTATCAATAAAGAGCACTTTGTGTGGAGCCTAGCCTCTTCCTGGTATCAATCTATAATCACAATTCATCATGTGCGGATTACAGTCTAGCCAAAACTAACCCGTCAGAGCTACTACGTTCCTCGTTTTACTCATCAACACCCACCAATTCTCCTATACTATTGGGATATTTGCGTATGTTTGCTCTATAGATCGATATATCGTATGATATATTCATGTATCATAAACGACCAGGCAAACAAGCCCACTATTATGACATCCAGTGGTACCGCCAAACCGGTGTGTTTTACCCTGAGCAACTATCATCAGAAACACCAACTGTTGGTGTATCTGCCAATACCTGGCGCAAGTACATGGATCTGATACGCAAAGCAGCTGCCGATCACCCCACTCACCGCCTTGTCCTTGTCAGCCCCGAACTTATGACGACGGCAGACATGGAGCTGGCTGAAATCCCAGACCAACATGCAGTGGTAAATGATCGCCTCGCCGGGCTACAGGAACTCTCTACCTCTATGCCCGCAGCGGAGCTAGTGGTAGGCACACCAGAGTACCACCCGGATGAAATTTACAACTCACTTGTCATTATCAAAAATGGCACACGCCGCGTGCTTGAGCGCAAACGCACGATTTTTAGCTCATCAGCCGAGCGGGGGACATTCACCGCGAGCAACACGTTGCGGCAGCAGTGTACCCGCACGTTATCTGCTGTATGTGCCGATCTAGTGGGTTATGGCATGCAATACCCCCAATACCCCAAGCTTCCCCAAGACACTCGTGCCATCCACGCCAGCTGCTGCTGGGCGACACCGCTCGAGGAGGGAGCTCGCTATGCCGCAGCGCCAGATGAAAAACGCTACACCAGCACCATGACGCGCACGCTTGGTCGTCTCTTCGCACGCTATCCACAGCTACAGCAGGTCATAGTCGTCGATCGCACTCCACCCAGCACAGCCATCCCACCGCTCAACTGCGTGGCGCGGCGGAATACGCATAATGGTATAATAGAGCCATGACACAATACGAAGGAACCAAACTCGCCGACTTTACACCTATAGCCAAAGTTGACGCATTGCAGATTATCGACATTATCCCCGGCACTGGTACCGAGGTACCAGCTGGCGCGACCATCACCGCACACTATACTGGTGCACTGTGTAAAAATGGCATCATCTTCCAGAGCAGCCACGACTTTGGTCAGCCCGTCACCTTCGGCCTCGACCAAGTCATCCGCGGCTGGACAGAGGGTGTGCCTGGCATGAAGGTCGGTGGCATGCGCCGACTCATCATCCCAAGTGAGATGGCCTACGGCTCCGTTCGTGCTGCCGCTAACATTCCACCCAATAGCGATCTCGTGTTCGACATTGAGTTGATGGACATTAAATAACAGAGGTTAGCGCGCAATAAGAAGCTCATACTAGGTGAGCTTCTTATTTTCTTTGTAGATTTACTTAAGGCGTTCGTCACCACCTAGTCACTTATGATACTAAGTAAATAGCCACCCTCTCCAGGTGGCTATTTGCAATGCAGCTGTAACTATAGCGTCATACTACTTCTTGTCGCTGCTTTTGTCGTCGACAACTTCACCTTCGACGGGTTCGTCTTTGCCAGGCTTCTTGTCGGTCGCTTTCGCCTTGGCATCAGCCTCTTCTTCGGCTTTTTTGTCCTCAGCTTGCTGCTGATAGAGCTTAGCACCAATGGACATTGTCACGTCGCCCAGCGCCTTGGTGGCAGCCTCAAGCTCGTCTTTGTCTTCTGCATTCTTATGCTTCTCAGCTTCGGCAATGGCATCTTCCAGCGTCTTCTTGTCGTCGCTCGAGATCTTGTCCTTAAACTCATCAGGCATTTTCTTTGCCTGGTAGATGGCGTTCTCGAGGTGGTTCTTGGCGTCGATTACTTCACGCTTTTTCTTGTCTTCGTCGGCGTGAAGCTCAGCTTCCTTCTGTGCCTTCTCGATGTCTTCTTTACTCATGTTGCCAGAGTTTTGGATGGTGATCGACTGCTCTTTGCCCGTGCCTTTGTCCTTAGCGGTGACGCTGAGGATACCATTGGCGTCAATGTTGAAGGTTACTTCAATCTGTGGCACACCGCGTGGTGCTGGTGCAATACCGTCAAGCACGAAACGGCCCAGGCTCTTGTTGTCGTTGGCAAACTCGCGCTCACCCTGCAAGACGTGAATCTCCACCTGTGGCTGGTTGTCGGCTGCGGTTGAGAACACTTCGCTCTTGCTGGTTGGCACAGTGGTGTTGCGCTCAATTAGCTTGGTCGACACGCCGCCCATGGTCTCAATGCCGAGGGACAGCGGCGTCACATCTAGCAGCAGCACGCTCTTGACGTCACCGGCCAGCACACCACCCTGGATAGCCGCACCAACGGCCACCACTTCGTCTGGGTTAACGCCTTGCATCGGGTCTTTGCCAAACAGTTTCTTTACCCGCTCGACCACTGCTGGCATACGGGTCATACCACCAACCATGACGATGTTGTTGATATCAGACTTGCTCAGCTTGGCGTCTTTGAGCGCTTTTTCTACTGGCCCATCGAGGCGGTCGAGCAGATCCTTCACCAAGTCCTCAAGCTTGGCTCGCGTCAGGCTCATCTCAAAGTGCTTTGGCCCATCAGCATCAGCTGTGATAAATGGAATATTGACATCATACTCAGTAACAGTCGAGAGCTCCTTCTTTGCCTTCTCAGCTTCGTCCTTGAGGCGCTGCATGGCGGCGTTGTCTTTGCGCAGATCAATACCTTCTTTGGCCTTGAAGTCATCGAGGAAGTAATTGACGATGGCGTTGTCGAAGTCCTCACCACCAAGGTGAGTATCACCATTGGTCGACTTCACTTGGAAGAAGTCATCAGCGATCTCCAGTACCGACACATCAAAGGTGCCACCACCAAGGTCAAAGACAACGATGTTCTCTTCTTTGCCTTTATCGAGACCATAGGCGAGAGCAGCTGCCGTCGGCTCATTGATGATGCGCTCGACTTCTAGGCCAGCAATCTTACCAGCATCCTTGGTAGCCTGGCGCTGCGAATCGTCGAAATAGGCCGGCACAGTAATGACCGCCTTCGTCACCTTCTCACCCAAGAAGGCCTCGGCATCAGCCTTGATCTTGCTCAGAATCATGGCGCTCACTTCTTCTGGTGTATATTCTTTATCGCCCAGCTTGACGGCAACGGCATTGCCCTTCTTGACGATCTCGTATGGCATGATGTCGAGATCTTTCTGGACTTCTTTGTCGGTGAATTTGCGGCCAATCAAGCGCTTGACGCCATAGATCGTATTCTTAGGGTTGGTCACACGCTGGCGCTGCGCCACCTGCCCCACAAGGCGCTCACCTTTTTTGTTGATTGCTACCACTGATGGCGTCGTGCGGTTGCCTTCAGCATTGGCGATAACCTCTGGCTTACCCGCGAGCAAGTATGCAAAGGCACTGTTGGTCGTGCCGAGGTCGATGCCGATAGTTTTACCCATATAGTTTCCTCCTGTGCGCCTGCCCTGCTGGCAGCGACGCAACGTTGTTAGTTTATTGTTTCGGTTATTAACATCTTGTCTATTCTAGCACTCTTTGGAGGCGAGTGCCAATAGGTTTAGTATAGCGAGCTAGCACTCGGCTGTCAAGAGTGCTAATAGATTTTGCTTACCACTGATAGATCTCATCACCCGCAACTATTGCTGCGGCTAGTGTCTCGGCCCGCCGGAGACGCCAATACGCCATTACTGCATAGATAAGAACTGCTACACCACCAGTCAGCACCGCGTAGCCCACGCCGCGCACAACCCGTGTATCACTCCCTTGGATAAATATCACATAGAGCGAAACTGCACCCACCAGTGGTGCTGCCGCTGCTGCAACCACCGCCCAGCGTGCCCGCACTACACGCTTACTAGCAAATGTCCGAGTATGCTGGCGCCGCGCCCAGACTGCAGCGACTGCCGCCACGAGCCCAGCACCAATCACCATAAACAAGTACAGGCGATTCGTCGCTTGGTTGGCATCGTCTACTGTTGTATTAAGCACACCAACGGCTGAGTCATACTGACTCACCGCTGTTTCTACATCTGTCAAATAGACTGCTGCAGCCTGCGTATCTTTGCTCGCGAAGGCTTGCGGAGCACGCCCAAGAAGCGTCTTGACGGCTGAGGCTTTTTCCTTCACAGCTGCAGCATGACGGCTATACTCATCGCCAAGCTGCGCCGAAAATGAGTGCTCTGCCACCACTGCAAAGGCTGTTGCAGCCTGTTTGGCTCGTTCATCAATAGAGTCCTTCTTGGGCTGAGTGGTATAAAGCTCACGTGTAAAGGCTTGATAGGCTGTGCTCGCCCGCTTAACCACTGTAATATCGGCTTGGTTGGCCAGTGGCGTTGCATGAGTCTGAGCACTGCCAACACTAAGTGTTGCTATGATGATGAGTGTTCCTGCAAGCAGCCAACGCCTCATCCCGCTCACTCCTACGGCTGCCGGCTGACCCGCACCATAGCATGGCGCAGGACGTGGCCGTCGAGCTTATAGCCGCGCTGCAGCTCTTCGCTAATAATTTCTTTGTCACCACCTTCGTCATCCATCGAAATGGCCTCGTGGAGGTCTGGGTCAAACTCCGTCGTGCCAAGTTCAACCACGATCGGCTCAAGCTTGAACTCTGCCATCAAGCCATCGAGCTTTTTCGACATCGCTACTACTCCACTCGCCCAGGTGTCATTCTGGAGCTTCTTAGGGACGTTGGCGGTGGCGCGCTCGATCGTATCAATCACGGGTAGGAGCTTGCGAATTGCCTGCTGAGTGCCCGCTGCCTTAACCTGAGCCTTCTCTGCATCAACGCGCTTGCGATAATTCTCAAAGTCTGCCCGAGTGCGCTGCAAATCCTGCGTGAGCTCGCCAATCTGCTGCTCGAGCTCGGCCGTATCTGGCGCTTTCTTGTGTTTTGTCATCGATATCATTCCTCCTGCCTAGTGGTGTTGCCTGTGGTGCTGAGCAGGCTGCTCAGCCATCTTATTCTCCATAGTATAACACGATTGCAATGCAAATAACAGTGGTCGTGTCATCATAATATCTCCTCCAGCATCACCCCAGTGCGCTTGACGAGCTCGATGGTGCGGCGGTAGTGCTGGCGCATCGGGCCAATCACACCAATGTAGCTGCGATCGCTATAGGGTGAGCGAAATTTGCTAATGATGAGTGTTGCGTCACTGCTCTTGCCGATGGGGTTCTCACTACCAATATAGACGTTGAGTGGCTCATTGGGTCGAGCTTCGCGCAGCCATGGCTCGATATTATCAATCAAATGCGCTACCGATTGGACATGCTTACCCTCAAGAAATTCTGGCTGGCTAAAAAGCCGACTAATGCCATTCATATAGAGCTCACTACCAATGGTAGCAAAGCCCAGGTTGCCCGTGAGCTCAACGAGGCTATCCACCGCACTGCGAATAGCTCGATCGGCCGCATCGAGATGTGAGTTGACGTGCGCTTCGATGGCCTTGGTGCTGCGATCGATTCCACTGGGGAGCTCACTCATCTGAGCGTTGGTGATGCCGTTGACGTAGAAGCGGTAACCCTTGCTAGTGGGGATGCGCCCAGCGCTGGTGTGCGGCGCCTTGACGAAGCCCATCTCCTCGAGCTTAGCCATCTCGCTGCGGATGGTTGCACTAGACACCCCAAATAGCTTCGCCAGCGTCACGCTCCCCACAGGGGCAGCGATCTCAGCGTATTGCTCGATGATGGCAGAAAGAATCGCTTGTTGCCGTTCGGTCATAGCCGCATTATAGCGTAGGTTTGGCACTCTCGTCAATAGAGTGCTAACAAGCTAGTGAAAGATGTGGTCTATTCCTTGCTGCTTGACCTCGTCTTCTAGCGAGACGTATCACAACGATTTATCCCTCCGCTCCTTGGCCGTCAAGATCGCATCGCAGGAGTGACGGTGACATACATGCAGTGATCTTTACCTCTGTTACCTTGCCATTTCTTTCTATTGTTTCGCACATTGAGGCGAGTCCTTCACAATGCGCAATAAGCTGACTCAGTTCATATCTTGTCTGCAGATTCTCCTGTTTGAGCCTGTCCATAGCACGCATAGTATCTCTTCCTTGTTCGGGATCCCCATCTTCTGCAGTACGGTTAAAGTGGCCCTTCAAAAGATAATTATGCTCCCAGGCCACCGCCGCTATCTTGTGGCGCAACTCGGCTGCTCGCGGGCAGCCATAGCACTGCTTGGGGATATAAGAAGCCGCAGATATATCTGGCCCATCTAGCTCATCAATAATGCTATAGAATTTTCGAGATTCATCGCGCGATATCATAGCGTTTATTGTGCCTTTATCTGTGGTTATTTATCATTAATGTGGTGTGTTACTATTTAGGGGCGTCTGCCGTGGGCGGGTCCTGCTCACCTCTGCCAGTACGATCGACTGCCGTTAGTTCGTAACTTATTCCGCTGGTCATAGTACGTGAGCCACATACCTTTACGACTATAGTTTTATCTTCACTCGTACATTCTACAGGCCCAGGGCAATCATCATTTTCTTGCACCGACTGCCGCGAGCAAAGTATATCAAGTATATCACTATAATAATTATATTTTGCCGCTAATTCCTTCCGTATCTTACTTCGAATTTTTTCCATGTGTTCTGAGTTTTTAAGAATCTCACCTATCTCATCTTCAGTTTTTCCATGCGCTTGTAAGTATTCAGTTATATCTTCCTGATTTGCCCGAAACCCCGTGTTAGCGAGCGCCTTGCGAGCTGTTTCTAGAAGCTCGATTGCATCTCTTATCTCTCGGTGCTGCGGACAGTCCCAGCACTGTCTGGGAATTATATCATTATAATCTGGGCCAGCATCAATTTGTCTGGCAATATCATCAAGCTGCTCTTTCACAATATCAGGTAGTGTAGCGATTTTTTGCCCTGTTGTCAATCTGAGTGAGATTTGAGCTGCCAAAGCTTTGTCAGTTCTCACACCTCTCGTTGTTATCACCTTTCCCCAGAATATTAGTAGAGATGAATATTATTCGTGAGTATTCAGCTCTTATCCCTGAGGCTAGGGTTAATTGTTACGATCGATAGTAGCTCTATCAGAAGATGGAGTAACCTATCTCCACTCGCCCGCATCAGAGTAGAAACAGCGCAATAGCACTGATGAGCATAGCCTATAAATCTGCGGCCATTACTTCCCACTGCGTGCTCGTGTGAAGCGCCGGGCAGCGTCGGTGGAGAACATGAGCACGATAATGATGTTGACACCAATGAATAGCAATGTGCCAGCGGCCGACCACGTGACTCTGCCGATGGTCAGCCCAAATGAACTAATTACCGCTGCGAGGCTGGCGATGCTCATCAGCAAAATCCGCGAGCGGTCGCTGCCACGGAAGGTCAGCCCCGCAAGAAAAATCACGATGCCAATCCACGTCGTGGACACAATGGCCGAGATAGTCGCCACGATATGCGTGGTACTCTCAATGCTCTGCAGCGGCAAGCCACTGTCGTGAAAAATCCGCACCACCTCCATGCGTAAGTGGCTAAAGTTGAGAATCTCGAAGAAGGTACTCATCGTGGCCACAGCAATCGCCAGGCCAATCATAATAATCCCAAGGGCGATCTGTGGTGGGCGGCGGCTCAAAAATTGCGACATGAGGGTGGCGTGCTCATCGGGCATGGTCTCGTGCGTCGTTGCATCGAGGATTAGATCGGAGGGTGCGTCTTCGTCTTCGCTTGCCTTGGCACGGACACGGCCAAGCTCGATAACGGGCAGGTCGCCATCGGTAATAATGTTGTCTCCACCCCCATTGCGTGAGTGGTAGCCCGTCGAGAAGTCCTCCAATACCGTCAGCTCAATCGAACGAAGGGCGCGCGTGACTGTCTTGACGACGTAGTCACGCTCAATGTCAGTATTTTCGTCGATCTTGTGCGTCACTTGCAAGGTAAAAATTGATAGCCCCACACTCTTGTCGTACGTACCAGCCGCGAGCCAGTCCACCTGATGCCCACCGGGCAACAACCACCCCTGGGGGCAGCGCCAGAAGCGCACATGGTGGCGCTTGCCTGGGTTGCCATCAATCTCCTGCTGGTAGGCAAAGTCCTGCTGCCGGCCAAACAGCACTAGGGGCGAGACTGGTGCATTAGGATAGCTGCGACGGGTTAGTGTGGCGAGGATAATCCGCCACGACGAGCGCACCGTCACGTCATCAGCCAGCGCCCAGCCAGCGGCCGTCATGGCACGATGTAACTGGGCCTCGCTACCGCGAAAAGCGAGATTAACCGGATCTCCGAGGAGGCCATCTGTGGTACGTGTTCGGCCAATGAAATAATTGGGCACATAAATACTACTTAAGATACGGTGCAAGCGCGGCAATGCAAAATATGCCGTGATCACCCACACCACAGCAAAGAACCCTACCAGCCACCAGCCACCAGTGTGCCAGCCCTCGCGCCACACCAGCCACACAAACCAAAACGATGCCACCCCCGCAAAAATAAAGAACCCTTGATCGACCAACGCCGTGGGCGACCACACTGGCCGGCGCAGCGCCAGGGATGAGCGCTGCTTGTGCTCGGCATCACCTGGCTCAGCGGCAGTGCGCATGACTGGCTTGCTCATACATGCTCCGGGTGCTCGCGCAAGAGGCTATCGAGCAAGTCTCGTGCCGCCAAGCGAGCTTCGTCATCCTTGCGATTATACACATCTGGCTTGGAGGCAATCGCCCGCACAATGCGCGCCGTCTCGTCGATATCATCGTTGATGACGAAGTGGTAATATGGGACTTCGAGTGCGTGGGTGATCTCGCGAATTGCACTGGTGTAGCGCTTGGGCCACTCACGATCAAACTCCGCCTGCGAGGTATAGCGTACACTGAGGCGGCGGCGCCACTCTTGGAAGTTTGGCGGCAAGAGAAATATCGCGACCACACCTGGGGAGAGCTTTTTATACTCATCAACACCCTGCACATCAATATCCGTCACTGCAATCTTGCCTGCATCGCGAATATCCTGAATCTGTCTGACCCCTGTACCATAGAGCGTTCCATGGACAAACTTCGCCTCTACAAAGGCACGGCTTTGCAATAGCTCTGCGGCAGTTGCTTCATCGATATAATGATAGTCAACTCCCTTTTGCTCCCATACACCTTTGTTCTGGCGAGGCTGACGGGTGGTGTACGAGACGATATCGGCAAACTCGGTGCTCGTGAGCAACCGCTGCTTCGTCGTATCCTTGCCCGCCCCAGAGATACCAACAAGCAGCACAATCCTTGTGTCGCATACAAGCTGGCGTACTGCCTCGGTCGGCTGATACTGTTCGATAAGTGATTGAAGATTCGTCATAGTCATATCATATTTATGATAGCACATCGTAGAGAGTGGTTTCTCACCCGTGGCGTAAGAAGCTAGCTATTATTCTTGATATTGTCTAGATCTATCTGAAAGTAGTCTTCCAGGAACTCTTGGGAGTACTGATCGATATCTGTCATATGTCCTCCGGTACGCACACAATCAGGCATCCCCATATAATCTGGCTTCGTTGCAGCGTGATATTGCCTGTGCGCAATAATCAATGCTGGTTGGAGCTGCTGCTCAGGTCGAAACTCATGATGAATCGTTACTGCAATCTCCTCTTCTCTACCGCGCGTTTGGTATGTCCACCGGCCACGGGCAATTGACTGTGCCGTGCGTCGTGCATCCGCATAGTGACGAGTAAAATGCACTGGCATGCCATCAAGAGTAAGCATATCGTTGCCATTGCTCAGTTCTAGCGCAAGCCGCGCTAAGCTCACTGCTCGCCAATACCGATAATCGCTCTCTCTCTGCAGGTGGCACATTGTCATACACGAGTGCTCTGTCTATATCGGCCACCAATCGGTCATAACGTATCTGCACTTGCACACAGCTCCTGTTAGTTGTTAGTCTCGCTTGAGCATTACGGTAAAGGCTTCGCTAGGGATATCGACCTTGCCAAAGCGTTTCATGCGTTTCTTGCCGCGAGCTTGCTTGGCGAGGAGTTTCTTCTTGCGGCTCACATCACCACCGTAGAGATAGCCCGTCACATCTTTGCGGTAGGCACCAATATTTTCGCGGGCAATAAACTTTCCACCGATCGCCGCCTGCAGTGCCACCTCAAAGCTCTGGCGCGGCACGACATCCTTGAGCTTCTTCACCACCTCGCGCCCCAGCCGCTGCGACTCTGAGCGGTGGCACATCACACTCAGCGCATCGACCATCTCGCCCGCCACGTAGAAATCCACGCGCACTAAATCCTCCACTTGGTAGCCCCGTAGTTCATAATTAAACGAACCGTAGCCACTGGTGACTGACTTGAGTTGGTCATAAAAATCCGTCAGGAGATTGGCCAGTGGCGCCGCAAAGGAGATGAGGGCACGCTCGTCGATGTAACTGAGGTTCTTTTGCCGACCGCGCTTGCTAACGATGAGCTGGATCACCGCGCCGATGTAATCTTGAGGCACAACGATCTCACCATCAATCCACGGCTCGCGAATCTCCTTGATCTGGGCTGGGTCGGGCAATTCGCTAGCAGACTTGATATCTAGCTCATCGCCATTGGTCAAGCTCACTTGGTAGTCGGTGCTCGGATTGGTGACGATCAGATCTAGATTGTACTCGCGCTCGAGCCGCTCACGAATAATATCCATATGCAGCAGACCCAAAAAACCAATCCGCACGCCATAGCCCAGCACCGGCGAATTCTCTGGCTCGAACTGCAGCGCACTATCGCTCAAGCTCAGGCGCTCAATCGCCTCCTTCAGGTCATTGTAATCTTCGTTGGACACCGGGAAAAACCCCGCATAGACGAAGGGCTTGACCTCTTTGTAGCCAGGGAGGGGTTGGACGGTTATCACTGTCATATTTGATATTATAGCAAGTTTTGCAGCAGAGGAGAATTACCCTTCTTGCGAGAAACCCTTATGCTCTGCAGATGGATTAAGATACTCTTCGCGGTAGTGCTGAATCTGCGAGAACTGCTCGGGCGAGAGACAAAACATTGGCCTATAGCCATCAATCGCTCTACACTTCCCCATCGCAATTCCAAGCTTTTTTGCAGTATACTGCACACTATACATTCAGCCACTTCTTAAATTGTGCGACTAATCGTAGTATTCTGTCACATGGAAATTCAGGAAGTATTCTTGTGAGTGAGGATGAGGGTATTAGCGAACGAGATGACTTTTGCTTGAGACGTCATATGTGTTGAAGAATGTTTCATCGCGGGGTACCGATACTTTCGGCAATGTCGGCTGCTGAGCACGAATATAGCCATAAAGCGTTGGCCTATTTGTCGTTGATCCGCCACTATGATCATCAATAACAATGGCAGGTTTTGCGCCAGCTGCTTCGGCTGTCTTTGATACGTAATCTACAACAGCATTATAAAATTCACCAACGTCTATTTTGTGAATATAATTTTCTGTTGGGTTAAGCCCGCGTATCAGAAGTACATCCTCACCCGTTTGACTATCGTGTGTCTCAATGAGCATCGCAGCACCAACGATCCGCTCATTCTTCTTACCAGGTCGCGCTTTAATCATAAGAGAAGTAAAGTTCGGAAAGTCTTCTGCTAATGAATCGTATTTATCAGCCCAGCATGCATCGGCAATTTGTCCCGACATCTCCATCAGTATGCCTCTTGTTGGAATAAATTGTAGGGTAGTCGTACCGAGTCGTTCGGCTTTTTGCTGGTGCAGATTCATTGCCTCTTCAAGAGCACGAGTACTATTCATCTGTTTAAACTTATTTGCTTGCTTCTTATCGCTAAAGTACCGGCCATATACTTCTTGATTAACAATATGCTCTATAAACTCGCGCATACTTGCCAGTGATTCAATTGATGGCTGAACGCTCAAACCGGCCATCTCACGACGTTGATTTGGCTGTTTGCGCATCGCCCAGGCGTAAACCAGTCGACGCATTGACTGATGCAAGCTCTTATACGGTTGTAGCTCTTGAAACCCACGTGTAAAGTCAGCTGGGGAATCCATTACAAAGCGGGTAGTATCGGCAAAATCTCCTTGTTGAACTTGCTCGACATACTTCTGGAGAGCAACCTTGCGACGCTTAAGATTACTAACCTTGATATTTGCTTTTGGATCATTATTGTCAGTAGTATCAATACGATATTGTAAATCTTCTAGTTCAACAAAGATATCAGCGCGCAACTCATCGATTGCTTGACGCATACCGCCACCTTGAGGACCCGTTAGCGCGCGAGCATGCATAATATCATTTCGTAATACATCATAGCGTTCAATAACATCTGGGGTCCAACCTATGCGTTCTTTCTTACCAGCAACAGTTGCTATGCTGTAAACATCACTTGGCCGATAGAATTCCTTCATGGCAGCAATGCGACCGTCTTCGGCTGCTTGGTTATGATAACGAATTTTTTCCTGTAACCCTGCATCACTATTGCCACCCCAACGAGAACCTTTATAGCCCGTTAATGTCATGAGAACATCACGTAAAACTGGCGATTCCTCAAGCTGTTTTGTATAAACCTCATCAAGCTCTGCCGCCTGAAAAGCTTGTCGAAATGTTTCAATCACACTCCGTAACTCAGTAATACCAGCCTCTCCTGCTGATGTAACACCAAGCTGACGTACTGTATCCGGGACATTACCATCAAGCATCTCTTGAAGTAGTTTCACCCGTGAAACTGTTGCTGAGCCAAAGAATTCTTCTGCTCGCACCATAGAATCAGGACGCTTATCTCCCATAAGTTCGCCACACCGAGCAAACGTCTCATCAGAAACGTCTGATTCGAGAAGTACTTCATAGCGATCAGTCAACCCAGCAGCAAATCTCTGTTGATCAACAGCCATGCTATCAAGCATTGTAAAGACCATATCAGCTGAACCATGGTCAATAAGTGCAAGCGAGACGGTTGTGCGATCAATACTAGGGTTGTTCTTTATAATACGCTCAAGATCATCCTCATTTAGCCCTTTATGCCGAGCTATATAACTTACCACTTTTGTAATATCAATGCTATTACATCTATCTTCCCGCGGGCTATTTATTGCCATAAGTACGTCATCAACATCGCCATAATCTATCAAATGGCACAACACACTATCTACATCAGTAATCTGCACCTCTTCTCTACGTAAAGCTAAGCCTCCCTCCCCTGCTTCAACCATTCGGTGTGCTAATTCATCGTTTAATTCTGTAAAGTTTCCCAGGCCAACCTGAGACACCCATTTGTGACCTGCTTGTGTCATGCGTTTTGTGATATCATCATAATCAATGCCGGGGAATTGTTTGAGCCGAAAGGGCACTGCAATTGAACCAATATCACATATCTGCTGCGCAATAGTGGGGTCGAGTTGACCAAAATACTTAAGGCCAACCAACAGCGTCACCTCATCTCCAGAGTCAAGCAGTTTTTGTGCATCC
The DNA here is from genome assembly GCA_963525085.1 of uncultured Candidatus Saccharibacteria bacterium. Taxonomy (GTDB): domain Bacteria; phylum Patescibacteriota; class Saccharimonadia; order Saccharimonadales; family Saccharimonadaceae; genus Saccharimonas. Next base: position 455,963 of record CAURIH010000001.1, read on the forward strand.
TCCGTAGTCAAGTCAAGATGCGCAGTCGGCTTAGAATAATCTCGACAGCTGATATAATCCCGAATCTCCTCAACTGTATAACTTTTTTGTGAAGATAGCTCAGTCGCGTCAATGCTACATTTTGCTAGCGCCGCCGCAATTGGAGGCGTGTCTTTCTGCTTATTATCTTCCTTGTTTGTATCGGCAGGCATATTTGGCTCGTGCAATAGCGTGCGTTTTCTTACTGTCTCTCCATTTGGCATGTGACAATAATAGGATAATTGTAAACCAATGTCAATCAACTGTATATGAACCATCTTATTGCTCTATAGACACAGCACTTACCTTAGCGATTGAAGATCTGAGACACTCCGCACAAAAGCCGCCTTACCTGCCGTATATGCCTCTCTGTTGTGTCGATACTGCTGTGCCAGCTCATATTTGAGTTTGGTATACTTCTCACGCAAGACACGGCTACTCCGCAGGCGATCACGAAAGATAATCTTTGGCGACGGCATCGCCTCTACCTGCTCGACATGGAGATGGTACTTCTGGCGTAGCGGATCCTCCACGTCATAGCCTTTGCCAAACTCCATCGTCAGTTCCGTCTCAGCATTAGTCATATTTTCGTAGCCAAGCGGGCGAAGCCTCTCTATCAGCCGCTGCTTTGCTCTACTATCAAGCTTGTTCACAAGGAGTAGGCTATCTATGATTGGTTTGGCTGCCAATCCCGGCACCGCTGTGCTACCAATATGCTTGATGGCACACACCTCATCACCTAGCGTACCACTTACCCGCGCTGCCTCAGCCATGAATAACTGTTGCCACCGTTCATCATATGGTACCACCTCTACAGGAAAGAGCTGACCAATTTCTTCTGGTGTCATGGTGTCGAATGTGCTCATCGTGGCTACCTCTCTATATAAGTATGTTCCCCTTCATGCAGTCGCACTGTTGGCACCGCAGGAAACGCCGTTGCGAGCGCATCGGCATCTGCAACAGTACGCCGCTCTGCAGGATTATCGGCATTATAGTGGACAACAACATTCATTGGTAGGATGGCCGAACCAGTATCAATCCCTTGATGACTCAAAAAATGCTGTGCAAGATAGTTCGCTCCAGCCGATGAGCCAATATAAACTTTGCCACGTAGTAGTCGCTCCACCTCTGAGAAGTCATGGAGTTCTTGCAAAAGTCGGGTTGTTCTACCACCGTGAACGTAGATAATATGAGCGCGTCGAACTTGCTCAGCAAAGCGGCTTTTGCTTGCCAATTCTCGTTTCGCTCCAGGAAAATATTGATTATACCAGCCCGCCCAATCATCAAACTTCTGTTGCCATTCTCCGTGTGGGCTAGCAAAGAACACATCAAGAATCTTAAGTTCATCTTGCCGTCCTGCAAAGAAATTTTGCAAATAGCTACCAAAGTTGCCCACCCAACGCTCTGCACCACCACAGAGGATATATGTCGTTTTTGTTAGCTTCACTTCCTATCGCCTTCCACCATCAACTGGTATTACGGTGCCCGTTATATACCTTGCTGCATCACTCGCAAGGAAGACGATAACTCGTGCAATGTCACGAGGATGAGCAATACGACCAAGAAGAATCTGCTTTTTAGCGTCTGCTATGACATCACTTGGGAGGTCTTTATTCATGTCCGTGTCCACCCAACCAGGAGCAACACCATTCACTCGTATATAGGGTGCATACTGCGTAGCAAGTGTCTTTGTTATTGATTGAACCGCCGCTTTGCTAGCAGCATAGTCTATATTGTCGGGATAAAAATCAAACATCCCGGCTGTCGATGCGACATTGATTATAGATCCTTGGCCGGCAGTTTCTTGTATCATACACCCAAAGATCTTCCCCGACAAAAGAACACCATAGACATTTGTATCAAAAATCGTTCGATAGTCCGCAAAAGTATGCTCTTTATATGGTTTGTCGATAATGATTCCTGCGTTATTAACAACGACATCAAGCGACGAAAAAGTACTTTCTATGCGATCCGCCATAGCTTGCACCGCAGCTTCATCAGATACATCAGCCTGAATCGCGATAACCTTCACTTTGTAACGATCATTCAACTCATGAACTATCTTTTGTACACTATGCTGGGCAGATGATTTATAATTCATAACCACATTCGCCCCAGCATGAGCAAACTCTTCAGCAGTTGCACGCCCGATACCTCTTACAGCTCCCGTTATAAGTACTGTTTTGCCCGCCAATCCATCCATTGCTATGCTACCTCTCCCTTATTTCTATCAATGAAATCATTGCTGTATAGATACCGTAATAACACCATCGCAATTCTATCCTCGCGCATGTCACCTTTCAAAGCCATTTCGCGCACCTCATCGTACGAGAATCACAAGTCTGTCTGAATCACTTCGCCATCCTCAAGTTGCTGCCCATCATCACTTTTTATAAAATTCGTTGCAACAAATGTATATAAATCCCACTTCACCGTCGCACCAAGTGTCGAGGTGTGAATAAGCTGCGGGTCGACAATCGTGTAGCCCGTCTCTTCTTGCACCTCATGCACAGCCTTCGTCGTCGCGGCTTGAATTATATCAATATGTTGGGCGCGAGCAGCTTGGTAGTCAGCACGTGAATCAAACACCTTACCCCCTGGCAGGCGATAATCATATCCATCCAGCTCATGACGAAATTCGCGGGTGAGCAAGATTTTGCCACTGTTTTGATCATCAAGTATAATGCGCACTCCTGGCGCTCGCACCACTCTTTCCCAGCCCTTGTCATTATGTTGGACATCAAACATCATGCCTGCAAAAGCTGTGTGCCAGCCCATTTTTGCTTCATCTCCACTGTTATGCGCTGTGTCCTTTTCTGTCAGGAGTCTTTCTTGTGTCATACCGATCCTCTACTAGGCAAAGTATTACCGCTCCTCTATCATCTGCACCACACCCGTCTCATTATACCTCTGGTAGGCAGTGAGAATTTGGCGTGTGGCGTCATTCGTATTGAGTCGCAAGGCTTCGTCTAGCGAGAACCACTGGCCTGTCGATACTTCCTCAGTATCGGTGTGCGATGCCTCGCTGTGCCATTGCTTGAGGCAGAACACTACAGTAAAGGCTTGTGTGTCACCATCAGGATAATGATACACCCGCCCTGGGCCAGACTGTGTTGCAAAGAGCTCAAGGTCGCTGGCGCGCGCAGTGATTCCTGCTTCTTCACGTAGTTCATGTAGTGCCGCGCTGGCGTAACTATCGCCTTCTTCGACGTGGCCACCCACTGTACTCCATCGATCAAAGGCTTTAGCGTAGATGAGTTTGACGCGCCCTGCTTCATCAACAGGCAAGACATCAACAGTTGTCGTGAGTAATTTCTTATCCCCAACCTTCTGGCGCAACTGCCACACATACGAGCCAACATACCCCATATTTGCACTCCCTTCTCTGCCGCCAGCAGATGATCAATGGTACTTTCTATTATGATTTTAGCATATTCGCTGAGGATGAGGCGGCTAGCTCCACACTACTCGTCCGCACGAGAATCTCCTCCTTGCTGGAGGGTGCTGGCGAGCAAAGCCCAGGCAGCGAGCATGGCGTAGTTTGTGATTGCGCCAGTAGCGACCATGCGGTGGATGGTGGTAATTGGCAGCCACTCAGAGATAATTTGCTCGGTGTCATCTGGCTGATGTTGGTGGTTCGTCCCAGCATATTCGCCGTAAACCACGTGGAGCTTCGCGCTGGTGCGGCGGTTATCGGCATAGAACCAGCCACATTCCCGCACATTCGTCATGGCAATGCACGACTCTTCAGCCAGCTCTCGCTGCGCCGCCGCGCACACATCCTCACCCGCCTCAATCTTCCCGCCCGGGAACTGATACAACACCTCATCCACCGGGTACGAATATTCTTGCTGCACCAAAATATTATCGCCTCGTCGACACACCACGATCACCCCACCATGCCCGTGGTAGGGATAATGGATATAGCGGATTATCTTTCCATCTGGCAGCTCTACTGTATCTTCTGCGACAGTGAGTCGAGGGCTCTCGAAGAGCGTCCGCGACGACAGCATACGCCATTTTTGCAGGTGGTGTGATGACATTGTTGGTAAGATATGGAGAATAGCTTTACCTATTTGACCCTTTCTTAATAAAATTCATTTTCTTAACCTTAGGGATACGACGACGAGACAACATCATAGCCAACCACAAACAGCCGCTACATAAAACAAATCCAATTGCCGCAGGGGCAATCACCGCCAGACCAGCTTCACCAGAAAAAGTTATACTCCATAGTAATTTACCGGCAGCCATTAACGCCATGACTGCCACACCCAGCCAGATATTTCGCCACCACAATGCCGCTGCTAAAGCACTAAAGGATAATGGTATAAGCAATGTGAGAAAAATCTTACGTAATGTCCATTCACCCTGTAAATACTGCTGCTCAACTTGCAAAAACTGTTGCACATGTGAACTCATTTCACTGGGCGGGGCAAACCACCCCATACTAGTTAATGTCAATAATATCACCATCATTATCCCCGCCCAGCTCCGCCGATAGGCGAACCAACAAAATGGTATCAAGAATAACGGACGGATATACCAGCTCAGCTGGTTGTGGTGCCGCTGCCACAGCCAATCCCAAAAACTCGGAGTAGTAAATGCCGCGGCGATGAATAGCATAATCAGGCCAGCAAACAAGATGGCGATGAATTTGTCGTACTTTTTTATCGCAGCCATCATACAGTAAACTATAGCACATGTTATAACTACTCAAAGTATTTCTTGAGTGTCACCGTATCACCCACCCGCGCCTCACGCGTCGTCTTGAGGTTGGTGACGATGTAACCGATTTCGCCGGTACCAAGCAGTGGGTCGGGCTGCATGGTTGGGCTGAGGTGCCCTACTTCCAGGGCAAGGCCGCGGGCGCCGGTAGCCATCATGGTGATGTCTGCGCCTTTCGGTATCGTGCCGTCTACCACTCGCACATAGAGGATAACCCCCCGGTAGTCGTCGTAGTAGCTATCAAAGATCAGGGCGCGGGTTGGTATGGCCGGCCTATCACCACCCTGCGCAGCCATGCGCTCAGCCTGCACCGCCAGTGGCGATACTGGTGCTGGGATGCGCTCGACGATAGCCCGCAGCACCTGCGGTACATTCTGCCCAGTCTTAGCCGAAATATGAATAATGTCGCTCTCATCACAACCGAGCAGATTAATCACCTGCTTGGAAACGCGCGGTACATCGGCCGCTGGCAGGTCAACTTTGTTGAGCACTGGGATGATCGCAAGATCCTGCTCCATCGCCAAGTACACATTGGCCAGCGTCTGCGCCTGAATCCCCTGGCTAGCATCCACCACCAACACTGCGCCTTCGCAGGCCTGCAAGCTACGCGATACTTCGTAGCTGAAGTCAACGTGGCCGGGGGTGTCGATCAGGTTGAGGTCGTAGGTGCCAGGTTGGGGCGCGGTGTTTCTGCCCCCGTCAATTGAATCAACAGGTGCTACTAAGCGGGCGGCAGTCGACGGAGCAGCACCCGCTTCTGATTTATATTCATACTTCATCCGCACTGGGGCGAGCTTGATGGTAATTCCCTTTTCGCGCTCCAGATCCATACTATCCAGCAACTGCTGCTTCATATCCCGCTTGGTAACGGTGCCTGTTAGCTCCATCATGCGGTCGGCCAGGGTGCTCTTGCCGTGGTCGATATGGGCGATGATGCAGAAATTACGGATATGTTCCATACGCTAGCGTTTCCAGTTCCAGCCAAGGTTAATCCGTCCAAAGAAGATCTGCCGCAACCGATTAAGCACTGGCTCGGCCTCTTTAAGCCTTAGTCGCCGGCTGAACCATATATAAACCGCAAAGCTCACTACTGTGATCATAATAAATTTCGGGAAAGCAAGGAAGAAACTCTTATCGTTCGTACCAAAGGGGATCATCACCACGCTCAGATAAGCAGCCAAACCAGTTGGCACCGCAGCGATAACCATCTTGTAGATGCTATTAACGAAGCTGCGGTCAAACAGCCTCGGCATGCGCCGCCCCATGAAGAAGAAGAGGACAATCACCTCCACCACGGCGGTGATAGACTGCGCCCAAGCTAGGCCATAGCCCGGGTTTTGGTTCTTCGACCAGAGATTCACCAAGATAATTGCCAGGATAATATTAAACCCAATCGCAAAAAACGAGATATAAAGCGGCGTCTTGGTATCCTGCTGCGCATAGAAGCTACGTGCTGCAATATGATAAATCGTGCGGAAAAATATCGTCAAAACCAGCACCCCAAGAAAACCGGATATCACTGGGTCACCCCCGTTATGGATAAAGCTCACCACATAGCCTCGTGCAAAGTAGGTAATAACCGCCACTGGCAATGCCAACCAAATAATCACCCGGATCATCACCTGCAATTCTTTACGGAAGAGATCCTCGCGCCCCGCCCCGAGGTGCTCCGTCATTTGTGGGAAGGCGGCATTGCTAATCGCCACGCCGATCAAATTCACTGGCATCAATGACAACGCCGACGCCTGTTGGTAAGCCCGCACTGTCCCATAGGCCATGCGCGAAGCGAGGTTTGTCTCCACAAGACCATTGAGATAATCGATCCCTTGGTCGAGTGAGCGCGTCCGCAGCAAGCGCAGCACTTGGCGAAAGCTCTTGTTCTTGCGCTTGATCATAAAGCGATAGTCGAATCCTAGCCCAAGCAAGCCGACCGAGCTAACGATCAGCTGCAGCACCGAGCCTAGCACCACACCCAATGCTACACCCATAATGCCGCCATCAAACACCTGCCAGCCAAAGATATTAATGCCATCCGTAAAGAAGGTCGCACCGATGATGATGCCGATGTTGTAGATCGTTGGTGCCAGCGCATAGAAGGTAAAGCGCCCAATCGCCTGCTGCATGCTCGCAATGACGGTAGAGATAGAGAAGAGGAATGGATTGACCGCAATCACGCGCATCATACTCACTGCCAGGCTCCGCCCTGACTCGCTGAGCCCCGGCCCCACCACGACATTCACAAGCGGCTCAGCAAAGATCATAATCAAAATACTCGCCGCTAAGGTCGTGAGCGCCAAGAAGTTGATCAAGCTCGAGCTCAGATCCCAGGCAGATTGCTTATTGCCTGATGCCAAGCGCTGGTTGAACACTGGTATAAAGGATACACTCAATGCCCCAGACACCAGCACAAAGAACATGAAGTCGGGGATAGTAAAGGCTACGGTATAGGCATCAGCACCCACTTTGTAGGTGTCGTAGTACATACCATTGATGAGCCGCTCACGGTACATCCCCAAGACGCTCGACAGCAGTGTCGAGCCCGCCAGGAGGGCAGCAGCATTCTTGATGTTTAGTTTGCTATTTGCTTTGGCGACGACTGAGCGGACACGCCGACGATTTGCTCCATGTGCCACTGATACCTCCCTGCTCCTAGTGGAGCTTGGCCTCCATTGGCAAAGTGGCATCTGCCATCGCAGCCTTAGCTTCATCTTCTTCTAGTGTTTCGTGAACAAGCAGCTCATCTTTGAGCTTCTCTAGCGCTGGACGGTTGTGCGAGAGGACGATCTCAGCACGGCGAGAAGCCTCTTTGATAAGCGCCTCTACCTCGTGGTCAATCGCCTCAGCAGTCGCATCACTATATGGTCGCTCGTGGGTGATCTTATCGAACACCATACCACCGTTATCTTCATGGAAGACCTGGTCGCGGAGCTTTGCACCCATGCCCTGCTCAATCACCATATCACGGGCAATCTCCGTCGCTTTGCGTAGATCACTGCCCGCTCCCGTCGTAATACCATCATCGCCATAGATCAACTTCTCGGCAATCCGCCCACCCATTGCTCGGGCCAGGATATCCTTAAACTCGTATACATTGGTGTAGCTTTTGTCTTCTGGGGGTAAGAACCATGTCACGCCACCCGTACCACCACGCGGGATGATAGTCACCTTATGCACCGGATCGCTATCCGGCAAGACGTGCCCCACAATAGCATGACCCGCCTCGTGGTACGCCGTGAGTTCTTTCTCATGGTCGGTCATTACCTTGGCTTTGCGCTCGGGACCAATCGCCACCTTCTCAAAGGCCTCGGTCAGGTCTTGGTTGGTGATCGTCTTCTTGCCGCGGCGCGCTGCAATAATCGCTGCTTCGTTGGCCATGTTCGCGAGGTCGGCACCGCTGCTACCGGCTGTCTTGGCAGCAAGCTTGTCGAGGTCAACCGATGCATCGGTTGGTTTGTTCTTGAAGTGCACCTTAAGGATTGCCTCACGGTCTTTGCGCTCGGGCAGGCTAATCGTCGTATGGCGGTCAAAGCGGCCTGGGCGCAACAATGCTGGGTCGAGCACATCGGCCCGGTTGGTTGCCGCTAGGATAATCACGTTTGTATCAGCCTCAAAGCCGTCCATCTCTACCAAAATCTGGTTCAACGTCTGCTCGCGCTCGTCGTGACCGCCGCCCATGCCAGAGCCACGTTTACGTCCCACGGCGTCAATCTCATCAATGAAGATAATGGCTGGCGCATTCTTCTTGGCCTTAGCAAAGAGGTCGCGCACCCGGCTTGCCCCCACACCAACAAACATCTCCACAAACTCTGAGCCACTAATGGAAAAGAACGGTACGTTAGCCTCGCCTGCAACCGCTCGCGCTAGCATTGTCTTACCAGTACCGGGGTTACCGACGAGGAGAATCCCTTTAGGAATCTTAGCGCCGAGGCTCTGATATTTCTTGGGATGCTTAAGGAAGTCCACCACCTCTTGCAAATCTTGCTTGGCGTTTTCGTTGCCAGCAATGTCATCAAATACTACCCGCTCTTTATCAAGGCCATACAGCTTGGCCTTACTCTTGCCAAAGCCCATCGCTTGGCTATTCTGCCCCTGGGCTTGGCGCATCATAAACATAAAGAGAACACCAAACAACACGACCGACAGGACAATTGGTGCGAGATTCCAAAACAATAGGCCCGTCTGTGACTCATTTTGCACCTTCACCTCTGTTTTGTCGTGCTTGAGCCCTTGGGTATAGATAGTGCCGTTTTCTTTGAGGCTGCGCTCGGTTGGTTTAGACTGGCCTTTGGGCGTAACAGTCAGCTCATTGCCTTGGATCTCGATCTTGGCAATTTTGCCATTATTTGCTCGGTTCACCACGTCCGAGAGCGGCACCTCCTTGAGGTTGGCCTGCGGCGAATTAATCGCCCAAAATGCCAGCACACCCAGCACCACAATCGCCCAAAACAGCCCTAGACGCAGGGCATTGGTCGCTTTCGACGGTTTTTTATTCATCAGGGAACTCACTCCTTTCGTTCGCTTGCATTCTCACACAGTAATCTGATCTATTGTACCACTTCTACAGTGAATTGCCGAGGGCCAAACTGCAAATACACTCCATCGCCCACCACATGGCGGCTACCTGGACGAGCAGTCTTGATGGCTAGCACCGCACGCTCAAGCCGCGGACGGGTTGGGCGCGGCGCACCCGCCCACATAATCATCGCACCCAATAGTTCCTGAGCGCTTGCTTCGTCGATCATAATCAATCCATGGCGCTCAGCCGCAAACTGCGGCAAGAGGTGCTGCACCTCATCATTAATCGTATGGCGCAGCGCAAGTTGCCGATCCCGCAGCGAGGTAATCTGCGCCGCCTGCTCTGCCGTGAGGAGCCGCTGAATGCAGCGCCGCAGCCGATTGCGCGTGTAGCGGTCACTCGTATTCGTCTCATCTTCTACCCATTCCAGGCGATGAGCCAGTGCATAGGCGCGAATATCTGCCTTGCGCCAGCCCAGTAGTGGCCGCTCCACCCCAGGGCGGTTCAGCACAGCCAGCCCACGCCAGCCCGTTCCACGTACTAAGTTAAGCGCCACTGTTTCTACTAAATCGTCCAAGTGATGTGCTGTTACCACTGGTGCTTGGTATTGCGCTGCTGTATCGAGCAAAAAATCATACCGAGCCTCTCGGGCTGCTGCCTCGCTCGCATCTGGCCCAAGCTTAAGCTGAGTAGACACGAAGGGTAGCCCATAGCGCGCCGCCAGTGCTGCCACAAAGCGCGCATCCGCTGCCGACGCTTCGCCCCGGATCCCATGATCGACATGCGCCACAATCAACGGCTCCGTCGCCTGCGCCGCCATCACATCCAAGAGTACTACACTATCCACACCACCAGACACTGCAACAAGATATGCCATGGCAATAGTATATTCATTTTGCCAAGAGGAGTAAATACTAGTTTTATTATGCGCAATATGCTAGGCGCAAGACACAAAACAAGCCGCCCGGGAGGAGGAACGGCGGCTTGCATAATAGAGGAGGAGGTAGCGTGTGCTACTACGGGTAGTATGCCCTGTCTTACTTAAATGGAGCTGAAAGTGGATGCTTTTTGCTATTTTTAGCAATACACCGATGCAAGCCAGCGTGGTATCTTCTCTGTTTTTATATGAACAATACAGTAGTATTTTCTCAAATATTTTCTTTCTCGTCTTAGCAACTCCACACCTCTCCTCTGTATCGCTCTGCTCCTAGAAGTAACCGAGAAAAAAGACTATTGCTAGGACGACGTCAAGCTAAAAATTCAAATTCCTGCACTATATAAGCAGCTGAAATCAAGAAGGCAAATATGCTCCACCAACCACAAAACAAACCATCTCTCTACTTACGCGACAGCTTACTTGCCGCCGTTCGCACTGCTTCGCTCCACGTTAAGAAAACGTGCGGGAGCTCTGCCAGCTGCTCAGCAGTAAGGTCATGCTTGATGGCGAGCGTGACCTCTTGGATGAGCTCACTAGCACGTGGAGCGACGATCGTCCCACCGAGCAATACCCCTTGTTTGTCGCTAATCAGCTTAACGAACCCCTCGCGGAAGTCACTCGTATTACTGCGAGCGATCATCCCGAGCGGCACCAGCACCTTATTGATCTTGAGATCGCGCTTAATACAGTCATCTTCATTAAAGCCCACACTGGCTACCTCTGGATAAATGAAGGTAGCGCGCGGCACTAGCTCGTAGTCGAGCGTCATTTGCAATTTAGGGTGCAGGATGTTGTGCGCTGTTAGCCGGCCCTCGCTCAAGACGGTGTGGGTTGGCACATCATTACCTAGCACATGGCCCGCCGCATAAATATGCCGCACGTTGGTTTGGAAGAATTGGTTGACCTCAACACCGCCATCGGACGAATACGTTACCTCGGCATTATCAAGCCCAATATCAATGGTTGGCTCTGGCTTGGTTGCCACCAAGACACGCTCTACTTCCATCGTCCGCTCAATACCACCACGGATATATTGGACGATCACATTACCACTTGGGCCACGCATGAGGGAGCGAATCGTCGTTTGCGTCAAGACCGACAGTGGTTGGTCGCGTTGCAGGAGGCTGCTCACTGCCTCACTGACCTCTTCGTCCTCAGTCGGCAAAATGCGCGATGACTGCTCTGCCACCAATACCGTGCTACCAAAGGTCGCAAAGAAATGCGCGAGCTCAATCGCCACCGTCGTCGCACCAATAATCAACAGGCTACGTGGCGGGCGGCTCAGTTTGAGGGCGGTGCGTGGTGTCAGCCAGTCAATCGTCTCAATGCCTGCAATCGCTGGCTGGGTCACATGCGCCCCTGTCGCGATCAAAATATGCCCCGCTGTTACTTCATGGTCGCCAATCGTCACGGTGTGCTGGTCGCGTAAAACACCTTTGCCGTAGAATGTGTCAATCCCTTGTTGGTTATAATAGTGCTCGTTATCGCCCGCACCAGTTCGCTCTACCACTGTATTTTTCCAATGCTGGATGGCCGGGTAGTCAAAATCCACTCGCGATGTATCAAGCCCAAACTGGTGACCGCGTTGGATGCGATTGTAGAGTTGTGCCACACCCAGCAACGTCTTAACGGGGATATCTCCCCAATTGGGCGTTTCACCACCAAATGTATCTGCCTCAACCAGCCCCACCTTCTTATCTGCCCGGGCCGCCACCAACGCTGCAGTACTACCAGCTGCACCACTACCCAGCACCAACAAATCATAATCGTAGCGTGGTCGTCGTATCATGTGGTGGTTCTCCTTAACTCCTGATTGGGCGTTTTCTCTATTATACCACTGGCCTGGGCAAAAAAGAACGCCAAAACACTCGCCTGAGCCCTAGCCTTCTTGCCAATTCTCTGCTATAATGCGTCATGTTTGGCACCGTAGCTCAGCCGGTTAGAGCGCAGGACTCATAAGCCTGAGGTCACTGGTTCGATCCCAGTCGGTGCTACCAGATATGATAAGCGGCGTGCGATGAGTACGCCGTTTTTTGCTTATGATCACTACCTAGCTCCAGTGTATAAGTGAATACTATAAAGAAATATTCAGTCTTGGGATCGAAACAAAAAGCATGCGAGGATAGGGTGCAATGGAGTATGGAGTGCCTAATCACTCATCGCGTGCATCATCCCCCATGAGCAAAAGCACCTCAGGCGCATCGCCCAAGGTGCTTTCGGTTGTTTAGAGCTCTACCTCTGCTAATTTGCTGTGGCGCGCGGCAATGAATGCCCGCAGCTCTGCCATACTACGCGACCGATTCCAGGTGGCGAGTATGGTTTCTTTCGTCTTTTTTCGCATATCTACCCTCTTTTTTGTGTTGTCATTATCGACCTACCTCGATCCTAGCATATATACGAACAAAATGCAAACAAATTATTTCTTATTTTAGTTTTTCTTGTTTATCCCTGTTATCTCGGTGTCCCTCACCATTCTAGGGCAGGTGAACAGCGCTCACCGGTTCATGCCTGAGGTGAGACTCCACCAACTCGCATAGCACTTATGGCACACTGCTAAACATCAGTGGTAGCGGGGCTAATAGGATGCTGAAACAAGCGCCAAACTTATTCTTCTTTCCACCTTCCCAAGACACCAAAGCAAAAACCCTACCGTGTGGTAGGGTTCTTACCTTGGTTGCGGGGGCAGGATTTGAACCTGCGACCTGTTGGTTATGAGCCAACCGAGCTAACCGGGCTGCTCCACCCCGCGTTACGGTTCTTATTTTACCAGTGATGAATGCCGATTGTCAAGGACTTACCACCTGAATATCAAGATTTCTGCTCCCCCGCTTGTTATTTATCCTTTTGCTGGGCCTGCTCAGCTGCACCACCAAAGAGGAAGGTCACCCACTGCTCGAAGTTGCTACTCTGTGCATCGGGGTTAGCAGGCTTGTCGGTTGGTGGGTCGTGCGTCTCGGGGCTGTTCTTGGGCAGCACGATCACCTTCTCGCCAGGCGCCACCAAGCCGAGTTTCTCACGAGCAGCAAGCTCTTTATATTCGTCACTCTCGCGGAAGTTCTTTTGGTATTGCAGCGTTTGCGTCTCAAGCTCGGTGAGGACAAGCTGCCGCCGTTTCGTCTCTAGCTCGCGCTGCTGCGTATAGTTCTGCTGGAGACGTGCCACCGACTGCCAGGCAAGGTATGTCGCAATCACGAGCGCAAGCGCCAGCACAATGGTATTGAGCTGGAGATAATCATGCTTGATCTTGTAGATGATGTGGCGCTTGGTAGTGTCGCTGAACACAAACTTCATAGGCTTCTATTATACCGTAGACCGCGCAGTTGCTGCAAAAGCTGCGGGCCAGCAAAAAACACGCTGCGCACCACAATTTTGGTTAAAAATCGCTCATAGACTTGCCAGGTGTCGACCTCTGTGCTATAACCAATGCAAGATGACATACAAACAACCTTCTCAAGAGGCTGCTCGACAACGCGGCCTAGAATCTTCAACGCCACCAAAAACGGTGATAGAATTCACCGCTGCAACATTTGCGCGTGCAGCGTTATCGCTACAAAAAAATGGCAAGCAAGGTGATCTCTTAGCCGACTTAGAGGACGATGGATTGCTAGCAACCTCTCACGTATCAGACGCCTTACCTCAAGCGCAGACTGAGACATCATCACCTCATGAGCAGCCCACATCGCCAACACGCGAAGACCTCTACGCTCTCCAAAGAATCATCAATAGCTACGATCGTCAGGTTGCACAGCACCCACGAAGCAAAGCACTCAAAGAGAAGCGTGCCGCAGCCTGGTATAATCTTGACATTGCCATTGCAGAGTCACTCGGGATGACACCAGAGCAATATGCCGAAGCACGTACCAATCGTGATGCGCAGTTCGATGCGATTGTCCTAGAGCGTATGCGTATCCGCCACGAAGTGAAAGAAGCAGCACGAGCCACTCACCCATCTCAAACCGCCGCTCAGCGTAGAAATAGACCACAGCAAGATGAACCAGAAGGCATTGATCGGCGCTCCGCTGCTGCTGGCGAAGGCGTCCGGAGCCTTAGTAAACTCGATTACTAGTAGCATATACGCCAACAATACGGTATAATGTGGCAAGTGGATCTGGGGGCGTAGCTCAGTGGTCAGAGCAGCGGGCTCATAACCTGTTGGTCGCTGGTTCAAGTCCAGCCGCCCCCACCATTGCAAAGCTTAGTCGTAGCACGCCCATAGTGGCGTGTTTTTAGTATGCGCAACGGTATTAATAGGACTATGAGTAACGCAGCTAAGCATAGACTATATCGAGTTTCCAGCCCGAGATGCTACGAAGTTGGCTACAGTAAAAGCGCTTTTATCTTCAAGACCCAGCAGGTAATACCCTTGCAGCTTGGTTGGAATAATCATTAGGAATTTTACGATTGTATTAGCAATATCATACTATTGCTTATTGCAAAACTTCATTACATATAATCGTTACCTTCTGCTATACTATGGCTATGAAGAGTAAAAAACTATCCGACAAGATCATCATTGCATGGCTGGCAGTGCTTACCATCGGCCTCCTGTCGCTTATCGGCTGGGCCGTAGCACTGCAAAACAACTACCACAGTGTAGTCGACTCGCTTGGCAAGCAAGTGTTTGACCTTCAGGTGCAGCTTAATCAAAAGAGTAGGCAGAAATAGTCACCATGCCCGTCCTCCATCATATCGCACTCTCGGTACGCAGCGCTACTGCGAGCATCCAATTCTACAAGCGCCTTGGCTTCACTGAGGCAGTTGTGTGGCATGCACCAGATGGTACGTTGAGTATTCATCAGCTGATGAATTCCAGTGGTGCAATCCTCGAGCTCTTTGCCTATGCCCACAATACGCACCAACCACAAGCACAGCCAGCAATTGGCAATGATCTCGAAACAGTCGGCATTAAGCACATTGGCCTCAGTGTTGATAATCTCGATGAGTTTCACACAGCAGCCCTTAGCTGGAGTGAGCCAACCGATATCGTGATGGGGCGAACTGGCTTTCGCTACTGCTTCATTAAAGACCCAGACGGCAACTGGGTGGAAATCGTCGAAGACAAGCGTGGCCTCATACCAGGCATGACAGTCGTGGACATGTCGCCCCGCTAGCAGCTTATGCGCTCACATCTCTTCTTACGCCCCTCTCGCTGCGAGAGGTACAAAATGAGAGAAAAAGCCACAATTCATGCCAAACATCGCTCTCTAGCGCTCTGAGTGGTGCGAGAGCGTACTTCTCCGTACGAGACTTGGTTTATCGTCGCGCGGTATAGGTTCGCAGCCCACTCCATCTCATACTCCACTTGCTTTGCAGCCCTCTCTTACACTAAGTCAACAAAAAAGACCCTTCTGTTACAGAAAGGTCTTTTTTTCATATACACGTGTCCGGGTTATTTGGTTGCTTTAGCAGCCTTTTTGGTGGGCTTTGCCGCGTCTTTCTTGGCAGCAAAGGGGAACTTATTGCGTGAGTGCTCCTTCACATAGTAGCCCGCAGGCATGTCACACGGCTCACCCTTGCCGTTGTTTGGTGATTTGCAAAAGTAGTAAATCGTCCGCTTTACGCCACCGCGCAATACCGCATCTTTTTGCGTGTGCAAGTAGTATGTAGTACCATTCGAACTAGTATATTTGTAAGCCATAGTGCTCCTCCTATTTGATCTTACAAAACCTAGCCTACATGCTCACAAAATGGATGTCAACACTTTGGCAGCGATTTTTTACAGAGATGGCGACCATAGACGCGCGATTTTGCTTTTTGCTTATGGTTATTTTGTATGATAGATGTTGGTACTATTTTTGTACGATAAACAGGGGTCAAGCATAAATTTTATGGAGCGTCTAGCGAACGCCCACTCAAAGCCATCTTGCGTGTTGTACGTGTTGTAAATTATGTTGTAGTTTTTTATTTTTTGGCTATTTATTTTGCTGCTCGATACTGAATGCGCAGCATAATCCGCAAAATAATCATCCCCACAATACGCCCAAGAATGGCTGAGATGACCACGCCAGTGAGGAGAATTGTCCAGCCAGCGAAATCGGGCGACCATAGCGGTGCGCTGAAGTTGTAGTGGTAGAGGCTGGTGTCGGGCATCTTGGCAGTTTGGAGGCTAGCATTGGTGCTGCTGAGCTTGCCGAGCTCCTCGTAGACACAGCGCACATAGTCGATCGACCAGCTATGGAAGCGTGGCTTACACACTGCATCGGCCTTGGCGTTGGCGGTTTGGCCGGCGCGGTTGGTGGTGCTCATCGAGGCGTTGAGCGCAGCCTTAGCGTCGCGATTGTACTGCTCTTGTAGGTAGATTGGGCCAGTATCGGCATTCATATGGGCAGAGGAATACTGCTGGAGGTCAGCGATGCGCTGGCGGATCTGCTCCATATTGCCCGCCTTATCTGCCGAGAGAACTGCCCGTCGCCGCTCAGTCATCCCCACATTATTGAGCCGCAAGAAGGTCGCAGACAGCACAAGCAGCACCATAAGCAGTAGCACCAAGTGCCACATCTTGATGCGTCGGAGCCGCTTCATCGACTGCTTGACTTGCTGTTTGTTTGCCATGATATGTACCCTACGTATGCCCACTTATGCTTTGGCTCTAGTATAGCATAACCTCAATATTGAACCCAGTAGCGCGAGGTAGAGCGATCGCACTCCTTAGCTACCTCTGGTGGTTTTGTGCCAGAGGCGGTACAATGGAAGGTATGAATATCTACTTCTCTGGAATCGGCGGCGTGGGCCTGGGGCCATTGGCTGAGTTGGCACACGATGCAGGACACCATGTGCTTGGCTCGGATAGCCACATTGGGCTCGAAACACAAGAACTCGAGCGGCGTGGCATCTCCGTCTCACAAGACCAAACAGGCGAATACCTGGCCTATCGCCACAAGCAAACCCCCATCGATTGGTTTATCTATACTGCAGCTTTGCCGCCCGATCACCCCGAGCTCGTCTTGGCACACCGACTTGGTATCTATACCGCTAAGCGTGACGAGCTCCTCACTTATCTCATCAACGAAAAAGACCTCCAGCTCATCGCCATCGCTGGTACCCACGGCAAGACGACAACAACTGGCCTGATGGTGTGGGCGCTGCGTCAGCTGGGCGAGCCAGTAAGTTACTCGGTGGGTACCACGCTAAGCTTTGGTCCCAGTGGCCACTATGTGCCAGGCAGCCGCTACTTTGTGTATGAGTGTGATGAGTTTGACCGCAACTTTTTGCAATTCCACCCTCATCTCACGCTACTAACCTCTGTTGACTACGACCACCCGGACACCTACCCTACCAAGCAGGACTACACCGATGCCTTTAGCCGCTTCCTCGAGCAGAGCGAATATACCATCATGTGGCAGCGCGATGCCGATGCAGGCGTTGTGCCACCACGGCGGCGGGCGCGTGTCTTGGAAGATGAGGATGTGCAGCAATTTACCCTCGCAGGGGCCCACAACCGAGCCAACGCAACACTGGTGGCAACGGCATGTAAGCAGCTCAGGCTTGGCTCACCCGAGCACATTCGAGCGGCTATCAATACCTTCCCAGGGGTGCAGCGGCGCTTTGAGTGGCTTGGGGCTGGGCTGTATAGCGATTATGGCCACCACCCGGTAGAGATCGCCGCGACGCTGCAGATGGCACGAGAATTGTCCGACCACGTCGTACTGGTATACCAGCCACATCAAAACGTCCGCCAACATGAGATCCGTCAGCAATACACCGACTGTATGGAGCGCGCCGAGCAAATCTATTGGCTGCCAACCTACCTTAGCCGCGAAGACCCAGCTCTACCCATCCTCACCCCGCAGCAACTTACTGAGCAACTAACAAACCATAGCAGCGTTTACTATGCCGAGCTCGATGATACCTTGTGGCACGCTATCCAAACTGCCCGTGCCGAGGGCAAGCTTGTGCTCTGCATGGGAGCAGGCACGATTGATGGCTGGGTACGGCAGCGGCTCGCGCAAGAGGGGTAAGTACCTACCTCAAGCTATCTACACCCATCACGAATGGCATTTACAAGCGCTCGCCCACTATTATTACTTATGTGTAGTGGCTACGATGGATTATAGCATTCTCAAACCACACACAACCTACCGGTCATCCCCACTACCCCGCAGCTGACCGCGCTGCTGGCGGCTGGCGAGCTTGGCGTTGTTGCGCTGAGCGACCTCCTCAAGACTCGAGCCAAGTAGGTGTGCCACCGCCGTCACATACCACAAGATATCGCCCAGTTCCTTAATGATTGCCTGCTTATCTTCCTCGGTTATTGTGCCCTGTTGGTCACGCAATAGCTTCTTGAACTTCTCAAGCACCTCGCCCGATTCACCGCCTAGGCCCAGCACCATACCCATCAGCTGGGCATTAGCATCACCGTAGGCATAGTCACTGCTCAGGGTAGTGATTGCTTGCTGTGCGTAGTCGTCGATCTTCATATATCCTCCTTGTTATTGATCTAAAACGTCGTCAAACTCCTCAAAAAAGTACGGGTCGCGAAAGAACACCCGCGCGACAATCTGTTCCACCGCCGGTGCAAGCGCGTACTGCGCCAGCTTGTGTGGGCGCGCCCAGACGAGCCGCTCGTGCGGAGTGATATCATCAGTCGCCCCATAAAACACATGAGCCAGTGTGGTTGAGAGGATTGCCTTGCCTACCCAAACACGAATATAGCATTCGCCCGCATGCTGCAACGCGAGATCCACAGCGCCAAGCTTTTCCGCTGCTTCGCGTTGAGCCGCCGCTTGGATAGATCTGTCATCGATATGGAGCTTGCCATAAGGAAGCGTCCAGGTATCAATGTAGGGCTGCTTGGTGCGCTGCTGCAGCAAGACGTCACCATTACTATTTTGCACCACTAGCATAGTTACGATTTTAGGTTGGGTACGAACCAGCATAGTGTCTGTACTAACCCGATCGACATACGCCAAACCGCGCGGTGCTAGGCTATAGCCACCCGGCACCTTTTGAACAAGCCGGTGCTGCAGCAGCACCTTGAGATGATAGCTAAAGAGATTGGTATCCACCCGTGGCGGGCGCAGATCACGAAAGCGAGCCACTTTGCGATAGCACAACACACTAAGAATCCGCCTTTGAATGTGGTGATTAATTATATTTTGCTCAAACATATTTGACTCAAATCCTCATGACTGACATATATATGTTAGCACGCTATACTGGAGCTGAGTCAACCTTTAGCCGGGAGAGAAATATGCCACAATGTCAACGAAATAGCGAGCATAGAGGATATAACAACGCAGCAGAAACCAGCAGCTCACCTCATCCTAGCACTGTAAAATCTATCGGATACGCCGCACGAGTGCAAAGTGAAGACACCCCATCGCAGCAGCAAGAGTACGCAAAGCCTCCAAAAGAGATCGAACGCAAGTTCATTATTGACCCAACATCAGACACCTTTGTGAGAGAAGTCTTGGCCGGAAAGAGTCTTGATGATTTTGACCATACTACTCTTCGTCAAGGTTATCTGGCAATTCGCGATGATGGGAGCGAAGAACGCATCCGAAGCTTTGGTGATATGTATTTTGAGCACACAATGAAATCTGGTGGTGATCTCGTCCGCGATGAGGAAAACACTCCTCTCAGCCGCGAGAATTTCGCAGCACTGTGGCCTCGCACCGTAGGAGCACGAGTCGAAAAAACACGCTATCAAATTCCTTATCAAGGAGTTGTACTTGAGCTTGATATCTACCATGGCCAACTTGCTGGTTTGTGTGTCGGCGAGGTTGAGTTTTCTGGCGAAGATGAAACAGCAGCACGAGCTGCAGCAAACGCATTTGGTACTCCTGCCTGGGTTCAGCACGATGTCACCACAGATGGGCGCTTCAAGAACAAGCGGCTTGCCACTAACAGTACAATACCGGTTTTTTACGAGCAGTGAGGTGTCGCTCGCACGCAGCCAATTGCTTTCCCCTCACTCATCCAGCGCTGTTCGTAGGCGGTGAGCGTCTTGTATTCATCAGGTAGTGACGACTCGTGGAGATCGAAGGATAATTCGCGAATCGACCACTCTTGAGTAACGAGCTGCTCCAGGCTCCAGCAAAAGAAATCACGGTCGTCGTGCTTGAGCAAGAGCGAGCCACTCGGCCGTAGCAGCTGCTCGTACTGGCGCAAGAATGTTGGGTGAGTAAGACGCCGGCCAGCGCTGCGTCGCTTGGGGAATGGATCAGGAAAAGTCACCCATAACTGCTTGAGCGAGTGGGCGGCAAAGAGCTCGCCAATCTGATCGGCCCGAGCCCGCACAAACAGCACATTGGTGATGCCACGCTCGAGCGCCGCGTACGCCCCTTTTTGTAAGCGATCACCCTTAACATCCAGTGCCACAAACACCTCATCCGGGTGCTGCGCCGCTAGCTCCACACTAAACATCCCGGTACCAGCGCCAACCTCGAGCACCGTCGCACTCTGCCGTACCTCTGGTGTTGCCTGGCACCATTCGTCGTACTCGTAGCAGTTGGTGGCGTTATGGAACTTAGCAAAGCGATATTTCTTGCGCTTGCGAGTGATGATAAATTGCTGAGGGTCAAGATACGTCATGAGTCTATTATACCTGAATCACATGGCCTCTTTCGCGGGTGGCTCCACGCTCCACGTTATTTGGGTGAGGTATGAGAACTCACTATCTGTCTAGCATGGTTCTCACTCGAGAAGTGAGAACCGCTCTAAAAAATGTTGTAATACTTACATTACTAGGTAAGCTTCTAACTTTTTCTCAGGTTATTATGCCCTACCTGAGCCGCTCCACTACCCCATCAGATAGCACCCGCACCAAGCGTGATGGCGGTGTATCAGTCGGCACAGTACCGCCATCATAATAGTAATCGACACCATCACCAAAGTAGGCACGAGCTTCGGCAATAGTGCGGGCGGGCGGCTGCCCCTCAAGATTAGCACTGGGAGCGATCAACGGGCCAGTCTGGCGCAAGACCGCCTGGAGCCACGGCAACTGCGGCTGGCGATAGGCCAGCATATCATTGGCACGGCGAAGCCACCGCGGAGCATGGGGCGAATCGAGCAAGATACTCGTGGGCTGAGAGGTATTAAGCGACGGTAAGGTGGGTACATCGGCATACGTTTGGCTGGCATCGGCCACGAGGATAATGGGTGATTTATTGCTATCACGCTGCTTAAGACGATACACCCGCGCCACTGCTGCTTCGTCATCTGCCCGGGCAACAATGCCATACAGGGTATCAGTCCGGAGTACTGCCACGCCACCACGCTGCAAGGTAAGCACAAGCTGGTTTAATTCATCATTCACATCTGTTATACTACCATATTATGAAGCCAATTACCTCACCCGAGCTCACTGCACTAGAGATTATCATTATTATTATCGTGGCGATTGCACTGTATTGGGTGGGACCACGTCTGGTGATGTGGCTGACGCGGCATGCCTTCGTTACCACATATCAGCGTACGCTACCTAAGAAGGATCTAGAGAAGCGACACAAGACGCTGGGCGGGCTCTTTGCTAATGTATGGCGCATTATTGTCGTGGTGATTGCGGGCTATGCTATCTTTACTCATTTTTTCAATAGTGCAGCTCTTGCACCACTGTTTGCGAGCGCAGGGATTATTGGTGTCGCCTTTGGGTTTGGCGCACAATCACTCGTTAAGGATTTTCTTTCAGGGGTATTTATTATTAGCGAAAATCAGTATCGGGTGGGAGATATCATCGAGATCGATGGCTTTGGCGGGACGGTCGAGCGGATCGGTGTACGCTCCACAGTGATCCGCGATGTCGAGGGCAACGTCCACTTCTTCCCTAATGGTGTGGTGCAGCACGTCATCAACAAGACGATGGGCTATAGCAAAGTATACTTCACCATCACCGTTGCGCCCGACACCAACATTAGCACTGCCAGCGATATCATCAATCGGATTGGCGAGGAAATTTCTGGTGAGGAGAAATGGCAGCGCAAAGTGATCGAGCCACCGCACTTCGACATCCTTGGCGACTTCAACGCATCGTCGATTAGCCTCGTCGTCTCTGGCAAGACCCAACCATCCGACCAGTGGGCCCTCACGGCCGAGATGCGACGACGGATCTTGCGCGAGTTTGAGAAGGAGCACATCGAGCTCGGTGCAGCCTCGCCAGGCAAGCACAAGTAACCTCTATTGCGTATGCATTGCTCCCGCCACAACAAAAATTCATTCTGCGTAACGGATACTCCTGCTGAGCTAGTATGCTTTAATGAAGTCCTGATCTCAAGGTATATGACCTCTGTTAAGACACATCACGTATTTACCAGTATAGTATAATACACTCATGAATCAGCAATTTCCTTCTTATCCTAATCGATCACAGCTGGCGACCCCACCCCAGACTCAGCCTGCGCCACCACCATATTATCCACAGCAGTTAGTACAAACACAGCCACAGCAGCCACCGGCATGGCCAGCCCAACAGCCCGAGCCTGCACCAGCTCAGATACCACAACCGGAAGCTCCAACGCCCCCAAGTAATCCTGCGCAACCAGCCGAGCAATTACCCGTTCAGCAACCCGCACCCCTCGTTGTCCAGCCAGCAGCCCAGCCGGCGCCGGCAGCGATGGATGCCAATTACAGCAGTATTTTTGACGGCACACCACTAGTCATGGCAACACCTGTCTCGCACTATCACAACCGCACCGTCTTTAGCCAAGTGCCCTGCATTCTCGAATGGACGACGGCCAATCGCATCCGCGCCGTCGATTTTGACCCCCAAACAAATCAAATGATCGGTGTAGTACTCGACATCGATCCGCAGCAGATTACCAAAGCGGCGGTCGAGGCAAGCTTTATCATTATCTGGGTCAACGGTCAACGTATTCAATTCGACTTTGCTGGAGCGAGCACCCAGCTGCTGACAGGCCTTGGTGCTGCAGTGTCACCTGGCATTGGCGGTACTCTCTATGGCCACAACATCGAACAAGCCTTCAACAACGACTACGACTGGTGGTGGGCCGCCATCCAAGCCTACGCACCCTACGCTAAGATTGTTGACGGCTTCGAGCGCGACGCGATGATTATCAACAATGGCGTCAACATTGGCCTCATCATAGCTTTTGTGATACCAATCATAGTAGTACTTATCGCCTTTATTATGGCATTATTATCATAAAACCAGATGACTCCAGCAAGCTGATTGACTTATTTTCTAATAAACAACAGCGCCAAAGACACCATCTAATAGATACAGCAAATGCAGGCATGCTCCTGCATTGTTACTTCTATAGGAAGTCTACAACCAAAAATATATACCGCAAAACATATTCGTACTTGCCGATCTCAAGTTATATAGTATAATACTTCCATGAATCAGCAGCCCACGACACCTGTATACCCGCAAACCACCTTATACTACCCACCAACACCAGCTATGCAACCCGCACCACCAATTGGCCGGACTCCTGTTGCAGCAAACCCTCTCCCTCAGCCCATTATGCAGCCAATGCAGTTACCTACTGCCCAATCATTGCAACCTACTATTGAGGCTAGTTATAGCAGCGTCTTTGATGGCACACCACTCATTGCAGCAACATTTGTCTGGTATAGCACTGGTTATTTCAATGAGACACCCTGTGTTCTCGAATGGACGAGCACCAACCGTATCCGTGCTATTGATGTAGATGCTTCGATGGGTCAATCAATCGGTGTTATCTTTGACATCGACCCACAGCAGATTACCAAAGCAAGAACTGAGTCAAGCTTTATTATTATCTGGGTCAACGGTCAACGCAATCAATTTAACTTTGCCGGAGCGAACACGCGATTACTCAACGCCTTGAGCGCCGGTGTGTCACCTGGTATGGGAATCCTTTATTATTCCCATACCGTTCAAGATGCTCTCAATAACCACTACAACTGGTGGTGGTGGAATATTCAGACATACGCACCATCTGCCAAATTCGTTGATGGTGACGACCAAGGACTCAAGATTGGCGTTGCTATTGGTCTTGCAATACCTTTCATGGCTTTTGTTCTTGCAGTTATTGTAGTTATTATACAGATGGCATCACACCACCCTTAAAGAACTCCCGGGTTTTGTGCTGAGCTTGAAGGTGCTAACGCAAATCTGCGTAAGATAGTGGCCAACCGGAGCGACACAAGAATTTAATTCAATCTAGGCAAACTATTTGACCAATCTCCTCTGATGCGTCATAATGGGGAGCTATGAAGCGCACTTTTCTTGCTGTTGTTATAGTTGCTACTGCTGCACTTGGCTCTCCGGCCTATGCCGAGCCTGCTGCGCCACTCAGCAATGATCAACTCACTCAAATAAAACAAAACTGCGTCCGCGTCAAGTCTACCCTGCGGCGCATCCATGCCAATGACGGGCTTGTCCGCGTCAACCAAGGGCAGCAGTATGAGGTGATTGCCACCCGTCTGATGGCACCACTCAATAGCCGCATTGCCCTCAACCGGCTCGACGGTGTGGAGCTTGCCAAGACAACGGTAGAGTACAATACTCAGCTTGCCGCCTTCCGCAGCGAATACCGCCAGTATGAGGAGAAACTGTCCGAGTTGCTACGGACTGATTGCACCGATCAGCCCGTCGAGTTTTACTACCTCATCAAGCCAGTGCGTGAGCGTCGCAAGCGGGTGGCCGATGTCGCCTTGCGGCTTAACCAGCTACTGAGCCAGTACGGTTCGCAGTTTGATGTATTTTATAGTAAGCAATTCCCTGCCAAGAAGGAGGTGCCGAGTGCCCAGCAGCCAGCCCAACCAGCCCAATAAACTCGACTTCGAGCACCAGCTGAGCACCATGCGCGAGCACCGTTTTTTGGTGATGATCTGCGGGGTGATCGCTATTGCGGGCGTCATGGTGTGGATCGCCATGGATATGTACAATACCAGTGGTGCAGCGCAGGTTGATCTCAGTCGGCCTGGCTTCCAGGAGGTGCGCAAACAAGCCGCTCGCGATGCCGAGCCCGAGACGTACAAAACTGAAGGCAGCGTCACGAAGGAGTCGCTCGACGAGTTCAAAAAGATGTATCAGCAGCGCCGCAGCAAGGTTGCCGATGGTACCTTTGACCCAAACGTGCTGAGTGATGAATCACTCCAGCTATTCTCCACCAATAGCGACACCGAGAATCAGCAACAAACGCAAACACCAGCTGAGCAGCAATAGCGCCTCACGCTGGTAGCGCACATAAACTCGCTTCAGTAACAAGCGAGTTTTATTTTTCTATTAATCTACTTTTATCTCTGTAGCTCAGCTTTATTTATGCTTACAAAAGAGAAAATAACAAAATAAGAGAATGAGCTAATATTGCAAAAGAAGGGTCTTAAGATGCAGATAGCTAGAACTACACAGCGTAAGCCAACATAATTTGACATTGTTACCCCTTTCGTGATATAAGATAGTTACTATGACTCACTCAAAATCTGAAGCTGTGCCAGACGGCTCAGCCCAAACACCAGAAGGTTTACCACGCCGCAAGGTATTAATGATGGCTGGCCTGGGAGTGTTTAGTGCACTGCTCCCTAGCGGCGACGCCCCTCAGCCTTCTGCAGAGCAGTGCCAAGACCATGAGAATAATTCATTCCAGCCGGTCGTTGTCCGGCTTGGTGTTGTGGCACTTAATGCCGCTGGCTTCGAGCCTGGCAAGACCAACGAAGAAATATACGAAGAAGTGCGCGTCCACACTGGCCGCATCACTCACACAACTCGCGATGCATATCAGTTTCACATAACCGAGTTTGTCTGCAACACTGCGCCAGACAGCACTCGCACCAAGGAAGACGGCACGACCGAATACTATTACTCCAACGACCAAATCAAAAAAATCGCCGAAGAATACCGCGAGCAGCTAGACGTACAGGATGGTGAGCATTCACTTATGCTGATGGCCGTTAATACAGCAGGCGTGGAAAATGACGTACTCGGCCTTGCCTTCCAGAGCACCGATGAAGACAAAGCCAAGGGCGGCAACGGCCCAATGGTGCTTGTGCTGAGCAACAAGACTGGTGGCAATGTCTATAGCCATGAGATTGGACACGTACTCTCGAGAGATGAGAAAAACGGCGACCCCAGCAAAGAAAAGCAGTTCGGCAAAGGCATGGGGCACGAGATGGTGATGGACTGCCTCATTACCGATGCCGAGGGCAATATAACGCAGTATTGTGCGGTCGATACCATCCAGCAACTGCTTGCTATGGGCTGCGGCCTCAGCAAGCGCGATAAGTCGGACGCTGTGAATGAATACGCCTCCCCCGTCACTGTTATGGGTAATTCTATGGTCTACACCGATGCAGATACAAAGGTGAGCCAAATAACGAATGAGGTCACCGCGACAGAGGAGCATAAACCAATCTACTCGCCCGCCGAACTTACCTTCCTCGATTCGCGCCATCAAGTCGAGTGCACCACATCGACCAATGGACGCTACCCGCTCTCGTACGACTTTACTAAGCGTTTTGCCCTGGCCTACTCGCTACCCGCTGACCACGCACTCAAGACAATCCTCCCCAAGGCCGATACACTGGTCTTTGCACCAATCATCGAGTATATCGATAAAGATACGCCATTTGACTCAACCGATCTAGATGCAGTGCAGCGCCGCATTGGTGTGTTTGCTACGTGGGACAATGGCCGTGGCACGGCACTGCTAGATGTCAGCCTCTTTAACAAAATCGACTACAGCGGCGAGAAAGAGAACGTCATTTATGCCGACGAACAACTCGGCCTCGTCGCTGTCTCAGGCTACGACAAGAAGACCAAGAGCGAGTACGTGCGGGTCGTTAGCCTTAGCTCGCAAGAAGGCACTACCCTGCTAGATGAGGCGCGGACGCGCACTGCCGAGCGCAATCAGCTCCTCCTCAAGCCCAAGCAAGCAAACTAACAGTAGGCTAGATCTGCAGCCTATCTATATCCCTATACTTATTTTTCACACTACTACGATGAACATTCTAATCAGATATTGATTACTCCCCTCAGTGGTGAGACGCCCATTGCCTCCATCTTGTGGTTTTCATCATATCTCCACTGGCTGCTCGCTTTTGCATTTGCACCACACTATGCTATACTAACCAAGTTATGAATATGAAACCTGTCCTCAAACGTTATATTTCTGAATTTGTCTATGGTGCAGTCGATGGTACCGTCACAACCTTTGCTGTAGTAGCAGCTAGTGCTGGCGCGGGTATCTCGAGTGCAATTATCTTGGTGCTGGGCACAGCTAACCTCATTGCCGATGGCTTCTCGATGGGTGCTAGCGCCTACCTCGCGGCCAGTGCTGAGCACGATGAATCGGCGCGGAGTACAAGTAAACGCGCCTCACCAAAAATCATCGGCTTCATGACCTTTGCTGCCTTCGTTGTCGTTGGTAGTGTGCCTGTTATCCCCTATCTTGCCCATGTGCTGGCACGCGGCTCGAGCGCGGCTCATCCTCTGCTGTTTTATATCAGCTCGGGAGCTACGGCGCTCACCTTTGTAGCAATTGGCTATATCAAGGGCAAAGTTGGTGGTGAGAATCCACTCGTTGCTGCCCTGCAAACGCTCGCGCTCGGCGCTATTGCTGCCGCCCTGGCCTATGGCGCTGGAACAGTGCTCGCTGGGTGGCTTGGCGTGCAGCTGTAGGAGCTGCAAACAATTCTAATGATTCTACCTCTGTTATTTATCTTTCTTCTATAACTTGCTAAGTTTTATGGATATGAATATATTTAGTGAGTGTTCATCATTGTTTATGGCATAGTCATTAAATCATAATGGCTGGTTTCGTCACACTCTAGAAATAAGCTTGGCATCTCTGCTCATTTTGCCGCACCATTCTTTGGCAACTGGTCGATCAGCTCTAGTAGCCTCTCCCAATCAGCTCGCCGGGTGTGGTCAATATCGACGTCTACTGCATGGTCGCGAATCGCCCAGAGGAGCGGCTCCGTTTCTGGCGTGATCCATGGCTGCATCTCGAGCGGATAGGCCAACTGGTCAGACATAAGCACCCCATCGCCATAGTCACTCACTAGCGTGTCGATTGTATACTCGCGGCGAAGCATCCGCGCCCAATTCTGGCACAGTGTGATGGCTTCTTCTCGCGTGAGGACTAACTCACTCACTCAATCAATCAACCCATCCTTCCGTAGTCCATTCAGTGCAGCAGCAAAACGCGGGTCACCCTGCAGCTCCTGGGTAATGACACTCAGTGGTTGCCCCTGCGCCATGCGCCGCACAATTTCACCCCGCATTTGGCGCAGGCTGCCAGCAAAGCGCGACTGCCGCGTGTAGTGCCGGCTGGTACCGAGCTGGCCCTTACCCGCCGCCTTCAGCTCAGCGCCGTAATCCATCAGCGCCCAGAACCACTGGCGGGGCTGCTCTTTAGCCATCGTCTGCTCCACCAGTGCCAGCACATCCCTATCTGCCACGCGCTCCTGCCCGGCAAAAAAGTGATTAAAATACACCGTGCGGATATTGGTCTCTACAAAGGCGGTTGGGATTTGATGCACGTAATTCATGATAGCCCCAGCTGTGTTAGCGCCAATGCCAGGCAGCGCCATCAGATCGGCCTGCGTCGCAATAGGTGCGCCAGCAGCAAGCGCCTGCGCCGCGCTGTGTAAGTACTTGGCCCGGCGGTTATACCCCAAACCCTGCCAGGCCTGTAGCACCGCCGGTAGTTGGGCCGCTGCTAAGGCCTTGATGGTCGGGAACTGCGCAGTAAACTCGGCAAACTTAGGTAGCACCCGCGCTACCTGGGTCTGCTGCAGCATCAGCTCACTCACCAGCACATAGTACAGCGTCGGCTGGCTGCGCCACGGCATGGGGCGGTAGAGCTGCTTGGCTTTGTGCCATATCATGGCTTGGAATTGTGCTGCGTCCATAAGTATAGTATACTAGAAGGATGAAACTATCTCGACTTATTCTCACAATCGCTATTGTCATTATTGCCGCGTGGCTGCTTGGTGTTGTACTAAAGCTAGCCGCATGGGTTATCAACGGGCTGCTCTCGCTCGCCGCAATCGTCGTCATTATCTGGCTTATTATGATGTTTATTGAGAGCCGCAAAAAACAGAAGTAATTTTCTGGGCTGCGTCGTTCTGTTACATTAGCTTATCGTGACAGCTGGGCCAAGGACAGCTGGCATTGTCCATTTTGTCAAATCTCTCCTTCTTCGTCTTCGCTATGCTCTTGTGTGAGGCAATACAGTTGTAAGAGCTGCGCGTAATTTTCCTTTAACCCTATGTAAAAGGTTTGGTTTTATTCGCCTCCGCAGATGTCTTCTTGCGGAGTAGAAGCAAGTCGCATGAAACACCAGCCAAGCAATACACAATGCATCGCTTAGCTATAAGCACACTCCACCTCTGTTACTATGTTTTCACTCGTCGACCGTGCCTAGCTCATGCGCTATACTAAGAACAATGGATGACGAACTATATCTTGATGAAGTCGTGGAGGTGGTAGCGATTTTTCGGCGTGGGCACCAGCCGTGCCAGCCAGTCAAATTTCGGCGTAGTAATGGCCAGGAAGTGATGATCAGGCGAATCGGCCTGGGCTTTGAGCACCAGCGTGGTGCACGCACGGTGCATATCTTCGATGTGACAGATGAGCAGGCTGATTACCGCCTGGAGCTTGACAGCATCACGCTGGTATGGCGGCTCACACGCGAGGCCGATCATGTCTCATAGCAATATCAATCCCGCCCCACCACTGATGATGCATATTGATCTCAATAGCTGCTTTGCCACGATCGAGCAGCAATCCCGGCCGTTGCTCCGCCACCGGCCAGTTGTCATCGTTAATCGGCACAACCAACACGCGACTATTGTCACCGCAAGCTACGAAGCCAAAGCGCGTGGTGTACACACTGGCATGCGCTTACCCACAGCGCGACTACTTTGCCCCGATATTGTTCCGCTAGAAAGCGATCCGCCCAAGTATCGCTATGTCTACCACCGACTTGCAACCATCCTCAGCAACTACTCGCCCAGTGCCACCATGAAAAGCATCGACGAAGGGGTAGTCGACCTCAGCCAAAGCCCGCCCGACATCCGAGCACGCGGCGCGCTGGCAATCGGCCAGGAGATCAAGCAGCGCCTCCGCAGCGAGGTTGGTGACTACATGCGCTGCAATGTTGGCATTGGCACCAACCGCTGGCTAGCCAAGATTGCTGCCGGCATCAATAAACCCGATGGCCTGACTTGCATCACTGCAGACAATCTCCACGCAGTACTCGCTACGCTATCGCTCGAAGACCTCACCGGTATTGCTGCCGGCTACAGCAAGCGCCTCCACCAGGTTGGTATCCAGACGCCACTCGACTTTCTGGCCGCAAGCGAAGCAACGCTCGAGCACATGGTGTTTCATGGCAAGCCAGGGCGCGACTGGTATAAGCGGCTGCGTGGTTGGGAGGTAGATAATGATGAGCGCCCACTCAAGACAGTCGGGCGACAGTTTGTTCTCGATCGGCCGAATCTCAATTACGATCAAGTCTTGCGCCGCTTCCACGTCCTATGCGAAGATATCGCAGCGGCGCTCCGCCAGCAATACGTGCGCGCCCGCGGCGTGCGTCTCTATGCCAAGAGCTACCAAGCAGGTCGCTGGCACAACCACGAGCGCCGCGAGTATCCGTTGTGTGATGGCACTACGCTCTTCCAGATCGTCAAGCGACTCACCCAATCGATGCCACTGCCCGCCTATGAGATTGGCATATCGTGTTATCTTCTTACAAGCGAGACAGACGCACAGCTCGCACTCTTCGACGATCCATCAGCTCGCCACGCTCTCACTGCTGCAATCGACGAGATCAACCAGTTCTACGGCCCACACACCGTCCAGCCAGCCGATACTCTCGGCATTGCTGCGCAGATGAAGCGCAAAATACCTTTTGGTAGCGTGCGGTATTTATGAGCACTCATCGTGCACTATTGCCATCAGCTCATCGTGCACAGCGCCATTAGACACAAGTGCACCACAAAACGGCTGCGTATAATTAAGCGGCTGGCCCGATACACTCGTCATCTTACCACCAGCCTCCTCAACAATAACGTGCACCGCGGCCATGTCATACGCATTCACCTTCTCGGCATAATACCCAACGAAGCGCCCCTCAGCCACGCGAACACTCTTGGCTACTGCGCCACTAATGCTTGCTGTGCTCACCTTGCGTTCGATCAGCTTATCATAATACTTATGGCGGCGGATATTTGCATAGCTACACGACGCAGCAAAGATCCCCTCTGTAAGCGTCTGGTGATTCACCTGCAGCCGCGTACCATTGCAAAAGGCACCATGGCCACGCACCGCCCAGTAGAGCCGATCTGTCATTGGTTCATAACCAACGCCAATAGTTGGCACACCATCAACCACTAACGCAAGCGAAAACATTGCTGTGGGTACACCCCAGGTAAAGGCTTTTGTGCCGTCAACCGGGTCGCACAGCCACTTCCGCCCAAGGCCATAGCCCGTCGTGCTCTCCTCTTCGCCAATGACGCCATCATCCGGGAAGGTCTCGTGAAGGCGCTGGATCACTAGCGAGTTGATTGTTGTATCGGCAATTGTCACTGGCGTGCCATCCGCCTTGGTCTGACGCTGTTGGTCGCCATCAAAATAGCGGCGCATAATATCGCCCGCCTCGCGAGCAATCCGCTGCGCGGTATGAAGTTCTTGTTCGTACATGCTCATCAGTATATACCGTTGGCTCTTGTGAGTGCAATGCTTAGGCGCTTGATTGCTATAACTGAGAGATAAAGCCACTTAATCTCTTACTAACAGAGCCAAAATATACCGTGTAAAAAAGCAATCACTCTCCCTTGCCATTACTATGCACCCGGTGTATAGTAGATAATATTACTAGTATTATTGAACCGAATAAGGACATACCGATGGCGAAAAAGCTTCTGAAAATTCTGGGTATCATCATAGCAATACTATTCGTGTGCTTTGTGCTGCTTGTGCTTTATATGAACTATCTCAACCAAAGTATCACTGGCGATGACGGTGTGGCGAAGGATTATGCTGCGAAATTGAGCCCCAGCGGCACATTAGAGCAACGCTATACTAAGCCTGGCCCCTACCACGTTGCGCACCACACTCATCGCAGCGATAGCACAGCCATCAAAGAATATCATATCTATGCCCCGCAACGCACTACTCCAAACCAGACTTTTCCGCTTGTTCTAATGGTCAATGGCACCGCCACCTACGCGTCTACTTATGCGCCAATCTTCGAGCATTTAGCCAGCTGGGGTTTTGTCGTCATTGGTAATGAGGATGGCTGGACAGGCACTGGTGCAACGACATCGACCATGCTTGACACCGCGCTAGAGCTCAATGCCGCCGAGAGCAGCCCCATCAAAGGCTTCGTCAATACAAGCAAAATCGGCATCGCCGGGCATTCCCAAGGCGGAGCCGGTGCTATCAATGCCGCGACAAAATACGGCAATAGTAACCGCTATACCTCCCTCTACACTGCTAGCGCCGTTGGCCATGGCACCGCAAACGACAACAACTGGCACTACGACACCAGCAAGCTTAAGACAGCCACCTACATGATGGCTGGTACCGGCCCAAGCGACAACCTCGCCATTAGCCCACTGAGCGACCTGCAACAGAACTTCCGTGCCCTGAGTACAGATAAACCCAGCGTCATCGCGCGGCGCAAGACCGTTGGCCACAAAGATGTACTGGAATATGGCGATGCCTACATGACTGCTTGGTTTCTCTGGACGCTGAGCGACAATACCGAAGCAAAAGCGGTCTTCGCTGGCAACAACGCCGAGCTTCGGCACAACAACGACTGGCAGGATGTAGAGACAAAGCACATACAATAAAGCTAAAGCTCACGCTACGCTAGCCAAGAAACGGCTAGCGTAGCTCTTATTATTGCTTACTTAATCTTCCTGACGTAGTGCTTGCAAAAGCCTTTCTTCTTCACCTGGTGCAAATACCGTCATCGTCCCACCAATCACATCAATAGGAGTCGTCTTGCTGATATTCGGGATAATCCCATCAGTTTCTGACAAATCATAGGTTGCATTATCATCAAACACAGTGAAGCGCGTTATTGGGTCTCCAGGCTTCCAATAGCTATCCTCAACACGATGAAGTGCCCACTTGATTGCAGCCACACCAAAGTGGCGAACCTTCTCTTTTACCCCCCTAGAAGGTCAAAATGTTCTTCAGGTTTTTGCGGTAAGGTGTCGTGTGTTCTCGTCATAATTGCCTATATTATACCACAGTTATCGCTCTATTGCGTCGCACACTGCCGCCACATACCGCGGATCATCTACCGCATGCCCAGCGCCTTCTACCACTGTGCCATGGACGGTGGGAATGTGTTCCATAGCAGTATCAAAGACAAGTTTCATCTCTGGCCACTTAATAAACTCCTCGGAGCCAACGAAAATCTGTACAGGGCACGTAATACGCTGCGCAGCCGATACCAAGCTCACCTGCTTGGCATATTCGAGCCGCCGCTTACCGATCACGCGCCAATCGCGCTTAGACCAATACTCTGCGCACTCTGCAAATGATGGTGACAGCGAGAAGAGCCACAGCTCGCTCGGCGCCCGCTCGCACGCCGCTAAGAATGCAATACACGCCCCAAATGAGAAACCAGCCAGGATAGTCTCGGCTGGATCATGCTGCCGATACCGCTCATGTAGCGTCTGCAACCACTGTTTTTGCATAGTGCGATGCCACTGGATTGGCACAAATTCTACCGCGTAGCCCATTGCTCGCCAGCGATTCATCAGTGTATCGTAATCGCGGTCGGCCCGCCCTTCTTGGAAGCCCGGCACAAAGAGAATTGTTTTGCTCATACAGCTATAATGCCACATTTCTGATGATAGCACAATGATTTCCTAGCTTACTTTCAGGACTATCTCCCTCCTGCCTACTATTTTGTCTGTGAAATATCAGAAACTGCTACTACGCCATAGTTATGCTTTTCAGCTCCCGCACTAGGAAGCGATTTTTGAGCGTACATATGTATCTTTACTGTAGTGAGCCCTATAGTTACTGACACCAGTCAAATATTCTCAACCAGTACCATGGCAAAAACAACCTATCACTTCACCCTCTTCTCCGCTATACTAGATATATGACAACGCTGACGAAATTCGCCCACTCTTGCTTTACTATTACAATCAACGGCCAAAGCTTGGTCGTCGACCCAGGTGTATACACCGACGACTTTGCTATGCCGCAGCAGGTAGCGGCAGTTCTCATTACTCATGCGCATCCCGACCATTATAGCCCTGCGCTCATCAAGCGTATTATACAGGCATTTCCTGAGGCAGAAATTATAAGTGTTAAGGATATCATTGTAGATAACACAACGATATCTTTGCCAGAGGGCACACTCTCTGTCCGCCATGCAATAGCCGCGGTGCCTGGTGATACATACCAGATTGGGCCATTCACGCTTGAGTTTTTTGGCGGTGAGCATGCTGTGGTGAGTCCAGACATTCCGCGCCTCCACAATCTTGCCGCGCTCATCAACAATCGTATCTACTACCCTGGCGATTCCTTCGCTTTGCCTCAGCGCCCCATCGACGTCCTTGCCTTACCTGTGGCTGCACCATGGCTTAAGTTCTCCGAAGTGCGCAGCTTCTTGCACGCCGTGGCTCCACGTCTTGCCTTCCCTGTTCATGACGCCATCTTGAGTGACGCCGGCAAGGGATTGATTGATACACTGTGCACAGCAGCGGCAGCAGAGGCTGGAGTGAAGTATCAGCGGATAGAAACAATAGAGCTATCGTAACTAGCTAGTCTCTATTTTATTCTTATTACACGCGCAATACGCTTATGATTTTCGTGACTTTGCAGGGTCTCGCAGCACCCGCTCGCTCCACTCCTGGCAGCGGCCGAAGCTGCTCTGCTTAGATAGATCCAGGAACTCGCCGGTGCTCCATTCCACCAGCCGCATGCCAAGCTGTTGGATAAGATACGCAAATACCTCCGTTGGCTCCCTAGCACCCCGGACGCGCAGCCCCATCGTGATGAGTTGCCCCCTAGGCTGTTTGCCCAGGCTGAATTCGATCAGCCACTCTTTCTTCTCCATAACAAGCCACGACGGGTCGCGCGTGTCTAGCTGCGCATCGCATGCTTTGGCAGCCTTTTCGAGCTCAGCAATCATCTGCTGGTGCACGAGCGGCACGCAGTCTTCTTCCATCAGGTCGCTAACCGACTGGACATGACGTTTTGTTTTGATTGCGGTGAGGTCCCAGCTCATAGAGCGTCCTTTGCTTGTGGATCTACTTGCGTGAGGATTGTCTGCAACACTGTGTCACTCGGCTGTGTGCAATCTATGGTTGTTGCGCCAATCTTCCGAAAGTTATCTTCGTAGACTGGCCAATAGCGAATGATATTTTCTAGCTCGCCAGGTTCCTGACCGTAGCTACCGGCTGGACGCTGAGCGATTCGCTGCCGCAAGACTTCCTCGCTCGGATACTCAAGGAGAAAAATAGCGTCAAACAAATATGCATACTGATACAAATCATGGGCCGAGCCAAAGACGCCCGTCAGTCCATGAGATTGTCGTATAATATTCTCCAATCTAGCACTGATAACTCGCCATTCATGATGTAAATTAAGCGGCTCTACTGGCTTATCGGTTTCTGCCGCTGGGATATTCGTCTCTTTGTGCACCCACCCCGCAAAGCCTTCGTCGATGTCGTATGTTTGGTATCCTCGACTGCGAAATATGTTACGCAATGTTGTCTTGCCAGAGCCTGCAACACCAGTGACGAGGTAAGCTGTCACGACAACCCCAGCTCCTTCAGCTGCCCGGGTTCTACCTGCGCGGGTGAGTCCATCATGACGTCGACACCGCTGCCGTTTTTGGGGAAGGCGAGGGTTTCGCGGACGTTATGCTCGCCGGTTAGCTCCATCAGGATGCGGTCAATGCCAAAGGCGCAGCCCGCGTGTGGCGGCGCACCATAGGTGAAGGCCCGCAGCATAGCGCCAAACTTCTCTTCCACATATTGCCGGCTATAGCCGAGTAGTCCAAATACTTCATACAGCACGGCCGGGTTATGGTTACGCACACCGCCGCTGCAGATTTCGTAGCCGTTCATCACCATATCGAACTGGTCGGCCAGGATAGCTAGCTTCTCGGCATCCGTCTGAGCGGCCTGCAGCGTGCTGAGCCCACCCTTTGGCATACTAAAGGGATTGTGGCCAAAGTCGAGCTTGCGCGCATGCTCATCCCACTCGTAGAATGGGAAATCGATAATCCAGGCCAGCGCCACCGCCTGCGGATCCTTCAGCCCAAAGTGCTCGGCAAACTCACTACGCAGCCGCCCCAGCACGGCATTGACCACTGGGCGCCTATCGGCCCCAAAGAAGACTGCATCGCCGTCCTTGGCCCCCGTTTTGGCTTGGATAGCGGCCAGCTCTTCCTCACGCAGGAACTTGGCAATTGGACTCTTGGCCGCACCATCTTGGTAAGTAATGTAAGCCAGGCCGCCTGCGCCCTCGGCTTTGGCAATGTGGGTAAAGCCATCGATCTGCTTGCGGCTGAGTGACGCGCCGTTTGTGACGCAGATTGCCTTAATACATTCAGCGTTTTTGAACACGCCAAATTCGGTGTCGGCAAACACGTCCGTTAGCTCAACCAGCTCCATACCAAAGCGCAGGTCTGGCTTGTCGCTACCGTAGGTTTCCATGGCGGTTTGGTACGGGATGCGCGGGATAGGCTGGCCATCGCCAGCTGGGAGGTTGCTGAGGTCCAGCAGCGTTTTACCAGCAAAGTCCGTCACCAGCTGCTGCATCAGTGGCTCCATCATCTGGCGGACTTGCTCACCATCCTCCACAAAGCTCATCTCTAGATCCAGCTGGTAAAACTCACCATACAGGCGGTCGGCGCGCGGGTCTTCGTCGCGGAAGCACGCAGCCAGCTGGTAGTAGCGCGGCACGCCGCCAACCATCAGCAGCTGCTTAAACTGCTGCGGTGCTTGTGGCAGGGCGTAGAATTTACCCTCTTGCAAGCGGCTGGGGATGAGGAAGTCACGCGCACCCTCGGGGCTGGAATTTGCAAGGATTGGCGTTTGGATTTCGATAAAATCGCGCTCGTCCATATACTGGCGCATGCGGCGGTACATATCGGCGCGGCGGCGCAGCATCGTTTGCAGCTTAGGCCGGCGCAGGTCGAGGTAGCGGTAGGCAAAGCGCAGGTCTTCATTCGCTTGGTTAGTCTCGCTAAAGGGCTGGATGGGCAATGTCTCGGCTTTGTTGAGCACCTCTAGCTCACTGACGGCTAGCTCGATGCTGCCGCTGGCAATATTGGGGTTTGTCAGGCCCTCACCACGCTGGCGCACCTCGCCGCGGGCCCGCAGGACGTACTCGTCGCGGGCATGCTCTGCCAGCGCAAAGGCCGCAGTTTGCTCAGGGCTAACGACCAGCTGCACCAGGCCGGTGTGGTCGCGTAGGTCGATGAAAATCAGGCCACCATGGTCGCGCCGTGCATGTACCCAGCCGGCCACAGTGATGGTTTGGCCGGTGTAATCCGGCGTTTGGTTGGCAAGTATTCGTTGTGTCATATCTGTTAGATTATACCACAATTTCAGGCATCATTCTGCTCGCCCATAGGGAGGGCGCGCGGCTGCGTGGGTTCGGGCAAGGCCACTGGCTGGCTATACACCTCGTCATCATCCGCTGTGGGAGCATGACCAAGCAAGGCTTCAATACAATCATCCAGCGTCACCATCCCCACCGTCTCACGATAGGTATTGACGACAATGAAGACCTGCTGACGCGTCTTAATAAACGCACCCAAGGCTTGCTCGAGCGACTGTGCCCCGTCGATGTAGTATACGTTTGGGTCCATCACCGTTTGCACCTGAGCCGACACAGCCTCCTTGAGCGACATAAAGTCGCGGGTGTGTAGCACGCCAATAATATGGTCAATGTCGCCATCCACCACTGGGAAGCGGCTATGCCCGGTGCGATGCAATTCATCGAGCAACAGCGGCCCCACCATGGCGTCTTGCTCAACTGTTTTGATAGCATTGCGCGGTACCATGACTGCCTCGACCGTCTTGCGCGCAAAGGTTAAGCTCCCCAGCGCTTGCTCACGCTCGACTGGTGGCAAGACTGATGGCCGAGCATGACGCACCAGATGTTCAAGCTCAGCTCGCGACCCCAGGCGAAGATTCGTCTCTACTGGTGGTACAAACGAACGGACAATACGCACCACTCGCGGGAACCGCCCAGCAAAGCTCACAAAGCTTGGCTCAACTGCATTATAGAAACGCTGGGCAATCGCATGCACCCAGCTAATCCGCCCCACACCACCATGGAGCAGCGCCACCGCAAGCGCAACCAGCACACCACCACCAAAGTCGAATGCCCCAATACTTGCCATCACCATCAGCACCAGCAATAGTGCCACGATGCAGCGCTGGAGCGAGACGAGATCATCATAGACAGCAATGCGCCGCAACTGGTGGATCGCTGTGCGATTATTCTGCTGGCGACGCCGCTCGAGCTCGTATTGGCTTACCGGTGGTATATCGGGCCATGCACTGCCAGCCAGAATGAGGGCAACCACAAAGATACCAAAGATGATGATCATGAGCATTTCCATGCCATCATTGTAGCGCACTCCCCTGATCGGCTCAATGCTTTAGCCCTGCACAGCACCTCTGTCAGCTTGATTCGGCCACTCGAGCACGATATAA
Organism: uncultured Candidatus Saccharibacteria bacterium; assembly: GCA_963525085.1. Taxonomy (GTDB): domain Bacteria; phylum Patescibacteriota; class Saccharimonadia; order Saccharimonadales; family Saccharimonadaceae; genus Saccharimonas. Next base: position 494,761 of record CAURIH010000001.1, read on the forward strand.
TATGCAAGAATAAGGAGGAATATTTCGTTTATGACAAAAAAATCATGGCTGATCTTTGCAGTGCTTTGCCTCGCAATCTTAGGTGGGCTCGTGTGGCTGTCGCGCCAAGGTGAGTCGATCAATCTGTCGGGCGTCGATCCACTGCAAGCACAGAGTGCCAGCAGCCAAAATGGTGACATCGCCGACCACACCCACGGGAGTAAATCACCCAAGGTAACAATCATCGAATATGGAGACTTCCAGTGCCCTGGCTGTTCGCAGGCCTCACCCGCACTCAAGGCAGTCACTGAGAAATACAAGGATCACGTGCAGCTCATCTTCCGCAACAACCCTCTCTCGTCCATCCACCCCAATGCGCTCGCAGCAGCAGCGGCAGTTGAGTCGGCTGGCTTCCAGGGCAAATATTGGGAGATGCACGACAAGCTCTACGCTGAGCAAAATTCGTGGCAGTCACTCGACGGTACAGAGCGCACCAACTACTTCGCCACCACTGCACAGGGGCTTGGCCTTGACGTTGACCGCTTCAAGACCGACCTCGCCGAGGCCGACCACTCAGGTGCCCGGATTAAGAAAAAGATCGCCTTCGATAAATCCCTGGCTGGTGCCCAAAATGCCGCCAGTGCCACACCAGCTATTCTCGTCAATGGCAAGAATGTGACCAATCAATACGTCAAGGACGGCAAGCTCACCACCTCAGGCAGTTCAGATGCGCGCCAAGTGTGGGCCGATGCCGATGCCTTTGGCAAGCTCGTCATCGAGCCAGCCCTCAAAGAAAAGGGTGTCTCCTTGCCACAATAATCCTTACTCCAGTAAGCCGAAAACCACCTCATATCAGAGGTGGTTTTGTTATTAGTTATTCTTGGTTGTATCTTGCGTAGTTTGCTGGGCGGTGCCTTGCTGGGTTTGCGTAGTGGTATTTGCTCCGTTTGATGGTGCACCTGGCTGAACACCACTGCCCGCCGACTGCCCTGCTTGGCCCGGTGGTGACATACTCCCCTGGCTGGTTTGACTACCCATCATACCATGGCCACCAGGGCCACTTTGGCTCGATGTGCTGCGGCTATTGACCTGCATACCACCAAGAAATCCGAGCGCCGCCGCCACGATCACACCGCCGATCACCGCTGCGATCAAACCAGGGTTAGCCGCACCTTTGACCTGCACTTGCGTGGACGATGGGGATGTTGGCGACGTACTACGCTTCTCCGTTGCAAAGCCATCTTCTATTTTCATACATACTCCTTTCGTTATTATGGTTCGAGTATAGGGAATGGGCGTTAAAAGAAGCTTAAAGTGAAATCTTGCAGAGCCGTCGCTAGCAACTAGTAATGGCCTGAGTACGTTTAACTCTGTCGAAGAATTTTTAGCTGATCTCAAAAAGTAATACAACCCATATACCCTACTGCCCCAGCCGCTCCAAGCCTAGTTTGATACGCATCCGCTCTTTATTTCTACAGAACTTTATCTACTGCGTACTCTGCCTGCCAGCAAGGCGCAAGGCAACTGTAAAGGTTGTGCCAGTGCCAGGTGTGCTGTCGACGGTGATCTTGCCGCCATGCTCGGTGATGATCTGCTGAGCGATCGCCAGCCCAAGACCGTAGCCCTGGCCCGAGCCACCAGTGCGAGCTTGGTCGGCTCGGTAGAAGCGTTGGAATATCCGACGCTGCGTGGCGGCGTCCATCCCGATTCCTTGGTCGATGATCTGCACCCTAGCCCAGCGATTGGTACTCGTAGCAGTGATGGTAATGGTGGTATGCTCCGGGCTTACTTGATGGCATTGTCGAGCAAAATGGTAAGGAGCTGAACAAGACGCTGCCGATGAGCCCGCACCATCAAAGGTGGCGTTGTATCGTTAATGGCAATCGACTTCGCTTGGGCAGGTGCCACCACCAAGTTCATCACTTCACTTACCACGGTTTGTAAAGCAACTGGCTGCAGCTGCACCACCGAGCGGTCGTGCCGAAGCAAACCAAGCATTGTATTGGCTAGCGTTTGCAGCCGCGTCGCATCGGTCACATTCGCTTCTATGACGGCGCGAGCCTCAGCGAGGGTGAGCTTAGGATTGCGCAGCGCTACTTCGTTCGCAGTGCGCAGCGCGGTCAGCGGCGTGCGCAGCTCATGACTGGCATCACTAACGAACTGCGTCTGGGCGTGCATGTTGGCGCGAATCGGCCGCAGGGTGTGCTCCGCAAGAAGATAGCTCACCACACTGCCAATTGCCAGTCGTCATCTTGACCGTAATGAGCCCTTTGTTCTTGAGGTGAGTGAACTGTGCCATTAGCTTTGGGCAGCTCATGCGCAGGCTCTGCTCTAGGCTGATCACATCATCTTCGCCATGCTCGTTGATCTGCTGCAAAATAAGCGCTTCGTCTGTGGTGAGAGTTGGTTGCTGTGCCATTGTCGTGTACTCCTTGTTTATGGTTGTAGATATAGTATGACTGACATTGCTTAGGGCTATCTTAAATCATCGCTTTTTTACCAATTTTCTTCGCATGTCTGCATCAATCTCCGCTCCACTCTTCATGTCTCCTTGAGCTCCTTTTGTCTTCACTTATTTCACTCTAGAGTTAGAGGGCCGTTGTCTTGAGTATATACTCTTAGTTAGTTCCGGTCTGCTCATTATTTACCTCTGTCCATTCCTCTTATGCTATACTAATCATATGAATCCGCTTGCGATGATTGCCTACCAGACCAAAGACTATCCGCGTCTGCCTGATGGAAAGATCAACTACACTGGCCAACCCATCTGCTTTGTCTTCAACTGCGTGGTATGCTACGGTGATGAGATTTTACTGGTGCGGCGTAGCCAGCAAGAGGTGGAGCAACCGCGTATGCTCAATGGCGTCTCTGGCTTCATCGACCGAACCGATACGAGCATTACGGTACTAGCTGGGCAAGAATTGGCCGAGGAGCTAGGCATTGACCCGCGAGATACGACTATCGTGGTGGCGCAGCAACCCCTGATGCAGATCGATGCAGCGCATAGCCGCCAGTGGTATGTGTATCCGGTGCTCGTTGAATGTGCGCAGCGCATAACGCCTCGGCTTAATGCCGAAAATAGCGCAGCAGCGTGGTATCCACTCACCGAGATCGATGCTCTGCCGCTGCTGCCGTTTTACCATGAGACGCTTCGCGCTGGCCTGGCAATGCGCCACAAGTAGGCTTTGCGTTAGTTGAGATAACAGAAATAATAGAGAGCCAGACCCAAAGACTGGCTCCTCGTGGATGGTATAACCAGCGTACTCTGCCTTGACGAGTAGCTCGGTGTCGAAGAACCAGCCAGTATCCTTGATGCGAGGCAGAATCTTGCGTGCCGCATCGCGCCGAATCGCCTTGAAACCGCACTGGGCATCGACAAATTTCGTCTTCATCGTCCGGCGAATAATCCAGTTGTAACAACACGAGATAGTGTCGCGCTTGAAGCCGCGGGTTGTGCGCGACTGCTTCATTAGGCGCGAGCCCGTCGCCACAGCTGCCTCACCCATAATCAGCGGGGTGATCATTGGGACGAAGCTGTCTAAGTTGGTAGAGAGGTCAATATCCATATAGGCCAGAATATCGGCCGAGCTCTGTAGCCACGCTTGCTTGAGAGCCCGGCCACGGCCTTTCTCGGCAAGCTGAATGAGCTGCACCTCGGGGTAGCGCACCGCCAATTGGCGCGCTGCCTCCGCTGTGCCGTCCGTGCTACCATTGTCGGCAATAATGATGCGCCAGCGATGCGGCACATGCTGTGATAAATACGCGTGCAACGTGCTCACCGAGCGCGCAATAACATGCGCCTCATTAAGCACTGGCAGCACAATATCGATACTAAGCGTCCGCGGATTAAGCGCACGCAGCACCGGCGCAGCAGGCGTCTCTACCACTGCGGCTGATTGAGTCATGGTTGCTGTTTTTCATGTGTGGTATTGTGCAGGAGAGAGATGAAAGCTAGCTTAAAGAGACTCCTGCAGAGGCGACGTGCTCATATCAGCCCATTTATTATTTCTCGCTGTCTTATTCTTCCTCTAGGAAGTTATGAAAGCTAGTATTCTGCCTAAGCACCAATATTGAGAAAGTAGCCCAAACCATCTAGCCTACCAATATAAAGACAATAAAGCTAATACAACAGATGAGATGGAGCCAAGACAGAGGTTATACGCTATTCACTCGTGTGCTCTACAAGCATTTGCGCGATTATCTCCGGTGTCCATACCGTACCATCAGCAAAAACCACTTTTTCGATCTGCTGGCTTGTGCTCTCATGCAGCCCGTCGTATGAGTACGAGCCAAAATATCCTTGGATAATGATTTTATCACCTGTACCCGTGATAGCAAGCTCGAGACTTTCATATGATGAAAGATGGATACGTCGAACAGTCACATCACGCGGATTAATGCCTTCGCCAAACTGCAGTGTGTCAACGCCGTCATCATCACTTATCGTGTCAACACCATCCCCTCGCTTGAAGGTATAGATATCGTTGCCGCCTGCACCATACAACACATCATTACCCTGCCCACCAGTCAGCATATCATCTTTCTCACCACCAATGAGGCTGTCATCACCGTCGTCCCCATAGAGCACATTTGCGTCTTGCCTCGCGCCACGCACCGTGTCGTTACCAGCTCCACTATGTACCGTGATACCATCATCATCAAAGGCGTCAATAGAATCATCGTCAGCTGTGCCTTGTAAGTGATGCGTCATAGTGCGGATTGCCTGCTCATCCCACACGGTGCCATCTGCAAAGACAAAGCGCTCGACACGATGACCTGGCACGGGACGGTTCCGTCCTGTCCAGTCACTCGAACCATAATAGTCTTTGATGCGAATACTACCAGAGCCCTTTATGTCTAAGACAAGATCATAGTCATTGCCTGGCGTGCCATACGGGCGACTCTCATAGCGTGCCATTACATCGCTTGGCACGATACCCGCACCAAACCGTACAGTGTCAATGCCACCAAAGTCGCTAATCGTGTCATTACCATCACCGCGGTTATAGATATATGTATCGTTCCCAAATTGAGAGTCGATCCGGTCATCACCTGCGCCGCCAACAATCAACCCGGAACCATTTATTCCATCATCACCTGCGCCACCATAGAGCTTATTAGAATCACCTTCTGAACCATTAAGGTTGTCATCGCCAGCACCGCCAAAAATTGTATCACTACCACCATCACCATATAGAGAATCGTCACCATCACCGCCAAAAATCATATCATTACCACCTTTGCCCATGATGGTGTCATTCCCTGCATCACCCATCAATGTATCATCAGAATTCGTTCCTGTTACATAATCATTCCCTTCTCGGCCCTCGACATAGACCGCACGCTTCGTCACGCCATAGTCTGGGACGTGATCATAACCATCAATAGAATCGTCTGCTGCTGTACCAACGACATGTGCACTCGCACCAAAGACTATCTGCAGCCAACGCGCCATTGCATCAGGCGTCTCTACTATAGCAGCAAGTGTATCGCGCGTTATTCTAGCTGCACCACTCAGTGCACTCAGCACGGCAATGTCGAGACGGAGCGAAGTTGTCCATTGCGTAGCCCCAGCAAGTTGTGCCATCAGCACACGAGCAAAGGCATCAGCTTGCTCACCCATAATCCGGCTTGTTTCATATACACTAGAGGTAAGGATATTCACCTGATCGCGAATCACCTGTGCTACATCGACTATGATCTTCTTACCACTTTCAGCGACAGAGAGCGTTATTCGCACAAGCTCTTCAGCTGTAGCACTTGGAATCTCAACAACGATGAAATGAACACCATTGGCAATGCCGGTATATACTTCCAGTGTTGTACGAAGTGCGCCAGCCAATGTATTCGTGATGGAGTCTCCCTGCGGTACAGTGGCTGCTAGCGTACCATCATCAGTTAATAAACTACTTGGACGATGTGCATCGAAAGCTAGCTCTTGGCTAGTGCGATTCACTGCATACCCGAGCGATGCTATGCTTGCAGCTGCCATCCACCCCATTGCTGAGGCATGCTCGCCATTGCGTGCCGCCACAGCAATGGCACCCTGCGCATACTGCAGTATTGTCACATAGTCACGGTCCTTCTTACGCAGCTCATCACTGTTCATATCCTTAATGTACACTGTGCGGCCCAGCTGCACACCATACATACCAATGATATCGTGCTCATTGGTGTAGTCCGTTACTGAGGTATCATAGTCCCGCGGGTTGACATTCTTCAGCACTTGGCCAATCCCTACCGCGTCGAAGGTGACCGTCTTATATGCACCACCAGTTTTATACGCCATATACTGTGCCAGTCCACCACCGAGTGAATGACCGGTGAAGCTCTTGGTGCCCACATGAGCACCGCCACCAACTTTCTTGATCGTCTCGGTATAGAAGGTGTAGGCATCGTGGAATTGGTTCAGCCCATCCTGCACAAAAACATTTCCACTCGATGCAATCGCAATATCCGACTCAATATCTTTCATCGCCTCCCAGATATTTTATCAATATCTGTCCCGCGGTAGGCAAAGACAATGTCCTTGGTGGCTGGATCTTGCACAGCAATAGCCGACATACCAGATGAAGTGGTTGTGGCGTTAATGAGGTGCCAGGATGCGAGGGAGGAGAGGGGTTTAAGTTCAAGCAAGACAGTTATTGCGGTCAAGTGAGAGACAATTTCTTTAAGGGTTTGTTTTGATGCATCATCTAACAAACTATTTGGTATTACTTGATAAGCAAGCGATGACAAGGCAAGATACTGCTCAACTTTTAAATTCATTTTTTCTCCTTAACTATTTCTTTATCATATATACGAATATCCTGGTTTTCGTGAAGTATTTTTGCTATTTCATCTTCTAAGAGCACTATGACGTGTTTAGTACCATTTTCGTACCATCGGTATATCAGTTTAGTCTTAGCAGGAACATCCTTAATAATCTGCAACAACTGCTTGACTCGCTCATAGTGCATCAACGAAGAAGCATCGTTTTGCGCGGTTACTTCTAGCTTATAGAGTATACTTTGGCTATGCTTATGTGCTACCTCTTGAAATAACGGCAAAGCCTTAGTGTCTGTAACAGCATTGCCAATTTCGCCTGTTGCTATATCCACAGTAAACACGTACGATCCAGTCATTATTTTATCGACCATCGGTTTTATTCTTGCCATTTCTTGCATGCCCCATAGTGTATCTACATAATCATCCCATGGGTCTGAAAGTGACATCATCACCTTAAAGGGAAGTTTTTTGTTCGCTATAGGATAAGCTACCGCCTCAAACCACCCCCGCACCGCGAACCCACTTCCGTTTCGTATTGGTTTCTCGACAACAAATTCTTCTTTATACTTGTTACGTAAATACGTCTTCATTGTCGCTTGAGCTTGGCCAGCCTCGATATCTAACTTAAGATAAAATCCACTAACGAGGAGAAGCATAATAGTTGTTGGAATAATGATGACATAGAGGACACCACGGAAGACGATAGTGGGAAAGCTTAGTTTACTGTTATCGTTTGGTTTTTGCTTGTGCATATTTTCTGCTCTCAGGATCCCTATTTTTGGCTACGCGACTATTATAGCACAAATGCAGAACTATTGAGTTATTCTTCTTATTCTGCAAGTTGTAGCTTTGATGAGCTGTCAAGGTGTGAGAGGTTTACGCTCAAGGCGATTGGTTTTCGGGTACTTTCTTCATGATTTCTTTTAGAGATTTATTGACTATATCCTCCCCTTACTCTTTTTAAAGCAATCCTTGGAAGTTTCTTGCGCCATTTTCTCGCTTATACCTCCATACTCCTGACAAATATATTGCACATCTTCAGTTCTACTATTTACAACATATCTCACAGCATAACTTTTCGGGTTTTTTGATTGGGCATACTCCATAAGTCTTCTTACGTTTTGGACATCTTCTTCTTTTACCTGATCCCCTACTAAAACAATAGATACTTCATATATAATATGATCCCCATACTTCCGCAACATCTCAACAAAAGCTGGCGTGCCCTGTATCTCATCAGCTACGTCAGGAGCAATTGTAATATCTGGCGTATATTTTACTGCAGATATAGACAATTTTTTAACCATCTTGGTAAGATCTTTTTCTTCCTGCTCACTGTAGAGTGCCGAGAGGTAGTTATCGCGGTAGAGCCGGTGATCTTTCTCTAAAACACGAAAGGTGTAAGAGCTACCCTCTCTATGTGCATCTGCAACTTTGCCGCCTCTTCTTGCAAATCCTCCTCCTTCAATTCGATAGTTCTTGATAATAAAGTGCTGGTGATATTTTTTCTCTAGATAGGCGCGCATTTCAGTCTGAGCTTGATGAGCCTCTATAAGGTACTTAATATGAAATATACCGATCAATGTACCAGTTAATAGAAGTATGACGCATGTCGGAATAATGATAACGCGGAGGATACCACGAAAAAGAATGGTGCGGAAGCTTAGCCTATTATTCTCGTCTGGTTCTTTCTCGTGCATGTTTTCTGCCCCCACCCCTTATTTTCTAAAGCATTCATTGGCTTGTTTTTCATCTAATAGACGCGTACCTTCTACCTGTATATTGCACACTACGTCTGTATCCATCTTCGTATCATGTATGCTGTAATGTATAATACGGTAGCCAACTTTTTGCTGATTGATATATCTAATAAGGCTGATGAGATAGTACCGATCCCGGTTATCGACAGCCAATTGATTTGTATTACGATTAACACTTATTATGTAGTGAATATCTTTTCCATAAGACGCTATCGCTTCTTCGTATGTTTTAGGTGTACCGCTCAGCGACTGTGCTGTATTGTCTGCAAGACTGACAGTGATGTCGGTCTGCGCCCACGAGTTATTTATGATATGATCCTTTATTAACTTATCATTCTGAGAGCGGGACCATATTACACCTGGATAGTTATCTTGATTGCCATTCGATGAGGTGTTTACAGAAAATCGTATATGAGGATCTCGTATAGGGTAAGCATTGGCAGCCAGTACTCCCTCTACGCCGAGGCCACTGCTCTTCCGCTCTGGTTTCTCAACGATGAATTCCTCATTATATTTGTTTTGTAAATAAGTTTTCATTGTTGCTTGAGCTTGATTCGCCTCAATATCGGCCTTGAGATAGAATCCACCAACAAGAAGAAACATAACAGCTGTTGGAATAATGATGACATAGAGAATACCACGGAGAAGAATGGTACGGAAGCTTAGTTTGGTGTTATTATTTAGTTCCTTCTTGGGCATATTCTCTTCTCCCAACAACCCCTATTTTTGGCTACGCGACTATTATAGCACAAATACAGAACTATTGAGTTATTCTTATTCTGAAAGTCGTAGCGTTGATGAGGTGTCAAGGTATGAGAGAGGAGGGGTTTGCATTCGAGATAAATAGATCCATCGCTGTGGCGATAATTGTCAATTTTTCCCTGTTTTATGAGCGCCTCAATGGTGGCTTCTCGCTACTAGAGGCAAAACTACTTAGGGATTTACTATTAAGATAATGAGCTTAACACCAAGCATTATTCTCTTTTCATAGCTTTTTCTCCTTCATTTCGATATATTTCCCCACATCCTGCGGTGAGTGTATACCACGTATACTCGTTTCTTCGACTAGTGCAACATATACCGCGGGGTTCTCATAATTAATGGATAGCGACACACCGAACTCTCGCAGCTTGACGATTATCTGGTATATCTGTGCGGCTACATCATTATGGACGACCCTACTCTTTATACGCACAGCAACATGTATATCTTTACCAAATCGCTGAAAGGCATCACGATACAATGGTATTTCTTTTCCTATCCTTTGGTTCACTGCAGGTATACTGTAAACTTCTATCGATGCGAGCGATGTGTCGGCACCAAATACGTTTTTTATCATAGGATCAATATCCTTTTTGAGGTGTTTTGCCCATGTCATATCGGGGTATCCATCCCAATAGTTATTACTGTATGGACCTTCCCCAGGAAAACCCTTCACCATAAATCGAATCGTGTGGTCACTTTTAGCATATGCATCAGCCTTAGCAACACCATCTACTCCAAGGCCAGCTCCCTCGATTCGATAATTCTCTACTATAAATTCTTGGCCATACTTACGTTTGAGGTATGACTGCATATGTGATTGAGCAATATGATCATCAATGGTAGATTTTGTGTAAAATATACCAAATATTACCAACATGATAACTGTTGGAATGATAATCACATAGAGAACACCACGGAAGAGGATGGTACGAAAGCCTAATTTGGTGTTATCGCTTGGTTTTTTCTTATGCATGTCTTCTGCTCTCAGGGTCCCTATTTTTAGTTACGCGACTATTAATAGTATAATTATAGAACTCTCTAGTTATTCTTTTGAAGGTTGTATTTATAGGCAAGTGCACTTAGTGCGAGATATTGCTCTATTGTTATGCTCATATTTACAGACTCTCCTTTTCTTGGAACATCGTAATTAATGTTTCTTGTGGTGTGGATTTTAATGCCGTGATTGTTATATCCAAATCAAACTTCTTACCTCCAGATGTTTGCGCTTGGTAGCGAATAGTAGTGTCAACGGTATCTGGCAGATCCTTTGCAAGCTCTTTAAGATTATCGACGATGCGCATTTTTTCCTGATATTCTCGTGTTTGGTGTGTTTTTTGAATAGTGATATTATATGGAATTTGCTGCTTATATTGTGCTGCCGCTTGTGTAAAATGTGGTATTACACCGTCAACTTGTATATCTTTCGTTTGTAGCGTCATGGACGATTGGATGGTTACACTATACACTACATCTTTACTAAAGATACGCTGAATAATAGGTTTGAGTCGATCAGTCTCTTCTTTTGACCATACAGCACCAGCATAGCCATCATGCTTCCCTGAGGATGAAAGCATAACAATGAAGCGGATGTCTGTGTGATTCTTCGGGTAGGCTGTTGCTTCAAACCACCCTTCTACACCAAGCCCACTTCCATTCTTTTCTGGTCGTTCGACGATAAATTCTTCACCATATTTACTATGTAGATATGTTTTCATTGCTGCTTGAGCTTGGCTAGCTTCAGCACACAATTTGAGATAGAATCCGCCAACAACGAGAAGCATGATGACTGTTGGCACAACAATTACATAGAGGATACCACGGAAGATGATAGTGCGAAAGCTTAGTCTGCCGTTGTCACTTAGTTTCTTCTTGCGCATATTTTCTGCCCTCACCCCCCTACTTTCTACTCTGTGACTATTCTAGCACGAATGTAGAACTTCTGATTTTCTCTTTTATGAGTTATATCAGTCCAGATACCACATCGATAAACAGTCTCCATCCTACTCCTCATTCCTTATCAATCACCTCAATCATCAGTTTGCTTTTTTCAATACCTGGTTTATTTATAGTAACATTATCAGCAAAGACGATCGCTATCTTGACACGGCTATTCGTAGGGTCCTCAAAAAATGTAGGTCCCTCTACAAAAAGACTGGAGGTGCCTCCAGTCTCTTCATATAATTCCCTTTTTGCAGCAATTAAAGCAGATTCACCCGCATCGATCTTACCCGCAGGAAATTCTATAACACTTTGCTGCGCTCCGTGTTTATACTGACACACCAGTAAAAATTTGCCTTCATGAGTGCGTGGAACGATCAAAACGGCGTTCATACCCTCTCGCACGTAATAATCATCGAGGACTTTGCCTGACGGGAGCCTTACGGTTTCAATATTGAGCTTGTACCACGGTGAGTCGACTAACTTCTTTTGACTTATAACGTTCTATTCTTGATTCATAGTATTATTGTAGTGTATCTTCAGATCTAGCACTACCATCAACTGTAGCATAAGTAGTATAAGCGATGTCATACATCCATGTATAAACAAGACATTTGCACACTCGCAGTTGCCTTTCAAATTAGATACACCGTAAATCATAGGACTCCAGCGGCACACGACAAGTGAGCTCAGACGTGTTAGTTTTTATCTCTTCTCGTATGTAGTAAAATACTATACATGAATACTCAAGCGCACCACGTTATTACCGACGAACACTTGATTGATGAGGCGCTATCTCGCTCAGTTGCCGAAATTCTTCCGAGCAAAGATAGTCTCAAAAAGGAGCTACAAAGTGGCCGCCGCCTCACATTCTATCTTGGTATTGACCCAACTGCGAACTATGTTCATCTTGGGCACTCAACAAATTATCTGATACTCGAACGGTTCCACGCTCTTGGCCACCGGATTATTGTGCTAATTGGCGACTTTACCGCCATGATCGGTGATCCGAGCGATAAAACTTCGATGCGTGTGCAGCTAACACGCGAACAAGTGCTGGAGAACCTGCAGACATTTAAGGCGCAAATAGGCAAGATTCTAGACTTTAGCGATATCGACAACCCGATAGAATTCCAGTTTAATTCGGAGTGGCTCTCCAAGCTAACATTTGAAGATTCCGTGGAGCTTGCCTCCAACTTTACCGTGCAGCAGATGCTAGAGCGCGATGCGTTCAAAAAGCGAGTCGCTGCCGAGAAGCCACTCTTCGTCCATGAGTTCTTCTACCCGCTGATGCAGGGCTACGATTCTGTGGCAATGGATGTTGATGTGGAGATCGGTGGCACCGACCAAACATTCAATATGCTGGCTGGCCGTACATTGCTCAAGCGCTACAAGCAAAAAGAAAAGTTTGTCATGACAACCACACTGCTCGAAAACCCAGAAACCGGCGAAAAATTAATGAGCAAAAGCCTTGGTACCGGTGTGGGTCTCGATCTGAATGCCAAAGATATGTTCTTTAAAATCATGCAGCTGGCGGATGCGGGTATTTACCAGTGTTTTGTGGATTGTACGCGCCTGCCTATGAGTGAGATTGCTGTAATTAAAAATCGACTCAACGACGGAGAAAACCCACGCGATATCAAAAAGGATCTTGCTCGAGAGATAGTGTCAATGTACCACGGAGCGAGCGCCGCCGTTGATGCCGAGCAGCAATGGGTCTCTGAGGTGAGTCAGAAGAATCTTGCCAAGGATATTGATATCATTCAGGTAGATGCCCATGAGTCAATTATCGATATCATTGTTCGACTGAGCATCACAAAAAGTCGCGGCGAGGCCAGACGGCTCATCAAGCAAAATGCCGTGAAGATCAATGACTCCAAAATTTCCAGCGAAGATACACCACTTGCTAACGGTGACATTTTGCGTGTTGGTAAGAAACATACCCTCAAGGTAGTTTTACGCTCATATCAATGATGCATTATTGCATAAAACTGGTGTTATACACCTGCTGTAGAAAAAACATTCATCTGCTATCTTCTGGAGAATTACATGTGTTTGACGCATGTTAATGCGCTACTCTAAAATTAGACGCGTATAAGTACTTTCGTCGCAACCAACTCAGCATCCATCAACCAGTCAGCTACTCATAGCCCAGCATATCATACGCCGTAGCTGCCATATATGCCTGGAGCCGCCGCACTGCCTGAGCTGCCTCAGGAGCGGGCTGAGCGCTACACACGACATAATACCCTACTAGGCCAGCAAGCAGCGGCCGGTTCAGCTCGACCTGCCAGGCCTGCACATCGTAGCCGCGGCGCGCCATATCGAGCAAGAACTCGGTTGCACTCCACCGCCTTGGCACATAGGCTGCCCACTGCCAATCGATTAGCTTCACGTTATCTTGAGCAGCATGGTAGGCAATCGTCTCACTCCGCACATCACCGTGGCTCAACCGATCGCACGGCTGGTTAGCCACCTGCTGAGCTAGCATGGCAAGATCAGCCAAGCGCTTGGTATTATCAAGCACAGCGCAAAACTGCTCGTAGCGCCGACAAATCACTGGCTTACTGGCTTGCTCAGCCCAGGAGCGGTACGTCTGCTGGAGCTCCTCACGCCGCGTCGCATCATCGCAAAGTAGCCGAAGCCCCTGACACTGCACGACCCGGTCAAACGCCGTGGCATGCAGCGTAAGCGTCTCAGCTGCTGCCGCAGGCAGCTCAGTCTGCTCAAGCTGAGCAATCGCCCGCAGCACCGCCGCTATATAGCGCTGGCTCGCCGGCGTATCCGCTACATCAGGTGGCTGCCACTGCCAGCCATCCTTAGCAATATACGCTTGGCTAAGCATAATCACCCGCTCATCATCATACTGAACAAACTCCGTCACTAGAGACGAACCTGCCTGCTGCAGCGCCCGAATCACCGCATAATCTTTGCTCAGAGCCGCTGCTAGTGCAGCGTGGTTCGAAGCTTCTGGATCGGCCTCCTTGACAAACACCGCCTGCGCTCCAGCCAGTGCAACAGCTCGCCGGCACCCAGTTGACGCACCGTCAATTGGCACCACCCGCACCTGATCACGCGCCACTTTGCAGTGCTGCGCTACCATCGCAAGCGCCGATGGACTCAAAATCTGGGAAGACGACGGCTGACTCATACCTCTAGTATAGCAAAGGTGCCATAAATCGCCATACCAACCAAGATACGGCCCATCGCACGCTTCTCTGCTTCCCCTCTACCCAAAAAACAAAAACATATAAAAACCCGCTCATCCAAGCGGGTTTTAGTGTCTATCCTCACCGCAGCTACGACCGATCGGTCACCACATCAGGGCGATGGTCCACCTCCATCATCTGTGGTGATGGCCCATAAACGCGGACACTGACATAATCCTTGGGTGAGTAGGTACACGTCGAGAAGAGACCATGGCGATCACGGCAGGCATCATGCTGCACGGTCACAATAGCCCGGCTGCCTTCCTTGGTAATCGTCGCTGTTGGTTCTTTGACACCCTTCATCTGCAGGTAATCTATCTCAACACGCGGCTTTTCAGCATAACCCCCATAGCTCACCCTGGCGGTGCCATCGACGCGCACCGTAGTGGCATCGGCGACGTCAACCACCTTGGTGCGCTGCACGTCGCGCATTTGGCGCTCTAAGCTCATCCCCGCATTCATGCCACCAACCGCTAGACCAGAGATAGCAACTGCCCCAACGAGGAGCATCGCTAGCATCGCAATACCAACCGGCCGCTTCAGCCGCCAGGCAAAGATACTCCATGCACCGAGTGAGAGCAAAGCAGTCAGCGCGACGCCGCCGAGCACTGCACAACCATACGCCAACCACAGCCAGCTCTGCGCAGCAAAGTCGCCCATGCTTGAGACCATAGTCGCGCTCATTACGCCACCGACCATCAGTGCGACGAGTGCACCCAGCGCCATCATCAAGACCCCACAGCCTATCATAATGCGCAGCACCTTCGCAGCAGTCTGGGCCGCTTGGCTACCGCTGGCAGGCTCGGCAGCGGCTTTTTTTAAGCTATCAAACGTCACTGGCTTACCGGCCATACGCAGCTTATCCGACGCCGTGACGGCTGGTGGAATAGAAAGCCACATCACGATATAGATCAGCAGCGCCGTCCCAAACGTCATAAAAGGTGAGACGATCGCCAGCAGACGGATCCACAGCGGGCTAATTCCAAAGTATGCCGCTACCCCAGCACACACCCCACCGATCAACGCATGATCTGTATCGCGCATCAGCTGCTTGGGTGCCCCGTCCGCGAGAGCCGCCTCAGCTGCATCTCGCAGCGCAGCATCGTCATCTCCTGCCTCGGCTTCACTGGCAAACTCCCGAGGTTCGCCCATCTGACCGCGCAGCGCTGTAACATCCTCAGTAGTCACTACACCATCGCGCGTCACACCGCGCTCGGCGAGCAGCTCAACCATCCGTGCTTCGATCTCGCGCATTGCTTCTGGCTCGGCATGCATCCGCTGCTGAATCGACGTCAGATACGCTCCCAGCGCGTGCTTCGCCTCGACCTCAACACGAAACGGTGTCTTGGCGAGGTGGATATTGGTAATTTCCTTCATGGCATGTCCTCCTTACAACTTCTCTATTGTACTACTTAGTGCCGCAATATTGTGTTTGAGCTGCTTGGTTACCTCTGCGCCAAATAGTGTGGCCGTGTAATATTTGCGCGGTGGCCCTTGCTCACTTTCTTTCCATTCGTGTTGCAAGAGCCCATCCTTTTGCAAGCGACTCAGTAATGGGTAGATCGTCCCCTCCACCACCATCAGGTCAGCCTGACGGAGCTGCTGGATGATCTCGCTGGTGTAGCGTGGCTCCTTGGCACACACCACCAGCACGCAGTACGATAAGAAGCCTTTGCGCAGCTGTGTCGTCAGCGCCTCGGCATAGTCAGTTGCATTCATCAGTGTCCCCCTGGGATGTTATGGCGCGTAACACGCCCGTCTTTGATCACCACTTGGTAATCACATTGCTTAGCCAGATCCGCATCGTGCGTCACAATAATCAGCGTTGTGCCGTGCTCGCGTTGCTGGCGGAACAATAACTCCTCAATCTGAGTACCCGTCTCACTATCCAGGTTGCCGGTTGGCTCGTCGGCAAACAGGATCTTCGGCTCGCCCACGATTGCTCGGGCAATCGCCAGACGCTGCTTTTGCCCGCCGGATAGATCCTTGGCCTTGTTGTGCTTTTTGCTGGCCAGGCCGACCGCCTCCAGCGCCTGGTTCACCTTAGCATTGCGCTGCGCCCGGGGCACACCAGCGATCTCCAGCGGCAGCATCACATTGCTCACCACGCTGTCGTTACCCTCGACAAAGAAACTCTGGAAGATAAAGCTAATCGTCCGTGCCCGGAAGGCATCAACCTGCCGTGGCTTCATTTGCAGGATATCTCGCCCGCCGATCACCACCTGCCCCGTTTGCGGCCGGTCAAGGCCAGAGATCGCGTGCATCAAGGTGGACTTACCTGAGCCGGACTTGCCAAGGATAGCTACGCTCGCACCTCCGGGAATGGTGAGGTTGATATCATTGAGTGCCTTAAATTGGTTGTGCTTTTTGCCATAGGTTTTGGTAATATGCCGTAGTTCAATCATGTCCTTCTCCTTATTCTATTCTGTCCTTAATGCCTCGATTGGGTCAAGCTTGGTTGCCTTGCGGCTTGGTAAGTAACTGGCAATGATGCCGAGGATGGCCAGTAGTGCCACGAGGGCGACCATTTGCCAGGCTTCCGGTAGAAGCAGCTGCATACCCTCCTCAAACTTGAGCTTCTCAACGATCCAGGGGTTGAGCAGGCTCAGTAGGCTGGCGCCGCCCGCACCAATCGCACCACCGATGACGCCGATCAGGGCAGCCTCGTAGCGGAAGAGCTTACCAACATCGCGGCTGCGCATCCCCAGCGCCTTCATCAGGCCAATCTGCTGCGTTCGCTCCAGTACCGAGATGTACATGGTGTTAATGATCCCAAACATACTGGCCAGCAACGCGAGAGCACCAAAGGCGAGCAGAGCATACTGTGCCCCATTGATGAGACTGAGCATACCTTCCTTCGCTTCAGTAAAAGTCTGGGCTTGGTAGGTACCACCACCGAGCTTCACGACGGCGTCTTTCACAGCAGCAGCATGATCATCACTATCTGCTCGTATCACGACGCTTGGGTACTGGTTGGCCGCGCCAGGGGCTTTGGTCTTTTGGTTGATAAGCAGTGCATCATCGGTCGCAATCGTCACGCCAGGCTGGTAGCCAATTGAGGCCATACCGGCTGTTTCGACCGCCACAATAGTCAGCTGGGCATCATGGGTCCCGCCTGGCCCCTGAGCATGGAGCGTAACCGTCTTGCCGACTGCATCCTGGGCCGAGTCAAAACCAAAGTCGGCCAGATATTCCTTGGCAAGGATGGCTTGGCCAGGCACGAGGTCTGTACCGTCATCAGTCTTCGTCAACTCACCGGCCACAATTTTCGATGTTTTACCCTCGTTCTTGACGTTGATCGAGGCAATCAGCCGCTTGTGGTTGGCTGGGCTCTCTACATAGCGCACCACTTGGGTCACATTCGCATACGGCCGCACCGTCTTGACGTGATCCAGTTTGCTGAGCTTGGCGACATCATCATCGCTCAGCACGAGGGTGCCGCTCTCATTCACCGCCTTATTTTTACCATATTCAGGTAATTTCTTTTCGTCACGGGCGTGCGTCACATACACCGTCGAGGCACTACCGGCACTATCAATCACCGAGGTCAAGAAAGCCCGGCCGCCATTGCCCAGCATCAGCGCCAAACCAATTGTAAATGCTCCCACTGACATCGCCAGTGCTGTTAGTGCTGTGCGAGCCTTGGCTTGGCGTAGGTTCCGCCCTGCTCGCTTGATTATATCGATTCTCCTCATTCGATACTCCTTACTATATTATTGTTATTGCCTGGTACTATGCTATACAAGGTATATTGAAATGTCAAGTAGTTTGAGAAATAAAGTACTGGGTATACCACACTCACCACAGAACAGTGCCATCAAAAATAGACACCAGCGCCCTTTGCACCAGTGTCTATCTGTTTCTCTCCTCGCGGTATCCTACGACATAATAATCGTCCCTTGCTCGCCTGCCACAGCGGCAGCGGCATGCTCGAGATTAGCAATGATGGCGCGCCGACCAGGCTTTGCCACAAAATTGAGCGCAGCCTGCACCTTCGGTAGCATACTACCCGACGCAAACTGCCCCTGCTCGGCATAAGCCTGCATCTCCTGGCTGGTCGTCCGGCCAATCGCCCGGGCCTGCGGCGTACCATAGTCGACCATCGCGTTATCGACAGCCGTAAGGATCACCAAAGCTTCGGCATCAATCGCATCAGCCACCACCGCAGCGGTAAAGTCCTTGTCGATCACCGCCTCGACCCCGGCCATACCTTGCGTCTCATTCTCAACTACCGGAATTCCGCCACCGCCAGCCGTCACAACAGTCAAGCCGGCATCAAGCAAGGCACGCACCGCACCTTCTTCTACCACGCGCTGCGGCCGTGGCGATGGCACAACGCGGCGCCAGCCTCGCCCCGCATCTTCTTTGAAGACGAAGTCGCGCCCAGCGGCGGACTGCTGCGCCTCTGCCTCAGAGCTATAAAAGACCCCGATTGGCTTGGTGGGGTTCGCAAACGCTGGGTCATTCGCATCCACCACCGTTTGTGTCACCATCGTCACGGCGTGGTTTGGCATACCACGGCGAGCAAACTCGTTCGTCAGCGCCTGCTGCAGCCAGTAGCCGATCTCCCCTTGGCTCATTGCCCCACACGTATCAAGCGGCATCGTCGGCACCTCAGGGGTGTTAATCGCCTCCTCATGGAGCACAATATTCCCCACCTGTGGCCCATTACCGTGGACGATCACAAGCCGATGCCCAGCCGCAATCAGCGGCACTAGCTGAGCCGCCGTCTCGCTCGCCACTCGCTGCTGCGCAGCCGCACTTGCTTCACCTTGTTTTTGGAGGGCGTTCCCACCCAATGCAATCACAATTGTACTCATCCTAAAACCTCAACGACATGCAGGTCAAACTGCCGGTTATTTTTTCAAATTCACTGGTATCGATTAGTTCTACGTGGTAGCCACAGTCGCGGATCTGCTGCTCGATTTTGGGAAAGCCCTGCGGCACGATCACCGTGCCATTAATCCACAAGCTATTCACCGCATAGTACTCATCGTCATCCACCACCAGCTTGTTAAATGGTGCAAAGGCTGGGTGGTGCTCATATGCCTTGGCAACGATCAGGTTGTTGTTGTCTAAGTAGACCACATCATCCTTCAGGTGCAGAATCCCTGTCACCTCAACCGTCTCGGCCGTCATGCCATAGCGCTCAAGGATAGCGGTGATCTGCTCGGCCGCCGCTTGGTTGGTGCGGTGGCTCAGGCCAATGTAGTAGTGGTCACCCACCATCATAATATCACCAGGGTCGACGGTGCCAGGTGCTTCGACCTGCTCGATAATATCATAATGCTGGCTCAGCGCCTGGCGCAAATCGGGCAAGCTCGCCTCGCCGCGCCGGCTTGCTGCCCCAGGCCGCGACAAAATCGCCACCCCATGCGGCGTACACAGAGCATTATCCTCAATAAAGACGCTATCCGGATACTCCTCATTGGGCTCCAAGACCGTCACCTCAAGGCCACACTGGCGGAGCAGCGCAACGTACTGATCGTACTGCTGCATTGCCCGCTCATAGTCTGGCTTACCCTTCTCCGGTGTTTGGCTAATACCGTTGATTAAGCTACAGCTTGGCCGACGGGTAATCGCGTAGCGAAACATCACACTCCTTTCTCTTATGCAATGCGGTGCGCCTTTCTCGGCACACCGCATGATTACTTGTTAGTTAAACAGCTTTGGCATCGTAATGCCAAGTGTCTTATCCAGCCCACCAGTCAGCAGCTGGAGTAGCGCATAGACCAGCGCCACCAGCAGTGCTACAACGAGCAGCCACTCAAGCGCCGTAAATGGCTTCTTGCCTTGCTGCTTGCGCATGAGGCCATAGACCACAATGCCCGGCACATACAAGAATACCGTTACCAGCAGGTTCTCTACCCCGGCGGCATAGACCAGCCAGATACTGTACACACTAGCCATCACACCAATCAAGATATTGGCCGTCCGGCCCTTCGTCTCCGGCTTCTCGAGAGCCGAGTACTTCAGCTGGTAGAAGGCTGTCAAGGCATAAGGCACCAAAATTGCCGATGTCGCAATCGCAATACCAATGTTATACACCGAGCCACTCGTCAGCGGTATCGTCAGGATAAAGAACTGCACCAAAGCGTTGGTCACCAGCAGCGAGTTCTTTGGCACGCCAACCTTGTTCTCTTTGGCAAAAAACGTCGGAAAAGTGCCAACCTTTGCCGCCTGGTAGGGCAGCTCAGCCGCAAACATCGTCCAGGCCAGCCAGCCACCGAGCACCGCAATGATCAAGCCACTATTGACCAGCCAGGCACCCCACGGCCCAACCACCTTCTCAAGCAAGAGCGCCATCGCTGGGTCTTTGAGGCCAGCCAGCTCCGGCTGCGTTGCCACGCCGAAGGCGAGGACGGTCATCAAGACATAGAGCGCAAGCACGGCAGCAAAGCCAATGAAGGTCGCCTTAACGACATCGCTGCGCTGTTTAGCTCGGCCCGAGAACACAACCGCACCCTCGATGCCAATGAACACCCAGACGGTAACGATCATCATGCTCTGCACTTGGCTCAGTACTGACCCAAGGCTGAAATTACTGCCAGCCAAGCCCCAGAGGTCCTTCGAGAATATATCGAGCTTAAAGGCGGCAATAATCGCCACAAGGAATACCATCAGCGGGACGATCTTGGCAATCGTGATGAGCAAGTTCACTGCACTCGCCGTGCGCACACCTCTGAGAATCAGGCAGTGCACGCCCCAGAGCAAGACTGACATACCAATCGCCGAAGCCCAGTTTTGGCCATCAGCAAACAGCTGCGGGAAGAAATAGCCAAGTGCTGAGAAGGCCGTTACGGCATAGGCGATGTTGCCAATCCAGGCCGAGATCCAATACCCCCAAGCCGAGTTGAACCCAACATATTTGCCAAACCCTGCCTCGGCATAGCTATAGATACCAGCATCAAGGTCAGGGCGCTTCTCGGCAAGGTTGCGAAAACTCAGGACGAGGAACACCATCCCCACCCCAGTGACAAGCCAGGCGATAATCGTCGCCAGTGGCCCAGCCGACTCTGCGGTATTACGGACAAGATTGAAGATACCAGCCCCAATCATGCTGCCGATGACAAGCCCGGTGAGCGATCGCCACCCCAGCTTGCTCTCGTGTTGTGTTTGTTGTGTTGTCATATGTGAGGCCCCCTATGCCTCAGTTAGTTGTTACAACGTCAGTGCCATCACTGCCTTGATCGTATGCATGCGGTTCTCCGCTTCGTCGAAGACCACACTGTGCTCGCTCCGGAACACCTCGTCCGTCACTTCCATACTCTCAAGGCCGTAGTCTTGGTATATCTTCAGCCCCGTCTCGGTATTGAGATCGTGGAAGGCCGGCAAACAGTGCAAGAACTTGACATTTGGATTGTGCGTTTCATCGAGCATGGCACGATTCACTTGGTAAGGCTTAAGCAAGGCAATCCGCTCAGCGAACTGTGCCTCCTCACCCATCGACACCCACACGTCGGTGTAGATGGCATCTGCCCCCTCCAGAGCTGTCGCATGATCATCCGTCACGGTAATCTGCGCGCCAGTCTCGGCGGCAATCGCCCGAGCGAGATCAACCAGCTCACTGCTCGGGTGCAGCTCAGCTGGCGCTAAGATGCGGAAGTCAACACCCATCTTGGCCGAGCCAATCATCAAGCTATTGGCCATATTATTGCGCCCATCACCGACAAAGACCAGCTTCGTGCCAGCCAGCGGCCCAACATGCTCCTCGAGTGTCATGAAGTCGGCCAAAATCTGCGTGGGGTGGAATTGATCGGTCAGGCCATTCCACACTGGTACACCAGCGTGTTTGGCCAAGTCTTCTACCGTCGAGTGCTTAAAGCCGCGGAATTCAATCCCATCAAACATCCGGCCCAGCACCTTCGCAGTGTCCTCAACCGACTCCTTTTTGCCGAGCTGGATGTCGTCTTTGCCGAGAAACTCCGGCGCAACGCCGAGGTCATTGGCCGCCACGGTAAAGGCGCAGCGCGTGCGGGTCGAGTTCTTCTCAAACAAGAGCGCAACCTGCTTACCCTCGTGCAAGCGATGCGGCACGCCCTCGCGCTTGAGCTTCTTGAGCTCGTGCGCAGTGTCGAGCATCTGCCGGATTTCCTCTGACGAAAAGTCCTTGAGGGCTAGGAATGAGCGGTTTTTTAGATTGGTTGGTAGATTCATTTACACATCCTCTCGTATTAATGGCATACTCATGCAGCGTGGCCCGCCACGGCCCCGGCCAAGCTCCGAGCCAGTAATCTCCAGCACTTCGACGCCTGCCTCACGCAGTTTTTGGTTGGTGACGTAGTTGCGGTCGTAGGTGACCACCACCCCAGGAGCAATCGCCAAGGTATTACTACCGTCATTCCATTGCTCGCGCGCTGCAGCGATATCATCACCGCCACCGCATTCGATCAAGGTAATCGACGGCACGCCAAGGGCTTGGCTGAGCACCTGCTCAAGATTATGTTCTTTGGTAATAGTTGGGTAGGCCTGCCCGTCTGCCTTATGCAAGACGAAGATATTCATCCGCCCCTCAAAGCCCCGAATCTCTGGGTGGATGGTAAATTTGTCGTGGTCAATCATCGTAAAGACGGTATCCAGATGCATAAAGGCGTGACTCTTAGGAATCTCAAGCGCAATCACCGTATCAAAATTCGACTCAGCAAAGAGCTTTGTCGCCATCAGCTCAATCGCCTCTGGTGAGGTGCGCTCACTAATACCGATGGCCATCGTGTGGTTATTAAGCACCAGCTCATCACCGCCCTCAATCGAGAATGGTTGGCTGCGATCATACCAGATCGGTACGTTCTTGCCAGCAAAGCGTGGATGGAAATCGATAATATAGCGCATAAAGAGCGACTCGCGTCGCCGAGCTGGCCAGTGCATCTTGTTGATCGTCAGACCTTGGCCAATCGCCGCTGCTGGGTCGCGCGTGAAGTAGAGGTTGGGCATTGGGTCGAGATAGAAGGGATATTGCTCATGCGCCACCATTGTGTGGAGTTGCTGCTGCTCAGGCGGCAGGCTAATCTCATCTTTGCGCACCCCCGCCATCAGCTTGCGCACCATCTGGCGTGGCTCCATGCTCAGCAAATACTCGGCCAGTGTCCGCGATGCTCGTTGGTTGTCTTGTTTTGACGCTACCAGCATCTCAACAACAAATTGCCGCCGCACCGCTTCGTCAGCGAGTGCCTCGGCGGCAAGTTCATCTAAGTACAACACTTCGACCCCACGCGAGCGGAGCAGCTCCGCAAAGCGATCATGCTCCTCCTGCGCAACCTTGAGATACGGAATATCGTCAAATAATAGACGCTGCAAATGTTCTGGCGTGAGATGCTCGAGCTCCTCACCTGGCCGATGCAAGAGCACTGTCTTCAACCGGCCAATTTCTGATGTAATATGAATTGGATCGTCCACCTTTTCCCCCTGTGTGGCTTATAGTTGATGCTTTCATTGTAGCATGTTATGAGGTAAGTGCAATGGATAACAGATGTCACATTGGCTCAAACAAGCTATGTTGACACCACCTACTGTATTGATTTATAATGGGTGATATCACCATGGCCAGACAAGCCTAAGGTCTCGACCGAACGCTGTTTCTGGCCTTTTTGTATTCTAATTTATTTCGAGTATTGCCGATAATATTGATATACCCGCGGTATTTTCGTAACAAGCTGGAATATCGTTTGTTTGGGCAAACTAGTGCCAGAAGTTTATCATTTTGGTGCAAATATTCTACGAGACAGCCAAAATCACCGTCACCAGAGACGATAACTGCCTTATCATATTCATTAAAACATTTAGCGGATGCATATAGTACCAGCTCAGCGTCAACATTCCCCTTGTATGTCTTCTTGCCGTCTTCACGGTATTCGACGGTCGGCTTAAAGACGAGCACATATCCCATCTCGAGTAGGCTTGTGTATAGCTGCTCATTACCTGGCACTAAACCGATAAATAAGTAGGCTTTTTCAACATGGTATTTATTCTTTAAATAGAGGCGGAATTTCTTAAAATCAAGTTCCCAACCCTGCGACCTAATGCCAAGATTGAGGTTTTGGCTGTCTATAAAGGCATATACTTTTGGAATCTTTTGTTCATGCTCCATGGGTATAGTATAGCAAAAACAAACATACAGTCTTACATCGCCAATCACTCTATCGGCTACTGCTACTACACCGCACGAGTCATAACCGCCAGGCTCGCCTCCACCCGGCAGCGAAATTCAGGGTGCGCCTGCAGCCACGCATCGGCCGCCCGAGCCGCGCCAGGCAGCGCTTCATTGGCATAATCATCCACCACCAGCACTGCATCAGGAGTCAGCTTCGGCGTCACGAGTCGGAGCGAGTCCATAATCGACTGGTAGTAGTCGCCATCGAGAAAGGCAAACATAATATCCCCAGGCACATCCTGCGGCGTAAGCTCAGCAAACCAGCCCTTATGCACCACTGGTGGGCGCAGCCCGGCTTTCTTAAACTGCTGGAGAAATCCCTTGCGCGTCGCAGCAAGCTCCCCTGCCACAAACTGCTCACCAGCTGCGCTCGCATCCTGCGCCGTCTTCTCTGGCAAACCAGCAAACGAATCATAGACGTGAAAGACTCCCGCATGCTGATACGCATCAAGCAAGCGCCGAATAAACAAGCTCGTCGTCCCCACATAACAGCCAAATTCAACAACCGGCCCCTGACAGCCAGCTCTCAGAAGCCGCTCAAGCTCGCGCAGCAAAACCCGCAGCTCACGCTCATCCACCTGGTCGGAGATGATTGGGTAAGTGCGGAGAAGTTGGTCGGTAATCACGCAGCGTCATCTCCAATCATCCACACCCCACGCATCCGAAAGGCTGGAATGGTCTGGCGCGCTGCTTTATTCGCGGCCGCATTACCAGCGATACCGTGTCGCTTTGCCCACTGGGCTACCGTGATAACACGCCGCGACGACAGCAACGCAATCCGCTTATGAAGGGACTCCTGCAAAAGAAGTGCGAAAAGATCGGCAAATCCGTCACAGCGATTCGTTCGCTCATACACATCAAAAAGTGGATAATAATCGCGATGTTTATGCTTACTTTGGATAATAATTGGCGGGTAGCCTTTTTGCATAAGCTGTTGGTTAATAATAACGCGGCCAATCCGCCCATTGCCGTCAAGAAATGGATGAATCAACTCAAACTCAGCATGGAATCGAGCAATCGCATCAAGAAAATACTCATCATCACACTGGTCATACTCACGAAGCAACTCGGCTATAAGCCCAGGTACAAACGCCGGATTTGCCCCGACGTGGCTCCCGACCCGCACCCATTGTTTACCACTTCGAAATCGCCCCGCAATGTCATGACGAATACCAGCCATAAGCAGTGCGTGAAGCGAAAGAAGCAGCTCGGTTGTTAGTTTCTCGGGTGGTTTATTGAGCAATTGTGTCATAACATATGCCAAATTTTTCGCCTCAAACACCTCACGGATTTCATGATCCTTTGTGATTATATCGCGCATAATAATTGCTTCTGTATCGTGAAGTGTTAGCGTTGAGTTCTCGATTGCATTTGAATGATAAACCATCTCAGGCAATTCACTCATGGCAATTTCATAAAGAGCAGCATCATTATCCTGCGCACACGCTCGATAGTGCTGGAACAGCTGGGCGAGTACTTCCTTTTTTGCCTGACGGACCATACTATAAGTATAGCATAAAGTGTGAAAATATTCATATAAAAACCTATCTTCACGCTTTTATCGCCTATCACACAAACCTGTATGCCATTTGATCGAAATTATTCTGGCGAGCATGACCAGTATACGGTATACTATAACCATGAAAGTCACCAGCCCCGCCTTCAAAAACAACGCCAAGATGCCAAAGATCTATTCGCGCTTTGGCGGCAACCAGCGACCACCTCTTGCCATCAGCGATGTCCCTGATGGTACGCAGAGCCTTGCTGTGGTGTGCTATAGCCCCGACGCACCCTTTATCGGCGGCTTCTACCACTGGATTGTTTGGAATCTCCCACCTACTACCACAGAAATCGGCAGCGACTACCTCCCTCACGGCGCCGTCGAAGGCACCACCACCTGGGGTAAGCCAGGCTGGGGTGGCCCACACCCTACCTTTGGCACACACCGCTATCAATTCTTCGTCTATGCACTCAATACCGTGCTCGACCTCCCTGCCAAAACACGCCCCAAGAAATTCTCCAAAGCAATCGCCCCACACATCATCGAGCGTACCATGCTCACAGGGAAATTTGGCGCGTTGGATATATTTGATTTGCGGTAACAGCAACTAATTAATCTTATAAACAATGTCTCTACTTGATAGTATTGAACCTCTATCCCCGGTTATATCAATCATTTCTGTCGTAATTGCAGTGATATCCTGGCGCAAAAGTCGCGTCATCTACGAAATCGAAGAAGTAGTAATCCGAAAAATTAACGGCACACGCGATGACAGAGACGGTCGAGGCCTGCCAGAGCTTAATCAGAAATTAAACACTGGTCACTATACAATCCTTGAAGTCCTCGAAAGAGCGGATGGCGATTGGGCTGTCCTGCTTGCCCGCATCAAGCGACCCACACGCAGTTAGCTCTAGACAGCTTACTTTGTCGGCTTATCGACGTCTTCCACAAACTGACTCTGGTACAATTCCGCATAAAAACCACTTTGGGCGAGCAGCTCGTCGTGCGTACCCTGCTCGATAACATTACCATCCTTCACGACAAGGATAAGATCGGCGTCACGAATCGTGCTCAGGCGATGGGCAATAACAAAGCTTGTCTTGTGCTGCATCAGCCTGTCCATCGCCTGCTGGATCAGCACCTCAGTGCGGGTATCGACCGAGCTGGTCGCTTCGTCTAAGATAAGCATCGGTGTCTTGGCAAGCATAGCGCGGGCAATTGTCAGCAGCTGCTTTTCTCCTTGCGACATATTAGTCGCCGCTTCGTCAAGCACCATATCATAGCCACCAGGCAGCGATCGAACAAAATGGTCGACATGCGCATCACGCGCCACCGCCAGTAGCTCAGCTTCGCTCGCCTCAGGGTTACCATAGCACAGATTGTCGCGAATCGTCCCATGGAAAAGCCACGTATCTTGCAGCACCATGCCAAAGAGCTGCCGGACGCTACTGCGCGTCATCTGGGCAATATCCACCCCATCGATCAGGATCTGACCACTATCAATATCATAAAATCGCATCAACAGATTGACCAGCGTCGTCTTGCCCGCACCCGTTGGCCCAACAATCGCCACCCGCTGGCCAGGGCGAATATGAGCCGAGAGGTGCTTAATAACCGGCGTCTTTGCATTATAGCCAAAGACAACATCGCGAAACTCCACTTCGCCGCGCACCACTAGCAGCGTCGTAGCAGGCACCGGGTCGGGCGCTTCGGCTGGTTCTTTGAGAAATTCAAAGACCCGCTCAGCCGCCGCTGCCGTCGATTGCAGCACGTTGGCGATATTCGCTGTCTGAGTAATCGGCTGGTTAAACTGCTGCATATACTGGATAAAAGCCTGAATATCGCCAATTTTAATCCGCCCCTCGATCGCCAGCC
This sequence comes from uncultured Candidatus Saccharibacteria bacterium, assembly GCA_963525085.1. Classification (GTDB taxonomy): domain Bacteria; phylum Patescibacteriota; class Saccharimonadia; order Saccharimonadales; family Saccharimonadaceae; genus Saccharimonas. The sequence goes on from CAURIH010000001.1 coordinate 522,703, forward strand.
ATCCACCAAGCACCGCCACGCCAACATAACCAATATTCCCTACCACATTCATCACTGGGTACATCAAGCCAGAGAGAAACTGCGACTGCCAGGCGCTCGAGAAAAGCCGCTGGTTAATCTGCCGAAACGTCTTCAGTGACCGCTCCTGGCCGCGAAAAGCGCGCATCACCTGGTGGCCAGCATACATCTCCTCAATGTGGCCGTTGAGCTCGCCTAGCTCATCTTGCTGGCGGATGAACTGCGTTTGTGAGCGCTTGGTAATCATAATAATCAACCCCATCGACAGCGGTAGAACTAAGAGTGCCACTACAGTGAGCAGCCAACTAATCGACAGCATCATCCCCAAAATCCCGATCAGCATCACCACCGCACTCATCATTTGCGACAGGCTTTGGTTAAGCGTTTGGCTCACCGTATCGACATCGTTGGTAATACGGCTGAGAACGTCGCCATGCGTTTGCGTGTCGAAGTAGCGCAGCGGCAAGCGATTGATCGCCTTTGAGATATCGCGGCGCAGCTGGTACGTCAGCTTCTGGGTAATATTGGTCATCAGCCAGGCTTGCCCATAGCGAAACAGCGCACTGATCACATAGAGCCCCACGAGCCAGAGGATAATCTGCAAGATCGCGTCGTAGTGGAAGGTGGGGCGCGTGCTGAGATCAAGCGTCTTGGCGGCTTCGTGAGCCGAGGCGGGTAGCGCCTCGGTCAGCTGCTTGCCCTGGGACGATGCCATAAATTGCTCACCCGTCATGCCTGCAGGGATCGTTACACCAGCAGGGAGCTTCTCGTGGATAGTATCATAGGTACGCAGGCGCGTGTAGTCATCGACAATCTGGTTGGTCGCGTTGCCAAGCAGCTTCGGGCTGACAATTGCAAACAGCGTGCTCATTATCGTGAAGCCAACGACTAGGGCCAGCTGCCAACGAAAGGCGCGCAGATACTGCAGTAGTGTGCGCACCGTCCCACGGAAATCCTTAGCTCGCTCCGTCCCGCCGCCAGCGACTGGCCCACCCATTGGGCCGCGGCGCACTCCTGCCGAGCGCGGCCGTGTAGACGATTGCTGGCTCATAACGCCCCTCCTTGCGCAGCAGTGCCGAGCGGAGCAGGCCGTTCAAACGCGGCCAGCTCGCCCTCACTAAGCTGCGACGCGGCAATCTCTTGGTACACTGCACAGGTTTTCATCAGCTCCTGGTGTCGCCCCTGGCCAACGATCTTCCCTTCATCTAGCACAATAATGTTATCCGCCTGGGCAATCGTATTAATCCGCTGCCCAACAATCAGCACCGTCTTGCCCGCCACCTCCTGTGTGAGGCGGCGGCGCAGCGCGGCATCCGTCCGCGCATCAAGTGCCGAGGACGAATCATCAAAGATATACACCTGGGGCTGCGCGGCCAAGGCCCGGGCGATCGCGAGGCGCTGGCGCTGCCCACCCGAGACATTGCTACCGCCTTGCGCGACCGCGCTTGCCATACCATCATCAAGCTGAGCAATAAAGTCACTCGCCTGAGCCACCTCTGCCGCATGAGCAATCGCCGCCTTATCTGCTTCAGGCGCACCATAGGCAATATTACTGGCAATACTGCCCCGAAACAGCACACCCTTTTGCGGAACATAGCCAATCTGGCTGGCTAGGTCAGTTAGCCTGAGGTGACGAATATCTACCCCATCAAGCAAAATCTGCCCAGCCGACACGTCATAAAACCGCGGAATCAAATTGACTAATGTCGACTTACCTGAGCCCGTGCTGCCAATAAACGCCGTCGTCTGGCCAGGCTCCGCCACAAAGCTAATGTTACTCAGCACTGGCTCATCTGCCCCTGGATAGGCAAAGGTAACATCACGAAATTCAACCCGCCCCATGCCTCTCGGCGCGAGTGGCTGAGGCTTAGCCGGATCAGTGATCGATGGCTCGGTATCAAGCACCTCTGCCACTCGGCGCACCGACACAGCCGCGCGCGGTGCCATAATAAACACCATCGAGATCATCAAGAACGACATAATCACCTGCAAAGCATACTGCAAAAAGGCCATCATATTGCCAATCGCGAGGCGTCCATCACCAATCGCCAGCGCACCATACCACACCACTGCCACGCTCGCGAGATTCATTATTAACGTCATCACTGGCTCCATCACCATCATCAGACGATTGACTACCAAATTGAGCCTGGTGAGCTCATGGTTGACAGCATCAAATTTTGCTTCTTCGACTGCCTCGGTATGAAAAGCGCGCACGACGCGCAAACCCGTCAAGTTCTCGCGGGCAACTAAGTTCAGCTTGTCCACCACACTCTGCAAGCGCTGAAAACGAGGCATCGCCGCAATAAACAAGCCAATAATGACCGCCAAAAGCACGGCAACCGCCAGGGCAATAATCCAGCTCAGGCTCGGTGCATTGGCCAGCGCCTTGTGCAGGCCAGCCACAGCCATAATCGGTGCCATCAAGGCAATGCGCAGCAGCATAATTGCCGTCGATTGAATCTGCTGGATATCGTTGGTCGAGCGGGTTATAAGCGACGCTGTCGAGAAACGGTTAAAGTCCGCCACAGCATAATCCTCCACCCGGGCAAACACCTGGTCGCGCAGCTGCTGGCTGAGACCAGCCGCAATCCGCGTCGCAAAGAAAACTGAGACAATCGTCCCCACTGCACCCGCCAGCGTTACCACAATCATCTGCCAGCCATTATGCCACAGAACAGCCATATCTGCGCCAACGATACCCTTGTTAATAATCGCCGCCATAAAGTCCGGCAAACTAAGCGTTGCCATCACTGAGCCATACGTCGCAGCAACCAGCAATCCCAGCTGCCACCAATATCCCCGGAGTAGTCGCCAGATGTACTTCATGCTCGCTCCGCCTTCTGTGACTGAACCACTTTATCAATAAGCTGGTCGAGCTGCGCTAGCTCGGCATCGCTCAGCACCGCAAAGAGATCAGCAACAGTCTCCGCCATATGCTGCTGGAAGTGATCGGTTATCTGCTGGCTTTGCGCAGTCAACTGTAGGCGCACCACCCGTCGATCATGCTGGTCTGGCGTGCGCTGGACGAGCTGTTTTGCCACCAGCACGTCAAGAATCTGCGTCGCCGCACCCTTGGAGACGCACAGCTTTGCGGCCACATCACCCATCGTCTCGATTGCCCCACTATGCAATAGGCCCAGCACATGCCAGTGAACAGGCGCCAAACCAAACTGCTGATCCGTCTGGCGCTGAGCGCGTGCCAGGCGCTGCTTGAGCTGAAATAAGTAGCTCGTGATGTTCTCAATACATACTTGGCGCTGCGGCTGTGCACCTGACTTTGCTTCTACCTTCATACAATAAATAGTTTACTGCCTAAACTATTTATTGTCAATACCTTTTTATATGCCGACGGCGCCAAGCATACACTGCCGCACCAAGCACGCCTAACATAACCAACGTCGCGCCACCGTAGTATAGCAGCGGCACATTATCACCAGCCGCTGCCAATGCCCCCTCTCGCTGCGGCTGGCCCGGTTGCGACTGCTCGTCCTGTGAGATATGCATTACCTTTGGTGGTAGCGTGGTATTCTGTGACTGATTTGACTGCGGCTGAGTCGACGATGGCGCAGCGCTGCCATGCAGCGTGTGATCGAGCTGCCGCAGTAACGCATCATTACTTTGCGGGTCGGAGAGATAATGCCACACAATAATCCCTTGCAGGTTATGCTGCTGGACATACTCTGCCTTATACTTCATCGACTCCGCATCGTCGTAGCTAATAAACTCACGCCGCGTGGCATTATAGAGATACGGCGCTTTGCTTGCATCATCCCAGTAGCGAGTGTAGCCATTCTTGTTAATATACTCTCGCTCGAGTCGGTCATACGTAGTGTGGTATTCACCAGCCTTTTGGGTATCCCCCACAGGCTGGTGCAAGCCATGATTCACCTCAGCAACAGAGGTAAACCGCCGGCTATACCACCCCGCGCCGATCGTTAATTTGTTTGTTGGCGCGCCATGAGCTTGGTAGTGCTGCACCGCCGAGTTGGCACTTTGGTCGAGCGGGTCACCCGGCGCAGTATAGAGCCCAGCGTGGTGCCCAGCGTGCGTCTTGAACGAGCCAAACCCACGCATGTCATACGTCATGATCGCAATCTGATCAAGATACTGCTGATACTCAGCAAACTTATTTTGCTCGGCATACCACTTGGCTGGTGCACCCGTCATCGAGATAATTGGCTGGCGCCCGCTGGTGGTCGTTGCCGCGCGCAATTCGCGTAAAAGAGCAATCAAGTCAGCCTGCTGGCTCCCCTTTGGAAACTCCCAGTCGATATCCACCCCATCTAACTGATGAGCCTGCAGCGCCTCCTTAACAGAGCTCACAAAGGCCTGCCGGGTGCTGGCTTGACGCACCATCGCATCGAACTCACTCCGCGCGGCATCATTACCACCACCAATTGAGAGAATAAGGGAAATACGCGGATTAACCACCCGAATCCGCTGCAGCGTGGCTGCCTGCGTAAGGTGCGGCAACGTATCAAGCGTTAGGTGTCTATCGGCTGCAATACGCCCAAAATGAACAATGAGCCGATCGATCATCTTCAGATGGTCGTCAGCCACCTTTGGGAGGTTCTCATCACTGACATAGACCGAGATTGTCTTGCGCTCTGCAGCCTGAGCTGGCACTGGAGCCATCAGCTGGCATCCGACTGCTATCATCATGACACTGAGCACACTTTTCACCATTGCCGTCCGCATATTGCCTCCTTGCTTTTGCTACCTGTCTCTTTCTAGTCTATACCGTTTGCCAGAATACGTAAAGTATGCAGTGGTATAGATTACTTATCATCAGTGGTCGGCCAATACCGATCAAGCACTGCATACGGCAGCTGCGTATATCGACGCCATAGCACGATCGTGACAATCAGCATAATCAATGGCACAAATGGCAGATGGATCATACATAGAGTCGCAATATAGAGCAGCCGCACCGCATAGTACACCACGCGGTGGAACCACCCCCGCGGCCGATCATCGAGCGAAATACCCGTTAGCCAGCCACCAAGCGTCCGCCCCTGCGCCACCAATGGGAGGATGGCATGCACGAGCGCAATAAAGCCATACGGAACGATCTGCGTCAGCATCTGCATCTGTTCAGTCCACTGCCGTGAATGCAATACATTGAAGAGTGTGAATGCTACCATCACAATCGTTGAGCCAATCGCCACTCCAGTCATATCAACAACAAAGGCAACAATACGCCGCACGAGGCCTGGCCGAAGAATCGTCGTTGCCCCACGCTCAGTATCACGAAGATTTGGCAGCAACCAACCCGACCAAAAGCCCAGCAGTGCCCCACTCGTATTGAGCAGCAAATCATCAACATCAAACAACCGATAGCTACACGGATACACGCCAAACACCCCCGTGAGCTGCGTCAGCTCAATCACTACCGACGTTATAAGGCCAATCGCTACCACCGTCCACCAGCGCACCCGGTACATCGCCCGCAAAAACGCCCCCAGTGGCACAAAGAAAATAACATTAAGCACCACCTGTAGCAACGCCCGCACACCCTCGTGGGGAATCTCGAGAATCGACGCCAGTGGTGTGAGCTGGGGCTGGATATGGTGGCTCCCACAAAAGCGCGCTGCATTATCTGGCATCGGGTAAAGCGTAAAGGCAGCCAGCGCCAAGCCATAGAGCACTACCAAATACGTCATGACCACCCGGCCAAACGCCACCCGGCGAAAGCGAATATAATGTACCAACAACAGTGGCAGTGTCAACACAAGTGCAGCAAATGGCCACATCACAAGCGCCACCCGAAACGACGCGGTAAAATTCCCTAAGAATGAAAGCATACTGCGCGCTAGTATGACATAGATAGCTCAGACCTGTCAATAACGGAGCTCGCGGCTTACACCACCGCGCGGCGCAGAAACTGTGCATTTGCTGCGACAATGATCGTCGAAAGCGACATCACCACCGCACCGATCGCGGGCGAAATAACCACCCCGACTGGCGCAAGCACCCCAGCTGCGAGTGGAAGCATCAGCACATTATAGCCCGCTCCCCAGCAGAGGTTCTGCACCATTTTTCGGTACGTCGCCTGGGCCAGCGTGATCAGCCGGACAACTGCCTGTGGATCATCACCAACCAACATAATCCCAGCAGACGCTGCGGCAACATCAGTCCCCGTCCCAATCGCGACACCACTCTCGGCCTGGGCAAGCGCTGGTGCATCATTCACACCATCACCGACAAAACACACCCGCTTCCCCTGCTGCTGGTATGCCATGACAATCGCCGCCTTCTTAGCTGGTGTTACCTCAGCGTGAACCTCAGTGATACCAACGAGGCGAGCAATCGCGTCGGCTGGCCTCACACCATCCCCTGTTACCATGGCAACTGTTATACCGCGGCGTTGGAGCGCTGTGACTGCCGCTGCCGCACCAGGGCGCGGCGCATCACCAAGCTCAATTACACCACAGACACGCCCAGCTTGGGCAACATAAACCACTGTATGGTCCGTCGTTATCTCGTCTCGATCAACCTGATGCTGCTGCATAAAGGCCGCATTGCCAACTAACGTCGGCACGCCATCAACCACAGCCTGCACGCCATAACCTGGCACCGTTTGGAGATCACGCACAGCAGGTATCGCAACATGGCGATCGGCTGCCGCGCGGCGAATTGCTGCTGCAATCGGGTGTTCTGCTTCATGCTCAGCCGCCGCCGCTAATCCCAGAATAGCCGCCTCGTCCCCACCATGGACTGCAACCACTGCTAGGTGACCAGTCGTCAGTGTACCCGTTTTGTCAAATAACACCACATCGACTTGCCGCGCGGCCTCAAAGGCACGGCGATCGCGCACCACAATACCGCGCTGCGCCGCAAGCCCAGTCGAGATCGATACAACCAGCGGCACCGCCAAGCCTAAAGCATGTGGGCACGCCACCACCAGCACTGTCACCACTCGCTGCAGCACTTCACCCAGCGATGCACCAGCCAGCGCCCAGCCAGCGCCCGTCACCAGCGCAGTAGCAAGCGCTGCATAGAAAAGATAGCCCGCTGCCCGATCCGCCAGCACCTGCGTTCGCGACCGACGCTGCTCAGCCTGGCGCACCAGCTCCATAATATGCGACAACGTTGTATCATCACCAATGTGCTGGGCCATAACATGAAGCGCACCAGTGCCATTGATCGTGCCTGCCGTCACAAGGCTCCCTGACTGCTTCACAACAGGGCGCGACTCACCCGTAAGCATCGACTCATCAACCTGTGACGTGCCAGATATCACCTGGCCATCCACTGGCACACGCCCACCCGGGCGCACCAGCACGGTCATCCCCACAGCCAGATGATCAAGCGGCACTGTATCAATCGATTGCTCTGTCACAACCTCGGCTGTCTCAGGCAAGAGCTGGGCTAAGGTATGAGCGGCATCCGTTGCCCGCTTAATCGCTGCCATTTCGAGCCAGTGCCCGAGGAGCATAATGGTAATGAGCGACGCGAGCTCCCACCAAAAATCCATCCCTGCTACCACGCCACTGGTCACCAGCAGGCTGTAGCCATAGGCCACACTAATCGCTAGAGCAATCAGCAGCATCATACCGGGCTGGCGCTGGCGTAGCTCCTGCCACCCCGCCCGGATAAAGACTCGGCCACCATACCACAGCAATATCGTCCCGCTTATGGCCGGCACATACCGGCTCACTACCTCAGGCAGTGTATACCCGAGCCACTGCTGCAGCAGCGGTGAACACACCAATACACTAATCGTTATGAGCAGCGATAGCCAAAACCGCTGCCGAAATTGCGCTGCATCATGCCCGCAATGGCCACCCTGTCCATGCCCCTCATGGTGAGTATGCTCACCATGAGTCATATGATGGTGCTGTGACTGTTTTTTATCCATAATAAACCCCTCGGTGCTGCGCACCGCATTATCCTTTCTATTCTTATATCCGCTTGCTGCTAGCGGATGTTCGTCAGGTCGTAGAGCTGGTCGAGCTCTTTGAGTGCCTTATCGCGCTGCTTCGTATCGCTTGACGCCAGCATCTCAGCTACATGCGTCTCGAGATGCTGCTTGACCATTAGCTTGTTGAGCGATGCCAGCGACTTCTGGATGGACAGACTCTGGATGATGATGTCCATGCAGTAGGCATCATCGGCCACACGCTTTTCTAACCCCTCCAGCTGGCCCTTCATAATTTTGATACGGTGTAGTGCTCGTCTGGTAATATCTTTGCTCATGTTCCTATGGTATACCCCCTAGGGGTATCTGTCAACTGATTCTCTCCCGAATTAAAAACCCACCACAGATATGGTGGGTTTTTGCGAAACAAGGCAGGACGAGGCTTAGTACATACCCATACCGCCGCCCATGCCAGGCATACCAGCTGGGCTTGCCGCTTCCTTCTCAGGCAGGTCGACGACGAGCGCACCCATCGTCATTGCGGTGCCCGCGATGGACGCAGCATTCTGCAGTGCTTCCTTGGTAACGCGAACAGGGTCAACCACGCCAGCTGCTTTGAGATCAATCAGCTCGCCCGGTGTGTTGACATTAATACCAAAGCCAGGCTGCGCTGCCTTCACCTGTGGCAGCCACTCATCGGCATTGAGGCCAGAGTTGGTCAGCAGAATGCGGAATGGTTGCTCCAGCGCGTGGATAAGCAAATCCTCACCGGCAGTCACTGACGCATCGGCATCACCAGCGTGGGTGTAGCTCGTTGCAAGATTGACCAGTGTCACCCCGCCACCAGGCACAACACCCTCAGCCAGAGCAGCCTTGACGGCAGCCACCGCATCATCAACGCGATATTTCTTCTCTTCGATCTCGGTCTCGGTTGCCCCACCTACCTTAATCACCGCCACTTGGCCAGTCAGGGCAGCTTGGCGCTTCACGAGATTGTTCTTGGTGTAGTCGCTCGAGGCGTTGGCAATTTCAACGGCAATCTGGTCAATCCGGGCATCAACTGCCGACTTCGCACCAGCCCCTTCGACGATCGTTGTCAAATCCTTAGTGGCAATCACCTTGCGAGCCGAGCCCACCACATCAGGGCCAACCGTATCAAAGCTCATACCAGTGTCCTCGGTAATAACCGTCGCACCCACGAGGGCAGCAATATCGTAGAGGACATCCTTATCGCTCGGTGCTTTAATAGCCAGGGTATTAAAGGCACCCTTGAGGCGGTTCAGCACAAGCAGACCGAGCGCTTCGCCATCCACATCGTCAGCAATCAAGACGAGATCTTTCTTCCCACTCTGCGCAATCATCTCAAGCAGTGGGACAAACTCCTGCGCCGAAGAAATCTTCTTGTCGGTAATAACAATAGCTGGCTTGTCGTACACCGCTTCCATTCGCTTCGTATCTGTTGCCATGTACGGACTAACGAAGCCGCGCTGAACGGTAAAGCCCTCGACCACTTCGCTCTCTAGCTCAAGGCCGCGGCCTTCCTCAACCGTCACCACACCATTGGGCCCGATCTTCTCCATCACATCAGCAATCAGCCGGCCAATTGCGTCATCACCCGCCGAGATAGTTGCTACCTCTGCGACGCGTGTTTCATCATTGCGAATGTCTTCTGCCTGCTCGCTCAAAGCCGCTGTTACCTCTGCTGCAGCCCGCTCCAGACCCTTGCGCAGCAGCATTGGGTTGTGACCAGCAGCAATCAGCTTGTTTGCCTCACTGAGGATGTGGTAGGTCAAAACCGTCACGGTAGTTGTACCATCACCAGCCACATCGTTCATTTTGTTAGCGGCTTGCTTGATGAGCTCTGCCCCCACCTTAAAGCCTAGGGTTTCATCATCAACATCCTCGATGTCGATACCTTTGGCCACTGTCACACCATCGTGCGTCACACTCGGGCCACCGTAGCTTTTGCCAATGACAACGTTGCGACCCTTTGGCCCCATCGTTGTCTTCACTGCGTTGTAAAGAATCTCTGCCCCGCCCAAAATTCGGCGACGCGCATCTTCATCGTAAAATACTTTTTTTGCCATAGACTAGTTCTCCTATTCTACTGTCGCGAGGATATCCTCGTCCTTGATAATCAAATACTCTTCTTTGTCGAGCTTAATGGTGGTAGCTGCGTAGTTCTTGTAGACCACCCGCGCGTCAACTGCAACATCTTCTACTGCCGATCCAACAGCAATCACCTTGGCAGCTTCCGACTTCTCCTGAGCCGACTCGGGCAAAAAGATCCCACTGGCAGTCTTCTCTGGCTTTTTCTCCTTAACCGCCACGACGAAATGCGCCATTGGCTTGATTGGTGAACTCATTGGTTACCCCTTTCTTATACTTATCACCGCGCCCCGTATCAATCAAGGCGCTTCTAGCACTCTAGTATAGCGAGTGCTAATAGGAAAATCAAGAGAGGTGGCCGCGTAGGCTACCTTGCGGTACGACGCGCTGCCGCCATAACAGCCGACGCAGCAGTAACAAGCTGATCATGCCCTCGCACCGCAAGTTGCTCATAGTATGCATTCAGCGCAGGATCAAGCCACCTACTATGCTCAGCTGCGCGTGTCAACTGCACCTGCTGCGCGACATCAGTAACCATACCACAGAGTTCACGCGACATCGTATCGGCTATATGGCGCTGCGCTGCTTCATCTCCTCCGTCAGCTTGGTCAACAACGTCTGAGAAACTAACTGCATGTTCAAAATCAATCATACGAGCTGGCTGACCCGAGACACGCACAACATTACGCAAATAGCCATCACCATGCGCAACTGCCACTCTATGTAATGCAGCCAATGCGGTCGCTGCCTCGGTAGCATACTGCGCTACATCATCCATACTCATCTCATGCCACGCAAGACTATCCAAGCCCACTACTTCTGGCTGATACCGCGACAATAGCAGGGCAACACGGCTATGATCCTGTGCAGCTGCGCCCTCCGATGCGCCATCAATTACCAGCCCGTCTACCGAGAACGGCGCAAGACCCTCACGCTCTAGGTACTGCGTCATAGCCAACTCACCAAGAGCCGTTGGCACCGTAGAAGGTTTGACAACAAGTGTTTCAGGCATATCGCGTTTCTGCTCAGCATAGCGCACATGGGCAACAAATGCTCCATGACGCGACGAACCGCCACGCGCAAGATCTTTTTCGGGTACTGCATGTGTTATTGACGATAAATCATTAGTAACCCGCAGCAGCGGGTCAGACGAAAAACGAGAATCAGGCCGATTATATTTACCATCATGTCGCACCGCTGCCAATAGGTTAGGCAGTGGGCGATAATCCTGGGGTGCTGTCAGTATCTCACAGTGATTGGAATGCGGCTTAGCCATACGAGTATTATATAACATACTGCGATTTTGTGCTATCGCTTGTGTCGTTAATACCCCACGTTTCTTACAATACCTATCTCACTGCTGCTATACTAGACATAATTGTCTAACTGGCTGTCTATCATTCATTATCAATCAACGGTTCTACAACGGAGGCACTATGCACAGACACATCAACGTACGCGGAATTATCATCAACGACAGGGGCGAGCTTTTTTGCCAGCGCTTAACAGCACGCACTGGCGATGGCCGAGATTTTTGGTGCACACCGGGCGGTGGGCTGGAGCTGGGCGAGAGCGTATTGGATGGTTTGCGGCGAGAGATGATCGAAGAAACTGGCGTCGAGCCAGTAATTGGCCGGCTGCTCTTCGTTCAGCAGTTTGCTATCGAAGTGCCAGCAGCTGGCGAGCCACGCGAACAGCTTGAGTGCTTGTTCCACATCAGACTACCAGTCAATTGACCTTGCCGCCACAACGCACGGCTTAGCGGAGGTCGCCGAGTGTGGTTTCATTAGCCCGCAGCAGTACCCAATTTTACCTCACTTCCTTGCCGAAGTTGATCTGGCGCAGCTCATCGCGCACAATCAGCCGGTGCAGTGCCTAAGCTCCTTAGCATAGAATTGACAAACAGTTCTCTTCGGCGTATCATAGCATATTTGGCCAGTAGTTCTCTAATCACTCAACGACGGCTAGCTCCCACCAAACATTAGGCGAGTAAATTGCCCTGTTTCACACTGGAAATATTAAATCACTAAACCAAGGAATTCTATGCTCCATCATCTGCCCCAACGTCACAAACTCATCGTCATGCTTGCTGTGATGAGCGCCCTCTTCCTCGTGGCGCTCGACCAAACCATCGTGGCGACGGCACTGGGCGCAATCGTCAAGGAATTCAACAGCTTCTCCTCTCTTGGCTTTATCGTTACTGCCTATATGCTCACCACCACTGTGACAGTGCCGCTAGCCGGTAAGCTAAGCGACATGTATGGCCGCAAACCACTTTTGCTCAGTGGCGTGGCAATCTTTACTATTGGCTCCTTGCTCAGTGGTATCGCGCCAACCGTAGAATGGCTCATTGCGTGGCGTGCGCTGCAGGGAATTGGTGGCGGCATTATCACCGCCAACGCCTTTACTATTGTCGGCGATCTCTTTACGCCTAAGGAGCGGGGCCGCTGGCAAGGGATCATCGGTGCGACCTTTGGTATGAGCTCGGTAGTGGGACCATTGCTTGGTGGCTGGCTAACCGATGGTGCGACTATCTTTGGCATCACAACCAACTGGCGCTGGACATTCTTTATCAATGTGCCAATTGGCGTCATCGCCACCGCGCTCATCATCCGCTATTGTCCACAAATCAAGCACGACAGCAAGCACAAGCCAGACTACCTCGGCGCTCTTTTCATCACCATCGCCCTGGCGGCGCTTGTCTTGGCAGTAGACAATACGGAGATGGTCTTTAAGAGCGTCATCGACCGTGGCATGAGCCTTACTCTCATCAAGAGCGTGTTACTGGCTATTGCCGCCCTTGCCGGTGGTATCTTCCTCTGGCTTGAGCGCAAAGCCGCCCAGCCCATCCTCCCTCTCCGCTTCTTCCGCAACCCCACCTACCGCCTCATTATGCTCATTAGCCTGCTCTTTGGTGCCGCCTTTCTCGGGGCAATCCTCTACCTCACGCAATTTAATCAGCAAGTCTTTGGTGCGACTGCCTCGCAAGCTGGCCTAATGCTCCTGCCAATGGTAGGCGGGATGATGATCAGCTCTATCGGTGTAGGGCAAATCATCAGCCGGACAGGTGTATACAAGCGCTATATCGTCATTGGCTGCGCCATCACCGCAGCAAGCATTCTCTCACTTATCACGCTTCAGCCCACCTCACCTTACTGGCACGAGGCGATCATCATGGCGCTCACGGGCTTTGGTATGGGGATGTGTATGCCTATCCTCACCCTCGCCGTACAAAATGAATTCCGCCAGCAGGATCTTGGCGCTGCCACCTCAAGCGTACAGCTCTTTCGCGGGCTTGGCTCGACGGTGGGGACAGCTATCTTTGCGGGCGTGCTCACTAGTGGCATTCTGCACAGCCTTGGCGATGTCAATCAGATTCCCTACATCCAGACGCTGCGCCGCACGCCACAGGCCGCTCGGCAACTCGATGGTGAGCTCAATGCCGATACTCTGCTGCGTATCAACAGCCAGCGCGATGCCATCAGCCAGGGTGCAGCCAAAGGCATGGCCCAGCTGCCTGCTCCAGCTCGCGCGCGTGCCCAGCAGCAGCTGAGCCAACAGCAAGACGACTATACAACGCGCATTCTCAATGCCTTTAGCGACTCCTTGCACCAGATTTTTATCATCAGCGCCGCGCTTATGGCCACAGGCTTCCTTGTTGCCCTCTTCTTGCCCCAGCGCACCTTGACCGCAAACAAGGACGATGAGTAATCACCCATACCGTTTTACTTGCCATACGATCACCGTCTCACCTTCTTGAGACTACCTTCTATGCTACAATAGCACGAGAGGTAGTATGACCACCTACAAAATTACGCGAATCTACGAATCAGCAACGCCACGCGATGGCTACCGTGTCTTGGTCGATCGACTCTGGCCACGAGGCATCAGCAAAGAACACGCAGCACTTGATGAGTGGGCAAAGGACATTGCACCAACTGATGAATTACGCCACTGGTTTCACCATGATCCAGAAAAATTTACAGAGTTTTCAACGCGTTATAAAAAAGAGCTCGATACCAATCCAGCTGCCGCTGCAGCAAAAAATGCCTGGTCCAATCACCCTGTTGTGACGCTACTATACGGCGCAAAAGATACAGAACATAACCAGGCAGTCGTACTAAAACAGTGGTTAGAACACACTCAGTGATCAAGCGCTCCATGCTCTTATAGCTTACTACACGTTGGCGTAGGGTGCGGCCAAATTGTATACCGCCGCGCCGCGCCATTATCAAGCAGCTCGCGGCGCATATTGCCGCGCCACGGTAGATCATGGGCATAGGCATACAAGGCATGATGCCCACCGACATGCGCCACAACGATGACCGCCTAGCTATGGCAGACCAGGTAACGTGTGTATGTATCATGATATTCAGTATAGCACCAGCACAGGTAGGGTCACTACCCTACCTGCCGACGTGTCACAATCCGCTTCGTCACTGCATCGACAAAAAGCCGATAGGCCAGGCGGTTTTCTTTGGCATACGTGATGAGAATGCCAAGGACGCGCTGGCAGTGCGGGCAGCGTAATGCATCACCAGTTGGAGTCATATCGATAAAACGGTCTATGTACATTCGCCGCAGCGAGCCTGGGCCATCCTTTTGGTAAAACGTCACATGCTTGGCTCAGCCTTCGCAGCACACATCAAGCACCCGCGACGACCCACCATGCCGTGCTTGGTAGGCATCTTGAATAAATTGGTACGTCATATTATCTCCTCTGTTATAGTGGCAGTACTTCTTCTTTATTATCTATACCCATTGCTCTCGTCTAGTGCTTCATTGTCTGCATTGCACGCCGCAGCTGCGTAACGGCCCGCTGGGCTCGCTCTGCAGTCCAGTAGCGATCGGGAGTGATAGCGCTATCGCCAGTTGGCTCTTCTTTGTAGCGCCACACGATTGACCCGCCCTTTACGATCGTCACATCAGGTACAAAGATTCGCGGTTGGCCGTTCTCATCCTTACTGAGGTAGGGCGCAAGACGCGCCACCAGCTTTTGGTATGTCTCGTTCTTGCTAGCGCGTGCCTGACGAATGTTGAGATAGTGAATCGCAGCAATACCCTCAGCACGAGCGGCTTGGTCGACATACTCGCTCAGCCGCTGGCACCACGGGCACTGCGGGTAGCCAAGAAACACCACGCCCGTGCCATGCTCTAGTACATCGAGCACAGCAACATCACGTGCGTAGACAAAGCGGTTATCCGCCGCAACCCGTGGGTACTCTGCCTGAAACCTCGCAGCGTCTGTCTGCCTTGCAGGCTGGGGGCGATGCTGCTGGAGATACCACGCCGCGCCAACCAGGCTGACGGTTACAACAATAACCACCCCTGTTATTATCACCTGCGTGCTTCGACGCATCTCCCTCTCCTCTTGTTCGTTATTTCGTTATTCCCACCGGAACAGCTTGATCGCCGCTACGTACACCACCAGCATCCATAGGCCAATGGCGCCAGCGTACGGCAGCACCTCGCCTAGGCTGGCGTGCTCGGTCATGATCAGGCGCAGGCCATCGGTCACAGGCGTCATCGGGATGAACTGGCTCAGCGTGCGCAGCCACTCCGGGAACATAAAGGATGGGAAGAAGGTGCCAGATAAAAACATCATCGGGAAGGCTACCAGGTTACCCAGCGGCGCCGACTGGTTCTCGTTCTTGGCCCAGCCGCCAATCAAGAGGCCAAAGCCCACCATCAGCAGCGCCGCAAGAGTGATAAACGGCACGGCCAGCAGCCAGTCACCACGCATAGTAAAGTGGAAGACACTCATCCCCACCACCAGCATCATAGCGGCACTCAGTAGCGACACAATCGTGTAGTGGATGCCCATTGCCAAGATCAGCTGCCCGGCGGTAAAGGGCGATGCCCGCAGACGCCGGTAGGAGCCCTTTTGCTTCTCCGTCGGCATCTGGTTGGCCAGGCCAAAGATCCCCATACTCAGCAAGCTAAAGGCCAGCAGGCCGGTAAAGGTGTAGTCGAAGGTCTTGAGCTGCTCGTCGCCCACGGCGTGGCCAGCCACCTTTAGCGGCGGCTCAGGCTGGCCCATACCCTTATTGATGCCATCAACAATCTGCCCCATAATAGCCGTTAGTGTATTGCCAGACTGCTCCGATCCCTTGGCGTAGAGCACACGCAGGGTGCCGCTTGGGCGGGCTTGGGCTTGGCCAGCGGCACTGCCCTGCCCGGGCTGAGGGGCGCCAGGTTGCTGACCCTGGCTGCTACCCTGGCCAGGGGCGCCCGCTTGAGCCGGCGTCACGGTGCCAAAGTCGGCTGGCAGCTCGATGATGCCACTGAGCTCCGAGCGCTTTAGCTTCTCGCGCGCTTCTTGCATATCCTTGACGTCCTTCACCTTGAGCGTCGTATCTTTGTTTGCCTTGGCTTGCTCCACAAACTGCTTGGCAAATTCGCTCTGCGAGTGGTTGATAATCGCCACATCAAAGCTGGTGGTTTGGTTATTAAAAATCGCACCAAACACCAGCAGGAATATTAGCGGGAACAAAAAGGTAAAAAACAGCGACGTCCCATCGCGCATAAAGCGCTTCTGTAGGGCACGCACCTGCCCATATACTCCAATCCAATATGACTTGACTCGCATCATCTACTCCCGAATGGCCTTGCCGGTTAAATCAATAAATACATCTTCTAGGTTGGCGGGCTCGACCGTTTGCTGCTTGGTAAAGCCGCGGGCCAGCAGCTGCTCGATAAGATGCTGCGGCGTATCAATGGTGATGATTTTGCCCGCATCCATAATCGCTAGGCGGTCGCACAGCAGCTCGGCCTCATCCATATAGTGGGTGGTGAGCACAATGGTAATGCCTTCATCGCGAATCGTCTTGATCAGCTCCCACAGGTTGCGCCGCGCTTGCGGGTCCAGGCCCGTAGTCGGCTCATCCAAAAAGAGCACCTTGGGCTGGTTCACAAGCGTCGCAGCAATCGCAAAGCGCTGCTTTTGCCCACCGCTGAGCTGCTCGACATAGCTGCCCGCCTTCGCACTGAGCTGCACCTTGGCGAGCAAAGCATCAGCATCAACGCGCTGGCCGTAGAGGCTGGCAAACATACGTAGCTGCTCACGCAGAGTCAGCTTATCGTAAAAGGTGGTCGACTGCAGCTGGATACCGATGATCTGCTTAATGTGCTTGGGCTGCTTGGCAACATCAATGCCGTCAATGGTCGCCCGGCCAGCATCAATCGGCCGCAGCGCTTCGAGCATCTCTAGCGTCGTGGTCTTACCAGCGCCGTTGGGCCCCAGCAGGCCAAAAATCTCGCCCGTCTTAACCGTGAAGGATATCCCATCCACCACTGGCGTGCCGGCATAGGCTTTGGTTAGGCCATCCACCGTTATGATTGGTTTGGTTTGAGTCATACAACTCCTTTCTTATGCTACGAGCCCCACACCCAAACAGGCCTCTGCTTGAATCGCTCCCAGCTATACGCTAACAACCATCCGTTGGGCCAGATTATAGCATAGAAAAAAGGAAAGCGAAAGATGAACAATATATAACCTTGACAGTAGCGCAACCACCTTCTACGATAGATAATAACGTTATCTCACATCATCAAAGGAAACCACTATGGCACTTGTACCACACAGATACACCCATTTCGACAGCGATCTTGAAGATTACACGACAGACACTAACTACTATTGGGCGGATTGCACTCAGGAAGATGTTGCTAAATTTGGCCCAGATGCTATCGCAAGCTATATTGTTAATGGGAAGGTTTCGCCAGAGGCTACGAAATTATTCAAGCATGACGCCGCTGGTGAGATAACACTCGGATCAATAGCACTTAGTATGTGTGTCGCAGGTGGCCTTGCCTACAGTAGTGTAAGCAGTATAGAAACAGGAGCTCCTACTATTTTTGCGGCTAGTCTACTCAGCACAATCCCTGGAGGCTTCGGTGGCTTTTTTGCAGGAATCACACGAGATACAGCCAAGGAATATGACCCTATTATTCGTATGCAAGCTCGCCATCAAACCCACCAGCTCAAGAAGTTGATTGGAACAAATCACGAAGCCGTTACCAGCACATATTATGAAATCTATAGACATATCGATAAACAAAACCAAGCAACAATACCCCCATATCGACTCTCCTATAATGAAAGAAAGCGAGCTATTGCTACAATTCTTGACTACCTTATGGATAATGATCGCGATATTACTCTTGCCTACCAAAAGAATCAAACATCCCTAGAGAATAGAAGGCTATCATACCCTCTTGCGAAATCACTTGAAGCAAGACTAGGAAAGGCGATTGACCTTCCTCTTGCCGCAATCTACGCCGAACAACGATTTCGTACTGAAAAACAAATAGAAGACGAAGCAACAGCAGAAGCAGCAGCAAAGGCACAAGAAACAGCACAGCAAGAAGCTGATAAGGCCTACGCAGAGCTCAAGGATGAGGAAGTTTCTCGGTTGCTCGGGTATCGTAATGCGCAAGAACTTACTGATTTATCCGAGTTATAAGTAGTGTGCAAATAAACACATATCATTGATAGCCCAAACGCCCCCTACTGCCATCCAAACAGCAATTAACCAACAAGCATCTCATCACCCTGCGGTGTATACTATACGTATGAAACGATTATTCCCTCTTAGCCACCGAGCAACCATCATCACCATCTGCCTTGCCCTCCTTCTCGTTATTGGCGGCATTGTTGGCACAGCGATTGGCTGGCGCAAAATTCTTTACAAGCTCCAAGGTACGTCGCATGTGGCGACGCTCGATCGTTCGCCAGGGCTAGCTCAGTTTCCTGAGGTCAACACACAGGCCCTCAGCCCTACTCGCCGCAAGGTCATCCAGCTTACCCAAGCGGAGTTTGCCGCTCAGCCCGCCGGTACAAAATATAGCCAAGATGCGCACGAGGCATGGTGTGCCGACTTCGTCAGCTGGACGATGCAGCAGGCTGGTGCGCCGCTCAAAAACCCGCACACTGGTAGCTGGCGCATTCCAGGCACCTTTACGCTGCGTGAGTATTACGAGTCAGTAGGCCGCTTCAAGCCAGCCGATAGCGGCTACCAGCCCCGCCCTGGCGACATAGCAATCTACCGCGCTTCGCCCGTCTTTGGTGACCATACACACATTGTCCTGCGCAATGACGATGGCATACTCACCACTGTTGGCGGCAATGAGAATAACAAGATACGCGTCTTTGCCAATCAGCAGCGCAACTATACTGGCCTACTTGGCTATGGCGTCACAGAGTAACCATCAATGGGATGAACACAGAGGTTTACAGCGCTCAGTGGTATAATAGAGACACTCATGAAACATCGCTTTTCCTTGCTACGCCACGCCTCGCTTGCCGCCCTAAGCGGCATTGGTCAGGTGCTGCGCCAGCCACGCTATGCGGCAGGGGCGCTAGTTGGCGCACTTGGCTTTGCCTGGCTGATTTTTCTCTTAACTAATGGTGAATTCTATGGCGCGCTGCTTATGTCTCGTCTGCCGCTTATCGATAAACTTGGCGTCATTGGAACAATGTTCGCGGAGATTGCTCGGCAGGCGGCGACATCGCTGACAGGTGCACTACTTGTGCTTGTCTCGATCTTGCAGGGTATATCGCTCGCGCTTATTATCTTCACTGCTCGGCACAACAAGCGCAACCAGCAAACCACGCAGCAGCTTAGCCTCAGCGGTATTGCTTCCGTCGCGGCGGCAATTGGCCTGGGCTGCGTACCTTGTGGTACATCGCTCATTCTCCCTATCGTGGCAGTATTTTTCTCGGGAGCGGCGGCCGCTTCAGCCGCGACGGTTGCCAGCACTATTGTGCTTATCATCGCCCTTGGGCTCAGCCTCTTTTCGCTCTATCGATCGGGCCAGATTGCCGCCATTTACATAACATTAGCTCAGCAGGAGGAGCATCATGCAGTCACAACAAACAGGGGTTAGCTTGATCCATATCATGCTTGGGATTGTCGTCGTCACAATCATCAGCCTCTTCGCCTACAATCTCATCAACCGCCCACCCAACAAGCACATTGGCAAAGGTGAGCCCTGGCAGAGCGCGATGTCGCAGGGCAGCCACACTGCGCCCAATGTCTTTGTCGACTACACCGACTACTTCTGCTCATTTTGTGCGCAGGTTGAGGCCGCCACGAACACTGCAGACTTCCAGCAGTACATTAAGTCTGGCAAGCTACGCTACGAACACCGGATTGTTGCCGTTCTCAAAGATATCGTACCCAACACCGAACGTGGCGCCGAGGCGGCATTTTGCGCGGCCGACCAGCATAAATATTGGGAATACACACACCACATTGTACCCCGCATCAAGGCCGATTACTTCGACAAAGGTATTGGCGTCAAAGGCGTTGCCGTACCCAAAGAAATTCCGCTCCTCCCCGTCAGCTATTTCGAAACATCGGCCGAGGCCACTGGCCTCAACGTGGAGACATTCCGCGACTGTGTGACAAATGAGAAGCACAAAGCCGACATTGCCACAAACACCAGCCGTGCCCTCAAGCTCGGCGTCACTGGCCTGCCCTACATGATCGTCAACGACTACACCACCAGCGGCTTTGGTGGCGGCGAGCACGGACTGAAGACATTACTCAAGGCAGGTGGGGTGCAATAACCCCTACCGCCGGCGCAAGAAATAATACCCGGTTGCCATGGCGGCTATCACACTCACGGTGGTGATTTTCCAAAACATCGTTGGGTCATCCGCCCCTGGCACAGGCACATTCATGCCATAGAGCCCAGCGATCATCGTTGGGATGGTCAGCGCCACCGTGATCACCGTTAGTAAGCGAATCGTCTCATTCAGGCGCGTGTCCATCACGGCGCGGTAGCTATCACGTACATTGGTGATGGTGCGCAGGAGCGACTTACAACGTGCAATCACCTGCTCCAAATCAATCGAGATATCCTCCACATCATCCTTATCATCCTCTTTGAGACGGAGACTACGGTTTGCCATCAAGCGCTCAATCGCCCAGTTCATTGGCACCAGTGCATTGAGGTAATCGTTGAGCTTGCGCTCATACTCGGTCAGCGTTACGATATCGCGCGCCCGCAGCGTATGGAGGTCGTCTGTTGCTGCTCGCATTTGTCGGTTGATCGTTGCCACTCGCCGCTGGTACTGCAGCGACACCGCCTCGATCATTGCCACCACGAGCTCAATCCGCCGTGCTGTGTTCATCCGCGTTTTGTCAACAAAAGGTTGCCAGAGCCGACCCAGGCTATCGCGCGAGAGCGTCACCACATAATTTTTGTGAATGCCAAATAATATCGGCGTCGTAAAGTCGTTAAAGTCATCGTCCGTATCAGGCAAGCGGGCAATCAAATACGTCCACTCATCCTCAAACTCAATACGCGGCACCTCGTGCGGGTCCAGCGCATCTTTGATGATGTTCTCGTCCATACCAAGCGCCAGGAGCTTGTCGATCTCCTCGCTGCTGGGCTTCTCGCAGCGCAGCCACGAGCCAACCCGCAGCGTATCACGCGGCGTAATCGTCTGATCTGCCTCACTCGAACGAAGATATTGCAACATACTAGTGATAAGTATACGATGAAGCGGTGATAATTGCAAATAATACGACAGATTTGCTTCTGCGTTTTGCATCGTTCATTATTTTATAGCGACGTATGGCGACGACTATTCACTGACAAACAGCTGCTCAAGCACCGCATCAACCATAAACTTCATCGTCTTTGGTGCGATACCCTCCAGTGCGTCGATTGCTGCCACTGCCGTAAAGAGCTCGCCGATTATCTGGTCGGTCGCTCCTGGCCGTAGTACGCCATCGCGCCGCCACTGCTGCACCTGCTCGGCAAAGAACTCACCATGCAGTGCCAGGCTATGACCCCCTCCTGCTTGCTTCGCATCATCGTGGTAGGCTTGGCGCACCTGCTCGCCAGGCACATCACTCTGCCACTCAGCGAGGATTTTATTACGCCGCATGGCTTGCGTCGTGGCACGTAGATAAGCTGCGAAGGCTGCCCGGGGCTGCGACCAATCGATCCGTCCAACAATCCGGTTCTTTGTCTTTTCGTCCTCCGCACGATACACCGCAAGGAAGAGCTCCAGCTTAGACGGATAGAGCAAATACACACCACCCACCGCAATGCCCGCCACCTGGGCAATCTCTACGATCGACGCTGCCTTGTAGCCATCCTGGGCAAAGACCCGCCGCGCTGCCTGAATTAGTTTCGCCTGACTGATTGCCATATCCGCTCCGACCTCCGCTCGCGCTACCCTGCCCGATAGCGCCTCTTTACTTTCTACTCATATTCTATTATAGCAGGTTTGTGGGAAGCTGGGCAGGTAGGCTGGCGATATAACAGTGTTGCAGCCGCTTCTTTCGCACGAGCCACTATGGCAAAACAGAGGTACAGCCATGCTATATCCATACGAGCACGATCTGGTGTAGCAGCCTTTCTCTCGCTGCTCTGCTATACGAGAAAAATCTGTTTCCTCCTTCATCAGGCTTTTGCTGGCAATCGTTGTGCATTCACTCTATATATCCGATAACGACTCTCTTGTATAACGCTCATGCTTTTGATACACTTATAGTTAATATAACCATAAGGGGGATTTTTATGATTGCAACTCAAGTTGGCCAGGGCAAGAAGCGGATCGGCCTTATCTCAACGGGGATTGTCGGTGCGCTGCTCGTCGCCTTCACCTTCACGCCAACCTTCGCGGGCTTTGCAGCAAGCATCCAAAACACCGTCAACAGCGCCTCAACCGGCACACTCACCATGAAGGAAACATCAGGCACCTACACCTGCAACAGCACAGATGGCGCTGGCGCAACGACGAACTCTGCCACCTGCTCTACTATCAATAAGTATGGCGGCACTGATGCCGCACTTGTTGCTGGTGGCCCAGCCAAAACAACCAACATTACCCTGGAGAACACGGGTAGCGTCGCCGCAACATCCTTTAGCCTCAACCCAGGCACATGCAGCCAGTCCAAAGTCCCTGGTGCTTCTCTCGCAGGTAATGCAACCGACCTCTGCAGCAAGGTTAAGGTAGCCATCAAGTCAGGCAGCAGCACGCTCTTTACGGGTACTGCCGCACAACTGCAAGCAGGCGGTGCTATTGACCTGCTCGCCAAGCTCAGCAAGGCAACCATCAACGCAGGAGAGAGTGTACCAATCACCTTCGAGGTGTCGCTCGACGCCAGTGCTGGCCCAACCTACCAAGGTCTGCAGGTCTCGCAACCACTGACGTGGACATTTGGCGCGTAATTCCTCTGGAGTAGGACGATACGCATGCCGCGGCAACGAATAATTATCATCACTATCCTAAGCCTCTGTCTTGGAGGCTTCGTTGCCGTGATGATAGCGCTCGGCATGCGTATCTTTTTCGTCACAACACCGAGCATGGCCACTGCCGCACCAGTTGGCTCGCTCGTTATCACGCAGCCAGCTAGCAGCTACCACCCCGGCGATATCATCACCTTCCGGCGCCACGGCCGGACGTATACCCATCGAATTCAGTCTATCACCAACCAGCGTATCCTCACCAAGGGTGACCTCAACCACGCGGCTGATCCACTCCCCATCGAGCACAGCGCCATCATTGGCAAAGCAATTTTCATCAACCCTTGGCTTGGCTGGGTGTGGCTGATGGTGCCGTGGGTAGTGATTGGCTGGCTCATCATCCATCTAGCCACCCGCCGGACTCGCCCAACATGGCGCTGGTATTATCGGATTATTGGCATGACACTGGTACTCTGCGCTGTGTCGCTGTGGTTTCATCCATGGATCAACTTTAGTGTGCTCAGTGTTTTGCCGGCCAATGAAGGCGCCACCATGCACATCGTTAATACCGGGGTGTTTCCAATCGACGCAGTCGGCACAGTGCTCTACCCCGGCCACGATGCCACCATTACCGTCTCAGTACAAAATAGCCACGGGCAGTATTTCTTCACACCAACGATTCATTATACGGTATGGGTTATCCTGTGCATTCTGCTCATTTGTCTTATCCCTTTTGGGCTCATGCTCTATGGCCTTCGCCAGCTATCTCGGCCTACTCCAGCAGATAGCTCACCACAGCCACTGCCTGCTACCTCTGTCATTATCGCAGCGATTATCACCCTAGTGGGGATATGCTTTATTATCTTTCATAATTTTTATCTAACAAGTGGGGCGTTTTCCGGTACGATCCACAACAATACTAATACCACCCGCCCAGTGCTCTACAACTGCACTGATGCCACCAAGCTCACTGCCCCCTCGCAGGCGCTCTTCATTTACGGCATGACATTCTTCGATACCGGCACTACCGAGCGCGACCTATCTGGCAATAACAATAAGGGTACCTGGCTCACACGCACAGCCGCCGCTCATGGTTCACAATCATACGCTTGCCGCCGCGACCGTGTGCGCAGCACCCTCTTCAAAGATACCTGCCTTGCCTACCCTACACTCGTCGATAACCCCAACCCTTTTACCCTCTCTGTCTGGTTCAATACCAATCAATATGGGCTCAATAATGGGCGCATCGCCGGCTTTGCCAGTACACCAGACAATGGTGCGGACCCAAGCCTAGACCGCGTCCTCTTTCTCGACAAGCAAGGGCGCATTGCCTTTGCGGTGTGGCCCAATGCCACGCGCTCAATCTTCTCACCAGCCGGCAAGAACTACGCCGATGGCAAGTGGCACCACGTCGCCGCTTCACTCTCACCACAAGGTATGCGGCTCTATGCCGATGGCGCACTGGTTGCTCACGACCCAAGCGTCACGCAGGCCCAAAACTTCCGCGGGTACTGGAAGTTTGGCTGTGGGCGCTTTAGCGAGTGGCGCAATGGCGATGACACACCGATCAACAGCACAAACACATTCTTCACTGGCATGATGCAGTTTGGGGCTGTCCACACCACCGCGCTGAATGATGCTCAGGTGCAAGAAATCTACCTTGCTGGCACAAAATAGCGCACGCAGTGCGACAACATATCTCTAGCTATTACATCGTTTTGCTCTCATTGCAAGCATCCAGCGCCTGCTCTATACTATATGCATGAAATACATGCGCAATACACTCGCTAAGCTTCTCACTCTTCTCCGCCATATATGGCTTCCGCTTGTGGTGATAATTCTGCTCATCGTGGTAGGCATTGGCATAAGCACTGCCCTGCACGCAATGCGACCCGAGCCACTCTGGACGAATGCAACGAAGGAACTCGCGCAGCGAGTGAAAAGCGAGGCCACGCAGTCGCTCGACATCACTCTGAGCCGCGGTGAGTTTATTAATATTGATGGGCCAGGTGGTATCGTCATCGGCACTATCACCGACCACGCCGCACGGCAGCGTCTGCTCGCTAGCCAGCCGTTTCGCGATTGTGCGTTTGGTTGCACGGGGTGGATGGCATATTCGCAGCTTGGGCGCACATTGCCTCTTGAACCTTCAGAACACGTGTCTGGCCACGCGCGTACTCTGCTAAGCTCGGCCGCTACACCAGATAGCTCGTGTATTATTCGCTTCCATTATCTTGGCCAAACACTCCCAGACAAACACAGCTCACCCGACCTAGACATCATCTGCCTCTCACAAAGGACAGGTGCGTTTGTGTATGAGTTTCGGGCAGCGTAGCATATTCGATTTTCATCGCACTTCTATATTTGAAAGGATATATACTATTACACTAGTAGCAAAGATTAGCCTCTAAGATAGCAAGTCAATTTACAGTGCAAACAAATCATTCAACGCCTCACTCACCGTTGGATGAGTAAAGATCTGATCGCGTAGTGTGGTGTAGGGCAAGCCAGCATCCATCGCTGTTTTGATAGTATTAATCACTTCTGGAGCCTGCTGGCAAAAGAGCGTTGCGCCAAGAATGTGGCCTGTCGATGGCTGTACCACTGCTTTGAGCAGCCCCGTTGTTTTATTATCAACATGCATGCGTGGCACCGCCATAGCTGGCAACTCTTTAACCTTCACATCGTCACCATACTGCGCGCGGGCTGCTACTTCGGTCAGACCAACACGCGCCAGTGGTGTCTGCATAAATATCACATGAGGCAATACTGCACGCTGAGCCCGCGTATAGCTCCCATCACCAAGGAGCTGGCTCTTTACAATACGAAAGTCGTCGAGCGACACATAAGTATACTGCGGCCCACCATTAACATCGCCGAGCGCCCAAATGTTCGGCTGAGTGGTCTGCAATTGGTCATTAACGATGATCGCACCGCGCTCGTCAGTCTCCACACCAGCGGCGGCGAGGCCAAGCTGGCTTGTATTGGGCTGGCGGCCAGCCGCCACGAGCACGGCATCATATACTTGCTCATCACCGCCACGTATCACAGCAACACCGCGGTCTGTATCACGTACCTGCTGTATGTCTGATGCAAGCACACGTGTTATACCCTGCTCCTCCAGAGCCTGAGCAACTGCCTGCGCGACAGATGGCTCTTCGTGCGGAAGCAGCTGCGCCCGGCGATGGTAGAGCGTGACCTCTGTGCCAAGAGCTGCATAGGTTGAGGCAAACTCTAGGCCAATCGGCCCAGCGCCAATCACCGCCAGCCGCTGCGGCTTGAGCTGCTGGTTGAGTACCTCCGTACTGGTATAGACATGGGCCGATTGCTCAAGGCCGGCAATCGCTGGCATCACCGGCACTGCACCGGTATTAATAAACAATCGATCTGCCTGCAGCTCAATGTGCTGCTCACCCGCCTGGACACTCACCGTGTGCGCGTCAACAAACGACGCAACGCCATCAATAACCATAACACCTGGGTTATCCGCGAGCATGTGGTAGTTCTTGCTATTAAGCTTCGTCACGACCGCTGTTTTGCGAGCAAACGCTTCGTCGATTGACCGGCCAGCTGCTGCCGCACTCACGAGCGTTTTAGTAGGAATACACGCAATATTAATGCATGTCCCGCCATACATCTGCGGCGATTGCTCCACCAGCGCTACCCGCTGGCCAGCCCCAGCGAGTGCTACCGCTAGTGTCTTGCCCGCCTTACCAAAGCCAATAATCAGTGCATCAAATTGTGTGTGCATTTTACTTCTCCTTCACTAAGATTATCGCACAGATGAAAGCTAATGTAAATGTATTACAATAGTGATTCGCTCTTCTCTCCATACTAATGAGTAGCAGAATGAGCATACCGCCCGCTTTCAACACGCTTTGTGCTCAAGCATACAACACTCAGCGCCGCCGTTCCAGCACTGGCTGCACCCGGTCAATCCGGTTCGTCCAGACATACCCACCAAACTGTGGCGGTATCTGCGCCACACTCTCCGCGGTATCAAACCCAGCTGACCACTGTCCATCGCCTTCGACCAACATTACTCGCGTGTTTACTGCTGCCATACGGTCAACAAACTTACCTGGCCAGCCCCATAGCAGTGATGCATAGCGCCGCGGCACATGCAGCTCCATATTGTGCAGCTCGTGCGGCACATAACCTGTCCAGCCAACCGCAAAGTACCGCAGCAACCCGGCCTTCATCATCGCCTTGGAACACAAGCGCAGCGTCGCGCTTTGTTGGCGCAGCCAGGCAATGCCATTATCGTTACCGTAGACCGTCATCTGCTTGAAGCGTTCTGGGTCCATTGCTCGGAGCTTGCCCCACAGTACTTCGTATGTCTGACGGTTGCCGTCCTTAACATGCAAAAGAAGATCTTTGCGCGGAAAGGCTGCCAGCACCTCATCCAGCGTCGGCATCAAGCCCACCCCTTTGCCGCGGAATGGAAAGGTTTTGCCACCATCTGCCGTGTAGCCATAACCAATGTCGAGCTGCTTGAGCTCAGCCATAGTGTAATTGCCAATCTCGCCCTTGGCCTCTGTGCGGTATTCCAGTGTTGAATCATGGAAGACCGCTAATTGCTGATCCTTCGTGAGCTTGAGGTCAAGTTCTACCACATCCGCACCATGATCAAAGGCAGCGCGCATTGACGGGATTGTATTCTCAAGATAGGGGTGCTCGGGTTTATCCATAATGGCTGCAGTGTTGGTGTCATTGCCAACCTTGCTGTAGTCAAAGGTCTGTGCCAAACCTCGGTGAGCGAGTATCCGTGGGTGCTGCCTTGGCATAAAGAGACTCGTATTATTGAGCCACAGTCCCATTACAATCACTATAATTACTGTCAAACCCCGCCAGTGCTGCTGACTCCATCGTGCTACTGCATGTGCTATTTTTCGAAATTTATAAGGCATTACTCCTCCTTACCTATGGTATTTTTTGCTATCTCTTCACTCCACACGCCGAGCAAATAGCTCCTCTACGCCACGTAAGAAAATCTCCGCCGTCTTTGGCCCGACGCCGTAGAATTTTTGCAGGCGTTTGGCGCACTCGGCTTCGCTTGGGCTGCTTTCTATCAGCAGCATCAGCGAACCATCATACTGGTCAATTAGCTGCTGCGCGCAGAGCCGCAGGGCCGTTGCTGTTTTCTCATCATAGCGCGTGTATTTGCCTTCATCCAGCAGCCGCACGAGGCGTTTGCGCTCCACCGCGAGCAGTGCCCACGGCGTGTCGAGCTGGTGCTCCACCAAGAGACGCCAGGTCTGCACTGCCACCGGTGACTGAATCGGCTTACCCAGCAAATACACCAACAGAAACCAGCGAAAGAGATCTAGCTCATCATGCGCGATATCGAGCGCGAAGTCCTCGGGATGGTGTGAGCGAGCAGAGCGAGCCATATTCTATATTATTCTCTAGGTTGGAGCTTATTGTCAAATGAGACGAGCCACACCACAGGTTCTGCATCATATATCAGCAAGCACAACCAATAAACAATTGCATTTCGTGCAACACATTGCTAGAATATACATAGAACATTTAGTTAACATTGATGGTCTATGGGGGTACATCATGTTTCGGAAACTCGTATCAAACTTATCGCTCAGCCCGGCGATCGTCGGCCAGCTGGGCTTCTATGCGAAGCGCTTGCGCAAGGAGGAAGCGACGCGTCGCTTGGGGCTAATCTTTACCGCGCTGGCACTTGTGGTGCAGTCCTTTACACTACTTGCGCCACCAGAATCGGCTAACGCCGCCGACCCAAGTGATATGATCTACGGTGGAATTAGCAATGGCTCGCAGCTCATGGCTCATTACGACGCCAACACTAACAACATCCGCGACCTCTACAGCACCATCGGCATTACTCGTGCCGAGCTGCAGCAGGCGACAACCCGCCTCGAGACCCGGCGCAGCACCGAGAGCACCTACTCGTGGGGGATGACACCGCACTTTAGTGCCGCTCAGGGCGAAGGCATGTATTCTGTTAAGGCAGCGCAAGGTGGAATGCGCAACTTCTACTACCGACCACACCGCTTGTGGGGGAACTTCACCTACCGGGCATTCGTTGGCCACTCAGCAAAGTTTGGTTGGTTCGCCATTATGCTCAACTGTGGTAACCTCATTACCCAGACAGTGCCACCAGCACCTGTCTGCCCACCCGGCCAGGTCGGTACCTATCCAAACTGTAGCACGCCGCCATCCGTCATCAAGCCAACGCCAGTAGCAAGCTGTAGCGGCCTCGCTATCAACAAAAACGACACCACCTACCAATTCACCGCTGCGGCGTCTGCCCAGCATGGCGCTACTATCACCGGCTATGTCTTCCAAGTCTACCGCGATGGCAAACTCGCCAAAACACTCGAGAGCAGCACACCCACCGTCAGCTACAGCGAGAAAACGCCTGGCTCGTACCGCGTCGTCCTCACTGTCAAGACCTCTCTAGGCGATCGTACCAGTGAAGCCTGTGCCAAGACCTTCGTCATCGCTGCACCCGCCCGCTGCCCGGTCAATCCTACCCTACTCAAAGATGATGCTCGCTGCCAGCCTTGCCCAGGCAACAACACCCTCTGGCTAGAGGACAAGACCTGTACTGCCAAATTCGTCCAGACCAAGAGTGGCCACAATCTCACCCAAAACAGTGCTGAGACAACCACCGTCACCGCCAAAGCCCACGACCGTATTACCTACAAGCTTAGCGTCACCAACAAAGGTCTCAACGCCGAGAAATTCACCTTTAGCGATAATCTCAGCGACGTCCTTCAATATGCTACAGTTGTCGACGCTGGTGGTGGTACTCTTGGCAAAGACACCAATCAAAGCGCCAGCACCGATGCAACCATCCTCAGCTGGCCAGCCGTAGAGATCAAACCAGGTGAGAGCCAAGAGCGGCAGTTTACCGTCCAACTCAAAGACCAGATTCCTTCGATGGGCACTGGTACCAGCAACGCAACCTCCTACGATTGTCGCATCGACAACACCTTTGGTAACACACTCAGCACCAAGGTAGATTGCCCTGCCGAGAAGCGCGTCGTCGAGCAAGTCGTAACCGAGCTACCCCACACTGGTAGCAGCGAAAATATCATCTTTGCTGGTATCGTCCTTGCGGTAGTAGTCTTCTTCTACGCTCGCTCACGCCAACTCAGCACCGAGATCCGCCTCGTGCGCCGCAACTTTAACGCTGGAACAATCTAACCAAGGAGAAACCAATGGCAGAACGATTTACCACCAAGCGCCAATCTGAGCGCCGCACCGAGCAAACCATCGAGCAATCACGCGCCGAGCAGCTGACTGCCCTGCACCAATCTGGCGAACACCGCCAGCTTGAACACCCCAGCCTCCAGGGCGAAACGCGTCAGCGACACGAAACCCTTAGGGCCGCTCGCCACGAAGCCGAGCAAGTCTACGAGCAAGCTGCTGAGCAAAAACGAGCCACTGCCGAAGCTGAGCGCCGCCAGCACGAAACCCGCGAACAACAGCGCGCCGAGCGCCAACGCCAAACCAGCCCGGCTGCCCAGCAAGAACGCTTCGATAAAACCATGGCAGCCGTCCAGTCCCAGCTCTCGCCCTCAAGCCGCGCCTTTAGCAAAGTCATCCACAATCCAGCCATCGAGAAAGCAAGCGAAGTCACCGGCAACACCGTTGCTCGGCCCAACGCCCTCCTATCTGGCGCCGTTGCCGCCTTCGTGCTCACTCTAGCCATCTACGTCATCGCCCGCTTCAATGGCTACCCACTCTCCGGTGCCGAATCCATCGCTGCCTTCGCCCTCGGCTGGCTCTGTGGCCTCGCCTTCGACTTTGTGCGCATAATGATGCTCGGTCGGCGCAATGTGTAGCTTACCTCTGTAAATCACTGCTCGCTCAGCAACATGATTCAACCGCTTAGGACTTGTGCTTCGCATATGAATAGTGCTCTATTGATCAAATGTCAATGTTCTAAAGGAGTCGCTCGGACTAGATAGTAGTACTTGAGCGACGGTTGTTACGTATGTCATGAGCGAACGATACCACTATTGGAGTCGCTAACAAATGACTCAAGCGTCTAAGTAGCATCTTTGGCAAAAACCTATTAATGATAATCGTCCCAGTCGGCATCATAAAGCCAATGCTTCGTGACATTACGAAATTCGACATCGTCTCCATACAGATCGTCAGGTGTGGATGTGAACGTATACTCCTTTAATTTTGTTTCGACAAACTCAGAGATGGCGTCGTAGTCAAGCGTATTCATAATCAGAGGTTTTACTTCGTCATCACCTTCCTCATCGTCATCTTCAAAGTACCACGTGCCACGCGGATCATTAACGAACGAGGGTGAACAAACGGTAAGGACGTAACGACCGCCTTCTATAGGGTAAGGAGTGGGCACGCCCGCCTCACGCGGAAGTGTCCGTTCTACTCCGAGTTCAATACACCAGGGGCATGTGTCGTCGGCACCAAACGTTGCCGTCGCAGATGTGAGCTTGTTTCGGCATGTTGTGTTGTCAGAATCCAGTTCCCAATCATCGCCGACATACCGCCAACCTTGGCTTAGTTCCAGTAAAGTATAGTGAGTTTTCATAGACCTAGTATAATACACATGGTAACGAACGTCGAAAAATATCGTACTTGCCGCTTGTGTTCTCTATCACCTGTATTAAGTGTTTATCAATGTAACTTAATCGACACTTCCTGTGGCTCACCACTCAGGTCACCATGGGTGTTGAGAGTACCTTGGCGACGCAGAGCTTCACGCTCTAGCTCTTCTGGCGATGGCATAGCTGGCTCGGGAGCGGGTGATGGTGCGACTGGTGGAGTAGACTGAGCACGCGCCTCGGTCTGCTGGCCACCAAGGATATTGGGCCGCGCAGCGTAGCGTGCTCTATCCAGCGCATCCTGCACCGCTGGTGACGGTGGAGGAGCAGGCTGAGCAGCCGACGATGGAGATGACGCGCTTGGATTTGGCATAGTGCGGGGAGCGCTAGCTGGCTGTGGCCGTGGTGCTTGGGAGAGCGAAGAAGCCGATGGCACGGCTGGTTGAGCACGCAATGGTTGAGCTGAAGAAGCTGGCGCGGTTTGTGGCCGAGCTGGTTGAGCAGCCGGGCTACCGGGCCGAGATGTTTGTGCACTTGATGGTGCTGCAGCCGATTGCGGTTTCTTTGCATTCATCTGCTTGCGCTTAGCTAGCCATTCATCGAGGAAGGACGACCCACCGCCAGCTCCAGCTGCACCCCCTGGGCGCCCTGCTCCGGCTGCTGGCTGGCTGGGCTGCTGCACACTAATGCGGGCAGCTATATCGCGCTCAACTTGGTCGCGTGGCCGGCCGTACTTCGCGGCCGAGAGTTTCTTGAGAGCACCGCTCAATTGCTGGTTTGGCTCGCCCATTGGCGGAATCCACGCCATGCTAAATGGTGCCGATGGTGTGCCATTAATCTGCGCCACACAGACGGACTCGAAGTTTGGCAGTTTGGTCAAGTCCTCAGCAGTAAAGACAGGCGTGTAGCGCTTGACCATGATCTCTGCATCAGTCGTACCAATTCGGCCGGTAATGGTTGTACCAACGTTACCAAGGATAGCCTCACGCAGTTCTTCCTTAAGCTGCGTCATAAACTGGTTAGCCAAGACCAAACTCAAGCGATACTTACGCGCCTCACTGAGGATCGTCTCGAAGCTATCGGTGGCAAAGTTCTGGAACTCGTCAACGTAGAGTGTAAAGTCCTTGCGCTCGTGCTCGGGGATATTAGCCCGAGCCATCGCCGCCGCCTGGAACTTCATGACAAAGATAATACCAAGCAACTTCGAGTTAAGATCACCCATCTTACCTTTAGAGAGGTTAACAAGCAAAATCTTGTTGTTATTCATAATCTCAGGGAAATTAAAGCCACTCTTAGTCTGACCAATGATGTTACGCATCGCATCGTTGCTAATAAATGGACCAAACTTGGAGATCACCCAGCTGATCAAATCACCAGCTTCATTGGAGCGCTGCGAGGCTGGGAACTCTTTGGTCCAAAAGTCCAGCACCTGCCGGTCCGTCACGTATTTGAGCTTGGCATTGCGGAATTGCTCATCCACCAGCAGCTTTGGCACATCAACAAACGTTCCACCCGCAGGATCAGCCATCAGCAGCAACGCACAGTTACGGAAGATGTGCTCGAGGCGTGGCCCAACGATACCAGTGTGACCTGGGTCGTACAAGCCATACAGCATGTTAATCGCCTCCTGCACCAAGAAGTCCTTTTGGTCGGGGTGATCAAACTCAAACATATTAAGACCAATCGGGTTGCTCATATCACCTGGGTCGAAGTAGACAATATCCTCTACCCGATCACGCGGTACCTTGGCAAGCAGCGCCTCAGCCAAGTCACCGTGTGGATCAACCAAGGCAAAACCCCGCCCCGCCAGCATATCCTGGTAGGCCAAGTTCTCTTGCAAGACCGACTTACCTACACCCGTCTGACCAATGATATGGATGTGACGCCGACGGTCTTTATCGGCCAGGCGAATCGGCTTACGCACGCCGCGGAACTCATTGTAGCCGAGCAACAGCCCCGTCTCCATCACTTCTGTTGGACCGTCGACTTGCTTGCTCATCTGACGCTTGACTTGCGAGGTAGGAATGCTATTTTGGTCTGGCAAATGGAAGAGAGTTGCAAGCTCGACTGAGTTGAGAATATCGCGGCTATTTGCCTGCGGGAAGAATCGGAAGATAAAGGCTGTCGCAAGCTCATCAACATTCTTAGTAAGGTTAAACTTAAAGCCATTAAAGCTCGGCGAATCAAACAGTGCAAACGCCGCCACAATATTCTTGAGCAGCACCTGTGAGCGCGCCGCCGTATTGGACGACACCACCACGCGGATCATTACCTCATAGCCGGGGTAGCGAATCTTCTCTTGGATAGCATCAACCTTAGCCTGCTCCACTGCACTGAGCGGCTTCTCAGCTTGGAATTCCTTCTTGTCACTTGCCTCGGGCGGCTTCCATAGTGCCTGCATAACATCACGCGCCGAGAGGCTACTGCCGCCACTACTCTTTTTCTCACCCTTGTTCTTGACGATCTGCTCGGCAGCCGAGATAGAGCGCTTCGTCCATTTCTCATACGCTGGGCGGATCAAAAATTGGATTCCCACCCCATCCTCGCGCCCAGCCGAAGATACTGCATTGAGCAGCGCCCGCGACGCATCGCGCTTAGACTCCATATAGGTAGAAATCGGATAAATAAATTCTTTGCGCAGAGTAAACTCACCACCAATCGTCCCACTCGCCTTGCCTACCTTACTAAATACCGAGTGCTCCGACACCTCCTCGAGCCGTGCCGATGGGTAAGCTGCAGCAATTGCCTGGCGCACTGTGTCCGTCAGCACTGTTGGCACCACTGCATAGTAATACACCAGACCCTCACGCGCCACAATTTCAAATGACACATGGCGCTGCCCATAAATCCGGCTCATAAAACCCTTAGTGCTGGTACTCGCAATGATGTTGTACATCACTTGGGCCTGCGACAGCACTTCTTCTGTGAGGTCACGCTTGTCGCGCCCACCACCGTCGATATCGTCACTAGCGGGCGGCAGATGGATAAGAATCGGCACCATCTTGAGGCCACGCTCGTAGTTCTTGGCCTCGCGCATGCTATTGCGATAGACAATGAAAGCAACAAACAAGATGATCAGAATAAGGCCAGCCGAGCCAAAAACAATAATGAATGTGGTGACGGTATTCATCTAGTTCTCCGTTGCGCCAATTTTGCGCCCATAGCGTTTGTAGATATAGTCGCGCTGCAGAGCACTGACCTGCTGCTCGCGCTGATAGGGGTCGTCTTGAGTGTCCTTAATGATCTGCTTGAGCTTGATAACCCAATCTTTCTCGATCAGATCTTCGTCTGCAGCAGTTGCAGGAGCAGCCGTGACGGTTGTGTCTGGGTCGGGCTGTGGCGCAGCAATAACCGTGGTAGGCAGAGCTGGCAGCGTGAGGCTCTGCGAGACCATCGGCATCATTTCATGCGTGTCAGCGGGCTGTTGCTCGCTCCGACGCTCGGGCATGAGCGCAGGAAGCCGCTCATGCGCCTGAGGCGCTGGCGAACGGTAGATATTCTGGTTGTTTGCCCGAGGCTGCTCAGGAAAACTATTGAATCGCGGCTGTTGTGGTCCCATATTCTGCCTAAATTATACCATAGGCTGCGCTGGTGCAATAGGTATGAGCATAATCATCATATCTATGGCGCTTATGCTCATTATTTTGCTATACTAGCGGTATGGAGCGTCAATCTCCCTCACCAGCATCGCGTTTGCAGCGACACCAACAGCGCTGCACGCAAGCGCGGCGGCGCATGGTTATCTTGCTTGCGCTACTTGCCTGTGCATTATGTGGCCTCGTTGTTACCCTTATTATCGTTCACGTGGTGCGGCCTGCTGCACCGCAGCCTTCCCCACCAGCCGCACGCACAACCGACAAAACAGATGAAAAATACTCCTTCGTCGATTCGCACTACCAAGGTATCCGCTCGAAGCTGGTAAGCCGCACTTCTAACAAAGAAAAGGTCTCGCTCGAATATCCACTGACGGGCAATCACGCAATCGATACCACCATCGCCAGCGCCATCGACCAGCTCGACCACGAGTTTCGCCAAAGTGTCGCAGCTGGCCGCACCTTCCACCGGCCAATGACTGAGGCAATTAGCTACCAAATTACCCACAATACCAATG
The DNA here is from genome assembly GCA_963525085.1 of uncultured Candidatus Saccharibacteria bacterium. Lineage (GTDB taxonomy): Bacteria > Patescibacteriota > Saccharimonadia > Saccharimonadales > Saccharimonadaceae > Saccharimonas. The sequence continues at coordinate 558,578 of CAURIH010000001.1, forward strand.
CTGCCCTATCCGTTATTATCCAAGCTAACCAAGACACTCACGGTGCTCACCCCGCCAGCTTTACCCGATTTTGGACATTCAACAAGCAGACCGGCACAGCTATCACCCTGCGCGATCTCGTTGGCGGTAATACTGTACACCTCCGCACTGTCATTGATGCTGCGCAGCGCTCCGTTGCGGCAACAATTGCCGAGCGCCAGCAGCCAGCCGTCGATCTTGGCGAAATGGTCACAGAGGACGCACTCACCAACTTCATTATCACCAATGACAATACACTTGCCTGGCCCTTTAGCCAATCTGCACTCGTGCCGTCATCGTATGGCACAATGACGATCTCTCTCCCCTTCACGAGTATCCTCGCCGCACTGCAAACCACCCAGGCGCGGCAAATTGCCACCATTCCTGCCCTGCCCAAGCCGCAGCCCAAGCCAATTGCTACCCCTGCACCAGCCGCACCAGCACCTTCTGGATCTTGCGCCCAAGCCTGCATCGCCCTCACCTTCGACGATGGGCCTGGGCCATATACCAACGAGCTGCTTGATACCCTAGACCAATACGGCGCAAAAGGCACATTCTTCATGATTGGCAGCAAAGTTGCAGCTCGTGCTGACGTCGCGCGCCGCATCCATACCAGTGGTCACCAGCTGGGGAATCACTCGTGGAGCCATCCGGTTCTGCCACAGTATAGTGCAGAAGCAATCGGCAGCGAGATCGACCGAACCAACAGTGCCATTACCCAAGCAACAGGCGTTGCACCGACTATCATGCGCCCACCATATGGCGCGGTAAATAGCGTTGTCCTCGAGCAACTACGCCAGCGTGGTATGGCCTCCATCTTGTGGTCGGTCGATACACGCGACTGGGCCGATCGCAATAGCACCATCGTCTGCAACCGTGCCGTTGCTGGTGCGCGGCCAGGCGCTATCATCCTCATGCATGACATTCACCCCACCTCTGTGAATGCTGTGCCCTGTATCCTCAGCACACTCAAGCAGCAAGGCTATCGCTTCGTCACCGTGCAGACGCTACTGGGCAAGACTACGCCAGGTGTCAATTATCCGTAGGAATATACACCTGAGCATTAGGATTCTTTGAGTGTTTTGCTCTTCTTTCCTACGCTTATACACGTCGGCATTGCAAAAGCAGATTAATGCACCGTAATGAAAACCTACCGGATTAATTATGGTGGTGTCATCGCTTTATCCAGTGAGGTAAGACAAGGCAAACGCGTACAGAAGGAAGAAATATACTCTGCAATTTGAGGTTCAGCGTTTTATCGCGCCTCACTTTTCTGATATACACTAAACCTTAGTATATTCTGCAAAAAGCTGCATTGTCATTTTTTGTTGGGTACTCTGCGCCCAATCAGACATGTATTTTATTGAACTGCGCTATCGATATTAAACACCTTGTGCTTCGATGTCGCCCCGTGCAGCAGTCGAATCTGGCTTTTGCTCACACCAAAATGCTTAGCTAGCAGCTTAATAGCCGCCGCATTCGCCCGTCCCTCAATCGCCGGCGCCTTGGTGTAAATCGTCAGCGAGCCATCATCGTTCGGGACGACTTCTTCGCGGTGGCGGGAGTTGGGTTTGAGGTGGGCGGATATTTTCATACTACTTCTGTTATACCTTTTTTTCTATTATATCTTCTAGGTGCTTTATTTGTTATTTGTCTATTGAAAATAAACATAAGCGTATTATACTAATAAAGTCAATCTCATCATAAAAGGACTATATTATGAAATCTACCACAAACATCACTAAAAAGGCTGTTGGTATTATTGCCAGTATTTGCTTTGTTGCCGGTGCGCTTGCATCGGCAGGCGCTACTTCTGTGCAACATCACTCCGTTAGTGCCCCGCCCACCGAACGGTCTGTCACCTACACAGACTGCTCAACTGAAGAAATCCCATTCGAGACGCACTACGAAGGTGAATCGGGTGCCTATGGGCACACCGATACTATCAAACAGCAAGGCAAACCTGGCACCAAGCAAATCTGCAAACCAAGCAAACCTGGCTATGAGAATAAAACGACAGTCATCACACAACCAGTCACTCGTATTGTTGTCCGTACACCCAAGTCAGCACCACAGTCAGTTTCAGAGCCCAAACATCATGCCTCATACCGCACAGGTGCTATCTGCCGAGACGGTTGGGAGTCGAGCGCGACTGGCCGCGGTGCTTGCTCGCACCACGGTGGCGTGAGCGAGTGGTTATACGGCGACTAGTCTGCTATAATAAAATCATGTCCGAGCCGCGCGGAGTGATTTATGTTATGACCAGTGCCATTGATGGCTTGGTCAAGATTGGTAAGACCAGCACCGACCGCTTTGAGGCGCGCATGCAGTATCTTGAGTCCAACGGCTATTCTAACATCACTGGGCTGCAGCGTCTGGTCGCCATTGAGGTAGATAATTACCACAAGAAGGAGCAGCTCCTGCACGAAGTCTTTAGCAAACACCGCATTGGCCGGAGCGAGTTCTTTGCGCTCGATGAATATCTTATCCAGCGGCTGCTGCTCGCCCTTGATGGTACGCAGATTTACCCCAAGCCAGCTCAATCCACCAGCAAGGCCGACTCGTTCGAAGCCGTTACCACCGCGCACCAGCAAGACCAGCGCTTTAGCTTTTACAAAAAGGGTATCGACAAGGGCGCGAGCATCCACTTCATCAAAGACCCAGCCATCACCGCCGTTGTCGCTGGCCCACGCGAGGTATCCTACGGCGGCAAAACCTGGCGCCTGTCTGCCCTGACCCGCCTGATCTACACCCAGCGCAGCGAAGTCAACAACTCCGGTGCATACCGCGGCGCCGACCACTGGATGTACGGTGGTGTGAAGCTAACGAAGCTGGTGGATAAAAGACAGAGCCAATGACACACTCTCGTTAGTTCAGGTGTCGATCTTTACTGAATCAAACTCAATCCCGGCCACATGGCACTTCATTAGATAGCCTCGTCAATCGGGTTGACAATCGAAAAGAATAATCAAGCAGATCTCTCTATTGACAGCCTTCTTATTGTTTTAATATACTATGAATGAATATAGAAATTTATTCATTCAGATCATTACAACGAAGGAGGTTACGAGCATTGGACAAGAAGCAAGCATTAAAAACCGCCGCCTATAATGTCTTCTCAAAAAAGGGCTATAAAGAGGCCGGGATCTCAGAAATCGCTAAACAAGCTGGCGTAGCAGTTGGTTCTTTTTATAACTACTACAGCGGCAAGGAGGCTATCTTTCTGGATGTGTACGTTGAGGAGAATAGCCGCGTTCGCCAGGCGATGATGGATGACATCGATTGGCAGCAAGATTTGGTCAAACTTGTGAGGCAGATTTTTGAGCAGTCACGTAGCCTGGTTTCGTCCAATAAAATCCTGGCGGAATGGCATAATCCAGCCATTTCTCGTACGCTGCGCAGCTATTATTCTTCAGGCAAGGGCAAATCCACCAATACCTTTCATCGGTTTTTAGTCGAAACCTTTACTAATCGTATGGTGGCAGAAGGACATTCAGAAGAAAAAATTCAGGATATTTTACAAGTGTATAATTTGTTTTACTACATGGATATACATATCACGGAAAGCGATTTTCCGGGTATCGGTAGGACGCTAGAAGTACTTGCCACTACCTTTGCGAGAGGTGTTTTACATAATGAAAAGGAGTAACAAAATGGTTATCATCGTTATAGCTATTCTTGTGGTTATAGGCATTATTACTTGGGGCATCATCGCCTACTTGGGGCGGAGCCAAACGTTATCGGTCACATCCATCGAAAACCCTCGCGGCGATCTCTATATCATTCGCCTCGCAAAGCCTGATAATATAAAATGGAAGGCAGGCTCTTATGCCAAGATCACGCTACCGAGTACGGCATCTGGTGGTGAAAAGAATGATCATAAGGGCGAACAGACAAGTCGTTGGCTGAGTATCGCCTCTAGTCCTGAGGACAATGAAATTGTTATCCTAACCCACAATAGTGGCAGCCCTTATAAAAAAGCTTTGACGAGTCTACCGGCAGGTAGCAAGGTTGAGATGAGTTGGCTAGACTCTTCTTTGTCAGTTACAAACAGCGGCGAGCCACTGGTTTGTTTTGCATCTGATGTCGGTATCTCGGCAATGCGACCAATCGTCAGGCAGTGGGCTGGCAAGCGCCCTATCGTTCTCTACCATTTAGACAAGGGAGTAACGGTGTTTGACAAAGAGCTCTCGGAATTAGCAAATAAAACAGCCAATGTCACCTATGAAACCAATGCCAGTCTTTCCCTGAGTCAAGAACGCTTTAAAAAGTCGATAGATACGTACGGCAAGAAAGCTCAGTATCTCTTAGCTGGACAGCCTGATGATGTAAAAGCGATGAAGAAATTCCTTCAAGACAACAAGATGTATGATAACGTCAAATCAAGCACTTTTCGGGGGTTAAAGTAGTGACTGTTATGCGCGTCGCACATAGCGCGCTAGTAGCATCCCACTAGCAAGCAACACCGCTGTCACAAGAACAAATTGCCAGAGCGATATGCCGGTGTCGGCTAAGAGGCCGTGGAATTGGCTTGGCTTGGCTGGTTGGGTAGGCTGATTGGGTGTACTTGGATCGAACGGATTTGTGGCCAGTGCCGCGCGGCACTCCGACCAAATTGCTTCTGGGTAGCTGGCCGCCAACACATACCACGCCGTCGATGCCACTGAGTTTGCATTAGTTAGTTCATTTGGCAGATCGGCCTTAGATGCGTACTGCCATGCACCATTGGGCCGCTGTGCCGGGTAAGTATCTGTTAAGATTGCCCGCGCCGTGGCCGTGTCCCCAGCGATAGTATGCGCCTGCGCTACGCCATACGTCCCTTCAAACCATACGGTTGGCACGTAATTACCTGTCAAATACGGCGTGTAGCCTTTTGCCGCACCATCGGTTGTTTTGTAGCTGGCAGTATAAGCAAGCGCTTGCTTAGCTTTGTCATATTCGCCAATCGCATTGAGGAAGATCGAGCCCCAGCTTGTTGTATCAAGCGCTTTACTGCTGTCGTTATACCCTTGGTTAAACCGCCCTTCAGATGTATTCCATAGTTTTGCTACTGTTACTTTGGCCAGTTCGTCTGCCTTCTGGGTGTACTGCTTATCGCCTAGCACACGAGCTGCTCGCTCGTACACATGCCACATGTCAGTGTTGTGCTCGGTGGCATGCCATGCAATATCCTTCTTGACGCCATTATCAATCTTCACCCCGCCACGGAATAACCCGGCAGCATTGCCAGTCGTCGTCTTCATCGTCTCGAGCCAGCGGAAGGTATCGAGAATCATTTGGCGCACCCCTTGCTGGTCGCCGTATTTTTCCATATAGCGGATGAGCGCATACTGCACAAAGGCGATACCGCCAGTATAATAAATCGGCTGCTGGATCCCTATATAATCAAGCTGGTGCGCACTCGCCGGGAAGGCCCCCTTCTGCTCACCCGTCTTGACTTGGATTGCGCTTAGGCCATGCACCAGCTTATCCGCCATTGCTCGATCGTCCACGCCAATCGCCACGAGTAGCGCCAGCGACTGATCATACACATAGCTATACGACTCACGCGGTGTACCATAGCCATCTTGACCTGGTGCATACTCATACGAGCGAATAAGTCCCACCAGCTCTGGCTTGAAATACTCGGCAATGATGGTTTTGGTTGCTGTATCATAGAGGCGAATTAATTTATGCCCCTTACCTACTGCATCGAAACTAAAGGTATTATCTGCCTGGGCTGGCTGCGTAGCTTGGAGGTATTCTTTATCAGATACCGCGTAGAGCTGCACCTCAAGATTCTTATACGTCACAGGTCGCGGCCAGCTCTCGCCAATCTGCTGCCCCGTCACTTTGTCGTATAACCGGAAGTGCCACGACCCCGCAAATGCCGGATTAACGAGTGAGAGGTCAAGCGTCCATGTACCATCAGGCTGCACTGCTGCGGGTATAGCAGCTGGCTGCTCATATTCAGCATCGCTGTAGAGATAAGCCCGCACTTCACGTGGGTTCGCCCCAGTTGGTGCCGTCCCCTTCACTGTGCCGCGGTAACCTTCGGCGGCATGCGCAGCATGAGGAACCGTGAGCGGTGCCGCACTTTCGGTTTGTCGTGGGTGCGCAAGCGTAAAGCGCCCGCTCACCTTTGCTTGGTAGTCAAAGCCATAGGCTTGTGCTGGAGTAATGGTACTACCATCACCTGGGCTATGCTTTGGCTCCATCATCTGTTTGAGCCATGCCATCGCACGCGCTGCTGGTGCTGAGTCAGCCGCTAGTGGCCGACGCACCGCTCTGAACAGCTGATCATTTGTACCACACAGCGACGTATTCGCCCGCACTGGCGGAGCTATCGCCAGCCCATAGAGTGCACCGCATAGCAGCACGACGCTCAATCCCCATCGTTTCATTATTTCCCCTCCGAAATACTCTTATGCTTATATTTATAGCACACTTTAGCTGCGCCGCATATATGTCATAGCGATTTTACCCATAGGTATGAGCCACTAGTGTTATATGCTACACTTCTGCTACATAGAGGTGTTATATATCACCATTAATCCTAATCATGATATATCAAGCTATTATTTTCCCACTTTAAATAACTTCAATTTGTTATTCTCTCGTAGCACCAATTTGCCTCATCAGCAATCTTGTATTAGGCTAGAAGGAGGCAGGGTTGGCACCTTGCATACCAATATCGTTAAAGCCGCACGAGGAGTACTCCATGGCACAAAATTTTACGATTAGCGGTAACAAACTTAAGGGCTACCAAGCAGTCGCCGACGGCACTGGCCGCGTCCACTTTGTGGGCGCCACCCAGGAGGAAGTCATCGACCAAACCAGGCGCTACATGCGCCAGCACGGTGGTGGCGAGCTCAGAATCCAGCGTGCCGACGGTACGGCCCAGTATCGCGATGCCGATACCGTCCCACCCAAGAAGGACCCCTTCCCGCCGCAAGGATAGCACTCAAATGCACAATACCTCTGCCAAGAGCAGAGGTATTGTTATATCAGGAGAAGATAATAATTACTTAAGAAGTGTATCAGGCACACCAAGCATCCGTGCCAGCGCATACTGGAGCAAAAAGCTCAAGGATGCCATGCCTGCACAAAACACTGCAACGATCCGCACTATATGCTGTGACAATGGTGCCGCACCCGGCCAGATCATTAGAACAATCACCGGCACCACACAAGCCAGCGCCTTAATGCCTGCCGCAATGCGCGCGTTGAGGATGATGCGCTGCTTCTTGCTTACTGGCTGGTGGTTTTTTGTCGCTAGGGGTGCAACTGCTTTCGTTGTCTTTTTTACTACGCGCTCGCCTGTTTTAGCTATATTGCGCGGTAACATGACTAGCATATAGAGACCGCACCCAATCATAACAATGGTAATGATCGCAACGAGTGCAATCGCTATTGGCTGCGGCAAGTCCGCTCCTGAGGGCATACCCTGTGGAAGCGTGATCTCTGGCTGGTCGTGCGGCTCCGGTATAACCCAAAGCGCCTTATCTCGCGTGATATATGGGTAAAGCAATTGCATGGCACACCACACCCATAGCAGCAAGCAAAAGAGATACCCCATCGACGCGCAGCAATGCGTCACCAAAAGCGCAAACCGCCGCGGCTGTGGCTGCTTGGGCTGCTCCTTCGACTTTGCTGGCTGAGAAGACTGCGCTACCATAATTACTAGTCATTATACACGACAGCACAAACTGATGCTATGGTGTGCAATTTTACCACTGTTTTTTAATTAACCGGCAATGGTTGCTGGCAACCCATTTGTTGTTATAGTTATAAAGTTCATCCTTAGCAAAGCAGATGACAAGGGACTTAGATTAATCGGTCCTTCGATGAGCGGGAGGAATAGCGCGAAAATCATCAATCACACTTTGTGCAGTTGCAAAATCTGAAAATTCATACAGATCCATTGCTGCTATCTCAGCTGGGGTAACTGTATCGGGGTGCCGCGTTCTGTATTCTGTGGCAGGGTAACCATATTTAAGGATTCTAGCTGCAAAGCTCATCTCAGTCTTCTCTTCACGGTGCTCTTGTTCGCACTAAGTATTGTGTACCTATCAAAAATAATCTGGCTACACGAGCCAGATCAAAATTACTCACAAAAATATGGTCGGGGTGACTGGACTCAAACCAGCGACCTCGCGGTCCCAAACCGCGCGCGCTATCAACTGCGCCACACCCCGATACGCTTTATATCACACGGGCGACCACTCCTTGCCGAGGCAAGACATGGTCGGGGTGACTGGATTTGAACCAGCGACCTCACCGTCCCGAACGGTGCGCGCTACCAAGCTGCGCCACACCCCGCGATACAAGACTTTGCCATCATACCACACAATATGGCGGCTTGTCTACTGTCTTGCTATCAAGACCAATATACTCACCCCACAAGCACAAGGTCGCCCTGCGATATTTATCTAAGAAACTATAGTAAACAATCACCAACCAGCATATAGCTGGCGCACCACGGAAACATAGACTGCTGATACTATTACGCTTTGGGTGGTACAATATCTGCTTTAAGTACATCGCATGCAGTGGGATATGTTGTGCCGGGCTCAAATGTATAAACAAGCAACTGGCCAAAGGGCATCTCCACTGTACCCATATCTTCCTCTGGGATTCGGTCAAGGTACTTCATAAGCGCACGAATTGTGTTGCCATGCGCCACAATCAATACGGTCTCACCCGCCTGGAGCCGTGGCAAGATCTCTGACTCAAAATACGGAATCGAGCGCTCATACACATCCTTGAGTGTCTCACCACCAGGTACAGGGTAATCCCAGCCGCGCCGAATACCATTAAAGGCCTTCTCGCCAATCTCTTCTTTGACTTCCCACTTGTTCTTGCCAGTTAGGTCACCATAGTCACGCTCGTTAAGCTCAGACGCGTGCACCACCGCAGCATCACTCGAGCGGATTGGGTTATCTGCACCTTCCATCAACGCATCAAGCGTCTCATGCGTCCGTTTGAGTGCCGAAGTATATACTGCATCGATGGTGCGACCACGCAAGAACTCGCCAAGCTGGCGTGTGTCACTCTTGCCCTTCTCGGTGAGGCTTACATCTGTCCAGCCTGTCCATTTACCTTGTAGATTCCATTCGCTTTCGCCGTGCCGGCTGATAATAAGTGTTCCTGTCATACCTCCATTATACGGCACTATTGGCGCGAGTGCTATACACCTACCTACTAAGAGTAGTAACACAAGAACTGTGTAATCGCTCAAGATTCAAAAAGCCCCCGGAAGGGGGCTGCGACAACGGGGTTTTCATTTTCGTTTTTTGGGTATATCGGATGCTTACAGTGAGTAGTTATTTAGCGAACGAAATCGCCTTGGTATACTGATCCGTCAGTACGAGACAACAGCCAGTAGCGATATGCTGCTCCCTCTGGTGCTGCCTCAAGGCTGACACAGCCGGTCTCGCCTGCGCCAAGGATTTGGCCATAGCTCGGGCCGTTGCCTTGGGTTGGCGCCACTGTAAAGGCTGTCGTGCCAGGTGTGCCATCGGGGTAGTTTGCATCAGAAACGCAAAACAGTTTCGTCCCATCGTAGTATTGGACAACGGATGTACCGTTGTCATTGGCTGTCGGCCCGAAACTCTCTGCCGACGCTGGTGCTGTATTAAACAGCAAAGATCCCGCCGCCATTGAGCCAACTGCCAATACGCTAAGGATACCTACCTTTTTGAATGTCATGGGAATAGCCCTCCTTACTGTGTAGGTGCGAAACGAAGAACACAGGGTTGCTGCAACCCTCCGCTTCATTAACCGTTGCCGTAATTATATTGTACCATGTGTGTCAGCAAATACAATGCTTGAATCTATAAAATGACCTTTTGTCAATATCCTTGTCTGGCATGAAAATTTTTGCAGTTGGTTCATGCTATTTCAACGGTAATAGCGACCGCCTTCCATTCGATGGTATACTAGAAGATATGAACAACTACTCTATCCAAACCATAAAAGCACGACAAATCTTAGACAGCCGCGGCAACCCTACCGTCGAAGCGGACGTCATCCTTGCTGATGGCACGCTGGGCCGAGCGGCCGTCCCGAGCGGAGCAAGTACTGGTGCGGGCGAAGCACTGGAGCTACGCGATGGTGGCAATCAGTGGACTGGCAAAGGAGTGAGCCAAGCAGTTGCCCACGTTAACGACGTTATCGCTCCTGCACTGGTGGGCCACGATGCGAGCGACCAGCAAGCGATTGATGATGCAATGCTTGCTCTTGATGGAACAGATAACAAGTCTAAGCTCGGTGCTAATGCCATCCTCAGCGTTAGCCTGGCTACTGCCAAGGCTGTTGCTCATGCTAAGCAGCAACCACTCTGGCGCTACATTGCCGAGCAGACGGGCAGCACGCCAAGCCTCCCCCTGCCAATGATGAATGTTCTCAACGGTGGTGCGCACGCCGCCTTTGCGACCGATATCCAAGAGTTTATGATCATCTGCAAGGGTGCAGCAACTTTTGCAGACACGCTCCGCATGGGCACCGAAATCTTCCACGCTCTTGCCAAAGTCCTCAAAGCACACGACTACCCCACCACTGTCGGCGACGAAGGTGGCTATGCGCCACGCGTCCGCCAGGGCAACCGCGAGCCACTCGCCTTGCTCAGCGAAGCGATTACCAATGCTGGCTACACCGTTGGCACAGACGTCGTCTTTGCAATGGACGCTGCCTCGAGTGAGTTCTACCATGATGGCCGGTATGAGCTGAAGTGTGAAGGCAAGAGCCTGACCAGTAGTGAGATGATCGACTGGCTGGCTGCCCTTGTCGACGAATTCCCAATTGTCAGTATCGAAGACGGCCTGGCCGAGGGCGACTGGGCAGGCTGGCAACAGCTCCGCCAGCGCCTCGGCGACCGCGTCCAGCTGGTGGGCGATGACCTACTCGTCACGAATACAAGCCTGATCCAACAAGCGATCGACCAAGATGCGGCCAATGCACTCCTCGTCAAGCCCAACCAAATCGGCTCTCTCAGCGAGACGATCCAGGCTGTGCAACTTGCCCAAAACGCTGACTGGCGCACTGTGATGAGCCACCGCTCTGGCGAGACTGAGGATACCACAATCAGCCACTTAGCCGTTGGCCTGGGCTGTGGGCAGATCAAGACTGGCTCGCTCTCGCGCACCGACCGCGTGGCGAAGTACAACGAGCTACTCCGCATTGCCGAAGCAGACGAGAGCCTCACGCTCGCGCAGCCGTTCAAGCAGCAGTAATCTGCCTCACCACAACAGCACTACTTATATGCTACCCGCCCTACTTTGGGTGGGTAGCTTTTTATACCGCACCTCAATACTAGTCTTTTCAATGTTGACTTCTCTGCTTATGAGTTATTTCTTGATATCGCTATAAGTGATACCATTATTTAACTATCAACACCAGGGTTAGACTAGTGATTGATCTATACACTCTATCGAATAAAACCATGGATGAAGTACAAGAGTTTTCTATCCACTGTACTCTAGAGTAGAGCTACCCAATGGAGCCCATCTACCAATACCATGCTGGTCATGCTATTGGCGTGCTGCTGCTCGTGCCGTATAATAGACAGAGATGAGGAGTTATTTATGCTAGCAATGAATAAAGCAAAACGACAGCCATCTACACCACGTCGTTCGCGTATGCGCATGCCGCGCATTTCGATACCAAACTGGATATTCGGTACTATCGCAGTCCTCTTTTTGTTAATGGGAGGGTATCTACTCCTGCTCACTACATCACCGATCATTGCACCGCACTTTACCAAGCCAATTACTGTAGCGACACTCGCCAAGCCTGAAGCCAAAGATAATCGTATTATCATCCCCAAAATCGGTGTTAATATCCCGTACGGTACTAATGGCAAACTCGCCCTCGACCGTGGTGCGTGGTGGCGCTACCCCGACCATGGCAACCCCGAGAAGGGTGGTAACTTCGTCGTGGCAGCCCACCGCTTTAGTATTCAGCCAACGCCTGGCGGCACAGTAGAAAAATCACCATTCTTTCATATCGACAAGCTCGCCCTGGGCGACCAAATTCTCGCCGATTACCAAGGCAAACGCTACAACTACAAAATCACCAAAAAGTTTGACGTCAAGCCAACCAGTGTTGAGATCGAAGCCCCCACAGAAGACGCCCGCCTGACGCTCTACAGTTGCGACTTAGGTGGCGCCAAGACTGGCCGAGTCGTCATCGTTGCCGAAAAGCAGGGTGAGGTTGCATCGTAGCGTCGGTGTTTTGCACGCTACAAGATCATTCTTAAATAAAGCAAATTCCTATATCACTCACACGATAACCTCCCCTATTAATGATCTTATTCGGGCGGCAACTCTTTTTGCCTTTGCAGTCATCTTGGTCTTATGTGCTATCCTATATTTTTGCGGACTCCAAAAGTCATTCCTCCTCTCTTCTTCCTTCTTGGCCGCTTGTCACAGAGTAAAAGCTTCTCATTATATCCTAACTCTAATCCTGATATTCCTGCCTCCACTATAGAAAGGTAGCGTCTCGTCCACACCAACCCTTTTGTGGTGTTGAGTTTATAGACTTAAGGCTATCACTCTTTTGCATCTACTCACACTCCTGCCATTCATACAAGAAGCGCATAAAACACCTACTAAGCTGACGGTCAAGCCTGGAGCTGAAGGATGATTAACTCTCAGGCGATTTGAAAGACGTATACCCCTCATTAGCCATCACAACGTCACGAAATGGGGATATACTTGAGCTCATGTGCGCATTCACGCTTCGAACTACACACCCACACGGCAAAAAACCGGCCAATTTACTTGACCGGGTTTTGTCTGTAATAAGTTGAGTCATTAGACTTTATTTGGCGAACTCGATCGCTCGTGTCTCGCGGATCACGTTGACTTTGATTGTACCAGGGTACTGCATAGTACTCTCGATCTTGGTAGCAATATCACGCGCGAGTTTAATAGCACTGAGGTCATCCACAACCTCTGGCCGGACAATGACGCGTACTTCGCGCCCAGCACTAATTGCATAGGCTTTGTCGATACCGCGGAAGCTAGTCGCAACATTCTCGAGGTCACGCATGCGCTCAACGAAGTTCTCGGCGCTCATGTTGCGTGCGCCAGGTCGAGCAGCACTGGCTGCATCGCATACTCGCACAACAATTGCCTCAGGTGTTGTAGCTTCGATATCGTCGTGATGAGCCTCAATGGCGTGGCAAATTGCCTCACTCAAACCTGCCTTGCGGGCCAGCTCCGCCCCAATGTGGTGGTGCTTGCCTTCCATCTTGTGCGTCACCGCCTTGCCCATGTCGTGGAGTAGTGTGGCGATCTTCACAGTACGCACATCTGCCCCAATCTCTGCTGCGATTAGCCCGGCAATCTGGGCCATCTCAGTACTGTGTTTCAAGACGTTTTGGCCATAACTCGTCCGGAACTTCAGCTCACCCACAAGGTGGAGCAGCTCCTTTGGAATACCAGCTACGCCAATTTCACGCGCCGCATCTTCACCAGCCCGCACGACTTCTTTGTCAATCTGCTTATTTGCCTTGGCCACAACCTCTTCGATGCGACCAGGGTGGATCCGCCCGTCTTTCATTAACATCTCGAGGCTTAGGCGTGCCACTTGGCGACGCACTGGATCAAAGCTACTGAGAACGATCATCCCTGGCGTGTCGTCCACCAAGATATCAACACCAGTGGCTCGCTGCAAAGCCTGGATATTGCGCCCTTCTTTACCAATGATGCGACCCTTCATATCGTCGTCGGGCAGCTTGATGGCCGTCACTGTGCGCTCGGCCGTCACTTCGCTACTCATGCGCTCCATTGCCGTAACGAGGATCATCTGAGCCTTCTCCTCGGCATCATCCATTGCTTCGCGCTGTAATTTATCAACCAAGCCAGTCAGGTCTTGGCGGATGTCGCGCTCAGTCATGTGCATCAGTTTACTGGCAGCATCTTGCTTGGTGAGACCAGCGATTTTCTCGAGCTTAGCTTGCTGCCGGCCCCGAATCTCACGGATCTCATTCTTGAGCTCATCGACCTCTGTCTCGCTCTTGCGGAGCTTCTCACTCCGGCGATCGAGCTCGTCGAGTTTGCGATCTAAGCTTGCCTCGCGCTCGAGCAAACGATTCTCCGTCTTTTGCATGGCGCGGCGGCGCTCGTTCTCGATCCGTAGCGCCTCGTCCTTGGCCTTGAGGACGATATCGCCCGCCTGCTGTTTGGCCTGAGCCAATTCTTTGTCAATTGTCCGCTGACCATTGGTAGTTTGCTGGCGATCGTAGACATACTTGCCACCAAAACCAAGCGCCACGCCAATCGCCGCGAAGAGTACTTCTATCATGGTATTCCTTTCTCCGGATATGTGTTGTTCTTATTACATCAGACTTACGTCAGCCCACACCGGTGTTATCAAACATTAAAACTATCTACAGACTAGTATATTGTATCGCGTTTTGGCCAATTTGCGCAACTGGCAATATCGATGTCTGTCTATTTACAGAGGTAACAATTTATTACCCTTATGCTTCATACTAGCTACTTCTTTGGCTGGGTAATGTGTGCAGCTGCACCGTACTGAGGCAAGACAATGCTATCATCCTCACCATGTGCCAGCCGCCTAAGGCAGGCAGCGCGCCAATCATCACCCGTTGCACCAACGATCGGGATATGCTGCTCGTGTGCAAGTGTATTAAGCACCGTTAGGCCAATCCGCAGCCCCGTAAAGCTCCCTGGCCCGGGCAACACCCCAATGCCAGTGACATCCGCCAGTGTCTTGCCATGCTCGGCCAAGCGATCACGCAGATACGCCAGCATATCGCGCGCCAGTGTGCGGCCAGCTGGCCACTCATAGCTCGTCTGAGTACCAGTGTCATCTACCAGTGTTAGCTCCACCACCATCCCTGCGCTATTCCACAAAATAATCACGCCGATACCTCCTGGAGAAGCTGGGTTGACACGGTGCCACCAGCCTCAATATCCAGCTGGCGAGCTGTTTCGCTCTGTGCGGTAATGGTGATCGTTAGGTGGTCAGGTGGGACGACATCCGCTACAGCCTGGGCCCACTCGATGATAGTCACTGTGCGGGGCTCAGCAATCGCCTCAGCCAATTCAAGCTGCATCACCCCTGCATCGCCTAGACGATAAAAATCATAATGCGCAAGCTGGATATCATCGCGCCCGTGATACAGCCGACTAATCGTAAAGGTTGGGCTCTGGATATCATCGGTAATGGCGAGGCCACGCGCAACCCCCTTGACGAACGTTGTCTTGCCCGCGCCAATATCCCCTACTAGCACAATCACCTCACCACCGCGTAATGCCTGGCCGAGGCGTTGGCCAAGCTGCACCGTATCGGCAAATGATTGACAGATAACACGCATACTGGCTCTAGTATAGCACAGCATTACCTCCGTTGATATGAATATCGCTCTATCCTCTAGTCAGCATAAGCATAATGAGCTACAATAAGCGTAAGTACTATGCATATATCTGATTCTACTATCGTCAAACTTCTCGAGCGCAGTGGCGCTGCGACCAGCCAGCAGCTCCAACCACTGGTGAGTGAGGCTGCGTCGTCTAATTTGCGGCTGCAAGATATCGTCTTGCAAAACAACCTCATCGACGAGCGTGCCCTCACCAAGCTCTATGCCACCTATGCCGACATCCCCTATATCGAGCCCGATCCGCGTGATATCCCCTCCGATATCCTCATGCGCATCCCTGAGCGGATCGCCCGCCAGTATAATGCTGTCATCTTCAAGATCGACCCTGATGGGCTCATTCACCTCGCGATGGATGACCCAGACGATGTGCAAGCCGTCAACTTCATCGAGAAGGAAATTGGCACCAATACTCGCATCTACATTGCACCGCGCAGCAATATCTTAGAGTGTCTTGAGGGATACCGCGGCGATGTGACGCAAGAGCTCAAGGAAGTGATCGACATCCAGCGCGAGGATGATGGCTCCAACCAAAAAGTGACCGAAGCAGAAGTAGCGGAAGACTCTCCAATCGCCCAGACGGTTAACCTGCTACTGGAATATGCCATCCGCAGCAACGCCAGCGATATCCACATCGAGCCCCGCGAGCAATTCGTACAGGTACGTTACCGGATTGATGGTGTCCTTAAAGAAGTAAACCGCCTACCCAAGAATGTGCTTGGTGCGCTCATAAGTCGTATTAAGATCCTCTCCAACCTCAAGATAGACGAACGCCGCATACCGCAAGACGGTCGCTTTAAGATCAAAGTCGCAGGCAAGCAATATGCCCTGCGCGTCAGCACGCTACCCATCGCTGATGGTGAGAAGGTAGTGATGCGTATCCTCGACGAATCAAACCAAGCAGTGACGCTCGAACAGCTCGGCTACTGGGGCCATTCGCTGGCTGTTATTAATCAAGCACTGACCGAGCCCAACGGGATGATCCTCGTAACGGGTCCAACCGGAAGCGGCAAGTCTACCTCACTCTTCTCCGTCCTTTCGATGCTTAATACACCAGAGGTCAATATCTCAACCATTGAGGATCCAGTAGAGTATAAGATCCCCGGCGTCAACCAAACCCAAACCAATAGCAAAGCTGGTATGACTTTCGCCAGTGGCTTGCGCGCTCTGCTGCGCCAAGATCCAAACATTATCATGGTGGGTGAGATCCGCGACGGCGAGACAGCTAACCTTGGCGTCCAAGCTGCCCTAACGGGCCACTTAGTATTTAGTACACTCCACACCAATAACGCCGCTACTTGTTTGCCGCGCCTACTCGATATGGGGATCGAGCCCTTCCTTATCGCCAGTACCGTTAAGGCCGTGGTGGGCCAGCGCCTGGTGCGCCGCCTCTGTATGAACTGCCGCCAAAGCTATGTACCCAACCAAACAGAAGTCGCAGAAATCGTCCGCCTCTTCCACCTTGCGCCGGGCCAAAATTTCTATTACATCCACCAGCTTGAGGCCCAGGCTATCGTCCAAAAAGTCGGCGGTGAGACACCCTGGGGCACGACCGACACAACCATAGCTGCTCTCTGGCAGCCCAACCCAAATGGCTGCGATGAGTGCAATCACACCGGCTTCAAGGGCCGGGTGGGCATCTACGAAGTCCTCGGCACTTCGCGCGAAATCCAAAAGATGATTATCGGCGGCAATACCAGCAACGAAATCCAAGACCAAGCCGTCGCCGAGGGGATGACCACTATGCTCACCGATGGATTAATAAAAGCAATCCGCGGCAACACCACTGTAGAAGAAGTGCTCCGCGTCACAAAGGAATAACATGCCACAATTTCGCTACATCGCCATTACGAACAAAAACGACTCCATCAATGGAACGATCGACGCTCCCGATCGTGCCAGTGCCCTCGCTAGCCTGAGCCGTCAAGGCCTGCGACCAATTAGTGCTGAAGAGGTTAAGCCAAAGCGCGCCAGCTTTGCTCTCTTTGGCGGCAACAAAGTCAAGAGTGAGGATTTGGTGATGTTTACCCGCCAGCTCAGTGCCATGGTGTCGGCTGGTGTGCCGCTGCTGCGCGCCATGGGTTCGCTACACGACCACACCAGTAGTAAAGCCCTCCAAATGGTGACAGGCGACCTGCTACGCGATGTTGAGGGCGGTATGGCACTCGCCGACGCACTCGAAAAGCACCCAGAGACCTTTAATACCGTTTTTATTAACATGGTGCGCGCGGGTGAGGCGGCTGGTATTCTCGATGATATCCTCAAACGCCTAGCCATGCAACAAGAAAAAAACGCCAGTATGCGCAAAAAAATCAAAAGCGCCATGACATACCCTACTGTGCTTATTGTTATCACTATTGCTGCCTTTTTTGGCTTGATGGTCTTTGTTATTCCACAAATCGGCAGCATCGTGCGCGGCCTCGGCGGGCCGGATGCCAAGCTGCCCGCCATTACCGAGTTTATGCTCGGGCTGAGCGCATTTATCATCCAGTATGGGATCTTTATCATTGCTGCGCTCGGTGCGGGGATATACTTCTTCCGCCGCTATATCAAGACACCAGCAGGCAAACTCTGGCTCCACACCATCATTCTCAAGATACCAAAAATCAACGATATCATCACCAAAATCGCCGTTGCTCGCTTTGCTCGCACGTTCTCTGCGTTGATGGGGTCGGGAGTAGCAGTGCTCGAATCCCTCCGCGTGACTGCCCGAGCGGTGGGCAACAAAGTCTACGAAAATGCCCTCAATGATGCTGCCGAGCAAGTCAAGAATGGGCGCAACCTCTCGAGCATCATCGAAAAAAATCCGCTCTTCCCACCCATCGTGGCGCAAATGCTTTCCGTTGGTGAGGAGACTGGCCAGACCGATACCGTGCTTGTAAAGGTGGCAGATTATTATGAGGAGGAAGTGGACGTCGCGATCGATGGCATCAGCTCCATCATCGAGCCCGTCATGATCGTCATCATGGGCGGCATGGTCGGGCTCATTGCCGCCTCAGTGATGTTGCCAATCTCGAATATGGCAAATCAGATTAAGTAGTGTTGGATTCCCTATTCTCCGTCAGTGTTTCAACCACGCATTAGCTCTTTATCTGATAGCGTGATCTGCCACTGGCCAGCGACCTGTCTTTTCTGCCATTATCACACCACGAACAACAGTCTACCGATCCATGACAATCCTCCTCAAAACGCTAGCGTTTATCATATCGCTTATGCTATAATGACGGAAACGAACGTATCATGGCAAAGTTATTTTATCGCGACAAACCAATCATCGGTCTCGACATTAGTCAGACAGGCATCAAAATCATGTCGATCGACCCCAAGCGCTGGCTCGTACTAGGCTATGGTTCGCTCGACCTCGACCCCAAGGAAGTCCAGACATCGCTCGACAACCCCGATGATTCCTACCTGGCTGAGCGCCTCAGCTCGCTCATCAACGAACATCTGATTGGCAACCTCGGTAGCGACCACGTGGTGATTGGTGTACCGACCAGTCGCACCTACTCGCGCACTTTCATGATCCCAGCCAAAGAAGCAGCGCACCTCGATGGCGCTATCCAGGTGGAGGTCGATCAGTACATCCCCTTGCCGCTCGATTCGCTCTATGTTGATTATGAAGTGATCGAGCACACCAAAGAGCAGCTCAACGTTGTGATGTCAGCCGTGCCTAAGCAGCTGGTCGACGCTTGTTTGCAAGCAGCCGAAGCGGTGGGACTCGTGCCAGTAGTTGTTGAACCTAATATCAACGCTATTGCACGCGTGCTCGACAGCGCTGATGCTGGCAACCTTCTCACACTCGTCGTCGATATTGGCCCAGCGAGTACCGATATCGCTGTGCTGGATAAAAGCGCCGTCCGCCTCACTGGTGGAGTGGCAATTGGCGGTAATACCTTCACTATCGACATCTCGAAGCATCTCAACATCACGCTCGAGAATGCCCACCAGCTCAAAGTGCTTAATGGCCTCTCTCCTGGGCCGCGCCAAGCTGGCATCACCGAGGCACTCAAATCAAGCCTCAAACGCATCAGTACCGAGATTCGCAAGGTGATCCGCTATTATAACGACCGGATTGGCGATGAGCGCAAAATCGAGCAAATCGTCATCGTCGGTGGTGGTAGCAATGTGCCGGGTATGGGCGACTTCTTCACCAACGACCTCGTCATGCCAGTGCGCGTCGTTAATCCATGGCAAAAGCTCGACTTTGGCAAGCTCCAGCAGCCACAAAAGCAGTTTCGGCCTCGATATATCAGTGTTGCAGGCCTGGCTAGCCTTAGTAGTGGGGAGATTTGGAAATGATTAATCTATTGCCACCAGCCTATAAAAAGCAACTCGCTGCGAGCCGCACCAACACCTTGCTGCGCCGCTATGTTGTGCTACTCTTTGTCTTGGTCTTTGTCGTTTTGGCTGAAATCGGCGGTGTGTACTTTTTCATCGCAACCGAGCGGGGCCGCAACCAAGCCGCCGTAGAGCGCAACTACAACAAAACTGCCGAATACGCCACCGTCAAGCGCGAAGCCACTGAATTCAAGGCCAACCTCACGACAGCCAAAGCCATCCTCGACCAACAGGTCTCGTACACCCGCCTCATCAAGCTTATTGCCGATCGCCTTCCGCCCAACGTTATCATCGAGCAGCTTAATATCGACCCAACCACCTTTGGCACCCCCACCACGCTGAGTATCCGCGCCAAAGGCTACAACGATGCCATTGCTCTGCGCAACCGCCTCAATGACTCCGCCATCTTTTCTAGCGTCAGCTTCCAATCCATCACGCTGCAAGACAAAGACACTGGTAGTTATCCCTACACCTCAACCTACAGTGTCACATTTAAGAAAGGAATCGGCCAACAATGAGCAAAAAATTCACGCTAACGGCGACAAACCTCCGCATTATCCTCGCCGTGTCGCTGGTAGCCATTACTGCAATTGGAGCTGGCGGTTTTGCCCTGGCCTACAACTGGCTTGATGGCTTTGCAGCCGATGCCAGTACTGTTGCCTCGCAAGCTGCCGCCAGTGAGTCTGAGCTGCAAGAGCTTTCCCAGACCGAAAAGATGCTCAAGACGCAGCATCATGCCGTCGAGCGCGCCTCCAAGATCGCTGCCGAAAGTAAAAGCTACCAATACCAAGATCAGATTATCAACGACCTTAACGACTTTGCCCGCAAAGCTGGCATTACTATTTCAGACATCACCTTTGCCGATAACAATGCCAAGGGCGGCTCATCGAGCAGTTCGTCAAGTAGTTCATCGAGTAGTAACAAGACAGGCACATCCCTGCCTGCCATTGCCGGACTCAAAGCGACTACCGCCTCTGTTACCGTCAAAAATCCCGTCGAGTACCGCAAGCTTCTCACCTTCATGTATCTCGTCGAGCAAAGCCTAACAAAGATGCGCATCGCCAATGTCGACCTCTCGCGCAGCACCGCTCAGGGCCAGCCACCTGATAGCATTACTAGCAACACATTAACCATCGAGGTATATCTCCGATCATGAACAGCGATCTCTCACTCGCCGCGCTTGGGCGCGCCAGTAGTAAATTTCTCCACCGCTACCACATCATTCTCTTTGTCGTTATTGCCTTCGGTGGCTTAGCCGTTATTACCTTCTTGCTTAATGCCACCATCTCCAAGGCGTCAGAGGCTGCTCCACCCCAGCCCACCAATGGCATCGACCAAGCGACCATCAAAAAAATCGAGCAACTCAAAACCGCCAGCGAATCGGACCAAAGCGCTAGCCAGCTACCGATTAGCTCGCGTAACCCATTTGTCGAGTAATATTTGCGCGGCTCTAGTGGAGCTTTTTGCGGCGCAATGCTATACTACACATATGATACTGCTCGGATCTGCACTCGCCAACTATCCTGTGATGAGCTTACAAATGGGCGGCAAAGTTGGCAGCCTAGCCCAGCCGCTTGTCGATCCAGCAACCTTAACCATTGTTGCCTACACCGTGAATGGCTCATTCGCTAACGACACAACCATGCTGCTCCGCCTGGCTGATGTACGTGAGATGAGTGAACTCGGCATGATCATCGACTCCGTCGACGAGCTCATCACCCCCACCGACGTTATCAAGATCCAGCGCCTCTACGAGCTCAAGTTTCACCTTCTGGGTATGACTGTTCAAGACAAGCGCGGACGACGTCTGGGTAAGATTAGCGACTATACGATCGAGACGGGTAATTTTGTCATCCAGCAGCTCATCGTCCGGCGCTCGTGGCTCCACCGCCTCAATGATGCTGAGCTGGTTATCCATCGGTCGCAAATCATCGAGATTAATAATGATGCCATCATCGTCCAATCGCAGGCTGAGACCAAAAAACCCGAGCAAAAGGCCACTCAACCGGCCATGAGTAGTGGCGAATACGTTAACCCCTTCCGTAAGCCATCGCAAGCCCGAGAGTCGATTAAGACCGACGAGCGTCGCTAACACATCAGTATTCATCACCCGCCAACGCTGCTCGAATGTCATCGTAGGCAAAACCTTGGCGAAAAAGATAAGCGATAAGCTTTTGCTCGTCTGGGTAGCGGGGGCGCTTTTTGGCAATCACCTTAGCTAGCTCGTCTTCATCAGTCCGCCTCGACTGCGCTAATGCTTGGTTTATCACCTCCGGTGCAACACCCTTAGCACGTAGCTCTGCCTCCAGCTTACGGCGCGACACACCCTTACTCTGGTGGCGATTCTCCACCCACCACTGAGCAAATGCCTCATCATCGATATGACCACGCTCCTCAAGGCGCGCAAACACCCGCTGCACCACCGCTAGTGAAGCACCAGGCTTCTCAACCAACGTGCCAGTTTTGCGTTGTTTATATTTGCGTGGCAGTGTTTTGCGCTGGAGATAGTCACGGATTTCGCGCGCACTGTGTGGCCGCATCAGGGTGTATTCGAGCGCCCGTGCGTAGAGCTTGCCAAACTCTCCCTCGCGGCGCAGCTCAGCCAGCTCGGCTTCAGTCAGCATTCGCCCCACCTTCACACCACAATCCACCACCTGCGCCACATCAAGGCTAAAATCATACGTGCCATCGATGAATACATTCACTCGATCGACATTCCGCACCTGTGCAGTAAGCGCAGTAATGGTGTAGGTTTTTTCTGCTGGCATATATTTATTATACTGAGTGCAACGTGCTATGTCACTTGATCGCGAAAATGCTACAAATTCAATGATAACTCGTTTGTGATCTTATCTCTACAGTGTAGGTTGCTACTTTGGTTTTTCTCTTTGTCTTCTTTCATGACTCGCGCGATATTCGTCCTAGTTCTTCCATTAACAGTGCAAAATAAAGTGGCTGATGTGGCACAAGCATCACATCTTCTGGCTGCTCGATCATCTGACGGAATGTGTCATACGGCACCCAGCGCAGTGCCGCCGCTTCACCATCAACCATATCGAGCGGCTCACCGTGATATTCATAGATATAAACAAAGTGAAACTCGCTATACGCTGATTTGCGCTTTGGTAAACTTCCAATGAACTTCACTCGAGAAGTATCAAGCGTCATACCAATTTCTTCTTGAGCCTCACGCAGTGCCGCATCAAGCGGTGTTTCACCAAAGCTCACGTGCCCTGCTGCCGAAATATCCCAATAGCCTGGCCAGTTTTTGACCTGATCAGCTCGGCGCTGGAGCAATATGTCACATCCACCATCACTACTACGCCGCCACAACCAAACATGCGCTGCCGCGACAATAGTATCCTTGGTCAAATCTTTGCGGGTAAGGCCTTCGCCCTGTTTTGGCACTCCATTTGGGTGATAACTCTGCCATAGATCATTATGCATCACTTACTCCTGTGTATTTGTCCTTTATATCAGTTACTACTTTTCGCATATGCTGCGCTAGGCGAGTCAGCTCAGCCGTCATTTTACGCCGACTTACGCCTTTGCTGAGCTGACGATTTTCCACCCACCACCGCGCAAACGCTTCGTCATTAACATATGCTTTCTGCTGGAGCTTACTCAGCACTCGCGACGCCACCCGCTCTGAATAGACCACAGGATTATTCATACCAGTTTGCCTCTTACGAAGCGCTGGCTGGGTTTTTCGCCATAGATAATCCCTGACTTCCTTAACTGAATGTGGTCGCCGCAAGCAATATGCAAGTGCTCGCATATACAGCTTGCCAAATTGGCTCTCTTCTTGCAGCTCTTCCAACTCCCCATCACTCAATTCACGGCCGACCTTAAGATTTAAGTCAGTCACCTGAGCGATATCCAAACTGAAGCTGTATACGCCATCAACACTCACATTAACGCGGTTGTTATCGCGAGCCTGAAGCGAGATATCAGTGATTTTCATAAAAATATTATAACGCGAAGACGGTGAACTCGCTACTGGCAGAGGTTACTCGACCACCTCGACCACCTTGCCATGCACGCCGTTGTAGCAAGCAGCAGCACGCGGCTCGGTGATGACCGGTAGTTGCCCTGGAATAGCGCTCATATTAACGTCGTCCAGCGTACCGGCCTCGACGCAACCAAGCGTGATGTGCGGGCGGAAGCCATCGACATCCAGCCCCGGATGAATACCATCCAGTGCCGCGAGTAATTGCTGGCGCGCCTCAACCATCCAGGCAGTTTTCTGCGTGCGCAGCTCCACCCAAACACAGTTGCCTGCTTTATCTGGCAGGAAATTAACTCCATCAAGCACCAACTTATCGAGGACGGGTAGCGCCGCAGCGGCTGCTTTGAGACGTGGCATATCCTGCTCAGTCACATTAATCAGTGTCACGTGTGGGATAAACTCACCAAAGTCAAGGTTCATTGTTTCTGACAACTCGCGAAGATACGCGTTTTGCTCATCATCAAAGACGAGGCTAACTGACGCCATATGTTTTTCGACTGGATACGCAGTATCTGCTGTGCGTATTAGTTTTCTCCTTCTTTTACGTTATCGCGAACTTTCTGGTCAATTTCCGCCAGAACCTCAGGATTTTCTTTCAGATACAATTTAGTTTTATCGCGACCCTGACCGATGGTCTCGCCGTTATATTTGTAAAAGGCACCAGATTTTTCGACGATGCCGTGCGTAGCTGCCAGGTCAAGAATATCGCCAGTTTTAGAAATGCCTTCATTATACATGATGTCAAACTCAGCGATGCGGAATGGCGGCGCTATCTTGTTCTTCACCACCTTTACCTTCGTGCGGTTACCACGGATGTCATCACCCACTTTGATCTGCCCAATTCGGCGGATGTCCACCCGTTGCGAGGCATAGAACTTCAGCGCATTACCACCAGTTGTCGTCTCAGGATTGCCAAACATTACGCCGATCTTCATGCGGATCTGGTTGATGAAAATGACGGTTGCTTTACTCTTGTTGATAATCCCGGTGAGCTTGCGGAGTGCTTGGCTCATCAAGCGAGCCTGGAGACCCATATGCGAATCACCCATATCGCCATCAATCTCAGCCTGAGGTGTTAGTGCTGCCACCGAGTCCACCACGATGAGATCAACGGCGTTCGACCGCACCAGCGTCTCCGTAATCTCCAACGCTTGCTCACCATTATCTGGCTGCGATACCAAGAGATTATCGGTATCAACACCAAGCTTCTTGGCATAGCTCGGGTCGAGCGCATGCTCGGCATCAACAAAGGCTGCTGTGCCACCCTGCTTCTGAATTTCAGCAATAGCATGCAGCGTCAGCGTCGTCTTACCGCTACTCTCTGGCCCATAGATCTCAATAATGCGCCCCTTGGGGTAACCACCACCCAGCGCAAGATCGAGGCTCAGCGAGCCAGACGGAATCACTGCTACATCTGCCTGATGGAATTCACCAAGCTTCATAATGGCACCGTCGCCAAATTGTTTTGTAATCTGATCCATTGCGAGGCCAAGCGCTTTGAGCTTGCCGTCATCTGTGGTTTGTGTCGTATTCGATTTTTTGGTCATACGTCCCCTCTCCTTCAAGAATTTATTATACCAGAATCTCTTGCCGTTGTCCGCATGGAGATTAGTTTGTATTTACGAAGACTCAACATCACCGATTTATTTATTTTTATTAGCCTCCAGCATCCACTGCTCTATCAATGTGGAGTACGAAACAGCAACAATCTTCTAAAGAAATTTTCGTGGTAGACATGCTATAATAACACCATGAAGGCACGTAAAGGATTTACCGTTATTGAGCTCATCGTTGTGATCGCTCTCCTTGCAACGGGCAGCTGGCTCTTTTTCAGCGAGAAAATCGCGACCGAAGCGACGCAGCGTGACAACCAGCGCAAGACCGCCATTAACGCGATGTACTATAGCCTGGAAGAAGTGTATTTTGAGAAAAATAACCACTACCCTAACACGATCGATAGCAAGACACTGCGCTCGGTTGACCCATCGCTCTTTACCGATCCAAATGGCCACAAGCTTGGCAGCGCTCAATCTAGCTACCACTACAGTGGCACCGACTGCACCACCGACAACCAGTGTAAAGGCTACAAACTCACTGCCAACTTAGAGCGTGAAGCAGACTACACCAAGACCAACCGCAATAATACCTAAATCTCTATTGTATAGATATGCAAAAACACCGAGCCTTATCTGCTCGGTGTTTTTTTATCATCAACGCTACGCTGCTAGTATTAGTCATTTGCCACTGGCCGGCCGTTCTTGAAGTCCTCTACTGCGTTATTAAGCGTCGCGATTTCTTGCTTGGGGTTGGCTACGAATGAGAAGCGATAAGTCGTCTCGTCACCCTCCGTACTGAGGCGAATTGAGCCATAATTAAACATTGCCTGGAGCACACCACGCTGGTTGTAGCTAGCATCTTCAATATTCATCAGGCTAACCGTTTGCTCAGTGTGTGAAAAAATACTCGTCTGGATCTCCTGGATAACACTCTCGTTCGTTAGATAAAACATATTGCGCGTATAAACCCAGACCGACACATAGCCACCAAGAACAAAGGCCAAGATGAGCGCCATACATAGCAACATAAATGACCCAGAAGCGGAAGTTGGCAGGTGGAGAAGGTCAAAAATATAGTCGTAATTAAACATCAATGCCAAGACAATGCTCGTCATCAAGGTCGACATAACAATCGCTGGCAGCATACCAATCGGGTGGCGACGCACCACACTAATGATGTATTCTTGCTCACTCAGGTTGAGATTCGGGAAGGCCATGACTGATTCATCATGGCGGCGGCGCACCTCTGATGACATCCGTGGCAGGTTCGCTTCTGGACGCGGCGCATGGTAGTGAGGAGCACCTTCTTTGCCGCTCACATCGTAGAGTGTGCTGCTCGCGCGTGGTGCCGTGGGCGGCTCGGCATAGAGTGGGTTACCATCGACATCATAGGCGACGGGCCGTGGTGGATCATTGCGTTGCAATCGTTGTGAATTCATGGGTATATTGTAGCATATCTTGGGCTCATCACCTCACGCCTCTTACTCCATTGCGCGGCCAAGATGCTGTCGTGCTCGTGGTGTCACCCGCCGGCCTCGCGGCGTTCGCTCTATAAAACCAATCTGCAGGAGATATGGCTCATAGAAGTCTTCGATCGTCGTTGTCTCATCACCTGTCAGAGCAGCAATTGTCGTCAGGCCAACCGGGCTATCGCCATAGGTATCGAGCATCGAGAGCAGCAAGTTACGATCGGCTGGGTCGAGACCAAGCTCGTCAACTTCCAGCAGAGTTAGCGCCTGTGTTGTCGTTGCTACATCAATAATACCATCGCCGTTTACGTCCGCGTAGTCACGCACCCGCTTGAGCAAGCGATTAGCAATCCGTGGTGTGAGGCGCGCCCTCGTGGAGAGTAATTGTGACGCCTCTGGCTTGATGTGCGTCTCGAGGATAGTTGCTGCCCGCGTGATAATCTGCGCAATCTCCTCTGGGGTGTAAAATTCCAAACGATAGATATGCCCAAACCGATCACGCAATGGCGCTGCAAGACTCCCCGTCCGTGTCGTCGCGCCAATCACTGTAAAGCGCGGTAGGTCGAGCCGCACACTGCGTGCCGCTGGCCCTTTGCCAATGACAATATCGAGCTTAAAATCCTCCATCGCCGAGTATAAAATCTCTTCCACAGCTCGCCCCAAGCGGTGAATCTCATCGATAAACAATACATCACCATCGTCGAGGTTGGTCAAGATCGATGCTAAGTCGCCCGCTTTCTCGATCGCCGGGCCACTGGTGACTCGCAAGCCAGCCCCCATCTCGTTGGCAATCACCGCCGCCATCGTCGTCTTGCCAAGGCCAGGTGGGCCATAGAGCAAGACATGATCGATCGGCTCACCACGCTTCTTGGCCGCCGCAATTGCCAATTGCAAATTCTTCTTCAGCCGTTCCTGCCCCACATACTCCGCAAAGCGCTGTGGCCGCAGCGTCACCTCAATGCGCTGCTCCTCGCTATCATCCGCGTGGCTACTGGTATCAACAATTCGTTCTATCGCCATAGGTTTATTATAGCATTGGTGATGGGGATAGATTGCATAGCAACCTCATCATATGGTTTACTATACTCATGCATACTGTCATACTTGTCATCACGACCCTATCATCCATTGCAACGATCATCGCTGCACTTATTGCACTCGTCAAGCCTGGTATGATGAGCCGCTCGACTACCATTACTAACGGCGAGCGATTCTACGCAGCAATGTACGCTTCTCGAGCACTGCCATTGGGACTACTTACGGTAGTTGCCCCCTTTGTGTTTAATGGTTCTGCGCTACAGCTTGTCTTTGCTGCAGCAAGCTTAGCGCAAATTGGCGATGTTGTTATTGGGCTCAAAAAGCAAGAGTGGGGTATGGTAATTGCACCAGCTATATTAGCTACTATATACCTTGCAGCAGCGTGGCTCCTTGCTTAGGGTAAGTTCTCTTGCACCGCAAGGACAATCTTGCCAAACAGCTCCTCGCTCACATGGTGCTCACCACTCTCTAGATGCCGTGGCCACTTTGGGTCAGGGAATTCCTCCCCCGCAAAGTGCGTACCGTTAGCATAGCGCGGGTAGAGGTGCCAGTGCACATGGGTCGACTGCCCAGCCTTGACGGCATTGTTCATCAGGCATTCCCAATTGCACACATCTGCACCAAATGCCTGGGTAATTGCGTGCTCCATGCTGCGGATCACCTCGTGGAGTTCGCGCCAATCGGTCTCATCGAGTTCGCTAAGTGATGACTTGTGCTCACGCAGCGTCACAAACCCTTTGCCAAGATACAGCTGATTACGATCGAGCACCGCATTCCATCGATCGGTTTGCATGACCACCGCCGGGTCATCAGTTGTTTGCTCTGCCACGAATGGGCAGATGTCACAGTTTTTCATTTTTATCACCTCCTCTCGTTTTATTATAAGCGAGGAGATACTTGTTGTCATTGTTCTATTTACAAACTAATCTTAGCTGGGCCACGCCATGGGTTATCCATTTCCATAATGCGCTTAAGGTGAGATTCAAGGGTATCCAATCGTTTTTGGATTTCATCCTCAGCAATGCCAAGTGATTGAAAGTCATTCCTTAATGACTTCATATATTTTGGCAAGAAATCTGCCTCAAACTGCTGGAAGTCCTCCCACGACATGTCCGGGTGCTCCTCGTGATGGAATGCCTCAGCACCGCGCCAGAATGTCTTCCAATCAGCTGTCATATAGGCCATATCAGCGTAATGGAGCAGCTTCGCCTCGGGTGTATCACGTTGCTGGAGTGAGGGCGCCATAATTGTACCTCTAATGGCTCGATCGAGGAAAGCAATATCGTGATCAGTCAGGTCAATCTTATTGCTTTTGATATCTTCCTTCATGAGTGCTATTGCATATTCTTCCTTCGTCGGATACGCCTGAGCCTCATCATCGTCAAAACCGGCATCATGCCAAGCCGCTGCTAAGCCAAGGAGGTCTTTTTGCCATGGAGTGATCACACGTGGATAGCTATCATCAGGCAAAAGCTCTACAAGCTCGCCAACTGCCTCCATCACATCTTTCATGTGGCCAGGATGGTGGTAAGGTAGCTTAGGATAGCGCTCACTAGCGCGATCTACTGACCCTTCAAAGGCTTTTGTATAATGCTCCTTTGACTGGCTAATCGATTCATGTACACTATCAACCTGAGAGTTAGGGAATTTATCAAACATAGATGTCCTATTATATGGATAAATCTATCAGTTGTCAACAGAGGTGCCTACACGCCTCAGCTATGCGTATTATAACCGACGAACTTGCTTGCCAGTCGGCTTGCCAATTCCACGTAGGTGCGGCACTGTTGTGGTTGCAACAACGCCAGCCGCTATACCACCTGCGAGGCGTGTTCGCCCCGGATTGCCACGTGCCGCTACAACGGCAAAAGCCGCCGTAGCGATATTAGCGGCTCGTTTGTAGCGCCCACCCTTGGTCACCTCACCAGTTTTTGCCAGGTGGTAGGCATTGGCTGCGCCAGTTGCTGCCTGCCCAAGGGCAACGGCAGCAATCCCCGCTCGCGCCTCGGGGTAGCGCTTGCCTAGCTCATACATCACACGCACCACAGCGGCTGTATCTACCACGCCGTCAGTCACACGGCGCAGTGGCGTATCGTCAAGAACTTGCCCATCAGCAACATCAGCCACCATAAAAGCTGCAAGAGCAAGGCCAATCGGCTTGCCGTCACGCGCCTGCCGTGCAATATATTCTACGCCACCATAGCGCAGCGCCGTAAGTCCCACACTCGCCATTTCTCTTAGACGAGATACATGATGCGTATCAGGCTTCTCCGATTTTTTCTGTTCAGAATTTCTCACACTATGTGCTAGTATCTCATACTTTTTGCATTGTTACTACTACATGCAATATTATTTTGCAGTATGATCTACTGGCTCTGGCATACGCGCAAATTGCTCCATATGCTGCTGCAGTGCCGCGCAATACTGGCTAATAACAGATGGAGCAATACCTAACAGCAAACCATCTGTCTGCATCTCTGTTAAACATATTGCAAAGAAGCGCTGCTGCCTCTGCAAAAACTCTACCCATGGGGTATCTGGCTGCTCCTCTACTCGATAAGCCATCGTGCCCCGCCAAAATGTCTGCCAATCCACAAAGAGAAACCCGATGTCGGCCAAATGAAGCAACTTAGCCTCAAGGGTGCTGCGCTGCAGTGGCGGTACGACAATCGTGCCAAGAATTGCTCGCTCCACAAAGGCATAGGCCTCGCTATCTAGCTCAAGCCCTTCTCTTTGGCTGTCTTGTACAAACAATGCAACCGAGTATGCCTCTTTGCACCAGTATTCGTTGGCTGCAGCATGGTCGTAACCAGCGTCATGCCAGGCCGCTGCTATAACGAGAAGTTCATGCTGCTGAGTCGAAAATGTATATCGAGGTACAAGGCGTATCAGTTCTTTTGTCATTTGCACCACATCATCCATATGTTGCGTGTTATGGTATGGTAGTGATGGATAAGCCTGACGAGCCCGCTGCACTGTAGCCAACAACAAAGGGGTGTTATTCATAATAATCACTATCGTATTCCAATGTTGTCAGTATGTCAAGTTACTGATATTATGCCAAATCCTCAGCAACTATTACACTTCTCACTATTTTCTCGATAAAGTATGATTCCCTTGCATAATAACGAGGTTTGGTTCTAGCACTCAGAGATTGGTATCTTAAGAAAGACGATTGATTCCCCAAGAGGAATTACAAAGGAAATATTAGCCCAAGCAAGTAACGTTTTACTTGTTTAACACAAGAAATACCTCTTCATCACCAAGAGTTTTGGCAATTTACAACACTATCCTCTGTTGATATCAATGCGGCTTACTGCTTCAAAGCCATCGTCACTCGCTGCGCCGTCGGTAGGCTCGTATCAATATGAGCAAGTGCTTTGGTGGCATCTGCCAACGTATAGCCCAGCGCAACCAATGCTTCAAGCGCTTCGTCGTTTGTATCAAGCTCTGCCTGAACAGGCGCGTCGTGAGTAGCATAGTACGTCGGCACGCCCACCTTATCTCGCAGGTCTACCACCACACGCTCAGCAGTCTTTTTGCCCACCCCACTGGCTTTTTGGATAAAGGCCGCATCGGCATTAGCTAAGGCATTACGCACCTGCTCAGCCTCGCCAAGACTGAGGATGGCCAGTGCTGCCTTGGGGCCCACCCCCTGCACAGTGATGAGCAGTTCAAATAGTTTCTTAGCTGCCCGAGATGAAAAGCCAAACAGCTCTTGGGCTTGCTCTCGGATATGGTGGTATGTATAGAGCTTGACTGTCTCACCAAGCTGCATCGCATCATAATCGTGCGCTGCAACCGCTATCTCATAGCCAACCCCCTGCACGTCAATAATGACACTACCCGCAAACTTCTCATCAACTTGGCCAGCAATATGAGCAATCATCCGCGCCTCCTCGAAGTACTAAAAGTTAGTCCTGAAGAAGTTATTGTTATTGCCACCAGTATTATTCTGATTATTCTGCCCAGAGCTATCATCGTCGCTCGTATCACCAGTACCAGAACTATCACCACTCGTACCACCAGTGTTACCACTGTTGCCGGTATTGTTGCGGCGGCGAGTATTGCCGTTGATGGTTGAGCTATTATCGCTGTCGTCGCTTGTGTTACCAGAGCTTCCACTGCTGCTTGATCGACAACTCGCGATGTTCTTTGAGTACCGGCTGCTATCAAAGTCCTTCTCATCGATAGCAATGATACGCTTTCGTTCAACGTCACAGACGCGGATTTGCTGTTTCGTCGTGGAGCAATCTGAGCTGTTCTTCGAGTGTTTCGTGCTGTCGAAGTCGTCTTCGTAGATAGACTCCATCTTCTTATCACTGAGATTACAGACTTCGATCTTGGTGCGCACAACATTACATTGCTTGGTTGGCAATGCGCCAGTCAAGAAGTATTCTTTGTACGTCCCTTTGGCATTGTTGGTGGTAGCCAGACCACCATCGCTACAGACCGAGCGCTGCACAACGCCACTCGGCACAGGGAATTGGGTGTTCGACTGGCCCGCCAAGAGCTTCGTCATTGTGTTGCGCCAGATCGGCCCTGCCATATCCGAGCCACCAAACTTCATTGGCGTGTTGTTATTGTTGCCAACCCAAACACCAACGGCATACTCTGGGTTGTAGCCAATCGTCCACGCATCTTTGTTGTCATTCGTCGTTCCTGTCTTGACGGCCGCAGTGTGACCGGGCACCGTGAGGGTTGAGCCAAACACACTAGCTCGTGCCGCATTATCCGACAAAATATTTGAGATCAGATAGGAAGCCCCCTCACTAATCGCCCGCTTGCTGGTCGCGTTGGGCCAGCTAACTTTCTTGTTGTATTTGTCATTGACTTGCTCAATGAGCCCCAGCTCAAACTGCTGCCCTTGGTTGCCAAATGCCGCATAAGCATTGGTCATTTGTGTTAGTGATGCCTCACCCGAGCCAAGTGCGAGAGACAAGCCATTATTGTTCTTTTGTACGCTCTCTTTGGTGATTGAAGTAATACCAAGGTTATTGGCTGTTTGGATCGACTTGTCGATGCCGAATCTTTGCATAATATCAACACTCGGGATATTCAGCGACCAACTAATCGCTCGACGCGTCGTCACATTTCCGTGCCAACGTTGGTCGGCATTGAGTGGCCGGTAGCCACCCCCAAAGTCTCGCGGTTTATCCTCAAATATTGTCGCTGGTGTAATAACCCCCTCGGCCAGCGCCCCGGCATAGTAGATTGGTTTAAAGCTACTGCCTGGCTGGCGCGGTGTCGTGGCCATATTGACATTACCCCACTCCGGGTTATTGTAGTCGGCACTACCCACGAGGGCACGCACTCGGCCTGTCTTGACGTCTATCACAACACCGCTTGCATTCGTCCCACCACGGTTATTGAGGTATGGAATCTGCTTGGAGACGTTATCGATTAGCATCTGCTGCGTATCCATATTGAGCGTCGTCTTTACCTGGTAGCCCGAGCGCATTAACTTATCATACGCATTTTTATCTTCCGCACTGTATAGTTTCTGTTTGAGCTGGTTTATAACCATCTGCGCAAAGTGTGGTGCAATCGACTTGACGGTATTTGCCGTCGATGCATACGAGAGCTGCTGCGCATACGCTGCGTCTTTTTGCTCATTAGTGATGGCACCCACATCAACCATGCGGCCGAGCACTGTCTTTTGACGCTGCTTAGCCTTTTCTGGGCTACCACTGATTGGTGAGTAAGCAGTTGGGGCTGGCAGCACACCAACAAGCATAGCGCTCTCAGCCAACGTGAGATCCTTCGGCGCTTTACCAAAGTAAATCTTGGCTGCCTCCTCGATACCAAATGAGTCTTCGCCATAATACACAGAGTTGAGATACATCTCGAGGATTTGGTCCTTCGTATAGTTCTGCTCGATCGCGAGCGCTACGAACAGCTCTTGATATTTACGCATAAAGGTCTGTTCACTTGTGAGGACGGTGTTCTTGGCGAGCTGCTGCGTAATGGTTGAGCCGCCACCATGGCGCTGGAAGGCTGCCCGGAAGATACCGATCAGACTGAACCCAGGGTGTTTATAGAAGTCTTTATCCTCACTAGCCAGCAGCGCATTTTTCATACTGTCAGAGATGTCAGCCAGCTTCACCATATTGCGGTGCTGGGCTCGCCCCACACTATAGAGTGGCTTGTTGTTGACATCATTGAGAACGATACCAGTGTTGTTGCGGTTCATTAGCCGCTCTTGGTCAGAGATATCACGTGCATAATATAGGTATGTCAATATCGGCACAATCAACAAAAACAGCAAAAACGGCGTCAGAATCACCATCGCCTTCTTCTTTTTGCTCATATTCCAAAACCACAAGAAATGTTTATGCTCGCGTCTTCGGCGCGGTGGCTTCGACTGGCGAACCTCTCCAAAGTTGGCATATCTGCCCATCCGGGCTGGTTGTTGTCTTCCTCGAGGTAGTTGCATAATTTAATTATACCATCGTTCTGGTGCAATGTGCCGAAAACACCAATCTTAGCGCTTTTCTCTTTCTCATCTCTGATAGAGCACAAGCGTAAGCTTTTTTACAATCTGGTTTCTGACTTTGTCAGTGTAGCTGCGTCCAGCAGCAGCTCACTAGCTCTGCCGTGTCATAAACGCTGCCATAATCGCTGCCGCGAGAGCATCTGCACAGTCGTCTGGCTTGGGTACAGTCTGAAGGCCTAGTTGGAGCCGCACCATCTCTTGCACTTGCTTTTTATCTGCTTTGCCATAGCCGGTGATTGTCTGCTTGATCTGGAGTGGCGTATATTCCTCAATCTGCAGTCCTGCCCGCTGGCCAGTCAGTAGCGCTACGCCACGCGCCTCAGCTACGCTCATAGCGGTAGTTATATTGCGGGCAAAGAAGAGCTTCTCGATCGCCATCATTGTCGGCTGTGTCTCTGCAATAATACTCGTGAGACCATCAAATATCTCACCAAGGCGCTCTGGTATTGGAGTATATGCTGGCGTTGTAATGACACCGGCCGTGACGAGTCGTGTTGCGCCACCATGAGCGTCAATGACGCCAAAGCCAAGGATGCCAGTGCCCGGATCTATACCAATGATTCGCATGATGCTAGTATAGCTGAATCTGAGAGCTTCTGCTATATACCGCTATGGTATAGCTAATGAGACTCTAACCTTTGCGCACCATCCGGCGTAGCCACTGGCCAATCTCACTACGCCACTCCCAGCCAGCATAGCCCACTGCCACGATAGCTACCCCACCAATCATCCACCAGATGATCTCTGTTTGCCCATTATTACTACCTGGCTCAACAGCGTAGCCTGCGGCTGGTGCTTTGCTATTCTTGCTCGTCGATTTGCGGCAGCGATTGGTCGATGGATTACGCTCCCAGCCTGGCTTGCAGGGCGTCAGCTGGCGACTATTTGCTGCACCAAGCTTTTTGCAGCGGCCAGTCGCGGGGTTGCGATAGTGTCCGGCTTTACATACAGTAGCCGACGCCTTGCCGCCAGCGAGCGCTCGGCAGCGCCCTGTGGCAGGATTGCGATACTGCCCTGCCTTACACGCAGCCAATCGCTGGCCAGTGACAGATATTGCGCGGCAACGGCCTGTTTCAGGGTTACGCTCTTGGTCTGGCTTGCAGATGGTTAGTTTTTGAGAGCGAGAGGTGCTGCGCGCTACCTTTGCATTACCGGCCGTCTGTTTTGATCGCTTCTCACCGTTGCTGATTTTCCGACAACGATTTGTTGCTGGGTTGCGTTCTTGGCCAACAGGGCACGGTTTGCCCGATGGTTGCGATGGCTGCTGAGGTGAGGCTGGCGTATCAGTGATGATATTATCGGCTTGGTCGGGGTTCGGCGTTGTCCATTGCCACGTGCCAGTTTGCGAATTGTATGCCCAAGACCTGCCCTGGTGCGCAGCCTGCCCTGCACCGCTATATGCATCAATACGCGGCGAAAAACTCACCAAGCCATGCTGATCCTCAAACCACAGTGTACCACTACGCAATATTGCAAGCTCCGCACCATTTGCCTGAGCACGAATCGTCAGCACCTGGCCTGGTGCAATATCCCCCGCAAGAGATGAGGTGTTTCGCACCGTGCTATTGCTACCGGGCGTACCACTACGCAAACGATAGGCAGCAAGGTCGATTGGCTGGTCGCCAGTATTCTTGACTTTGACATATTTTTGACAATTGCCTGGTGCTGCGTCGCAGCTGTGTGGATGAGGCAAAACCTCAAGAATTTGCAATGATGGCTCACCTGGCGTCTCGTACGGCGCAGTTACCTCAGCTTCGCCAGCTCGTGCTCGAAAGTCCTTAGCAAATACCCCGGTTCGTGCCGCTGCCGTCCAGCGGGCACGCTCCCAGACGAGTGCACCTGCAAGCTCATCTACGGCTACGCTTGCTTTGTCAATAGTCGCACCAGATTGTTCCAGCGCCACATCATACCGCGTGACTTGCTCACCATCTGGTACACTCGGGCAGCCCTGGAGCTGCGCGCCATCCGCCGGGGCTACTGCTGGATGATAGTAACGCACCGAGGACTGGGACGGTGCATATCCTTGTAGATTGACGCGGCACATGTAGTCGGTGTGGTTTGTGCTAACACTGACAACAAGCGCGACATCACTAAGCGGTACAAACTGACGAGTAGTATTATGCAGTTCAACTGCACTCACGGTGCGCCGGTCTGTCGTGTGGAGCGCCCCAATCATCAATGCATCATGTTCAGTATGGGCAGCAAGGCGTACTACAGGCTGTGCTGCTGTCGGTTCACCGCTAGCCACATCATTACGCGCCACTGTCCGTTCAAATAAAAAATCGCCGATGGCGGCGACTGGGGTGGCGAAATAAGCAGTGGAAGAATCAACACCAAGCGCAGAAGCTCCGGCTATTCCTGGTATCATCATGGTTACGGCAAGCCCATATGCAATAATTCGCCGGGCATAATTCCGCATAGTTTGCATTTTGTTTTTCCTCCTCGCCACGATTATGCGCAAAGTAACCCTCTTGGTCAAGCACAAGCACATTGTTTTGTTTATCACGCAAACTAATACGGTGGTCGGATTTTGTTCTCTACCGCACAATAATAGCGAGAATAGGAATTAAGATTTTATAAAGCGGATCTTTAGGCTTTCAAACAGATACAACAAAAAACAGGCTATCTCGCCTGCTAATTGATCAATGGAGGGCCCAGTGAGGCTCGAACTCACGACACCCTGCTTAAAAGGCAGGTGCTCTAACCTGCTGAGCTATGGGCCCGTAGACTCTGCGAGTATAGCATTGGTCGTGGTAGACTGTCAAGCGGAGCAAACACTGGATTCATCATCACTCTTCCAAAATTCTACTATCTATAGCAAAATTCACCTTTCTCCTCTGTAAGAGACTCTACCTTGCCACCCCACTCGGTAAATGTATACATATCTCTTGCTGAACGCAAAAGATTCAATAATTTCACCACGAGAAAGCAAATACATAAAAATTCTAGCTCTCTTGGTACACTCTACAAAAAGCGGAGCAATCAGCATGAAATTAACGAAAAGACCGCGATTCAGATGCAATAAATTGACGCACCAGCAACGCAATGGTTTAATGATAACCAATGACGTGGTGGCAACGGCGAATTCACCCAACGTGGCAGCTCACACTGTGCTGCGGTGGCATCGTTGGTGGAGTGGCACTAGCCCAGTGGTGGCCGTACGCTGCGTGGTGGTGGCTTGTTGTAGCTGGCGGCGGTATTGCCTGTGCGCTGCGTCAAAGCCGGCGGTGGTGTCTTATTATTATATTGATTGCTGGGCTTATGGTTGGCCTAGTGCGTGGTGGAAGCAATCAGCAGCAACAACGCTCCTACGCGGCATCATTTGGGCAGGTAGCGACAATCACTGGGCAAGTGCAGGATGACCCCGATACAAATCAACGTAATCAACTCGTCGTGAGGCTCGGCGCTATTCGCCTCAATGGCCGCTCACTGCCCGGCACAGTATGGGTAAGTCTGCACGGCAACCCTGCAGTCCGCCGCAGCGACTGGCTGGTTGTGCGAGGCAAGCTCAAGCCTGGCTTTGGTAACTTTGCTGCTGTCATGCAGCGTGCTCATGTGGAGCACATTGTTCAGCCGCAACCTGGCGATGTTGCTCTGCAAGTGCGCGATTGGTTTGCCGAGCATATTCGCCACGCAATTCACGAGCCAGCGGCCAGCCTTGGCAGTGGCTACGTTCTTGGCCAAAAACGCGCTCTGCCGCACGATATCCAAGAAGCAATGCGCGCTACTGGCCTCACTCATATCGTTGTGGCGAGTGGGTATAACCTCACGATCCTCGTCCGCCTCGCTCGGCGCTTGTTTGCCAAGGTATCACGCTATCTTGCGGTACTTACCAGTGCAAGTCTCGTCCTTGGCTTTGTTGCTATCACTGGCCTAAGCCCAAGTATGACACGCGCTGGCTTGGTAGCTGGGCTCAGCATTTGGGCTTGGGCGTATGGTCGTGCGTTTCACCCCATTACACTGCTAGCAGTAGCAAGTGCTGCTACCGTACTATGGAACCCAAGCTATGTCTGGGGAGATATTGGCTGGCAATTAAGCTTTGCGTCCTTCGCTGGGGTGATGATTCTTGCACCACTGTTGCAGCGCTATTTCTTCGGCCCAGTAGAGCCATCAATCGGCCGCCAAGTCTTGGGTGAGACAATCTCTGCACAGCTTGCTACATTACCGATTAGCCTCGCAGCATTTGGGCAATTATCGCTCGTGGCGCTGCCGGCCAATCTACTCATTGTGCCATGGGTGCCACTGGCGATGCTTCTCACGTGCATTGCTGGGGTTGGGGCGCTTGTGTGGCCATCGGCGGCGACAGTGTTTGGCGTACCAGCACAATGGCTGCTCGATGCAATGCTGTGGATTGTCCAGCAATGTGCCGCCTTTCCCTGGGCGCAGCTCGATTTTACACTGCCCTGGTGGGGTGTAGCACTGTGGTATGGTGGGCTCATTAGCCTCTGCTGGTGGCTCTGGCGGGCAACTGGTTACTCACTACGCGACACCTCGCTCGTAGAATAATAATCACCCAATATGCTACAATGAGTTGAAAGATAGAACAATCAAGGAGAACCTATGTCTGGACACAGTAAATGGGCCACGACCCATCGCCAAAAGGCCGTGGTTGATGCAAAGCGCGGCGCAGCCTTTACCAAGCTTGGCAATATGATTGCCATTGCAGCCCGTGGCGGCACCGATCCAACAACCAACTCAAGCCTCGCATTGGCCATCGAGAAGGCTCGGGCAGCCAACATGCCCAACGCCAATATCCAGCGGGCAATTGATCGCATCAATGATAAAAATGCTGCCGCACTCGAAGAGGCAGTCTATGAGGGCTACGGCCCAGGTGGTGTTGGTATCATTATCGAGACAGCGACCGACAACAAGAATCGCACCTACCCAGAGGTACGCACCGCTCTCACCAAGAATGGTGGCACTATGGCAGATAGCGGCAGTGTGATGTTTCAGTTTGCGCGCAAAGGTGTAATCCGTGTAGCAACCAGCGGCGAAGAAGCGCTCCTCACTGTGCTTGATGCTGGGGCTGAGGATGCAACAGAAGAAGATGGTGGCCTCACCGTCTATACCGACAAAAAGGAGCTCTCCAAAGTCCGCGAAGCTTTGCTTGCAGCTGGCATGACTGTTGAAGATGCAGAGCTCCAGTATGTGCCCAACAACACCGTTGCTATTGAGGACGACGAAACCGCCCGCAAGCTTACCAAAATTATCGATGCACTTGAAGCACTCGATGATGTGACAAACGTTGCAACGAACGCAGCGTAATACCCACTAGAGCTACACGCGAATCACAACACTAAAACGACCCTCTATTATGAGGGTCGTTTTACTAAGCATATCAACATATATATTCTTGTAAAACCACACTTATCGAGTGACACGCGCAAGAAGTATCTATCACTTTTTCTTATGTGGTTTTACGCCCTTTGCGCGAGCCACGAGCGTGTCAACAAGGGCACACGCAAACCCCATCGTTACAACCGCTGCATGAGACCCATCCAGTACTGCCACAACCGTCTTGCTTGTCTCATCAACTGGCACGAGGCTACTCAGCGCACCAAACAGTACATACACTGCCACAACACCAAAGATCAGTGAGCCACCAAT
This sequence comes from uncultured Candidatus Saccharibacteria bacterium, assembly GCA_963525085.1. GTDB lineage: Bacteria > Patescibacteriota > Saccharimonadia > Saccharimonadales > Saccharimonadaceae > Saccharimonas. Next base: position 598,497 of record CAURIH010000001.1, read on the forward strand.
ACGCCACCAGCGCTGACTCACCACCGAGCCGCAACACACCAGCACCACAGCTGGTAGCACCGTCAGCACAATCGTCACCACCGCAAGCAAGGTAGACCGGTCAATACCTACGCTAAGACTAGCAACATACGGCATGACATCTGCCGCCCATAGCTGCGTCACTACCATACCGACCGCCAGACCCATTACTGGTAGCCCAAAATGCCGCTTCGCTACATATACCAAACCAGCCAAAACCACAGCAGTGCCAGCAAGCAATCCAAGCAACATCATGCCATCATTATACCATGACATCGATTCAACATAAGCGTCATGAGAAATGCCAATACGTTTGAATAGCTATGCTCCAACGCGATCCTTCTTGTGCTGCCGCTTCGCATTGCGCTCAATATATTCAATGATCGGTTTGGCTACATTGCGCCGCGTAATTTTCTCTATCCCAAAGCCTGGGCTCGCATTGACCTCAAGCACCAACGGCCCACGACTCGAGCGCATAAAGTCAACACCCGCCACCGTCAAGCCCATCGCCTTAGCTGCCCGCAAACACATGCGACGCTCGGTATCCGTCAAGCGGATCGGCGTTCCTTCGCCTCCTTTGTGGAGATTAGAGCGAAAGTCGTCATCTAGGCTCTGGCGCTTCATACTCGCTACTACACGACTCCCCACCACAAAGGCACGGATATCCACCCCAGCCGACTCACGAATAAACTCTTGTAAAAGGATATTTGTCCCATCCTCGTTGGTGAGGTACAACGCCTGGAGCACTGACTTTGCTGCCTTCTTCGTCTCCGCTAGCACCACACCATTGCCATGCGTACCACGAGCTAGCTTGATGATAACTGGCGTACCACCAAGTTCGTTGAGGAGATCGTCTATATCGGCCGAGTTGCGGCTAAACACTGTCTTAGGAATAGCTACTCCACCTCGGGCTAGCAGCTGTGTTGAACGCAGTTTATCGCGCGCCCGGGTAATCGCAATCGAGCGATTAACAAAAAGTGTGCGTGGATACGCCATCTCTAGCTGGCGCGCCACTGCTGTGCCATAGCGAGTCATATTACTCGCAATACGGGGGATTATTGCATCGTACTGATCAAGCGCCTGCCCACCATACATCACCGTTGGATGTTTTTCGTCGATCGTTACATAGCATTTGCGGTATTTTATGATTTTTACAATATGACCACGCTTTTCCGCCTCTTCCTTGAGGCGAAGTGTTGAGTAGTTCACATTGCCATTACTGAGTATTGCGATTTTCACTTTTCTGACCTCCCCTTGTGGTATTTTTTATAGAATTCATACGGATTTCTTTTGAGCTCTTGGTTAAGTCTCCGAGGATATTTCTGCTTTACGTTATCTATTTCACTTCTGCAGACATCAACTAAGAATCTTCCTTCGTGTAAGGCACGCCTCCCAATTAGCACTGGAAAATTATGAAGCGACCGATCAGATAAGCCGAATAGGACACGAATTTTTCTGCCACCAATGCGTACTGTAAAGTAAGTACGATACTTTATTATCTGATGTCCGGAGGCACTTCGCACAGCAGCAACAGAATACTCGGTTCGTTTAATTAATTTGCCGGTGTAATATGGTGAACCCTCACCAAACAAAGAAAACCGTAACACACCATCCTTACCAACCCTAATATTACTTGCCCACACTGCTGAACTATATGCACCAGTATCTACCTTAGCTGGCACATCCATTCGCTGGCTAAAGTGAATCTTTATATTACGGCCGATAATAGTCTTCTTTCGTTGTTTCATAGACTTTTATCACTTGATAAATATTCAGCCACCATCTCACTATATGCAATCATCTTTTCATCATTACATGCACCAGTTGCAATCTGTGGCGCTCTATTAACCTCAAGAATATAATATTCACCAGTAGTTATGTCCTGTATAATATCAACACCCGCTACCTCCAGCTGTTCTATCTTTGCTGCTTGCTCTGCCTTATCTATGATGTCTCGTGGAAAATTTTTAGCATTGATTACCTCTGCTGAACCACCTTGTGATGTATTGTTGAGATATGAGCCTTCTTTTCCTTTTCTTAGCAAGATTAACCTTACCTTGCCCCCTAATACAAGGAACCGATAATCTCCTCTATTGGGAATATATTCTTGAGCAATCATAGTAGTATTCTGAAGCCGCTGTAGTACGTCTTGCATCTCTTCAAGAGACTGTATTAAGAAATTATCTCGACCTTTCTTACCATTGTCTGCTTTAAGTACAAAAGGTGGTCGCAGTTTACTATTCTTTATCGCTGTCGCTATAAATAGTTGACTTGCATACACTGTTTTAGGTACAGGTAGGTACTTTTGTCTTGCAAATGAACATGCTAGTTTGCCCTTACCTTGAGTCAGTAGATAGCTATCTGTAAATGGCGTGCCTTTCTGGTCTAGATAATGTGCTACTGCAATACCGCGCTCAAGTTCATCACCTACTGTTCTTATTAGAACAAGATCAAAGTTAGCAATATCATAACCATCGATAGGGTGGTAGATTGCAGAACATCCTCCACCAGACACATAAACCAGTTGATCAAAAGCTGTTATCTGCACCTCTACGTCACCTAGCAACCGCTGTAGCCACCTACTAAGCCCATACCAATTAAAGCTGTTCTCATTCTTTGGTTTTTTACTAACAATTATCAAGACCTTCTTTTTCATGGTTTTCTCCTACTCACCACGACATTTCAGACTACACGCTGTCATCTATATCGTACCAATAGTAACATACTATGCGATAATTAGTGAACTTGCTAACGTATGCGATATAGAACAATAAAATCAACTAAAAACTCCTATCTCAAGGAGCTTTTAGTAGATCGCATCATCGGCTTGCTGCACTACAGCCCAAATATCCCCTTCCGCCCAAGCGTGTCATTAAACTCGCGGAGGATTTCCTTTTGGCGGCGGTTTAGTTTGGTTGGAGTATCCACTACTACCGTTACGATATGAGGCCCACGCTTGTCGCTTCGCATGTGTGGCACGCCGTGGCCAGATAGTTTGAAGTCTGTGCCCGATTGTGTGCCGGCTGGCACCTTCATCGTAATCGTCCCGTCAACTGTCTTGACATCAAGCTCGGCACCAAGCGCTGCATCCGCCATACCGATATGCTCCTCACTCAGAATTACATCACCCTCACGGCTGAATATCTTGTGTGGATTGACCCGTACCTGCACGTAGAGATCGCCCTTGCTGCCACCACCGACAGCTTCGCCACGACCACGGAGGCGAATCGTCGAGCCATTATCGATACCGGCGGGGATCTTGACTGTAATCGTCTGCTCACGACGCTGCACGCCACTCCCTTGGCAGACCGTACAAGCCTTCTCTGGTATTTGCCCACGACCTTGGCAGGTCTCGCACGTTACCGCCTGCTGAATAGGGCCAAACATTGTGTTCATCGTCCGCACACGCTGGCCAGTACCTTTACAATCTGGGCAGCTCTTGAGTCTTGAGCCTGGCTCGACGGTACTACCGTGGCAATGCTCGCATTCGTCATCAAGCGTTAGTGCAAGGGCAACTTCTTTGCCAAAGATCGCTTCTTCAAACTCGAGCGTCACACTCGTCTCGACATCACGACCACGCGATGGGCCTTGGCTCGTACCACCGCCAGCAGCGCCACCAAAGAACTGGCCAAAGATATCTCCCAGGCCACCATCACCAAAATCAAAGTGGATATTCTGCCCTTGGCCAAAGTCGCCAAAACCAGTGAATGGGTTGCCGCCACCACTACCGCCAGTAGCACCACCAACGCCCGCATGGCCAAATTGGTCATAGCGCTGGCGCTTTTGCTTGTCCTTCAGGACCTCATACGCTTCGTTGATCTCTTTGAACTTCTCTTCACTCCCACCCGCTTTATCTGGGTGGTACTTCACTGCCAATTTGCGGAATGCCCGCTTGATGTCATCATCGCTGGCGCTTTTGGCAACACCAAGCACCTCATAATAATCTCGCTTCGCCATATCTGTCTTAGTATAGCCAATTGGCACTCTAATTGCAAGAGTGCTAACAGGTCATTCCTTATATTTCGTTGATGATCGATATATAGTCGTGTTTCGTAACGATAAGGTGGTCGAGCAACTGGATGCCAAGCAGCTTACCCGCCTCGGCCAGACGCTGCGTCGTCTCCCGGTCGGCCTGGCTTGCGATGAGCTGCCCACTGGGGTGATTATGTGCCACAATGATCCCCGCTGCTCGGTCGGCAATTGCATCCGTAAAAACTTCTCGTGGGTGCACCAAACTAGCAGTTAGCGTACCAATAGTAATTGTGCGTTTGGCAATTAAGCGATGCGCTCCATCAAGCGTCAAGCAGACAAAATGCTCCTGTCGTTTGTCGCGAATATCAGTGAGCTGCTCTGCTGCTTTGCTCGGCTCATCAATGATAGGCTGGTCACTTTTGAGCAGATAGCGCCGCGCAAGCTCAAAATTCGCGAGAATCACTGTCACCTTAGCCGCACCGAGGCCAGTTATCTTAGAGAGCTCCTCATGGGTCAGATCGCCTCCGTGTGTGCGCAGAGCTTTCAGCACACAACGCGCAATTTTGCCAACGTCAGCTTGCGCATTGCCACTGCCGATAATCGCCATAAGGAGTTCGAGGTCACTCAGGCGAGCTGCTCCATCTCGCGCCAGCTTCTCTCGTGGGCGATCACTTGGTCGTCTGTCGCGCATTCGCATTGGCATCTCTCCCTTCACGCTATATCCCTTATAGTATACCGGAACATTGTGCAAACACCAATTATATACTTTTCATCATTCAGCGCAGATATATTTCTTACTCTTAGAGTGCAGTTTACAGTCGGCTCAGATCTTACCTACTATAATATCCGTTTATGACCAAACCACTGCTCTGCCATCAAGTGTGTGCACTGTCTGGCCAGTTTTATTATCGATAATATGCGTTTTGGTGGAGCTATCAGCGGTACTTTTTTGCTCAATGGCGGTGTACTGATCGTTTGGTGAGACAGTGATGTTTGTTGTATAAACTGGTGATACTGTCTGATGAATCACTCGTTTGGCTGGATAGGTGAGTATTGTTTGGCGCTGCAATATGTGCTGTTGATTAACACTCGTTATCTCCATACTATAGCCACTGCGGGTCTGTAAGAATGCAGCTAATGATATGACGTCGTTTCCTTGTTGGTGAGTAATGGGCGATTTTTTGCTATTTTCTAGATTGAGTGCAAAATACCCCTCCCCCGTTTTCATCATGATGATGTTTTTACCATCATACGATACATCGCCAAGTGCCGCTGCCTGGCCAAGCGGCTGCATAGCATGCTTGCCAGTCGGGTCAATAAGCAGTACATCATCACCGCGAGTTCGCACCACAACTGCTGCACCACGTGATACTGGGCGCCAATCATACACTAGTAAAGGCTGCCTGTTAAGGCCAAGTATAGTGTGGTGGCGCTGCGCTGCAATATCATGTACAATAAGATTAGTGGTCTTTTCTTTGCTGTCCGCCTTTGCAAAGAGATACCCTACCGTTCCATTATCCATCGCTCGCAGACGAGACACTGTACCCTTACCAGGCAACGATAACGGCGATACAGCACCAGTCTCTATATCAACCTGATGCAATTCACTGGTTATTGCATCACTTATTGTGTGGACAACGATACGAGAGCCTACTACTGTATATTCGATAATTCGCGTCGCTTGGTAAAGTGTCTTCTCATGCTTTGTTGCCAGATTCATTTGCACAATAGCATCTGTCGCTTGTGCGACGTAGAACTCTGTTTTTGTCTCCGTGAGATCGCGGCGCTTGAGATAATAGAGCTGTGCTGGTGGCGTATGAAAGTGATGATCAACTGCTGCGAGCTGCTGCGTATAGGCGTTAGTTACCTGATCGATCGCCACGTGATACTGCGAGTTACTTCGCAAACGATGTTGGAACTGAATCGTCACAGTTGCGTTGTTTGTTATAACAGTAAAGTCTGCGCGCGGCGAGATTCGTATTGCACGAGCTTCAACCGGCTTAACTGGCTGATTAAACTGCAATTGCACTGTCTGGTAGCCTGTATTCGGGTCGTCTGCCAGCACTGCATGACGCAAGCGCGGACCCTGTTGATAGCTCAGGACCATGAGCACACTCAGTGTAATTAATAATCCAATCGCAACAAGCAAAAATCGCCATCGCTGACGCACCCACCGCCAGCTTTTAGTATTCATAGGGCTCCTTTGGCTGGGTGGTTGACGTAACCGAACGCGGCATGATGACAATTGGCTGCTGACGATGTTGCTGTGGATGCGCGGCAAAGTCACCTGTCACCGTTACCCAACTATTAGGCTGGTAGCGCTCACGCCACCCAGGTGCATAGACTGGCACGCCAACCGCCTGTGCATCGACCGCACAACACGTCACGACAAATCGCGATACATAAAAAATCTGCGAATCCGCTGTATCTGGCGTGACAAACCCTGTCAAGTTGACTGTCTTGCCACGATAAAATGCGCTGTCATGCGTTTGCGCGAGTAACCCTGCCCATTCTTTAATCGTGAGGTGCGAATAATCTCGCTGAGCAAAGATAGATGCTTGCGATAGCTTGTCTGTAGATAGCCGAGTTACCGCCCCTTTGTTGATGCCACGTTGCGTGGCAGTTGTTGTCGTTAGTGCTGTCGGTGGGACAAGTAGCGCCATGCCTGCGACCATACACACCATCACACACGCAGCAACGCGACGCCACCAAATGAAGTGTGTCTGCTGGTGGGCACGTGATTGCGTAATAACACTCGCACTTGCCATCACAAGAGCCACCACTGCCATACTAGTCGTAAAGACGATATACCGCTGATGAATATAGAGTGTCAAACGACCAGTCACAGCTAGCCACAGCGTCGCCACAGCAATGACAAAAAGGAGTATTATACCTTGTTGCTGTGCAACTCGGGACAAGAATAGCCTAAAACGCATAATTCACCACCAATCCCAATGTTATCGATGCCAGTCCAACGATTGCACTCACCTGAAGCAGCACACTCGGTCGATATGTTGTGCGCAGCAAGCTCAGCATCTTGATATCGATCATTGGACCAAAGGTCAAGAAACTTACAAGCGCCCCGGTCATAAAGGTCTGGCGAAATGCCAAAGCGAAGAACGCATCAACATTAGAGCAAATTGAAACAATAAACGCCAGTGCCACCATTGCAATCACCGACCATACTGGCTGACTCCCTAGCGACACCAATACCTCGCGCGACACCAGCACTTGCACAAGACCTGCGAGTCCTGCACCAACTACCAAGGCTGGCAGCATCGCCTGCACCTCACGTCGAAATATCGCAAGGCTTGCTACTCGCTTGCTCTGCTGTACATGATCTGCCTGGCACGAAGCAACAAACGTATTGGTCAATAACTCCTCCGCTGGGCGATGCGCATAGACCCAGCCAACAAGATTAGCAATAGCGAAGCCACCAAACACTCGCGCCCAGAGAATGGTCACATCGCCAGCGAATGCTTGCTGCGTCGTGATGATTGTCACTGGGTTGAGGATTGGTGCAGCAAGCAAAAACACAAGAGATTCACTAGGCGTGAGCCCTTTTGCTAACAGGCCGCGAGCTAAGGGGACATTGCCACACTCACAGACCGGCAGCGCAATACCAAGGAGCGACAAACAAGCTCGACGCAATAATGGCTGCTGCGGCAGATAGGTAAGCAAGCGCTCGGCTGGCAGCCACACCTGCATTATAATTGCAATGCAGATCCCCAACATGACAAATGGCAGCGCCTCGATCATCACGCTCAAACTCAGCGTTATCCAGTCTTGCAATCGATCAGGCAGCGACCACTGCCCTGTTTGTGCCGATATAAGGCGAAGTGCAGCCATCCCAACGAGCACCCCAGCCACTACCACAATGCGACGCCACCGCTTCGCCAACCAACGAATCATTTTCATGCTTCTATTATACCGCGAAGGGTAGGGTTGGTAATACGACTATACGGCTTTTTCTTTTTCTTGTTCTCGCTGCCAGCGGCGACGGACGTCGATAATAGACATCTGAGCCAATGCGTCAATAGGAATGCCCTGCATATAGGCAATGACGCGCGCTGCGTACTCAGGATATGGGTAGGCAGCGGCACGCCTTGGCCTGCGCCCCTCCTTAAGTCCATCAAGCACACCACGCATCCGCTTCCAAAATGAGTAATAATCGAGTTTGGCTTTGACCTGCCAATGCTGAGCATCCTCTATGACAAAGCCCTCGATTGGTACACCGTCATACAAATAGTCAAGCCCCTGCACCTGCTCATACCAGGCCGCAAACTCCTCCCATGTCTGGAATGTTGCCGCAAGCCGCTTGGCTTCCATGCCAAACATAGCCGCAAATCGCTCACGCTCAACTTGGTCAACTGCGGCAAATTTCGCCTGGCGATGCACTATATCGAGCAAAGCAATCCGGTCTTGTGCATACTCGATAATGTGTGGATCCTCTGTCGGGAGTATCACCTCGCAGACCAAACAAACATTGTGCTCGGCAAGATACTGACGGATCGCATCAACATGCTTACCATAGCGCTGCAAAAATAAGCGACGAAACCATCCAGCAAAATCGCTCTCTGTCGTTGTTTTCGACGCGAAGACGAGGTCACCTAGTGTTGCATCATAGCCCACCAAGCCAAGATAGCCATTCTCCTTCACCCAGGCGCGCACTGGAAAGACAAGCTGATCTTTGAGCGCAGCAAATTCAGTTTCTCGTCGCTCACCAATATTGAAGAATTTATCATAGGCACGAACCACAATCTCATTTGTGAGCGTATTCATAAATAGTCCACGGGCTCGCACTGTTTGTGCTGTCCATTTTTTATCATAAAACACCTTTGGTTTAAAGTGGAATGAGCTAATGTTACCCGGCAGTGACCGCTCGCTAATCAGTTTATTGGTGCGTAGACTATGGATGAGCGGTGCGTTTTCCGGGTGGAGGATGCCTTCAGCCGACTGGTTGCTCACCTCAACGACCGACCAGCCCTTCTCGGCAAGCTGCGCAACCCGTAGTGTGCCACCAAACTCCACTTTGCCCTCGAGATTAAAGCACCGCTGATTATACTGCGCTGGATAATTCTGAGCGTTGCGATGACCATGCACTTGATAGACATTATCAGAGGTATGAGCAACAAAAGCATCGTCGATAGCACCAACTTGATCATAGCGCCCCACACCACGAATATACTGCTGACTAGCAAGCAGCAGAGGATTCTCTGGTAAATTACTCACTCCCGCATGACTCACAAATACCCGCTTATCATGCCATGTGTAGTAGAGGCAATCTTGCATAGAGTTCATCAAGCGACTGACGGCACGCTTGTCTATATTGGCACGCTCTAGTTGTGCTCGCGTTCGGCCGTTAAACTCTCGCGCTCTTATCGGCTGGTGAGTAAGCCATTGCCAAATATAACCATCATGGTTACCTTCAATAAACGTCACATTTGGCTTGTCGACAAAATTATCACACACATACTGCAGCACTTCTGCATTCTCTGTGCCACGATCAAGTAGATCTCCTGTAAAGATATAATAATCGTGCTCGGTATAGGGATGCTGCTCAAAATATTCACGCAGTGGCGTATAGCATCCTTGGATATCACCAATGTGATGAATGTGCTCATACTGACTCAAATTAATCGGTTGCTGATATGACGCGATAAGCTCTTTTACATCTGCTGGCTGTATGACGGTATATTGTTTTGGTATAACACAGGTCGAGAGGCGGGCATGCATTTTCTCGAGAACTACATCATCAACTACCTTATGTGGTGCACGCTGACGATTACGCTCTAGACAGACCCTAAGAGGCACATCTGCAAAATCTATAACGTACAGCTTATAGCGATACTTCTGTGCAAGCTGTGCATACTGCTGAAAGTACGAGCTCGTTGTATGTGTTGCATCAACCACAATGAGCTCACCACGAGCCATGCGCATATCAAGCAACTCGTGAAGCTGCTGCCACACCCGTCGATCATCCTGATATGGCATAACGATGCGCCCTACATCATTCATCACTGGGCTGCTATACGCTAGGCGCAGAGTATCGGGAGACAGTGTATATGGGCCAAGCCCAGCAGATTGCAAAAAGGTACTTTTACCAGATCCAGGAATTCCACGTGTAATAAAAAGATGTCGCATATTTTTTCCTTTCTGTAGCGTTGTTTTCAAGATTTCGCTTAACTATATCTAACTCAAGTAATTTACTCTTGTTTTTATATTATATCATCATCTGTTAGAAAAAGCTTCTACCTCATTAGGGTATGTAACAATCTATCTTATTTTATGAATAATATTTATTAATAGTTCATTGCAAAATACCCCATTGGGGTATTTTGCAATGAACATAGAGTAGTATATATTCTATTTTATAATGTCTTTTGTATCAGACTCCGCTTATCCCATTTTGTTCTTACCTCGGTTCGCGCTACAATATAGCTATGTTCCATAAGATGGGAAAAATAGATACTCAAATTTATTCAAGTGTTGAAAATAATGTAACACATGTAAAACTCCGCAACTTTTTTTATACATGGCTCTGCCTTATTATTACTAGTCTACTAATCTGTTCGCTTTGGTATGGCCAACAATCACAAAAATCATCACACATCACACATATACCACCATCAACAACGCACACTTACACACTATCTTCTCATGGTGCTGTTCGCTCACGCATCATCAAACATCAATCGGCATCGCACCAAACAATCATTACCTATCCACAAACAGGTATTGCCAACATAGACAAAACGGTTGCCACAATCATCGATAGTGCTATTCCATCTCAACAAACACTTCCAACTACTATAGCAGCTCGCAGCAGCACCATTACCTATCGCATTATTCACCAAGATGACACGACGATTTCTCTCGCTGTGTTTATCCGTACTACTATACCTCACACTCTACCAACCAACACGGTTCACTACTGGACATTCGATAAAATGAGCGGCCAGCCAATTACATCGTCTGTCCTTGTTGATACATCAATCGCAGGGATAAATGAGCTTGTTATTGCTCTACGTAAACAGGTGCAGCAGCGCTACCCGCATGCAGAGCCAGTAAAAGTAGCGGGAGTCATTACTCCAGAATCTATCACGAACTTTTTAGTACACGACCGAAAAACAATTGGCTTTCTCTTTGATAAGTACTCGCTTGGCGTTGGTGTAGATGGAATCATTAGCCTGAAATTGCCGATCAGGCAGCTCAGCCATTTTGTCCAAAACCCAACCACCAAGAAACTTTTTGATATTCCACCATCAGCATTATCATCAACAACCGACTGTGTGCGCCATCGCTGTATTGCACTCACCTTTGACGACGGGCCTGGGCCATATACTCAGACACTGCTCGAGCACCTTGATCGCTATCATGCTAAGGCAACCTTCTTTGTGGTGGGGCGAAATGTTGCACCATACAGTATCGCGCTCCAGCAAGCAGTTCAACGCAAACACCAAGTAGGCAACCACACGTGGAATCATTCACTCCTCCCCAAGCGCGACGAAGCTGTCATCCGCCAAGAGATTGAGAGTACAAACAGTGCCGTTGCTGCAGCTACTGGCGTGACACCAACAATGGTCCGTCCACCATATGGTGGCATGAATGACAAGGTGCGTGCGCAGCTCCAGCAGCTTACTATGCCAGCCATCATGTGGTCAATCGATACACGCGATTGGGCCGACCACGATGCAGCAATTGTCTGCAGCCGTGCCGTTGCCAATGCTGCACCTGGTGCGATTATTCTCATGCATGATATCCATAAAACCAGCGTCGATGCTGTGCCGTGTATCCTCGATGCATTGCAAAAGCAAGGGTACAGATTTGTCACGGTCAAGAACCTATTTGGCCATCCACTCAGCGCTGGTGAGTCATATTCTCAGTATAAGCAATAGGTTTGCCGTAAATCGCTCATGCTACCATTCTGCTGTGTAATCCTCTACACTAATGCTATGCAACAATCATTTACTTCCCCTAACACCTCTCTCTCTTCAAGTCCACTCGATCTGGAGCAGCGGCTTGACGTCCTGCAGCTACCTGAGGCGAAACTGCTGATCGGCGACAATATCAAAGCCTCGCCAGAGTCACAAGGAGCAGACGAAGCAGCCAATCAGCGCGCAGAATATCAACGAACTGTCTGCTCGCTCAATGTTATGGACTATCTATATTATGGCGGCGATGAAAATTATCACAAACTGACCGCTGGCCAGAGCGACGCCAATCGCCTCACACGCGAAGAATTTGAAGAATTTCATCAGTGGGTTGCAAGCAACTTGCCTGGTGAGCATAGTGCTAATGTGATGCGCTATATTATGCTTATTCACGATTTGGGCAAGAACCAAACGCTTGCGAGTGCCGTGATGGGTGAGGATGCCGCTGATTCGGTCGATCATGACGAAGTGTTGCGCCGCTTGCTCAGGTCAGATTACGCTGCAAAGCGCACAGAGTTATTACCGACATTCAGCCAGCTCAGCGAAGCAGATCAAGCAATCATTCGCGATGTCATCAACACAGAACTCAATCTTGGCCAGTTTATCCAAGCCGAAGCACCAGCGGCAGCGCTGGCAGGCTTTGCGGAGAGTACTGAGCCAGTGCGATCGCTCTATATTATGCATACTCTGTTTGATATTGCTGGTGCGGCGGGGCATGTTAATGCCGAGAGCTCTCTACTCCTCACTTCTCCTCTGTACAACCAAATGGCAGCAGCTTGCGACGTCTTAACCGATAGTACCCTCTCGACAGACAATGCACGCTACACTCACTACCTTGCTCGGCGAGCACAGCGCTTTGGCCTTGATAACGATGCTATTGAGCAGCTCATCAACAGCCAAGCATACATCCACACGGTGCGCCTTGCGTGTATGTTACGCTACGATACACCAGAGGAGTATCAGCAGCTTGCAGATGCGCTAGATACACTACCTGGCCCTGTACAAGCTATCCTCGCTCAAGAGCTTAGCAATGATGGTATTCATCAGCGCGCGACTCTGCCTTGCTACGGCCCAGCCTTGCTAAAGGGGCTTGAAAAACATCATAGCCTCGGCACAGCACTCACTTACTTTGCTCATGTCTTGCAAGAGGCACACATTGCCGACAAAGCAGCGCGTAAAGCAGGTGAGACAGGTGTCGTCACGGCAGACCTCAGCACCATCGCCCAAGCTGCCAACCAAGGCACACTTGATCCACACCAGGCAGAGCTGCGCTTCCACCACAGCGGTGAGATGCTTGTGTCAACATATCAGGACACACCTGAGCTTGCTATTGATTCACTCCCGGCGTTTGACTCTGAGAAGCTACGCGGCAAGCGGATTATCTACCTTGGGATGGGTGGTGGCTCGGATGGTATTCAGGCCGCTATGCTGAGCAAGCTTCATCAGCAGCACCATGCCGTGCAGCCTACAGCCATTGTGTCAGTACGCAACTTTGCTGCCGATAACAACAAACAGCTTGCGCATACTGGCCGACAGATTAGTGACGCAACTGTAGAAATCACAGAGGAAACAACCAGAGTTGGTGACTGGCGCTTCCTCGAGGATATTATTGCCAAGGATGAAACAATCGCACCAGTTTATCTGCTTAACTCAATCGAGCCAGAGCAAATTGCCCGCGACCTACAGCTCCTTATCCGCGAGACGGGAGCTGATGCGATTTGCGGTATCGACACTGGTGGTGATGTACTCTACCGCGCCAATACTGCCATCGACCCCACGACCTCATCACCAGACCAAGACTATGCTGTACTCACTGCTCTCCATATGATCAGCGCCACAGCAGAGGCGGATGGCACACCACTCGATATCTTTACGGCTATCGTTGCGCCTGGTGTGGATACACCGCCATATGCCAATGATATGCTTGCCCGTAGCAATGCTCAGCGCTATCTTCTCCACCCAGACGACACCACCACTATTACTCAAACCTACGCTGCGTGGCGCATGGACGGCTCTGCGAGCGAAGAAGGCCTCTATGGCAAGACACCCTTGGCGTGGATCGCCGCGCTAACGGGCAAGCACGGCTTACAACCACTCACCCTCCCACGCGCTAATGCAACTTCAGCTCACAACCCATGGCGTATCTTTATGAATATCCGCCCTTCGACCGCCAGTGTAGTAATGATGCACGCCGAGCGGTTATACCAAGCGGTGAATCATGATTAAATTAAATCATTCCAGCTTCCATCAACCTCATACAATGTTATCAAGACACCACTGTCAGACCGGGCGTCGGATCACTACCCAGTTGTCGTTGAGCTTGCACTATAGTATAAGCTCGCTTTTCTACTACTAAGGTTAGTCTCTCGTATTTGAATTTTGTGACTTGAGGGCAATAAAAGTTCGATAAAATAAGACCGATCTTCATCGGTCTTTATTATGCATTGTGGCTCCGGAGACTGGGCTCGAACCAGCGACCTAATCGTTAACAGCGACCCGCTCTACCACTGAGCTACTCCGGATTACTCTGTAAGTATACCGGTTGGAGGGGTGGTTCGTCAAGAGTCACGCCGCAAAATAGGTATTTTGTGCTATGGCTGGCTGCGGAATTGTTCGATCCGCTTAGTTAGCTCAGCGATATTGTTCCAACTACTGCCATCTGTCATGATGGCAAGTACATATTTGCCGTTTGAGTCATAGACAATCGCTGCGTCGTGCAGGAGACCATTCAAGAATCCAACCTTATTTGCCACCGTGCCATTCGTGCCAGCAGGAATGCCCTTGCGATATACATTGGCTTTAAGCGCAGAGAGAAATCGGTCGCGGTTGGCACTGCTAAAGTTCTGCCCCGCATCAAGCATTACCATAAAGCGTGCAAGGTCATTTGCTGTGGTGTATGGCCCGCCAGACTTGGCAAAGGTCGTGTCTTTGAATCCAATGTCATTGGCATCCTTTGTCACAACATCATAACCAATGACCTTAAGGTAGTTCTCTGCGCATGGGTTGTCGCTCTGGCTAATCATCTTATTGAAGCAAACTTGGTTGTCCTCCCAGCGCCAGCCTGCCAGCTGCTCGCGCCGAAGCACGCTATAACCAACAAATAGTTTGTATGTACTGGCGGTGACAAATTGCTTGTTGCCATTGTAGCTGGCATTGCGCTTCTTGCCATCAATTTCTAAGAATGAGACACCATACGTCCCGGGGTGATCCTCGGCATAGTGCTTGAGAAGAGCGTTAAGCCCGTCTTCGGTCGAGCTATAATTGCGGTCATATTCTACCTTGGCTGGCACCGTCTTCGTTACTGCGGCTGGCTGCGGGCGTGTTTGATTAATAAACTCCGAGAGCTGCTGCGCAGTTGCGTCAATATCGAGCGTGCGCCCTGGTTTACCATCTGTGCGTGACGTTTCGGTGAGGTCGTACGTGGCAACTTTTGTGGTGCCTGGATCAATATTCACCTTTGGCGTGACATGCTTCGTGAGATAGCCGGAGGCCTGCGATGCACTAATGCTTGCTACTAATGTCTTGTCCTTTGGCTGAGTAACAACCCATTGAATAACTTCATTCGCTGGCAATGTCACTGTCTCGTCGTTTACCTTAAGGGCGACGCCTTTGCCGATAACCTTCGTGATTTTTTGCTCGAGCGCCTTCGCTGCATCAGTTGTAATAGCCGGGGCGATGCCGCGCATTGGGATCTCAACGGTCGTGCCCTGTACAAGACGTGGGCTAATCGCACCAATGCTATGCGATACCGCATCACGCTGACATTCACCACCACGCCGCGCTTGATTCACCACCAGCTTGCCATGTTCGACCTTGAGGCTCGCATCGACTGGTGCACGCTTACAGACTGGCATGATCGTCTGAGTGATATATTGCTCAGTATGCGTTGTGGTTGTCAATTTTGGTGAGCTTGGCACATCTGGCTGCCACCAGAACGACGACAACGGCATAATTCGCCATAGCAAGGGATACTGCGCCTGCACAAGCCGGTCGGTGTTATCTACTGTAATAGCAAGTTGCTCAATCGTCGGCGAGGCAATGGTTGTGCCATCACCCACTAGCTTTACGGAGTGTTCTTGGTACGCCTGATTAAGCGTATCTGTGGCTTCTGACATTGTCTGCCAACCAAGCGACACACCATCGATCCGCGCATTTGGCAGCAATCGATCACTCGGATACACCAGCTGGAACAGCACATTGAGCCCAAGAATAATACCAATGGTGATATATGTTTTGCGCCGTGTCCAGCGAATACGCAGCACTGGCACACGCCAATCGGCGAAACGGAGTTTTTCGGCAATAGTTGCCTTGCGGCGTCGGGGGTACGGACGCTGCGCGCGCGGAGGAGTGTACATCATGTAGATATTATATCATCTATGACGATTGGTCGCTCTGCAAAATTTCTAGTGCGCGCTGCAAAACCGCAATATCATCAGCGGCGTTATCCTGCTGCTCTAATGCGCTTATTTTTGCACGAATCACCTGCTCGACTGGTGCCACCACAACATCCGCAACATTCTGGGTGGGTGGTACCACTTGCAAGCTACGCGCTGAGTTATCCTTTTTGACCAAAAATCCACGAACAATCAGGCCGTTGACATGTGCTGCTACCGTACTGACCGACTTATAGTCGAAGGCACGCATAATCTCGCGGTAGCTTGGGCCGTAACCATTACTCTTGATAAATGTGTCTATAAATGTCAATAATTCACGTTGTTTTCGCGTTGGGCTTGTCATAATCCATCCTCCGTTATCGCTAGTGCTGCCAGCCCCCACCAGAGCATCGACACAGTGTCGTCAACAAAAACTGGTAAGAACAATCCTATCACAGTTAGGCCGATTCCGCCAGCAAAACTACCGAAAGCCAGCCAATACGACCGGCGATGCCATAATTTTACCAGTACACCAGTGGTTAATGCAACTAATAATAGTAATCCAATCCAGCCAATTTCGTGAGCAACGAACAAATAATGGTTTTCGATAATCAAGCTCTGCCCATTGCCAAGAAGCGATGCCGAGCCAGTACTTCCTACGCCAGTGCCAAGTGGTTGCTGCAGAGCGCGCGCTAGGCCAGCTTGCAACGAAGTGATTCGGTCGCTGTCGGATGTTTGGGTCGGGCCATGCGTTGGGTCGTTATGCAAGATAACATTATCAAGAAAGTGTGGATCCATAGCGTAGCCAATACTACCAACAATCGCCCCACAGCCAAGTACTGCGCCAACACCCCACAGCACAACACGCCGAGATGCCTGTGACCACCATGCCCTGACAATCGCAACAATGCCAACGCCAACCGCCACCGCGAGCAGCGCACTTCGCGAATAGCTCTGCCACACGGCAAGCGCCGCTAGCAGTGCCATACCACCAAGCACCCAACGCCGCATATGCGAGATACGCCGCCATTGTAATGCGCCATACGCCACGATAAGTGTCAGGACGGTACTTGCATACGCCCCAAGTGGGTTTGGCCCACGCAGCGTGCTATTAATGCGGACATAGGCGCTATTGGAGTCGACTGTTTGGTAAGGCTCGATCGTCGTTGACCCATAGCCAAGCGGCACCAACACATCACGCGGCAGGACAAGCTGCGCTGCTGCAAAGCCAATCACGATGACTGCACCCGCACCAAGCATACGCAGCAACCAGCGCCGATACTGCGGATAATTACTCACAAACACATAGACTGCCACACCAAGCGCCACAAAACGCAGATCAATCAACAAACCTGATAGCAATGCCAAACCAGACGTTGACACAAGCAGCGCCACCACGCCGTGCCACAGCGCAAAGGCGAGCGCAAGCTGAATAATGCGATCACTCAGCCAACGCTGCCACTGTCGACGTAGCGTCACATCGATAACAACAAGAAGCAAGACAACGAGAAGCAAGACTTCCTTCCATGCCTTGACAAAGAGCGCATAATCTGGCCAATGAGCACCCACCCATACCGTCAGCGGCGCATGGATAGCCAGTCCGAAAAATATCGTACACAAAAACCAAGCCGGTATCTTTTCTCGCAATAACCGCTTCATCTCTTTCTAGTGTAGCAAACTTTCGGTAAAAAGTGTTATAGTAACAGTTGTTATGCCGTCAAAAAATACGAAATTTTATAGTCTCATTCTCATCGGCCTCGATTTTGTTGTGCTGATGGCGGTGTTTTTCATCGCATACTATGTCCGCACGCAAATCGATCACCGTGATTTGCTCCATACTGTCTATGCCAGCGATTACTTGCTCGGCTTCGTCGTCATTGCACCAGTGTGGATTATTCTCTATGCCTCGCTTGGGCTCTATAGCGCGAGCGTCTATAGCCGGCGACTCGTCGAATGGGGGCGACTACTGCTTGGGACATTCATGGGTATTCTGCTCGTGATTGGCTGGGAGTACGGTACACGAATGTATATCTTTCCAGCCCGCTTGGTAGCGATGTATGTCTTTCTTGGTTCGTTTTTGGCAATTGGCACGGTGCGCGAGTTGTTTCGTCTGACGCAGAGTTGGCTCTTCCAGTACAACCATGGTGTGAACCGTGTGATGGTAATCGGGACATCGCTGGCAACGCGGGACATCGCTGAGTCAATCTCGACCACCTACAAGTCAGGTTTTCGTGTTGTGGCAATGGCTGGCCCCAAGCGCTTTGTACCGCCTGGGCTCGATGTTGTTCATTTTGCATCACTCGACCCTGCCCTTGCGCAGATCAAGGAGCTCAAGATCGACACCATTATCCAAACCAACCTCTACGAAAATGAGGAAAAGAATCAAAAGGTGCTTGGTGCTGCACAGGTCAACCATATCCAATACAACTTCATCCCTGGTGAGCCAGAATTTTATACTGGCAAAAACACCATCGATGTTTTTCTTGGCTACCCAATGATTACCGTTAGTCAAACACCACTCATTGGCTGGGGAGAAATCGCAAAGCGAATTTTCGACACGATTATTTCTGGCATATTGCTCATTGCTCTTGCCCCGCTTTTTGTACTCCTTATCATTATGCAAAAGATCTTTAACCCCGGGCCGGCATTTTATATCTCAAAGCGCCTCAGTCGCTACTCCGAGCCAATCCAGCTCATCAAGTTCCGTAGTATGGGCGCACAGTATGGCAAGCAAGACGCAGCTGATGAGTTCCGTGCAATGGGCCGCGACGACCTGGCTGAAGAGTATGAAAAAAACCGCAAGGTCGAACATGACCCACGCATCACTCGCTTTGGCAATTTTTTGCGAGCGACATCGCTTGATGAATTACCGCAGATTTTTAATGTCTTTCGTGGTGATTTGAGCTTGGTTGGGCCGCGGCCAATTCTACCTCAAGAAGTGAAGTTTAGTTCAGCCCGTACGGCACTCTTGCACAGCGTGAAGTCAGGGGTGACGGGCTTATGGCAGGTATCTGGGCGCTCAAACCTGAGCTTCGATGAGCGGATCGAGCTTGAGCTATTTTATGCCCAAAACTGGAGCTTCTGGCTAGATATCAAGATTCTATTCAAGACGATTGGTGTGGTGCTGCGCAAAACAGGTGCAAAATAGCACATGGCACTATGTCATTGTGAGGCCCGTATAAGAGGGTAACCTCGATAGGTATCCTCCGTTTAAGTCGCAAACTGTACTACTGTATCATCTGGTCACGCACTACTTTGCGTAGCTTAGTCAGAAATAGCGTCTTGTCAAAACGCTGTGCAGTGCGACGCAAGACCGTTGGATCAAAGGTTCGTTTCTCGGCTTGCTCAATTGCCTTAGCAACACTGATGCTCGTCTGCCGGTCAAATAGCACACCCACTTCGGGTGACGTCACGATATCTGTCGTCCCGCCGCGCGCCAAGCCAATCACTGGCGCACCAGCCGCTAGTGCTTCGACACTAACAATCCCAAAGTCTTCCTCTGCTGGATAGATAAAGCCACGCGCTGTTGTAATAGCCTTCTCATACTCGGCATCGCTCGCATCGCCGAAGCGATCAGTGCGGAACTCAACTGTTGGACCAGCCAGATCAACAAGCCTATTGTGTGCGGGACCATTACCAAAGACGATCAGCTTCTTGCCAAGTTTTGTTGCTGCTGTGACTGCCAAGTCGTACCGCTTGTATGGCAGCTGCCGGCCAATCGTCACATAATGATCACCCCGCTCTGTGGCAGGCGCAAACCGGCTTATATCTACCGGTGGATGAATAACTATGCTATTTCGATTGTAATATTTTTTAATGCGCTGTTGCGTCTCAGTAGAGTTTGCCAAGAAAACATCGACTTGCCGGGCCGCTTGGAGGTCTAGCTTGCGCTGGTGTGGTACCATGAGTGGCATGAGTGTGCGGATGAGCGGATTAAGGTTACCATAGCCTGGGTCGCGCCGATATTCATCGTAGTGGCTCCAGTAGTATCGTGGTGGTGTGTGACAATAGTTGATAATAACCTGATCGGGCCGCGTCTTTCTCACCTGATGACCATGCATATATGAACTGGTGAGGATAATATCAAACTCACGCAAATCAAGCCGCCGCATCGCTTTAACAGCCAGTGTTGGAAACAGCTTATAATACGTGCGCACCTTGCGCGGAATTTTTTGCAAAAACGACGGCCGAACATCAAGCTCAGCAAAGGCCGGCATTTTGTCTTCATTGTACATTGCGGTATAGATCGGCGCATCCGGAAAGGCTTCGTGCATAGCGAGCACGACATTCTCGGCACCACCCATTGTTGTCAAGAAGTCGCAGACAATGGCAATTTTGGGTTGTTTACTCATAGTATCAGTGTAGCGCAAAGGAGAGATTTTACCTATACCCTACTCTACCGTCACACTCTTGGCAAGATTGCGCGGCTGGTCAACATCGTGCCCCCGCTCCACCGCCATATAGTAAGCAAAAAGCTGTGATATAACATTAAACAAAATTGGCGTGAGGTGCTGCAGCTTGGTCGCGACGCGCACCACCGTCTCGGAAGGGACGCGTTTATCCGTATCGGTAATGACAATCGCATGAGCACCACGTGCATTCATCTCGATCAAATTACTCTGCGATTTTTCGTACAGCCAGTTGTCCTGCAAATAACACACTTCGAAGAAATGATCGTCGATCAGGGCAATTGGCCCATGCTTGAGCTCACCTGCTGCATAGGCTTCAGCATGAATATAGCTTACTTCCTTAAGCTTAAGTGCGCCCTCAAGTGCAGCTGGGTAGAGTGTATCGCGACCAATATAGAGCGCATGATTATAGTGAGCATAATTATGTGCGATACTTTTGACACTATCAGCTTGCTTAGCCAGCGTCTTTTCGATCTCGGCTGGTAGCATCTCAAGCTCATTAATAAACTCACCTATCAGTTGCGGGTTTGTTCCCTTGGCTGCTGCAAGCATCAGGCCAAAGATTGTCATTGCGGCCACTTGCGAAGTAAAGGCCTTGGTGCTGGCCACACTGATCTCTGCCCCCACGTGTACATATACTCCACCGTCAACTTCGCGTGCAATCGTGCTCCCCACTGCATTGACGACGCCAAGGCACGTTACACCACGCCGTTTGAGTTCCGTGAGGCAGGCCAATGTATCGGCCGTCTCACCACTCTGGCTCACAATCAGCGCAACGGTATGCTCGGGGATGTTATATGCTCGGTAGCGTAGCTCACTAGCAATCTCCACACTCACTGTCACATCATCAGTTAGTTGCTCAATAAAATAACTAGCCTGCATCCCCGCAAAATACGCCGTGCCACAGCCCACAATCATCACATGTTTGATCTGTCGCAATTCAACATCACTTAAGCCTATGCCGCCTAGCCGGGCATAGCGCTGCGCGGCAATCACTCGCCCAGCCAGCGTTGCTGCAAGGCTGGTCGGCTGCTCAAATATCTCTTTGAGGAGGAAGTGGTCGTACCCCTGTTTTTGAATAGCTTGCAAGTCCATCTCTAGCGTCTCTACTTGCACGTCAACCACTTGTGAATCTGTTGTTTGGAGCTCAAGGCCAGTGCGGGTGCAGCGCCCTACTTCGCCATCGTGCAGATAGACCACTTGGTTGGTATACCCCACCAGGGCCGATGCATCACTGGCAATGTACGTTTCGCCATCACCAAGCCCAACAATGAGCGGACTACCCTTGCGTGCCACAATAATCTCATCAGGGTCACTTGCTTGAACAACTGCTAAGCCATACGTGCCTACCACCATTTTGAGCGCACCTCGCACTGCCGCCAAGAGGTCTGGTGCTTGCTTGTGCAGATAGTCAATGAGCGCCGTCAATACTTCAGTATCAGTATCACTCTTAAATTCATACTCATGCGCTGCAAGCATCGTCTTGAGCGCCTGATAGTTCTCGATAATGCCGTTATGTACAACGTAGACCTGCCCCACCTGATGTGGATGAGCGTTGCGTTTGCTGGGTGCCCCGTGGGTTGCCCAGCGAGTGTGACCAATGCCAACCGTATCAGTCGTCTTGTGGCGAGCTGTGAGCTCATTCAGCGCAGCCACCTTGCCTTTTGTCCGGAGTAACGTTGGCGCAGCATCCTTATCGAGTGTAACAATACCAGCACTATCATATCCGCGATATTCAAGCCGCTTGAGTTCCGTCAGCAGGACACCCTGCGCTGGCCGCGTTCCGATATATCCAACTATTCCACACATAGATTTTTCCTTTCCTCTTGTATTATGGCGCTTTGGTCTTTGCCTTCTAGTGTACTCTCATTTTTAAATAATTTTGCAAGAATGTAAAAATTACAATGATTTTTCTCTGGTAGATTGTGTTGGCGTTTTTACATCAATAGTACTTTATCCATAAGAGATAGAGAAAAACGACAGAAAAAGCAAGAACGAATGCAGTGCTCATTCTCAGCAATAGTTAAGCCGATATGCTCATACTTATAGACAAAGAATAATACGATATGTTCGACATTTTTTCGACGAAGAGGTATACTAGATAGTATGAGTAGAGAAACAATTTTAGTCACTGGTGGCGCTGGGTATATTGGCAGCCACACCATTATTGAGCTGATTGCGGCAGGATTTGACGTCGTCGTTATTGACAATCTTGCCAATGCAAGCCATGAAAGCCTGCAGCGCGTCGAAACAATTACCGACACAACTATCCCTTTTGTCGAAGCTGACGTACGTGACCGATCGGCACTCGATGCGATTTTTACCAAGCATGATATCAGTGCTGTCATTCACTTTGCTGGGCTCAAGGCAGTTGGTGAGTCGGTTGAGAAACCGCTGGAATACTATAACTGTAATCTTAGCTCAACCCTCACCCTCTTAGCGGCAATGCGCCAACATGGGGTGCATAGGCTTGTATTCTCGAGCTCTGCGACGGTCTATGGCACACCAGAGTCATTGCCACTCACTGAATCATCACGCACTGGCACCGGTATTACTAATCCATACGGCTGGACGAAATATATGATCGAGCAGATCATTCGTGACTATTGCACGGCACACCCCGACTTCCAAGCGACCATCTTGCGCTACTTCAACCCGATTGGTGCGCATATATCAGGTATGATTGGCGAAGATCCAAATGGCATCCCTAATAATCTCTTGCCCTATGTTGCACAAGTTGCCGTTGGAAAATTGCAAAGCGTTGGTGTATTTGGTAATGACTACGACACACCTGATGGCACTGGTGTACGCGACTACATTCATGTCGTCGATCTTACTAAGGGACATGTAGCTGCCCTATCACACATGAAGCAAGGCGAGCACACCTATAACCTTGGCACTGGCCATGGTACCTCTGTTTTGGAGATCATTAGCGCCTTTGGCAAGGCCTGCAATCATGAGATTCCATACGAGATAAAACCACGTCGAGCTGGTGATATTGCAGCTTGCTATGCCGACTGTAGTAAGGCACAGCAAGAGCTTGGTTGGCAAGCAGAATTGTCCATCGAACAAGCCTGTGAAGACTCCTGGCGATGGCAGTCTCATAATCCAAATGGGTATAAGAATTAAAATTTAGATAATACCCCATGGGGTATTTTGCAATGAATAATATAGATGCACGTTCATTTTGAATATATTATTTGTTCGTACTATAATTTTGCTGTTCAAAATATTGGTCTATTAACAATCTGTGCTTCTCGTGTGAACAATAAATGTATTCAGGCTGTTCTCGTCTGCCAAATATAACCATGTGGAAACAAAAAACAGCCCACTATCTACGGGCTGTTTTCTAGTGCAAATAGCAAAAGTTAGCTTACTCGAGCAATTCTACTCTTGGCCAGTCGCTTGGTTGATACGGGTTGAGGAATCTGGTTTGCCTTCGCCGGCGTCGAAGCGCATTTCTATGTTGTACTTTTTACACACTTCTGCTTCGGGAATAGCCTTCTCCGTGTCACGATCACCGCCGTTGGCAAAAATAAGTTGGTCGCCAGGATATTGGCCAGCAACCATCTCGAGTGATTTGATTTGTGTGGGATCTTCGTCGATCGATAGAATCACTTGGTCGACATCTTTGAGGGCGCGCATGAGACGCAGGCGATTGCTTTCGTTGAGGATAATTTTGCCTTTTTTCAGCAATTGTTGCTTGTCGTTGTTGACAATAACAATAAGTTTGTCGCCCATTGCGGCAGCTGCTTCGATCATATCGATATGCCCACCATGGAGCGGGTTAAAATAACCACTGACAATTACTACTCGCATTTATTATTATCTCCTTGTAGTTTATCGTTAGAAAGCTTCTGTTGCTATATTATACCATTACTCTTGTATATCTCGACACCATCCCCTATTTCACGCTATAATACAGCTATGACAAAACTGCTTATCACCGGTGGTGCGGGGTTCATTGGCTCGAACTTCGTGCATTATACCGTTCATCACAAGCCGGAATATGAAATCACTGTCGTCGATAAGATGACATATGCTGCGAACCCGCACAACCTTGATGGAGTGCGCGAGCAGATCAACTTCGTGCAGGGCGATATTTGCGATGCCAAACTGATGGATCGCTTGATTGCCGAGACGGATATCGTTGTCCACTTTGCGGCGGAGAGTCATAACGATAACTCACTGCGCGATCCAAAGCCTTTCCTCGACACCAACGTGTATGGCACCTACACTATCTTGCAAGCAGTGCGTAACCACAACAAGCGCCTCCATCACATTAGCACTGATGAAGTATTCGGTGATCTAGCGCTTGACGATCCAAACCGCTTTACCGAGGAGACACCGTATAATCCATCCAGCCCCTACTCGAGCACCAAGGCGTCGAGCGATATGCTGGTGCGCGCCTGGATTCGCAGCTTTGGCGTGAAGGCGACGATTAGTAACTGCTCCAACAACTACGGCCCCCGCCAGCACATCGAGAAGTTTATCCCGCGACAAATCACTAACATCCTAAGTGACATCAAACCAAAGCTCTACGGCACGGGCGAGCAGGTACGCGACTGGATTCACGTTGACGACCACAACTCAGCAGTGCATTTGATTCTCGAAAAAGGCACGCTGGGCGACACCTACATCATTGGTGCAGATAACGACCACGTCAATAACAAAGCGGTGATTGAGATGATCTGCGACCTGATGGGCAAAGGCAAGGACTGGTACGAGCACGTCAATGATCGCCCCGGCCACGACATGCGCTACGCCATGGACTCGAGCAAGCTGCGCCGCGAGCTCGGCTGGCAGCCACAATACACCGACCAAGACGGCATGGCCAATGGCCTGCGCCAAACCATCGAGTGGTACAGCACCAACCGCGACTGGTGGCAAGCCCAAAAAGCCGCTGTAGAAGCAACCTACGCAAAGCAAGGACAATAAGCCAATGCCTGACACCCCCAGCAAAACTCGTGTGAGCAGCAAGATCGCCTACCAAAACCCCTGGATCACCATCCACGAAGACCAAACACGCGACCACGCAGGCAACCTGGGAGTATATGGCTATATGGAGTCGCGAAACTCGTGTATGGTCGTCGCTGTCGACGAGCATGAGCGAATCTACCTGGTACGCGGCTTCCGCTATCCGTCACAGAGTTTTGGCTGGGAATTGCCTGGTGGCGGTGGTGACGGCGAAGATCTGCTCACTGCCTCCAAGCGTGAGCTAGAGGAAGAGACTGGTATCGTTGCCCAGTCGTGGGAGAAGCTCGGTGAAGCATATGTATGCAACGGCCTAATGACAGAGAAAATGGCGGTGTGCTTGGCACGAGACCTGTCTTTTGGCGGCAACAAAGAACAATCGGATGAAGTATTTAGCGATATGCGATTCTTCACCAATGAGGAGATTGACCAGCTTATTACCCAAGGCGATATCAACGACTGCCAGACACTAGCTGGCCTCCATTATTATCATATATGGCGAAAGGAGAACGCATGAATTTTGACCCATCAACCTACAACGACCTTACTGTGACTGAATCGCCAATTCCAGGGTTATTCGTCATTAAACTACCCGTCCATGGTGACAACCGTGGGTGGTTTAAAGAAAATTACCAAAAGGAGAAAATGGAAGCACTGGGGCTACCTGCCTTTACCATTGTACAAAACAATATCAGCTTTAATGACAAAGCTGGTGCAACACGTGGGCTACACGCCGAGCCCTGGAATAAGTTCATTAGTACTGCTAATGGCCGTGTGTTCGGTGCATGGTGTGATGTGCGCCAAGGCCCAACCTTTGGCCGCACATTCTCTGCAGAAATTAATCCTGGCACAGCGGTGTTCGTACCCAAGGGCGTGGCAAATGGCTACCAGACACTGGACGATAATGTGGCATATACCTACCTGGTTGACGCCCATTGGTCACCAGAGGCGCGGTATACCTTTGTCAATCTCTTCGACCCAGCGCTGGATATTGCGTGGCCACTCGGCAAAGATAAGGCGATCATCTCGCACAAAGATGCTGCGCACCCACTCCTGCGCGACGTACAGCCAATGGAATTATAAAAAGAAAGGAAGCGTGCATGACAGATCACACCTCTACCCTCATCATTGGTGCCAACGGGCAATTGGCCAAAGCAATGCAGCGGCAATACCCCAATGCTCGGGCGGTCGGGCATAATGAGCTCGACCTCTGCAACGCAGCAGCTATTGCAACCTTCGACTGGTCTGGCATTACGACAATCATCAACACTGCTGCTTATACCAATGTTGACGGCGCAGAAACAGCCGAAGGCCGCGCAGCAGCCTGGCGTATCAATGCCCAAGCGGTGGGACAGCTTGCTCGTATCTGCTCCGAGCGAGACATTACCTTGGTTCATGTGTCGAGCGATTATGTTTTTGATGGTGAGACAGCACCACATACCGAAGATGAGCTATTTAGCCCTTTAAGTGTCTATGGTGCATCCAAAGCAGCGGGCGATATTGCTGCGAGCACCACACCACGGCATTATATTATCCGCACCAGCTGGGTGATTGGCGATGGTAAAAACTTCGTAACAACAATGCTCGGCCTGGCTGCAAAAAATATCTCACCAACAGTGGTAGCAGACCAAATTGGCCGCCTGAGCTTCACACCAGAGATTGCGCGCGCGATTGACCATTTGGTAGAAAATAGGACACCATACGGCACCTACAATGTGACAAATAGTGGCCCATTGGCAAGCTGGGCAGACATCACGCGGCAGATCTTTGCCTTGGCGGGGCGCGATGACTTACCAGTAACAGACACGACCACCGTCGAGTATTTTGCCAATAAGCCTGGCA
Source organism: uncultured Candidatus Saccharibacteria bacterium (assembly GCA_963525085.1). Lineage (GTDB taxonomy): Bacteria > Patescibacteriota > Saccharimonadia > Saccharimonadales > Saccharimonadaceae > Saccharimonas. Next base: position 626,019 of record CAURIH010000001.1, read on the forward strand.
TCGCGCCGCGACCACTCAATAGTGACCTCAGCCTTGATAAACTCCATGCGACTGGCTTTGTCAGCCAAGACTGGCGCGAGGCACTACGCGAATATGTTACTCTACATACTCGTTAAAGTAGTCCTTGGCTGCTTGTCATAGCCTTAGGGTATCATCTTACGACGTGAATAATTTCGTTTGACTTCGTGCATTATCTAGAGTTACTGACCCTTTCGTACACTGTTATATATTCCCATTATCTTCGGTATTATGGTACTATTACTTTATCTGGTATGATAAGTATATAGTTAGAACATAAGGAGTTTTACGTATGAAAGGTATTATTTTGGCAGGTGGTTCGGGTTCGCGCCTGTGGCCGATTACTAAAGCAATTAGCAAGCAGCTGATGCCCATCTATGATAAGCCGATGATCTATTACCCTCTCACTACGCTGATGCAAGCAGGGATTCGCGACATCCTCATCATCACGACGCCAGACGACCAAGCAGGCTTCCAGCGCTTGCTTGGTGATGGTGCGCAGTGGGGTATCAATCTGCAATATGCCATTCAGCCCAGCCCCGATGGCTTGGCGCAGGCATTTATCATTGGTGAGGAATTTATTGGTAACGACAAGGTGGCGCTCGTCTTGGGTGACAATATCTTCTATGGCGCAGCGCTCGATGACTCGCTGCGTGCCTGCACTGACCCAGACGGTGGCGTGGTTTTTGCTTACAAAGTATCTGACCCAGAGCGGTATGGCGTTGTAGCCTTTGACGATAACAATCATGCGGTGTCGATCGAGGAGAAGCCCGCCCAACCTAAGTCAAACTTCGCAGTGGTAGGACTCTATTTCTACGACAATGATGTGGTAGAAATTGCGAAGAATGTCCAGCCAAGTGACCGTGGAGAGTTAGAAATTACCTCTGTAAATGCTGAGTATCTGCGACGCGGCAAACTAAAAGTCCAGACACTGGATAATGGCGATGTATGGCTTGACACCGGGACGATTAGCAGCCTGACCGATGCCGAGGACTTTGTACGTGTTGTGCAGAACCGCACCGGCCAAGTCGTTGGCAGCCCCGAAAAGACTGCGCACATCAACGGTTGGATCACCGACGAGCAGCTTGCCGAGCTTGCTGCACCACTAAAAAAATCAGGCTACGGAAATTACCTCTCGGCGTAGTATAATAATACCAATATGAAAACGAATACCAAGACAGTGTGCGTGATCGTCCCAGCCTACAACGAAGCGACGGTCATCAAGGACGTGATCAGACAATCCAAGCGAGTCTTTGCCAAAGCCAAGGCAGCTGGCTATACGATCGACGTTGTGCTGGTAAATGATGGGTCGAAGGACGACACACTCACTCAAGCCAAAAAAGGCGGCGCCATTACGATCGATCATATCCTTAACTCTGGTGCGGGCGGCGCAACTTTAACTGGTCTATCGTATGCTCGGCAGCATGGATATGACATTGCCGCCACGATGGATGCTGATGGCCAGCACGCGCCAGAGGATGTATTGGCAGGCATCACGCAGATCGATGAGCGCCACGCCGATTTACTTATCGGTAGTCGTCTCATTGATAGCACTGGTATGTCCAAGACGAAGGTGCTCGGCAATAAAGGCTTGAGTCTCATCACCAAACTCTTATTTGGCATTAATGTGACAGATTCACAGTCTGGCCTGCGTATCTATTCGCGCCGCGCCATTGATAACCTCGATTGGAAATCAACTGGTTACGAATTTTGCTCGGAGATGATCTGGCGTGCCAAGCAAGCGGGGATGACAATTGGTGAATATCCAATCAAGGCAATATACACCGACTATTCCCGCGCCAAAGGCCAAAACAACTGGAATGCCATCAATATCGTCAAACGCTTATTCAAACAACGCTTAACGGAGCTCTTCGAATGAGATACTTTGCCCTTGTCTTGCTCAATGTGCCAATTATTCTCTTGGCACTCATCAACATCATCACGCAATACAAATTGCACAAAATCACCGTAACTCGTCTGCGCCACCAGGTGGTGATGTGGCTGGTGGTGATGGCAGTGCTGCTAAGCTGCTTCCCGCTGTATAATATTTCAATTGGCCACCCACCGTTTGATTCGTCGGAGTTAAGTTTGTTTGATATTGTCCAGACGACAGCGATTGTGTTACTCTTCTACATCGTCAACACGCAGCGCCAGCGGATCGACCAAAACGAACGCCGCGTGCGCGACCTCCATCAAGAATTGTCAATTAAACTCTCGGCTCATGACAAAAAATAAATCACTCGATATCGTCATCCCCTACTGGGGCGAATTCGCTCTCCTCAAAGAGGCGGTTGACTCTGTCTTGACTCAGACAAGCGACGACTGGCACCTAACCATTCTTGATGACCACTACCCATCGACCGAAGCACGCGATTATTACACAAAACTCGCCGACCCACGCATCACCTATATCCGACACAAGAAAAACCTCGGCATTACCAATAACTTCAACTTTGCCGTCCAACATGTAACGGCACCGCACTGTATGATTGTGGGGTGTGATGATCGGCTCTTGCCGGAGTGTGTGGCAGTGGCACTGCAGACAATTGGTGAGGCAGATTTTTATCAGCCAGGGGTGCAAGTGATTAATGATAAGGGGCAACTATATCTCCCGTTGGTTGACCGTGTTAAGCGATTTTTGCAACCTCATAAATCAGGGCTTTACTCAGGCGAAAAGCTCGCAACGTCTCTGAGTCATGGCGACTGGCTCTACTTCCCATCGATCGTCTGGAAGACAGCGACGCTCAAGCGATATTCCTTTGATACAACATACACTATTTTAGAGGATCTTGTTTTGGTGTTTGACTTCATTCTTGATGGCGCGGTACTTGCTTTTGATCAGACTGAGACATTCCAATACCGGCGCTTTACCCAGTCGCTCTCAAGCAAAGAAAAGTCAAAGGACGGCGTGCGCTTTGCAGAAGAAAACGAGGTATATACTAGCTATGCTCAGCGTTTTGCATCAGTTGGCTGGCACAAAGCTGCTTGGGCGGCGCGACTCCATATTACGTCACGCATTCATCAGTTGTTGTCGTAGTTGATGTAATTTGAATATCTTCTAGCCTCTGTAGAAATATATGGGGGTTATTTTATGAGTAAATTAGTGCCTCTTTGATCTTGCATTACTGCATGGTAAAGCTTGAGAGTGACATTCATGAGCAGTAATTCGTTTGTTTTTATCTGTTAACTAATCCTGCCCCATTATAGACGAGATTATGGATGTAAACTATTTTTCATTTTTATAAAACACTCTAACTAAGCGTTGCGAAGTTTGAAAATAGCGTGCGTCTTGAACAAGATAAAGATACGACAAGAGCGTGAGAAATTTGAATTCCTCTACATCAAGAATATTACTCCTTTGTACTGCACTATAAAACCGGCTCAGTTTCCTCGAGCCGGTTTGTTTTATTATATACGCTATCTCACGTTTGCTTCAGTAGTCTCGGTTTTTTCTTTATCGACCTCGGCAAATTTGCGCTCCACTGCCATGATGTATAGCTGCATAAAGATTGGGCGAGGTAAGACATCATACAGATACCACACCAGTGTTTTCTTAGCGTGTGGGAGCTCGGTGTTTTTCCACGGAGTGAGTGCAAAATACTTTTGCCACAGCAGCCGGTTGGGGTGCTTGTTGCCAACTTCCCACGGTTTACCCTGAATGCCATAGAGCGAGTGAATAATCTTGGGACTGTAATAGTTGGTCATAATCTCGTCGTAACTATAGAAATACGGCTGCTTAAGATTATTAATGCGCAGCAGATCTTGCGGCCGATACGCATAAAACGCACTAGAGAAATTATAGGTGATATCGAGCGTCTTGATCTGCCCGCGGAACATAACATTACAGAGGTCTTGATCGGCAATGACATAGTCACTTTTCTTCGACAGGTGCTCTATCACTTGACTCGATACATCATCTTTGAGCCATTTTTTGTGATTGATAAGCATGATACCACAGTTATAGTAACCATCGGTGGGCTGGAGGCCAATTGTTGCTTTGTGCTGATTGGTGAGGGTGTCGTAGGCCAGTGCCATGATATTTTTCTCAAAATCAAGCTCCAGTAAACCATCAAGTGAGCTGGTAATAATCGTGTGCGGGTTGAGGTAGAGTACGCGATCGGTCTTGATCTCAAGATCGGCTAGCGCCAGCATCTTGAGCCATGTCACATACACACCATGCCACGGCTTAACACCCAGTTTTTGTAATTTTTTGTGATACGCGTTGGGATTGATAAATGTCAAATAGGCATTAGGGTATTTTTCAACCAATTTCTTAAGACGATCTTTGCTTTGCTTACTCAGCTTATACCCACAATAAAAAATATGAATCTCGTCGAGTGTCTTATTGTTCTCAAGCAGTGATGCGATCGAAATCGCACTGACCACTGCGTAGTTATCGTCACTTTGATACAAGACGTTTAAGATTTTCTTTTTGACTCTGGGCATGGCCTGCCTCTCTCCTTTATTCCACCGCTGCTATGTTTTTTACGTAGTTTTCCAGTAATGGCTGATAGCTCTCACTGATGAATCCGGTGCTGTGCAGCTTCGACAAATTCATATCGCTATACATTGGTCGAGGTGCAAACGGAATCTTGTCTTTACTATACTCTTGTGTTGACACTTTTACAACCCTATCGCGATCGTGCCCTGCATATTCGAATACATCCTCGGCAAGCTCTGCCCACGATTTGATCGGCCCAGAATTAGACACATGGTACAAACCATACTCGGCCTTGGTGTCTAGCAAGTGCTTGGTGGCACGCGCAATCTCCGACGCAAAGGTTGGCCGACCATATTGATCATCCACAACCTTGGGATTAATGCGCATGTCAGCCAGGCGCTTCATCGTCCGCGGGAAGTTATGCCCATCGCCAATTACCCACGAAACACGTAGCACATAATGGCGCGGCGCAAGGCTAACCAGTAGATCCCCTGCTGCCTTGACATCACCATAGACCGACAGTGGTGAGAGCGACTCATCCTCACCATGGTTTTTGTTCGTCCCATCAAAGACATAGTCGGATGAGTAGTGCACCAATGTAATATCATGCTCTAGTGCTACCTTGACGAGATTGCGTGGGCCAACGGCATTGACCTGCCACGCTTTAGCGCGGCCCTCAATCGTTTCTGATCCATCGGCATTGACGAACGCCGCCGCGTTGATAATGATATCCACACCCGACCAATCATACCCAAGCACCTGCTCTTCATCTGCGATGTCGAGTTGCTGGTGGCCTAGTGCTGTCGCCTTTGGATACACCTCCTGGAGTGCCCGCCCCACCTGGCCATTACAACCCAATATTACAATCCCCTTGCTCATATACCCTCCTTTGTTTCCGCTATTATAGCACAGTTAGCGTAAGCTTTTTGAAATATATGAAATCGCATGGTCGATGTAGGATAAAAAACACGCTGATGAGCCATTTTACTACTGTTAAACGCTCATATAGTCTCGCTTAATCCCCCTTGGGATATCATTGCGGTCAATTTTGCTACGTAGTAAGCTAGGAGAATTTGAATCTCACAGCTTCTCTTGGTGCTGGATTTTCTCCCGCACTTTGCTTCAATGATGTATATAAATCAATTATGATGATTGACTCCAGCTCTGGCACAAATGATCAGTGTCTCATACATGTTGACCCTTACAGCGATCTATCAGGGTGTAAAGCGTGATGACCTTTGAGGTTTTGATGGGAGATTAATAAAAAACAAAAGTCTGGTGGTTCTCATAAGAATGGATAATGGCTCTACTTAGCGCAACACGCGACCACTCGCACTACGCAGCCATACAGCGCAGCTGCCGGCGGTAGACCACTGAGAGCAGCACCGCTTGAACAATGCCTGCCACCATAAAGCACAGCACACTGCCCAGCATCGCATGGTGCTGCACCACGCCGTACGATACTATGGTGAGCGCGATATTACTCAGCAAAAGTATGTAGAACTGCCCGGTAAATTCGCGTAGCACGGTGAGGATATTGATATAAATCGATACCAGCGCATTGGCCACCGCCCCTACCACCATGATGAGCAGCTCGGTGCGATAATCGGTGATGCGCGCATTGAAGACGAGAGTAAGAAGCGGCGCTCCAACCAGCCACGTTGCAATGAGCGTCAGCGCACTAATCCCCAAGACAATAAGGATAATCTTGCTCACCAAAGCATGGAACTCGAGGCGCTTCTGCTGATGATAGAGCTCCGACAACTGCACGATATTAGGCTGGATAATGAAGGTAATGAAGAGCGAGAGTAAGGTGATGGGCATGGCCATAATACCAAAATAAGCGATCTCGTGCGTGTGGAATGTATCGAGAAAATAGCGCGGAATATTAAGCGAAAACATCGTCAAAAATGTGGTAAGAAACACTGGTGCACAGCGCCGCATGATCATACCAACATGACGCAGCTTGGGTACGAGATGGTCGATATGGGGCTGAATAGATTCATACCGCTGTACCTGTTGCCAATCGTACAACACAAGCATGAGAGCATTGACTATCACAATTGCTATTACCCCCCATAGCACACTGTGCACAAGCATATCGACGAGCAAAAATGCCACAAAGCCCCCTACCGCCTTGATCGTAAGCGAATAGCCAACGACGTAGAGCCTGTGGTGGATTTGCAGCACACCATAGAGTGCATCGGCTACTGCCTCCAGCGCCTTGAAGAGTACGAGCGCGATGATGATACTCGACTTAACGGCATCATAGTGATTTGCCACGCAAAACAGCACCGCACCAACCATCATCACGATCGACGTCACGAGTTTAACGGCAAGGTAACTGCTACTGCTAAACTCTTTGCGCACATCCGACACCTGGTAGGTACGCCCACCCCACAAGCCAATCGCCCAAAACACCACCGAGAGCGACAGCGCAAAGGAAAAAATCCCCGAGTCGGCAATGCCATTCAGCCGCGTAATAAGCAGCAGGAGCGCTGGCGAGATGGCGCTTTGCAAAAAGGAGCCGATGGAGTTCCAGATATAATTTTTAGATTGCATAATCTTATTTAGTATACCACTGGTTGGTTATTTCCTGCGATTTAGACCATAATTTGCTCTGTTGTGATTTGTGCTCTATAATCAGGCGTGTTATGAAGAAATATTGGGCATCATTCGAATCATTTATTGCACGGCCAGAGCGAGTCTTTCTTTCGCTGTGTTTGTTGTTTGGCTTATTGTCGGCATTTTTTGTGCCGCAGCTATCGGTGAGTGATGAAAATATGCACTACTTGCGGGCCTATGCACTGGCAGATGGTCGCTTAGAATCCAAGCGCTGCACCTACCCAGCGGATGTTAATGGCCGGGCATCATCAGTGTATCATGGCAATATCAGCGCTGATTATTCGCGCCCCATCAACCGCTCAGATCTCAAGACAACAAGCAAATGCAACAGTGCTGTGGGCTATGCCCCTATTATGCATGCACCGCAAACGCTTGGTATTTTCATCGCTAATATCTTCAATGGGTCGACAGGCCTAACGATTCTCTTTGGGCGGATTGCAAACTTGCTGTTCTACGCGCTCAGTGTATTTTTCATTATCAAGTGGGTGCGCATTGGTAAGTGGGTCTTTGCAGTAGTGGGGCTGCTACCACTGATGGTTCATCTCGCTGCTTCGCTCTCGAGTGATGTCATGACGAATGTGGCGATATTCCTCATTACCGCCCTGACTCTCAATCTCTACACCCAAGAAACACCGATCCGCCGCAAGCAAGTTGCTGGCCTCTTAGCTATAGCGGCGCTGCTGGCATTGACCAAGGCAGTTAATGGTTTGCTGCTCTTCCCGCTTCTGTTTTTGCCAGGGCGGCTCTTTATCCCAAACACCGAGCTGTCGAAATTGCCATCACTACTCAAGAAGCTCCCCTTCAGCCTACACAAGTGGGCACTGATCGCGGGCGCTGGCATTGTGTCGCTGGCGGCACTGCTCATCTGGCAAAAGATCTATGATGGTGCACTCCTTTCATCTGGTGCAGCCGATAATCCACTGCATCACAACCCACTTAGGTTTATCCGTATCCTCTTTAATACCTATATCAATCCAAACATTGGCTACACCGACATTGTGGTACGTGGTAGTGTGGGCGACTTCTCGAGCTTCAAATATCACCTGCCGCTCTTTGTTTTGATTCCACTCTTTCTGCTGGTCTTTCTTGCATTCATCAAGCGTGATAAGGCTGAAGAACAAGCACTAGCACCAGCTGCTGGTCGATTAGCCGCGGCCAACCTCACTACTGTTGCCGTCTTCATTGCGGCGGTTTCGTACGCGATGTACACCGCCTGGGCGCTGCTACCAATTCGCTTTGGTGCTGGTGCATACTACGCCGATGGAGTGCAGGGGCGTTACTTTACAGCGCTGCTCGTGCTCCTCATCCCCTGTGGGGTGTGGCTACGCAAGTATATTTGGTTCCATACTACCTCGGCTAAGGTATTTCACGCCCTTATATTCTTCGGCTGCGGGGCAATTTTGCTGTACTATACCTTTGGCACCTATTGGGCTTACCACGCGCCAATACCGGTACCACCGGTGGCATAAGAGAAAATATTCTCTGTCTCTCAAAGCTCTTTGTTTTTCTGCCTGTCTAGCCTGTACTTCATCTGCTTAAATCTCAATGCTTTCTTTTGGCATCAATTCCTCCACTCCATTGTTTCATCTGATTTGTCGTTATCCTAACGAGTTTTAGCACTGGTACTGGGAGATTGAGTCATAGACTCTATCGTATCTTGAAGGAGGAATCATACAAAATATATGATTCTATAAAAGTTTTAAAATCCTTCTTTTCACCTTCCCCTTTTATGACGCTTATGCTATAGTGACATAGAACACTAATAGCACAAGCATTATGAAATTATTACGTACTCTATCAAAAAAACGTCTTACAGTCATCATAAGTATTGGCCTTGCACTCATCGCCGCTGGTGGCTACGGCGCCTATATCGCAACGCGCCCCGCCTCGCTACCACCCCTGTCAGACGAGCCAACGCCAGCCCAACAACAAACGCAGCACAAGACCGATGCCGCTACGAAAGAATCATTTCTAGACAGCAACACAAACCACGATACGAATACTACCAAAGACACCTCGCAGCAGCGCACCACCCAGGCTCAGCCCGCGCCAGTCCCAACCTCAGCGAAGCATATTGAGCTCTCTGCTGAGCAGTCAGGCGAAACGGTCGTTGTGACTACCAAGCTGAGAGAACAAGGCTTTTCCTCTGGTCAGTGCGTGCTGACGATCACTAGTAGCGAGCAGCGCTCTGAGCAGCACGCTGCCATCATCTACCAACCAGAATACTCCACCTGTGCTGGCTTCTCTGTGCCCGCCCGATCATTACCCAAAGGTACGTGGCATATCTCTCTCGCTGTCACGCCGCTTGGTGGCAAGGCACTCACGAAGACACTTGATAAGGAGATTCGCTAGATGATGGCTCAATCATATTCCACCGCTCGTCCCTTCTCGACATATTGGCGATATGTCCTTGCTGGTGTTTTATGTATGAGTTTATTTGCTGCGACTGTCCTCTCCTATCCAGCCCAAGCAGTAACGGCGGCTGATTGGCGGGCGGGCAATATCGTTGATGATTTGCTCTTTACCAATAGTGACGATATGTCAGTGGCAGATATTCAGGCGTTTCTCAATAGCCTCAACCCACAATGCGACACTTATGGCCGGCAGCCTGCTGCCGAACACGGCCGGCGCGATATCAGCCGAGCACAGTATGCCGCCGCTCGAGGTTGGCATGGGCCACCATATGTCTGCCTCAAGGACTATTATGAAGTGCCTAAATACACACCGGGCAATTACATCCCTGCCAATAACTTCGGTGGAACGATCCCCGCTGGAGCAGTCAGTGCCGCGCAGATTATCTATGATGCTGCCAAGCAAAACAATCTCAACCCTAAAGTCCTGCTAGTAAAGATCGCCACCGAGTCGGCTGGCCCACTCACCTCTGACACTTGGCCCCTCCAAAACCAATACACCTATGCCATGGGCTCACACTGCCCCGATAGCGGCCCGGGTGGCAGTGCCAATTGCGATCGCAACTACGCTGGCTTCTCGATGCAAGTTGCCTCAGGAGCACAGCTCATCCGCTGGTATCTTGATAGTATGCAGCAACCGTGGTGGTCGTACAAAAAACCGTTTGCGACCAATCGTATCCTGTGGAATGTGGTGCAGCGAGGCTGCGGCGCTGGCGATGTGTATATCGAGAGCAAGGCCACAGCGGCACTCTACACCTACACACCCTATCAACCCAATCAAGCAGCCCTGGCTAATATGTATGGTTTAGGCGATCATTGCAGCGCCTATGGCAACCGCAATTTCTGGCGAGTGTGGAATGACTGGTTTGGCTCGACCCAGCATAGCCGACCACTTATCAGCTTCCGCTCGCACAGCAGCTACGTCGGCTGGACAGGATTAATCCATAACCGTGGCATTACAGGTATCACTGGTCAAAGCAAGGCAATGCAAGCTCTCACAATCGATGGTGAGGTAACTTATACCTCATACAGCAACGAGCGCGGTTGGCAGCCCTCTGTGCAGGGCAGTATGCAGTCGGGTACAACGGGGCTTGGCCGACCAATCACTGCCGTCAAGATCCAGCCAACTGGTACTCTCGCCCAGGCGTACGACATATACTATCGCGCCCACGTGAGCTATATTGGTTGGATGGGCTGGGCTAAGAATGGTGAAGTGGCTGGTGTAACTGGCGGAGCTAACAATGCTATCGAAGCGATCGAAATAAAGCTTGTACGCAAAGGAACGCCTGCACCTGAGCCATCTGTAGTAGCGTATAAAAATATTGCAACACATGGCGACTCATCACCCCTCAAGCTCTCACTCAGCTCACACGTGGGCATGGTTGGCTGGCAGCCAGAAGTGCGCGATGAGATGATGAGCGGTACCACTGGCCAGAGCCGCCGCATCGAAGCCATCAAAGCATCGCTTCACAATACAACGAGTCTGCCAGGCAGCATCCAGTATTCGTCACACGTCAGCTATGTGGGTTGGCAAGATTGGAAACAAGCGGGCGAAATATCCGGCACCACAGGGCAATTCCGCTCCATCGAGGCAGTCCGCTTCTTGCTCACTGGCAAACTTGCCACTACATACGACATCTGGTACCGAGGTTACTCGCAATACGTCGGCTGGATGGGTTGGGCCAAGAATGGCCAACCAGCTGGTTCGACTGGCGCTTACCGGCAGCTCGAAGCACTAGAGGTGCGCCTTGTGCCAAAGCATACGCTCAATTTGCCCGGTGGCGCCTTTTATAACCCAACCAATACTGCTGTGCCCGATCTCTACCAACTGAGCTATGCCGCCCACGTAGGCTACATTGGCTGGATGCCCGATGTGTCACACCCCATTATGGCTGGCACCACTGGCAAATCGCGCTACCTCGAGGCAATCCGCCTTGGCAAAGCCGTATCGCTGCGTGATGGTTCGCCCATTACCATCCAGTGCGAAGCAAAAACTGCTGGCCAGTGGCTCCCATCAGTCACTCTCTCACCATCGCAGCCCTGTGGCACGACTGGCCAGCGCAAAGCACTCGAAGCCCTCAAGCTTAGCCTCAGCCCCACCGACGCCGCTCGCTACGATATTTATTACAACACTCACCTCTCCTGGGTGGGCTGGCAAGGCTGGAAAAAGAATGGCGAGGTCGCTGGTGGCGACCGACCCGGCTCACATGTCGAAGCAGTGATGATTAAACTCGTCGAGAAGAATGAGTGATTGTAAGATCAACTCTAGCTAGCTCGTTGTAATGTCATACTCTCTGCACGTCATCTCGTGATCACGCAAAAATTTTCTTGCAGATTTTGGATACACGTTTGCCACAGGGTCACCCGGATCAATTGGCCCTACTGTATAGAAGGGGTCGCCTGGTTTCCAATGCCGCTCTTTCCACCAGGATTTTATTGCTTTGCCTAGTGCTCTGCAAGAAAATTTTTGGATTGAATCTGCCACTGGGGTCTCTTCTATCATCTCACCATCTGCTGGCAGTGTATGCTCCGCTTGGCTCTGGCCCTCTTGATAGGACTCATATGTTTGGTTTGGTTTGGTTAGCTTCTCTCTCATAGTATTTCCTATTTTTTATACCACAATATAACTATAATAAAACAACTGCGGGCTATTCGTAAATCGCTGCCACTTTCTCCTCAATATTCTTCCATTGATAATCGTTGGCGGTTTGGCGGCCACCAGCGATGAGCTTGTCGCGTAGCGCTTTGTCTGCTACCAGGCGCTCTACGGCCGCGACACCAGCCGCTATATCACCCTGTTGGTAGAGGAGGCAGTTCTCACCATCCTTGAGGTACTCAACATTACCGCCATTAGGCACTACTACCGCAAGACCACCAGTTGCCATCATCTCAAGTGGTGGATAGGAGAAGCTTTCGAGGATGCTTGTTTTGATGAGAATGTCGCAGCTGGCGTATACTTCGCCGACCTTCTCAGGCGCAATGCGATTGTAGAATGTATCGACGCGGTACCAGTCCTTGGGCTCTTTGCGGTACGATAGGTACGAAACTTCATACTTCGCAGGGTCGAGCTGGTTGATTATGCGGAAGGCTTCGTCGGTGTTCTTATACTCGCTCTTACTATCACCCTCAACAAGGATTTTTATCTTACGACCACTGTTAAAATCGCGCTCGCGGTATGGATAATACTCGATATCGATGCCGTTCGAGACATACTTCGCATCCTTGCCAAACATATCTTTGAGCCACTTCTGGCACCAGAGCGACATTGTTACATAGCGCACACCCGACTGGTCACAGTACGATGCATTGGCCGCGAAGCGTGGCCCACCCGTGCCAGGGATATAAAAATCAGTCTCGAAGTTCTGGACAAAATAGAGCCGATTGCGTACATTGGGGTGCTTTTTGATAATCTCTACCGTTGACCACAGCGTCGCCACTTGTGTATCAAAGAAGGCCTCTATCTTCGTCTTGTGCGCTGTAATAACATTGAAGCCTGGCAATTCAGAGCGGTATTGGTAGGTCTTTTTGGCCTGCTTAAGGGCATGCTTACTCACTGAATCGATCAGCGTTACATCCCAGCCCGCCTTGCGCAGAATATCGGCATGCTTGACGGCAACGATCACCCCACCCGAGATATCCATCGAAGGCAAAACAAAGCCAATATTGCGCGCCAAGCGCTCCCGTATAAACGATGCAAGCGTGTAGCCAGTGTAGACCGTCGAATAATCATTGGTGGCAATCTTATGCGCATTTTCACCCAGCTGAGTGCGCAGTGCTTTGTCGGTAATGAGGCGATCGAGCGCTGCATACCAATCGTTATCCACGCCAACCAAGAGGCCCGTCTCGCCGTCCTTAACTTGCTCGGCAAAGGCCCCCACCTGACTCGCCACCGTCGGTACCTTGACGAGGCCAGCCTCGAGCCATTTGTTCTCAGACTTCGCACGGTTAAAGATTGTATCGACCAGTGGTGCAAGGATAATATCACAGTCCACCATCACCTTAGGTAGTTCACGCCAATCGACAAAGCCCGACGTCATCACCCGCTCTTTATACGGCTCAAGCGCGGCCGGTACATCGAGAATCCCGGCTATCTTGAGGTGGAGCTGCGGATACGCATCAAACAGCCGAATCAAGTCTGGAATCACCAGCTCGAAGTCCTCATTGTGCGTAATACTCCCACTAAAGTACCCGATGATCAGCTTATTCTTATCCTTCTCGATGATACCTTCCTTAAGGTCTTCCAGCGCCATATTAGACGTCTTGATCATCTCATCAGAGGCAGCGTTGCGGTTGATGAGGATATCACCGGTGGTGTACTTTTGCAGCTCATCGCGCAGTTGCGTTGTAGTCGTCACAACGTGATCACAAAGCTTAAGTGTCTCGCGCATGCGGTTCACCCCATCGTCATAGAGCTGCTTATCGGCTTGGTTCATCTGCTGGACGTACTTGATACCGTCGGTGTACGTTTGATCGATGACAAGATCGTCGATATCAAAAAAGCAGGTCTTGTTGAAGAACTTTGCTTGCTTGATAAACTCCCGCACCGTCTCTGTCACTGGGCAACGAAAGAAGACGAAGCCACGATAATACTTGAGGTCATCCAGCGAGAGTCGATCATAAAACACACTCTCCACCGTTAGCCCCTGCGACATCAGCTGTTCCATCTGGTGTGCCACACGATAGCGTTCGGGGTGCGGCAAGGTGCAGCCGTTGATAAAGAGGATGTCTTTGTAATACTTCTGTTTGCGCTCGGGGAATTTACGATAGTAGGCATACTTCGTGGCGCGCCTACCAAAGCCGATCACTCCATCGTCTTTGATAATCTTCATGCTTTTCTTGGCGGCTTTGTGTACTTTACCGATCATACGTCCTCCTCTGGCGTTACGTGCGGGTTATATAGTGTGTTGTATCCTTTACCACATAGTGCAGCAGTTATCTGAGCACTGGTAAGCGGTGTATCTGGCGCAAGAGCGGCAAGTTTGGTACGCGCCACCACCACTGTTGGTGCGTCGATAGTACCAAGATTATAGCGTGCTGTCAAGTAGATATGTTTGGTAAATGAGCGCCGACTGAGCTGCTGGAGCAGACCTACCACCGATGGTTGTAAAATCGACGACAAATTTGCAATCACCTGCTGCTCATCGGCAATCCGTGGCGCCACCGCACCGATCATTGGGCGAGCAGCATCGGTAGCGAGGTGCTGCAGCGTGCTAGAAGGCAGCGCATTATGCTGCGTCAGGCATATCATCTCGGCAGTGGTTGTCTCAAGCAGCTGACCAACAGTGGTCGACTCATCAAACGACGCGGTGTCAATGCTATATGCTTGGTCTAAGATATAGCTCATCTGCCACTGAGCGCCATACTGCGGGTCACGCTCCACCTGGGTCTGCACCTGGCGAGCGGCACTGTCTGCCTCGAGGGTGCGACGCTGCGCATCGATAACGTAAGGCTTGGCATCAAGGTCTTTCGCTGTAGAGGCTTGGTGAACACGCCAATAGTAGAGGATCTGCGGCACATGAGCAATCTGCTCGGGCTGCAAAGCCCGCGTCAGGCGCAAGAACAGCTCCCAGTCCTGCGTGCCATTATACGACCCATCTTCGCCGCCAACCTCTGTGAGTAACTGGCGCGACATGACGGCAAAGTGTGTAATGTAATTCACCGCGCGCAAAAAATCTTCGTTCCAATCGGGTTTGAAAAACGGCTGATAGGGCCGCCCGTGCTCGTCCATCTTCGTCTCATCGGTGTAGACGAACTGCGCGCCAGTGCGGTCGATCGCGGCCGCAACCCACAGAAGTGCATCAGGGTGGAGAGTATCATCATGGTCAAGCAGCGCAATGTATTCGCCCGTAGCCTGCGCGATGCCATAGTTGGTAGCACCGGCAATGTGACGGTTTTTATCCAAAAAGAATGGTTTGAGCTGTGGTGTGTCCTCGGCTAGGTCGCGAATTGCCTGGCGGGTAGTCTCATTAGTCGAGGCATCATCAACGAGGATGAGCTCCCAGTGCGGGTACGACTGCGCCACCACCGATTGCACCATCTCTCGCAGGAATGGAATCGGCGTATTATACGTTGGTACGATGATGGAGATACGCGGCTGCTCAGTAAGCGAGGCAAGCGCTGGTGGCTGCTCAGTGTGCTGACGCTGCCATGCATCGTAGATGCGGCGCTGGCGAGCATCGAGATGAGCTCGATACGGCGCCAAGAGGCAACGTACCGCGCGGTGGAGATGGCGATTGGCTTTGATAAGGTGCGTCAAACGATGTAATATATACGACATTTCTCCCTATTTCCAGGTATGCTTGAGCTTGGTAACACCACCCCACCGGCCATGATCATAATCGCGCTGGACGGAGAAGTGCGGCCCCTCCTCAGTAAAGGCGATCGTCTTGGTGTCGTCCGCCCCCATCAGGCCAGCCTTGATGAAGTAACTCCCCTCGTTGAGGTTGAGCTGCACGGTGTAGGTCGCGCGATTCTTGCCAGCAATCTTCACCTTTTCTTGATAAGTGTTGGGGCCATAAACATACTCACCATTCTCGCGGAAGATTGCTACACCAACGTGCTTGACCCCTGTTTGCTGCCACTCTAACTCCACCGTCATAGTTTCGTTATACTCATACACTGTCTGTTCGTTGCCATCACTGCCGCGCAGTGTAATGTCGAAGTCATCTGATATTTGCTCGTCTAGCCCTTCTGACTCGTTGTAGCTCTTAATGTTGCTCCGACTATAGGCGGCGGCGATGCGGTATGGCTTGCCGATCATCTTCACCTTCCCATCCTCGATAAACACTGCCTTGTTGCAAAAGCGCTCCACCGCAGACATATCGTGCGTGACGAGGATAACGGTGCGCTTTTCGCGCTTAAGCTTATCGAAATAGGCGTAGCATTTCTTTTGGAAGGCTTCATCCCCTACCGCCAAGACTTCGTCTAGCAGCAAGATATCGGCATGGGCACGGATAGCGATAGAGAAAGCCAGGCGCACCTGCATCCCACTGGAATAATTCTTGAGCCGCTCCTCCATAAAGTCGCCCAGCTCGGCAAAGTCGACGATTTTGTCATACATTGCCTCCATCTCGTCATGACTAAAGCCGAGCAGTGCACCATTGAGAAAGACATTTTCGCGGCCAGTTAGCTCTGGGTTAAAGCCAACGCCCAGCTCGATGAACGGTACCAGCGAGCCACCCACTTCGACACTTCCGCTATTGGGGGTGTAGATACCAGCGATTGTCTTGAGTAGCGTACTCTTACCTGAACCATTGCGCCCAACAATACCAAAGAAGTCTCCCTCGTTAATGGTAAAATCGATATCTTTAAGCGGAGTAAAGACCCGATACCCTTTGCGCCCCTTGAGGAGGTTAATGAGCTTTTGCTTGATGCCCGAACTCGCCTCCAGCGGGATCTTGAAGGACTTGGTGAGGTTATTGATAACAACGATTGGTTGCGCCATCTAGATACTCTCCGCAAAATATTGCTGGTTGCGCCGGAAATAAAACACCGCCAACAGAATGATAATGATAATCGAAATAAATGGAATGAGCACCCACGGGAAGGAAACAAGGTCGTAGAGCTGGATAGTCTGGGGTGTTACGAGCACCTGGCGGACGTCTTGGATAATCTGGGCGGCTGGGTTGAGCATGAGGTATGGCGCAGCAGCTGGCATGCGCTCCATTACCATCTGCAGAGGATAAATAACCGGTGTAGCGTAGAAGGCCGCCTGCATAAAGATCTCCCACAGGTAGCCAATATCGCGGTATTTCACATTGATCGTCGCAAGGAAAAACGCCACCGCCAAGGAAAGTACATAAAGCTCGAGGATCAGCGGCACCACAAGCAGCGCCTCCCACGACCAATGCACACCATTAACCAAACAAAAACCCAAAATCACCACCATGTTGATGGCAAGGTTAATAAAGGCCGAGATCGTACCTGAGATAACGATAATGTACTTGGGAAAGTTGATCTTGCGGATGAGGTCGCCGCGCGAGACGATCGACTGCAGCCCTTGCACCGTCGCCTCACTAAAGAAGTTCCATAGCACAATTCCCACTAAAAGATACACCGGATAGTGCTCGACTTGCTTACCAAGGCCGAGGAATTTATCGAACACGATATACAAAATAATAAACAAAAATATCGGTTTGAGGATTGACCACAAATAGCCCAGCACTGATCCCTGGTAGCGTAGCTTGAAGTCCGTTACGACTAACTCGCGCAGCAAGATGCGGTTTTTTCGTTGCAAAAGATTTGTTACTTTCATAGTTTCTCTGGCCATTATATAATATGACCGTGGTAAAAAACAATCTTGCAATCATAGTTCTTAACTGGAACGGCGCCGATGATGCCCTAGAATGCATCGATTCGTTGGCGCAGCAGACGCTGGTGCCAACCATTATCGTGGTCGATAACGACTCACACGATGACTCGGTGGCACGCTTCCGCTCATATCAAGCTAAGCACCCCGCGCTCAGTCTCGTCATCATTGAGAATCAGCGCAACCTCGGCTTCGCCGGTGGTATTAACATAGGCCTGCGCTATGCACAGAAGCAGCAATTTCGCTTTGTTGGCGTACTTAACCCCGACGCAGTTGCTAACACACACTGGTGCCAAGCCCTAGTGGACGAGCTACGAGCTCATCCGCACTGTGGCATTGCCACTGGGCTGCTGGCTCGTCGCGATGGAACGACTATCGATAGCTCGGGCGACTTCTACACCACCTGGGGTTTGCCTGGCCCGCGCCACCGTGATGAGCCAATTAGCCATGCGCCAACAGAGGCCGGAGCAGTGTTTGGTGCAACAGGTGGTGGAGCAGTGTATCGCACGGCACTGTTCGACACTGTTGACCTTTTTGACGAATCATTCTTCATGTACTACGAAGACGTCGATCTCAGTTTTCGCACCCAACTAGCAGGCTGGACGGTGCGCTTCACGCCGCACGCCGTCGCATACCACAAGGTTGGTGCCAGCAGTAGCAAAGTTCCAGGGCTCGCGATATACAATACCTTTAAGAACCTGCCGCTTATTTTTATCAAGAATGTGCCAGGACGGCTGTTTTGGTCGATTGGGGTGCGCTTTTGCCTCACCTATTGGCTGATATTCTTTAGTGCACTGCGCCATGGCAATGGTTGGCCAGCACTGCGTGGTATGCTTGCTTCTGTTATTCACCAGCCAATGGCCTATCGCCAACGCTTTGCTATCCAGCGGCAGCGCAACGTATCGGTCGATTATATCCGTAGTATTATCTACAACGGCCCATTACCCAACCAGACAGGCCTACTCAAATTCCGGAAATTTTTTACTGGCAAATAGTTCAGCTTGAGAGGACGGGCCAGCGCCAAAGAAGCGAATTTTAAAGACCGGCTTTCGTATGATAACTGTACAAGAAAATATATGGAGGCCAGTAACCCAGCAAGCGAAAAAGCACTATATAGGATCTGGCCGGAACATTTTCGGTGCAGTTAATTATACGAAAGAAGTACACCATATTCTATTCGTATGCAATTAATCTATTCCGCCTCACCCCTGTTACGCACGCAATCATTTTGCATATTCGCCATCTATGCGTACAATAATACCTATGCGTCTTCTTGAATACCAAGCCAAGCAATGCTTGGCCGAGGCTGGTGTGGCAGTACCGCAGAGTGATGTTGTACAATCTGCAACAGTGGTGCCTACCGCCCCTATCGTCCTCAAATCACAAGTCCCGATCGGTGGCCGCGGCAAGGCAGGTGGTGTGGTGATTGTCCGCGAGCAATCCGCTGTTACGCCAACCATTCAGCGTCTCTTTGCTCTCGATATCGGTGGCTACACCCCCACGAAGCTTCTTGCCGAGGAAGTTCTCTCTATCGCCCGCGAGTGTTACATTTCGTTTACTATTAACCGTGAGCAATCATCCATCGAGCTACTCGCCCACACGAGTGGTGGCATTGATGTGGAAGAACACGATCGTGCAGCGTTCTTTCGCCAGGCCATTACGCCGCAAACAGTTCATACTGTAGTCGAAGCACTAACGGAGTATTTGTCGCTGCCAGAGCAAGCCTTTGCGCTTGAGGATATGGTGGCGAATTGTTTGCGTTGCTTTATTAACAACGATTGTCTATTACTCGAGATTAACCCACTCGTTGTGACGACAGATGGCCAGCTCATCGCTGGCGATGCAAAGATGACGATTGACGATGCGGCGCTGTTTCGCCACCCGCAGTGGCACGAAGCAGCCCTAGAAGATCATAATTTCGTCACGCTCGACCATAATGGGACGGTTGCGACGATTGCCAACGGCGCAGGTCTGGCAATGGCAACTGTCGATGCGGTGACTGCCCGCGGTGTGCAGCCAGCTAATTTTCTTGACATTGGCGGCACGGCAACTCCAGAGAAGATCCTGGCTAGCTTCGAGCAGATTACCCGCTTCCCTGCCGTGGCGCTCATCATTATTAATATCTTTGGTGGTATTGTGCGCTGCGACGACGTAGCGGCGGCCATCATTAGTGCCAAGCAGCAACTGCCTGACCTCCCGCCACTCGCTGTCCGCCTAACAGGTAACCGCGAAGCCGAAGCCAAGACGCTCCTTGCCCGCGAACATATTCCACTCTACGATAATCTCTCTCACATCCTGGAGGAGGCTGTATGATGACCCCTGATATCTTTCGTGGTAAGCGTGTTATTGTCCAGGGTATAACTGGCAAACATGGCTCATTTCATACCGAGCGTATGTTGGCACGTGGTACACATATCGTTGGCGGCACGTCACCCAACCAATCGATTACAGAGGTACACTGCGTGCCTGTCTTCCGGACAATTCGCGAAATTCAAGCGCAGCAGCCTGTCGATATTTCCGTCATTTTTGTACCAGCAGCTCATGCCAAGGCAGCGATTATGGAGGCAATTGACGCAGAGGTGCCACTCATTATTTGTATCACCGAGGGTGTGCCTGTCCACGATATGTTGCATATAAAACAACGCCTGGCAACCAGTTCTTCACTTTTGATCGGCCCCAACTGCCCTGGCGTTCTCATCCCCGGCGTGCATAACCTTGGCATCATCCCTGCCACGCTCTCCACGCCAGGCCACACTGCCATCGTCAGCCGCAGTGGTACGCTCACTTACGAAGCAATGAGCCTCCTCACTCAGGCAGGCATTGGCCAGCGCTATATAATTGGGATTGGCGGCGATATGATTGGTGGCAGCAGCTTTATTGATTGCTTGCAGTTGTTTGAACAGGATGTGGCGGTAGAGCAGATTGTGCTGATCGGTGAAATTGGTGGCACGAGCGAGATTGCCGCGGCGGATTATATTAAGCACAATATAAGCAAACCAGTCTATGCTTACATTGCGGGCCACAGTGCACCATCTGGAGTACAGATGGGCCATGCTGGGGCGATCCTTGGCACAAATGAGCTGGAGTCGGCCCAGGCCAAGACAGCCCGGCTCGAGGCCAGTGGTGCGGTGGTGGCATCGTCCATCCAGTCGCTCATCGCGCTCATACCAACCAATAAGTGATACAATAAGGCTACGATGAAAACAATCACCATTCTTATCCCTGCCTACAACGAAGCAGCTGTTTTGCCACAGCTGTTCGCCCGGCTCGAGGCGCTACAGCGCAGTGTTGATCGCCGGCGCTACCAGTTCGAATTCTTATTTATTAATGATGGCAGCCAGGATCACACGCTCGAGCTCATCCAGATCGAGCAGCAACACAATCCCGCTATTGCCTATCTCAATCTCTCGCGCAACTTTGGTAAAGAAGCCGCTATGCTGGCTGGCTTCGACCATGCCGCGGGTGATGCTGTGGTGGTAATTGATGCCGACCTGCAAGACCCACCAGAGCTCATTCCGCAGATGATCGAGCTGTGGGAACAGGGGTACGATGATGTATATGCGCGGCGCCGAAGCCGCTCCGGCGAGACCTGGCTCAAGAAAAAAACTGCCGCTTGGTACTACCGCCTCCTCCAGAGTACAACGCATATACCCGTCCAGATCGACACGGGCGACTTCCGCTTACTCAGCAAGCGCTGCGTCACTGCCATCACCCAGCTGCGCGAATCTCAGCGCAATACCAAAGCGATCTTTAGTTGGGTGGGCTACAAAAAGAAGGAGATTCTTTATGACCGCGACCCACGGGCTGCTGGTAGCATCAAGCAAAGTCCCCGCACACTCATCAATCTCGCCATCGATGGCATCACGAGCTTTACGACCGCGCCACTGCGTATCTCGGCTGTGCTAGGATTCCTCATCGCCTTCTTGGCTTCTATCTATATCCTCTATCTGCTCATCCGACCACTGTTCGGTGTGCCAACTGGTGCAGGCTATTCGTCGCTCATGGCAGTGATTCTCTTCCTTGGTGGAGTGCAACTGCTGAGTTTGGGAGTGATCGGCGAATACATCGCCCGGATTTTTAGCGAAACGAAGCAGCGCCCACCCTATCTCGTTGAGGAGCATCGTGAGGCTCGCCATCGCAAATAACAGAGGTAAGTTGTTGCGGTTTGCGCTCGTTGGCGGGATTAATACAGCGATTGATATTGGCTTGCTATTTGGACTCACCGCGCTTGGCGTGCCAAAGCTTGCGGCTAATACGGTATCAACGGGCCTTGCCTTTATTTTTAGTTTTTTCGCCAATAAATCATATACCTTCCGCGCCCAAGGCAATATGCGTCGGCAGCTGATCTTGTTTGTTATCGTCACTCTGGCAGGCTTGTGGGGGCTGCAAAATGCGGTTATATTCTGCATCTCGCCTATCTTGACCTCTGTTATTCATACTAAGCCACTTGTACTGCTGGTCGCAAAAATTATTGCCACTGGTGCATCGCTGGTGTGGAATTATTGTTTGTATGATCGTGTTGTTTTTTGGACAACAGAGAAATAATGTTTTTATTAATGAGTCTTGAACGACACAGCGTGGCTGCGCTATGTCGTATTCGATCCTCAAGAATATCGCATATTTGCACACTTTGACCCCAGTACACCAAGAGGATCTCTATCAGACAAAGTGTAAGCCGTTGTTTGTTTGAAAGCCGGCTTATTCAGCAGTCACAAACCCACCATATGGTTATAAGCAACTATTGACGCTGGTAGTCATCCGCCACTCGCACAATATCATCCTCTGTAGATGGGTGCGCTGGGTCGGTGTGTTGCCAGAGCTCAGCAATGATCGTTGGGTGCTGAGCATCACCACAGGCACGGTGGCGCTCCCCTGCCGCCAGCCTCACAACATCACCCGCTCGGGCTAGTGTTGACTGAGGCGGTAGCTCATCACTCATGCTACAATAATACGCGCCAGCGGTGAGAAACCGCCACAGCTCCGCCCGCCGATGATGATATTGCCAGCTGAGGCGCGCTCCTGGCCGGACAAAGAGTATCTTAGGGCTAAGCGGTGCATCGACTTTATCCTTGATTTCTACCCCCGAGGCCGCAAAGAAATCCACCGCAAACTGCCCTGCCTGCGCCGGGTCAATACAGACAAACCCACCCCATGGCCGCTGGCTATCTACCCCAGTAATGTGGTAGTCCGCCTGGCGGAGAACGCGCTCGATTTGCGCCACGCTTGTCTGAGCTGCTATGTGTTGCTGTAGTTCCGTCATATTACGATAATATGGGTATTATAACACTTTTATACAGAGTTGGGTTATTATTATCCGCCTTGACACATGCTTACTCATCTGGCGCTTTTGGTGCGGGGGCTGTATACTAGAAAGTATGAGTTTTCATATTGCAATCGACGCCCGCGTGATCAATTCTGGCACGGGCACATATGTCGTGAAGCTGCTTGAGCAGCTGGAGCGGCTTGATACGACCAACCACTATAGCGTCCTCGTCCCCACCAAGGACCGCGACTACTGGCAGCCACACAACCCTAACTTCACCATCCGCACGGTTGATTTTGCTAATTATTCGCTGGCAGAGCAGCTAGGCTTCCGCCGCTATCTGGATGAGCTGAAGCCCGACTTAGTACACTTTTGCATGCCGCAGCAACCGGTCTTTTACAGAGGTAAGCATGTCACAACGGTGCACGATATGACCCTCCTCAAGACGTATAATTCCGACAAAAATTGGCTGGTATTTCATCTCAAACAATTGGTGGGGCGCTGGGTATTTCGGCGAATCGCCCGCACCAGCGAACACATCATCACCATTTCTCAGACGACCAAGCAGAAATACCAGGACTTTACCAAAATCCCCGATAGCAAAATCTCGGTCATCTACGAGGCGGGCGAGGCACACCCTGGGCAGCTCACGCCATATATCGACCTCCCCTTCAAGCGGTTTATTATCTACGTTGGGCAGCAGCCTGACTACAAGAATTTGCGGCGCCTCGCAGCCGCACATCAGCAACTGCTAAGCCGCTGGCCCGACCTTGGCCTGGTATTTGTGGGGCGGATGAACGAAGACACCAAGCGCAACCAAGCCTACTACCAGCAGCAGGGCTATCGCAATATTCACTTCACTGGGTTCATCCCCGATGGGCAGCGCGATTGGTTGCTTAACAAAGCCGAGGCATACGTCTTCCCATCCCTCATGGAGGGGTTTGGCTTGCCGCCACTCGAGACGATGGCGTATGGCACGACACCTGTTATATCGAGCAATACCTCGTGTATGCCCGAGATTTTGGGCGATGCTGCCGAGTACTTCGACCCACTCGATGTTGATGCCATCGCGAGCGCAATCGACCGCGTCCTCAGCCAGCCAGCTCGCCGTCGCGAACTCATTGTCAAAGGCAAAGCTCAAGCTGCCCGCTACTCGTGGGAGCGCTGCGGCAAGGAGACGTTGGCGGTGTATGAGCGAGCATTGCGGCAAGTATAATCGATTTATTTATAGCTAGTCTTGAGTAGTTATGACACTAGAATTATAAGGTCTCATTTACCTTAGTAAGTCAGTTTTCTCTTGCCTTGTTTGGATAGGGTATGATTAATAATACCCTACCTCTGCTTCGTATCACGTTTTATTAAAAACAGTAGAGTGGACTCAAGAATGAGCACATCATTATAAAGTAGTAGCATCATATATTACAAACATAACCGGCCATCACTGACCGGTTATAAGATATATCATAGCGTGTAGCTTTTACTCAGCCTCTTCCAACTGAATAATCACATGGCGCTCGCGGCCTTCGCCTTCGGAGACAGTCGTAATACCCACTGCGTCGGCGGCGACTTGGTGAACGATGCGCCGATCGGCTGGGTTGAGGTGAGCAGTGTAGGGCTCACCAGTTGCACGCACACGCTCGATCCAGCCGCGGGCTTTGTCGGCAACCTTTTCTTCGTGCTGCTTTTTGTAGTCGGCAATATCAACACTCACGCGCACTATGGCTGCATGCTGTGCCCGCAGTGCCGACGAGACGATATATTGCAGCGCCCGCAGTGTCTCTGCCCCGCGGCCAATCAAGATACTATTGATATCCGACGACTCCACCCGAAGTGTCATTACCTCACCATCGTCATCACCCGATACCGCAATATTTTCGCCAAAAAACGAGATGATGTTCTGGAGATATTCTCGGGCAAATGTTACTGATTGGTATCGATCCATCGGGTTCTCCTCCTCTGTTATTCTTTGGCTTTGATGCGTGTGATGTTGGCTTCTGTGGCCGCTTTGGCGCGCTTTTTCGTCGACTTTTTCTTGGCAGGCGTTGTAATATCTACTTCATCAGCAATTGCTTCAAGCTCTTGCTTATCTTTACGGAGGAGATATGACTGCTGCGCTACCGCTACTAAGTTAGATGCCGTGTAGTAGAGCGCCAACGCCCCTGGCAGGCCCATCATGATCATAAACATCATCACTGGCATAAACTTTGCCATATTACGCATCATTGCGGCGTTCATCTCGGCGGGGTCAGCTTCTTTGCCAGCGGCCGTCTCCTTCATGATATCGCGGAAACGTTTAGTGCTCTTGCCAGTTGGCATAGTTTGCTTAGTCATCACATATTGGGTGAGGGCTGAGATGATTGCGAGAGCGAGGAGCGGCCAGACAATACCATCCTTGCCAAGCGCTACCTTAGTGAGGTCGATAAAGCCGAGCATGGTGTGGTTGAACTGATCGGGGTGGTTGATAATGGTCTTGATGGCATCGATATTCTTGAGCGGCTCGTAGATGTAGCGCGCCACTTGGTCGCGGTGAAGCGAGATGATCATGATCACCTGGTAGAGGCCGATAAAGATCGGAATCTGAATAAAGAGTAGTAGAATCGAGCGAAATGGCTTGATACCATATTTTTTATACAGTTCCATCTGCTGCATCGCTTCTACTTGACGGTTGCCATTAGCCGCTTTCTTGATCTTGGCCAGCTCAGGCTGCATCTTGCGCATCTGTTTGCTCTGGTGGAGCTGCCGCTTGAGCAGTGGATAGAGCAAGAAGCGAATGATAACCGTAAAGATAATCACCGCCACGCCAAAGTCACCACCAGGGATGATACTATAGATAAGCAAAAGTGCGTTAAAAATGGGCTGCAAAATTATTGTCTCAAACATATTGACTCCGATTACTGCATTTATTGTATCATAGGTGGCCACGGAAGATGAATTGTGGCAAAGTATTTTTTGGAAATCAATAGTGATATGCCCAAGATATTATCAATAATGCTGCGCATAGGCGTATTCAGAACTTTAGAAAAAATAACACTCATCTAGCTTGCAATCAATCTGAGTAGAACATCAATAAATAGAATATTATGTAGAGATTTTGAGCTTTGGTTACCACAGTTTACAGAAAAAATTTCTGTACTAATTTGACGCAAATTAATATACAGAAAATTTGGCGCAAAAAAGACTCAGTCGTCACAAATTATTATTCTTGCTTATTCACATCATCACCTGGCGTTACCCTACCAGGGCAAATACCAGCTCGCACAAGCAGATTTGTCACCACCAGCACTAGCTCATCGTGCGGCGTGGTAAGTACTTCGCTTGAGGTAATGATCAGCGCAACGTCGTACACCCCTGTAAAGTACGGCACGTGTTGGCGCAGAATCTCGTAGACACGGCGGCGAATGCGGTTGCGCCCCACCGCAGATTTGTGCACCTTTTTGCTCACTACCACGGCAATGCGTGGCATGCGCCGACGGCGATTAGCCACGTACTTGACGGTCAGCAAACGCGATCGCTCAGCACTGGCATGACGATACAAATAGCGCAGCCCACCATAGCCATGAAACCGGTATCGTTGCTGTAACATAGCTGTATTATAGCAAATCTGCCCGCAAACAGAGATAAAATAACCCACCAAGCAGTGGGTTATTTTCGTCATTTTGCTATCGTCACACTACGAGAGTGCGAGGCGAGCGCGACCCTTGGCGCGGCGGCGCTTGAGCACATTGCGGCCTGCCTTAGTGGCAATCCGTGCCCGAAACCCGTGCGTCCGAGCGCGATGACGAGTGTGTGGTTGGTGAGTTCGTTTTGGCATATCATTGCTATTATACGCGATTGCCTCAGATCTTTCAACTTTTCACTCGCTTGGTGGATTTTGTGCTTCGATTAGCCTCCACCATAAGCATAGCCAAATTGTTTATCCACATTTGTTCGCGAGTTATCCACACTTTAACAGAGGTAATACATTTTTGTGGAAAAACTCCACCCCTGTTGCTCTTTTCGGGTTTACCCCGTTGTTGTATTTCTCACGGTTGTGGAAAAGTTGGTTTTTTCTTATACTAAAAAGAGTCATTGTATAACAAACAAGGAGTAGCAAAAGCCAGTGTACCACAGTCTGTGGAAGAGTGTTTTGGGTGAAATTGAAGTGTCGATACCGAGCGGTGTTTTTTCGACGTGGTTTGCCAATACCGAGATGCTCAGCAACAAAGATGGGGTGATCACTATTGGCGTGGCGAATATCTTTGCGATTCGCCAGTTTGAGGTGCGCTATGATAGCATCGTCAAAGAAGCGCTCCAGCACAGTGGTGTGGAGGTGTCGCGCATCGCCTACGTGGTAAACAAACAAGGCAAAAAACGCACTGTGATTAGCCGCGAAACCACTGGCCAGCCAGCCGACCGCGTCGAGGAACGAGCGGCAGCGCTCATCAGCAAGCCAACCACCCCTTCACATTCTAGTTCTGCGACACCAGCAACCAGTCTCAACGCGCGCTATACCTTCCAGAATTTCATCGTCGGCTCGAGCAACGACCTCGCCTACACCGCCTGCCAAGCAGTCGCACATAGCCCTGGCACCAAATATAATCCCCTCTTCATCTATGGTGGCGTCGGCCTCGGTAAGACGCACCTCATTCAAGCGGTGGGTAACGAGATCCTCGCGCGCGACCCAAGCAAAAAGGTCGCCTACCTGAGCTCGGAAACGTTTGTCAAAGAATTTATCGAGTCGATCCGCTTCAAAAAGGCAGGCTTTTCTGACCGGTACCGCAATGTCGATGTACTGATCGTCGACGATATGCAATTCATTGCCGGGCGCGAGAAAACTCAAGAGGAGTTCTTTCACACCTTCAATGCCCTTCACCAAGCCAACAAGCAAATTATCATCGGTAGCGACAAACCACCACACAGTATTCCTACCCTGACGGAGCGCTTGCGCAGTCGCTTTGAATGGGGGATGGCAATCGACATCCAGATGCCAGACTTTGAGACGCGCTGCGCGATCGTCGAGACCAAAGCGAGCTTCGCTGGCGTGACACTTGAGCGCGACACCGTGGAATACCTTGCTAAGAACGTCAAGACAAATATTCGCGAGCTTGAGGGTGCGCTCAATCAGCTCCTTGCCTATGCTGAAATGCGCGGCGTCGCCCCTGATGTGATGACAGCAGAAGGTCTGCTTGGCAATGTCCGGCGCAGTCGCCCTCAGCATCTCACCGCCAAGCAGATTATCGACAAGACCGCTCGTCATTTCCAGATCGACAGCAAAGAAATCTGTGGTGCTAAGCGGGCTAAGCATATCGTTGTGCCGCGGCAGATTGCCATGTATTTACTGCGCAGCGAGCTTCACATGAGCTTCCCACAAATTGCCAATGAGCTGGGCCGCAAAGACCATACTACCGCCATCCACTCAGTCGAAAAGATCGAAAAATCCATCAAGCTTGACTACCTCATCCGTGAGCAAGTCGCTGACATCCGGGATAAGCTCTATGCCTAGGCCGTGTGTTTTTTTCGCTGCGCCTGTGGAAAAGTCGTGTATAGTGAGCCGTATAACCAGCGGACAGTTCGGGGGCAGTCATCCACAGCACCAAAAGCACACCACCCTCCAGCCTCATTGGCTGGTGGATAACCGCCACTTCTCCCCGGCTTATCCACGCCAGCGATCGCAGCGTTTTGCACAAGTAGTGAGCAGGTCGTACCTCTGTTATTCATCATGGTTTCCACAGTATCCACAGCACCTATTACTAGATTAATCAGATAAAAAGAAAGGATTGTTGATATGAAACTGTCTGTCACACAAGAAAATCTTGCCCGGGCGCTCGGGGTTGTCGGGCGAGTTGCGAGCAACCGAGCTGGCCTGCCAATCTTAAATAATATACTATTCCGTACTGAGGGTAATCGCCTTCTCTTGGCTGCGACCAACCTAGAGATCGCCGCGACCTACTATATTGGTGCAAAGGTAGAGACGCCGGGGGTGATTACCCTACCAGCCAAGCTCGTGAGCGAATTTGTGGCGAATTTGCCGAAGGGACCAATCGAGCTTGAGACCGATGGCACGCGTATGACACTGACGTCTGGCGGGTACACTTCGACGATTAATGGCGTAGTAGCAGATGACTTTCCGGAGCTACCGACGATTGATGAAGAACAATCGGTACGCTATAGCATTGCTGCTACGGACTTCAAGCAAGCGGCAGCGCAAACCTTGGTGACGTGTAGTAATGACACGACTCGGCCTGTTCTGACTGGTGTGTATTGGCATACAGTGGATGGTGCGCTGTATATGGCGGCGACGGATGGCTATCGCCTGGCTGAGCGGCGTTTGATGGCAAGCCAGAGTCAGATTGCGGCCATTGTGCCAGCGAGCAGTTTGCAGGAAGCGCTGCGCTCGCTCAGTGATGGCACGGAAGAAGTGGAAGTGCTCTTTGATGAGACGCAGGTGCGCTTTCGGCTGGAGGAGGTAGAGATTACCAGCCGCTTAATTGATGGCACCTATCCAAACTATCGACAGCTCATCCCTACTCAGTCCGAGACAAATGTGACACTAGCAGCAGGCGATTTCTCGCGAGTCGTTAAGGTGGCTGGGCTCTTTGCGCGTGAGTCTGGTGGCAGTGTCACGCTTACCGCTGACCATGAGGTACAGAAATTGCGGATTCACTCCGTTGCGTCCGAGCTGGGCGAAAATACCTCCGAGGCAGAGGCGGAGGTGTCGAGTGATGGGCAAATTACGCTCAATTCGCGGTACATTAGTGATGCACTAGGTGTTCTTGATGGTGAGACGATCACCTTCCGCTTTAGCGGTAAGCTCTCGCCCTGCGTCTTGACAGTCGCTCAGCCTGGGCCAAACTATATTCATATTATTATGCCACTGAAGAGCTAGCGATGAAGATAACGCGGCTAGCAGTGCAGCATGTGCGAGTTCATACGCTCAAGACGCTTAACCTTGAGCCGGGCACGACGCTGATTTCTGGCCCAAATGGCTCTGGCAAGACATCGCTCATCGAGGCGATTCATATTGCGCTGCGTGGGACATCCTTTCGTGGTAGCGATGAAGCAGTCTGCCAACATGAACAAAAAAGTTATACAATTGACCTTGCGACGGATGAGCAACATTATCGCGTCCAGTACGATCGTCGACATGAAAATAAGCGCAAGCGTTTTATAGTCGATGGCACGACCTATGGTCGCCTTCCCTATGGCAAAAAATATCCAATTGTTCTCTTTGAGCCAGACACATTGCGGATTATTACTGGCGCGCCGCAGCGCCGACGTGATTTTCTCGATACGCTCATCCAGCAATATGATGCGCACTATAGTCACGAACTAAGTCGCTATCACCGAGCACTGCAGCAGCGAAATAAATTACTCAAAGACCCTGCTCTTAGTGATGCGACACTTTTCTCGTGGAATCTTATCTTGAGTCAGTATGGTGCGTCGATTATTACGAAGCGTCAGCGGGTGCTGCGTTATCTTAATGCGAAAAGCAGTGCTATGTACCAAAGTATTGCGGGCGTAGCGGATAGCGTTGCGCTACACTATTCGGAGGAGCGCAGCGTGACCGCGCAACAGCTTCTCGCCGAGTATGAGCAAAAAACAGCGTATGATACAGTGGTTGGTGCGACGAGTGTTGGGCCACACCGACATGATATAACGGTACTGTTTCGAGGTAATCCGGCCGCCAAGACTGCATCGCGGGGTGAAATCCGCACCATTATACTTGCCCTTAAATTTCTTGAGGCGGCTTATATTCAACAGCAAACAGGCCAAGCACCACTTATTCTACTCGACGATGTCTTTGGCGAGCTCGACCAACAGCGCCAACAGCGTCTCCTCAGCGAATTCGTCGATAACCAGATTGTGATGACGAGTGCGGTGGGATAGATTCTCTGCCTTATATATCAGTGTACATATAACACCACGATGGGTTGTTGCCGCCACACGGGACAACACGCTTCTTTTCTAGTTCCTCAGCAGTGGGATATATTTTGCCATTGATTTTTATGTCGTATTTATCAATATCTTTGTCGTGTTTTTTAAGATAACTCAGTGCTTGGTCGACCTGTGATTGGCTTGTCTTGTCTGTTGTGACAATGCATACACCAAGCCGATTTGACCGGTCGGTCGTGCGGTATGGGTTGCAGGTAACAATATAAAACCAACGCGAGTAGTAAGGTAGTTTATTAATAAGAGGGCTCTCTTGAGATATCTTTGCTCCTCCTTGCGTTGCTTCGTGGCCGCCGATTGCTTCGCGGATGTCGTTGTATTTTTCCCTCTTCGCTTCCCTCTTTGCTTCCTCTGTTAGCGGCTTCATGGCAAAGAATAGCTTCTTTTCTTCGCCTTGTTTGAGGTCTAGCTTGACCTGGTGGTCGGCAAAGCCTTTAGCCCGGAATGTGTATGTGTACGACCCACTCTTCACGGCGTGTTTTGCCCGCGTTGTTATCTTTTGGTCTTTGATTGTATCATATGAGACAGTGAGGTTATCGGGGATGGCATAGACGAGGATAGTGCTGTCGTATTTGAGATTATCAACAAAGCGATATACCGTAAAGGTAATCATGCCAACGGCAAGCAGGGCAAATAGTGCGATAATTTGGTTACGTTTTTGATTGAGCATTTCCATTGACTGTCCTCGCTAATACAACACCCGGGTTTCCAAGCATCCACTCGACTGTTCCTTGTTTAATGTAGGTTGGTGAGTAATCAAATTGCGATGCCTGTGCACCAACAAATCCATTACCAAGGTCACCAGTATAGATAAGAGTATGACCTTGCCCATTATTATAAATTAGAATATCACCAGGTTGTAAGTCGGACATTCCAGGAGACTCTTTAGTATAGAATTTCTCTGGGTGGCTTAAGACATATGGGCGCTGAACTGCCGTTCCGGCTGGTGGATAATTCGGATCCGCCCCACTCATGCGCATCACTGTTGCAACGTATTTGCCGCAGTCGGTGTAGTCACCACCCGCTTCTGGGTTATACTGCTGGCGGGCTTGTTTATACTCTGGTTTTGCACCATCACTGTCGACATGTCGTCCATCCTCCCAGGCAAGACTCTTGGCCGTCTCGACGATTGATCCACCGGCGGCACTCTTACTGCCGTTTGCGGTGCAGCCTGTGGCTGATGCATTTTGGGTGTTGGCGCCATTATTATTACCACCTTCGACTTGGATTTGGGATGAAGGCGGAGACAAGTTCTCTTCCTTGACAATTTGCTCAATCTTGTCGATATATTCGGTGACAGTCGAGACATACTGGCTGTCGGTCGCATAGCCAGCATTTTTGATCTCTTGGAGGTATTTGCGTGGGTCACCGGGGTATTTGAGGGCTTCGCTATAGCGTGAGTTGCTGGTGATAAATTCGCCATAGCCAAGCCAGCCAGCCTCGACGGTAGGATATTTGCGAAAGCCATCGACGATTGTTGTTCGGCCAGAGGCGTATTCCTCCTCGGTCTCCATATCGATCACCTCACCCGACCAGTTCCCGCCAGCCTTGATACCATGGAAATTATTTGCCTTGACGGTAAGCCCAGACTTGCCATAACCAGATTCAATAACCCCCTGGGCAAGGACTGTTTCGTATGGTGTGCCATACTTTTTGTTCGTTTCGACAGCCATCTTGACGTATTTGCGGACAAAGTCTTTGAGATCTTCTGCTGCAGTCCCGCTACTGCCATCACTGCTGCTGGTGGAGCTGGTAGAGCAGGTGGATGCAGCAGTAGGATCATAGTATAGTATATTATTTATTGAATAGAAACCTGTGTTTAATGCAGAAGTAGGATTAAACGGGAATAATGTAAGAAATATAGCAAGAATAAGAGTGAATACTCTATAGGTCTGGCGATAATGTACTAGGGCTCGTTTGGCTGTTATTGTAAAGAAGCAGTATGTGACATGTGATAGTAGTATTCTTGGCATGCTCAAATCGAGACTAGTAGCAAAAATAGCCTTGAGACACTCTATTGGTACTAGAGAGTATTTCATCAAGTTGATCCTCCAATCCTACGAGCATACTCCCAATGCCATGCTTCTGGTTTACTGCCACCGGGCTCTGCCCAGGCAGGGTGAACGAAGCCGTATTTGTGGGCATTAGTAGAGAGCCAATTATAGACAGGTGAGCCAAAGTCTCCTACACTGATATCTGCTGCAAGCCCCCATCCATGATTCGAACTGCATGGTGGTGCTGGCTTAGCGAGGCCGTTTTTATAGCGTGGATTACCAGGGGTGGCGTAGGCAATTTGAGTATCGCAATCACGATATGCTTCGTTGATGCCGAGATTGCTACCCGTCTCACTCTGATATGCCTTATTCATTGCTTCCATTGCCTCGGCGGCTTGCTTGTGCATCTTATCTTCTGGCGAGAATGACAACGCAACGAGCTTATCATCAGGAATCTTGCCATTCTCAAGACCATTCCAGTTACTTATAGCGTC
Source organism: uncultured Candidatus Saccharibacteria bacterium (assembly GCA_963525085.1). Lineage (GTDB taxonomy): Bacteria > Patescibacteriota > Saccharimonadia > Saccharimonadales > Saccharimonadaceae > Saccharimonas. The sequence continues at coordinate 659,502 of CAURIH010000001.1, forward strand.
ACCGCCTTCGGCAGCTGGCTGAGCTTGGTTAAACTCTGGCTCACCAACGGCTTGGCCGTTACCAGTGCTACTGTTTGCTGCTTTTGCTGTATTACTAGTAGAGGCGAAGCCCTCTGACATTGACACGACAAGGGCTTTGTCTATATTACGACTGCCGTAGTAACCATTTGTCTCGTTTGCTATACATTCCTTACCGTCACTTTCGGTTGAGTCAATTCCAGTGTTGCCAATTGGTGTATCGCTTTCGTTGCAGCGCTTAATCCAATTGGCGTAGTCTCCAGTTGGGTTTTCATTATCATCCACATTAGAGTCAAGGGTATTGATAACATCGTCGACTTCAGCATCTTTTGCTGGGCCAGTTATACCCCCTACATAATTACAAAACATATCAGTTGCGCCGTTCAGGGCACGAACCTCAATGTCTTTGCATGTATCGTATGTTTCTCCAGTTGCTGCTTTTGCCTTGGTTGTGATAATCATCGCTGGTGCTCGAGCAATCTGCCCCAGAGCCCCAAGCATACCACCAAGTGTACCAGACTGAAGCTTTGCAAAAGTTGGCATAAATTGGTTATAAATACTCCCCATGAAGGTGTATTTGCTAGTGGCGTCAAGCGGGCTATGAGTTGATCGCTGGTAGCGAGCATACTCTTTGCGATAATTCTCGTAAAAAGCGTGCTGCTGGGCTGCTTGATCCGCAGTCAAGACAGGCATACGGCTAATAGCATTCTGTGACATAAAGGCTCCTGCGCCAGACACTGTAGCGTTACCAACTGCTTCTCCCTGAAGCTTATCAGGTAGTGGATTACCAGAGATGATGTCGGCAATTATGCTTGGCAGGAAAATCTGAGCTGCCTGCAAGCCTATAGCAAGGGCTGCTTGAGCGGCAAGGCTTGCAACCTTAATACCTTGCCCAGCACCAGGAACAAACATAAGCGCAATGCTTCCAATAAGCACTGCTCCTTGGACAAATATATTATTATTTACTTTACATACAGAGTCTGCCTTTTGGCGGCCACCAAGTGAATCAATCGCAGCGCCAATTGCTGTCATAATCGGACCGAATGTTTGACCGCCGAAGCTTCCCCCATTAGTATAGGCAGAAGCCGAATCATCCATACCAGTATCACCATATGCTGCATTGCGGTAGCCAAGTGAATTTGTTGCTGCAGTTGACTCGGTGAAGGAATTTTTCTTATCGCCATTAGAATCATCGCTTGATTTCTCGAAACGTTCGGTACGTGTCCACATATTACCAACAAATGCGACATTTTCAGGGGATAGTTTGTCGGGAGTATTGCCATTATCAAACTCGTTCATTGCTTTTACCATACTGCCACTCACGAGAGTTATCATAGCAAATCGAATAAGCTGTCTATTACGAATAATCTTTACGCCAAGCGCAGTTGCCTTATACATACCATAGACACTACAGGCGTCATCAACTGCACCAGTAATTTTTACTGCGCTAACCACCTTACTGAGTGTGCCGCGCTTTGCTGCTTTGGCGATTTTATCGGCTTGCGATTCTGCACTATCTGCATAGCCATTGAGCTTTTCTGAGGCAGCTTTGCGTTCTGGGCAATTACCACTACAGCCGTCGGGGTCATCACCCGAATAGCCACTTTCGTCTTTGTTTTTTACTTCGCCTGCTTTGGTTGATTTATGACCCTCTTTCACGGTTTCTTTGACGCGTTTTGAGCGTTTTTCATCAGTATTATCTCCGTTTTCGAACGGAGCCTTTTTTGATGTGCCATTTTTCTTGAATATTTTTAATGCTGCTTTGTCTGAAAAAGAGGCAAAATGGGGGTTAAAAGAGGTCTTTAGTGCTTCATCAAAGCCCTTTATATCAGTTAAGGCTTTGTGAAAATTCTCGGCAGTGATACGCTGACCTTTGAATACAAGTGCTTCGGGTTTTCTCCATTCAATACCGCCAATCCGATAAGACTTGACCTCCCCATCGAGTTCAATTCCAGCTTTTTTGAACGCTTTGATTTCTCGCTCGGAGAACGTTGCGTATTTACAACGCCACTGCCTTGTTGCACCACAAAAACCAGTTGTCGAGTTCTTGAGCTTTGCCTTGACGATTTTATTAGCTCGGCTTTGCATGACAGAAGAGAGCTGCAAACTGTATTTTTCGGTAATATTCTCGGTAATATGAATAATCATGAGGCCTGGGCCACCAAAGAAGGATACAACACCGGCAAGAGCAAGCATGACTGCAATAATGACACCAAGTGGGCCGCCTTTTTTAAAGACACCACCAAGCCTACCTTTTTTCTTTTTGTTGTTTGCAGCGTCGTCATCTTGCGGGGAGGTGTTGTCTTGCCACGATGTCGACGGTGCTAGCTCTCCTTCGCGGGCTATTTCACTCGCACTGAGATTTGCATCGCCACCAGCATATGTATCACTTGAGCTACTTTGCGAAGATCCAGAGGAAGACGAGCTGTTGGCGGAGCTTCTTTGATTATATGATGGTTTAGAGTAGCTACTTCCCCCAGATGACTCTCTACTGCGGAGATTATTGGCAGTAGATGATGAGCTTGATGAGGATGTAAGAGGTTTTCGGCTTAAACTTTGCCAATGCGTATTCCCCGGATTATGCCGGTCGAGATCGGGTTTTTGCTGGGAGGGGATGGGGGTAGGCATGGTGGGCTACGACCTCACTGGCTGCTGGTATAAGCTGTTATTGGCCACTGGGTTGGTGGTGATGAATTGCGTCTCGGTCTCGCTGGCGAAGATGCGGATATGGACGTGGTTTTGCCCAGCAAAGAAGAGCCCATCGCCCACAGGGAAGTTAGATAGACGCTTACGCTCCTCCTCGGTGAGTTTGAAGACCTCTGCCAGCACATCCACTGCACTGGTCGATTGCTTGAGCAAGAGCTGGAGTGAGCTGTTTGCTACAATAGCCCGGCCTTTTTCACTTCCCATAAAGTCCTCTACGTCCTGCGTGATGGTCGTCAGACCAAGAGAGTACTTACGAGCTCGCTTGGCTAGGCTGTGGAGAAATTCCGCCGAGTCTTCGTACTTCATCAGCTGCCAGGCCTCATCAACGATCAGCATCCGCCGGCGCTGTACGGTGCGGGCAATGTTCCAGATGTGGCTCAGCACAATATACATTGCCACTGGCCGCAGGTCGTCTTCGAGGTCGCGGATGTTAAACACGACCATGCTGTTATTAATATCAACATTGCTTTGCTGGCTAAAGATGCCAGCAAAGGTACCCGTGGTGTATTTGCGCAGGCGCTGGGCCAGTGACGGCCCTGCTCCACCCATGTGAAGGAGAGTATCGTAGAGGTCGATGATCGTTGGTGGCTGAGAATTATGCGTTAGTGGGTCGCTGGTAATACCGGCTCGGGCGTAGGTATCGATGAGCGCTTGATCGAGATCGGCCTCTTCAGCTGGGCTGAGCAAGGCAATCTGTTGCCCACCCACCAATGTGCCACCCAACATAAGCTTGAAGAGCCGCTGCAGGGTGATGAGATTAGCGCGCAGGGCATCGGTTGCTTCGTCGCTGTCGATTACTCGGGGGAGATCGAAGGGGTTAATTCGCGTATCGCTGCTGAGGCTGAGGCGAATGTAGCTGCCGCCGACTGCATCGGCTAGCTTCTGATATTCGTTCTCCGGGTCGATGACAAGGATGTCGGTGCCAAGCATCATACTGCGCAGCGCCTCGAGCTTAACGGTGAAGGATTTACCGGCACCAGACTTTGCAAAGACGACCATATTCGCATTCTCAAGGCTAAAGCGGTCGAAAATGACAAGCCCTTGGTTGTGCTGGTTGACACCATAGAGAATACCCTCGCCGTCACTAAGGTCGGCACTGGTAAAGGGAAAGCTTGTGCTCACCGCGCCAGTGTTCATGTTGCGGCGGACTTGCAACTGGTCGGTCATTTGGGGGATGGTACTGTTGAGGCCTTGCTCTTGCTGGTTGCTGGCGGTTTTACTGTAGACCATATTCTGACCAAAGATTGTCTCGATGACGTGCTGGACAAAGCTCAATTCCTCGAGGCTATCGGCATAAAGCGTGACGTAAAGCCCAAAGCGGAAGAAGCGCTCCGCACCAAGCTGCAGCTGGTCGCGCAATTCCTCGGCATCGGCCAGGGCGGCTTCGCGAGCTGGGTCACGCACTTTACCCTTCTCGGAATTAAGCGCCATATCGGCCTCAAGCTGCGTCACCTTCTTGCGGAGGTTATTAAGGACGATCTCTGTCTCGACGGGGTAGATAAACATGCTAATATCAAGCACTTGGTCGATGTTGATCAATCCTGACAACCAGCCTGTGTAGAGCTCACGTGGGTAACCGTAGATATAGAGTGTGCGGCCATACTTGGTACCAATGCGGAAGTATGTGCTGTGAATCTCGAGGCTGCTGGGCGCGATTAGGTCGCGCAGCGTCGTCATCCCCTTGATAAAGGCTTCTTCTACCTCTGCTTGCTCGCGCTCGCGCTGCTGGGCAGCAATGTCGATTGGATCGGGTCGTCGTGCCATTAAAAATCTCCTTTGTGATATGCTGTCGAGGTTGGGACGGCTCCCTCGCCCTTGCGGACGAAGGTGGAAGTCACGTTATTAAAGTCGCCCAGCGGCTCGCGCACTGCTGTGTCGGGGTTATACATGTTGTAATAGAGGGTGCCAAGCTCTTTAGTCTTGAGCTGCACTGCCCGCACACCAATCTGCATCAAGCCATTGAGGATAGTGTCAGCCCGGTTGCGAATCTCCTCGCGGGCTCGCTCGTAGGTTTCTTTGCTAATCTTCGTCACAGTGTTGGTATTCTTAGGGGCGAAGAGCTTGGTGAAGAACCCTTTACTCTGGTCGAGAATCGTCCCCTCCCCTGCTGGGTAATACGGGATGACGACGTAGAAGCTCTTGTCCATGATGTTGGCGTTTTGTGAGAGGTCGTCGATGAAGTTGATATAGTCCTCCATTAGCACGCTCAATAGCATGTTATCTTGGGTGCGCTGGATGGCAACGAGCTTATCCAAATAAGGGCCAATATCGACCCGCTGCGAGCGGATGCAGATCTGCACTGGGAAGTACAGCGCATTGAGGAAGTTCTGGTAGCTATATTCCACCCCCTCGCGCTCACGGGCGCTCATGAGGTCGAAGTTAATCGACTCACAGGCGATGACGGCGCGAAAGCTACCATCACCCATAATAATCATATCATCACGTAATTCTGAAAGGAGGAGGCTATTCTGCGTAGTAGCGGGCTTGGGTGGAGCCTTTTTCTTGGTGTCTTGAGTGGGCTGATCATTCGTATTACCCTGCACAGCTGGTGGCTGAGCTGGTGTTTGCACTGCCGGATAATTACCCTGCGGCGGAGCGGGATACTGCGGATAATTAGCTGGTACCTGGCCCGCTGGCGCAGCGCCCTGGCCTTGGCTATAGCCAAACTGGCTGGGTGGCCCAGCTGGTGGCTGTTGATTGTTGGGCGAATTTGGCGACACCACTCTCCTTCTTATTTCTTAGCGCAAAGGGATGACTATCTCATCATCGTCATCATCCTGACTAGCCTGCTCTTGATGTTGAATCCGGTTGGCTTCATTGGCAATGGCAGCAACGGACAAATCAGAGTTGCTGGCTAGTCTAATTATATCAGGCGAGACAGTGTTTGTGCTAGTGTTTGGCGGCAGATTGTTGCGTTGCTGGGCAAGCTGCTCCTCACGCAGGCGTTCCTCGCGCGTGGGGGTTGTCTTGGCGTAATAACTGGGGTCGAGCGGCTGGATGACCGACTGGTGAATACTGGGGTATGGGTTGTAGCGCACGGACATATCGATGACATTTTTATCATCAGCCAGTGCCGAGCGCTCTCGGTAGGATACTGCGGCTGGGGTGGGTGCGAGAGCTTGTGTGGTTTGGGCTGGTGCGACGGGTGGCTGCTGAGGTGGCACTGGCTGCTGGGAAGGGTGTGGCGTAGGAGTGTGTGGATAATTGGGAGTTGGCGCTGCTGGGGTCGGTTGCTCTGCAGGTGTTGAAGTGAACGATGGCTGAGTATCGGTAGGAGGTGCTGCTTCAGCTGATGGGTAGCTGGGTGCAGTTGTGGTGCGCGTGGCTGGTTTTTGGGGTGGTACAAGCGGCACAGCGTCGGTGGTGGGAGTGGCGTGCTGGCGCAGGTTGGCATAGATCGCCTCAAAGGATGGTGTCTCCTCTGGCTTAGACTCTGGCACAGCTTCTGCTGTGGGCTTGGGCGGCGTGTAGGGCTTGCTTAAGGCATCGGGCAAGACCGAATCGTGTGGAATAACGGCTGGCAGTGCCATTGGCAGAGACTGGAGTGAGTCATGCTCTCGCGGCATAGGCTGTGGCTTGGCAGTAGGTGTTTCGTCATGCGGCGCGTCGTCCACTGGCGAGAGCTCGTATACCTCGGTAGATTGCTGAGGTGGGTATGATCTTGGTTGATTCTGATAAGCGCTAGCATCGGGCGAAGGAGCTTGCTGATGCGACGACGCAGTGCGGTTCTCGGGGAAGCTCGTGGACGAATATGACACCGCTGGGCGCTGAGGCTCTGGTACAGGGTATGGCGGCTCTGGCATACGAGGCTGAGGTGGTGATACTGGTGCAAAGCCAGCATCGTCAACTGGTGGTTGGTACGGTGGTGTAGCCTGTGGTGGAGTGTTTGGAGCTGTTTGCGGCGCTGCGTGGTATGGCTGCAGCTGAGCTTGAGTTTGTGGCCACTCCGGCTGATATGGCACGGGAGCTTGCTGGAGCGGTTGCCCGTCAGCTACGGCGGGTAGCGCCGCTGGTGGAGCCTGCATGCGCTCGATGGCGGCTCGGCGCCGAGCTTGGTTGGATTGCTCAATGCGCCGCGTCATCGCCCGTGCTTCGCTGCTGTTATCATCAAACATATCTGAGGTCTGCTGCGCCTCGAAATAGACATCACTAATCATGGACCCCTGTGCATCGGGCACACGAGTATGGCGAATAGACCATCCATGACTATCAGCCAGCTGCGACAGATATGCTAGGCGGCGCTCGGCTTCGTCTTGGCTAAGGTTCTTCGTTCGCTCAACCTCCACCTTCTCGGGTACTGTAATCTCGATTAACGAATTAATGCCGTCAGGCTGCCACATGCGCCGGCGTGGCTTGGTGTAGAATGATACCACCGCCGCGAGGTAAACCTCCATTGGCTGATCCTTGCGCAGTGGCAAAGCTAGCGCACCAAACAGCAGAATAATCGGCACCGGAATAACCGCCAGCGGCAAAAACACTTGCGATAATCCCCACGCCAACGCGATCCCCGTCGCCGCAACCAGCAGATAAATAAACTGGCGAAAGCTAAACGGCCCAAGAATCTTATCCTCTGCCTCTACATCCTGCGCAACCTTATATCTCGACATAGTTTATGTATTTATTATAGCATGAGGGGGATGAGTGGAAAGATCAAAGCTTTGATTATTTCTTAGGTCTTCTGAGTCTATCGAGGATCTTTTTGGTAGTTCTTCGCTGACCATCTTGCAACTCCTCTATCTGTTTCTTTTGTTTGCCTCTTTGCTCTCTTGCTTGTCTATCTTTTTCTTTCTCTTGGCTTTCCTTAAGAATTTCACCAACTATACCAACAGAATAACCTTCACCAAGAGCGTTGCGAGTAGTTGTGTTAACAGTAGGCCCTGCAGGACTCTCAAGATAATCTGCCATTACCTTACTAAAGTCACCGTATTTTGGATTCAAGTTACCACTACTATCAGTCCACCCACCATGTTCACTAACAACTTGATCAAGAACTTTTCCAACCTTAGGACTGCTCATAACATATTGAGCATTGTAAGCAGTTTCATGAGTTTCTGGGTCAGATATTCTATCCATAATCATTTTATCTACAAAAGCTTTTCCGTCGACTAGTTTGCTGGTGTACTCTCCCTTATTAGTCATTCGTCCACCATTTGCGAGTATACCCATATTAGATGAGCCGATTAATTCCGCAAAACCACCCTTTCGTAAGCCTTGAGCAGCACTCCTGAAAATAATTCTTCGATCATGATCAGAGAAGCCTTCTGCGGTCGAGGGTAATGCAGTCATAAACTTGTAAGCATCTCTGACATCAGACTCTGCAAGGGCAAGCTCTTGTACACCAACGAGTTCTTCGAGACTTAATTTCCTACCACCATACATACCAGTAGTGGCCATATTCTGGCGTTGTTGCCATGTTAGGTTAACTTGACGCTTTTGAGCTAGCTCGACTCTGCGCTGAAGATCCTCTGCTTCAATCTTCTCTGCTATACTCTCGCGTATACCACTATCACTTTCACCACCAACCCAATCAAAAGCTCTACCGACAACTCCTGTCGCACGACCATAACTTCTCGCTAAGTTCCTCTTCCTCTTTTCTTCTCTATTCTCCATGGCACGTGCAAAGCCGTACCCAATCTTTGTCCGCTTTGATCCTTCCATAATACCTCTCCGCGCACCTGTCCGTGCCATATTACTAAATGTACGTGCAGATCCCTTAGCAAACGCTCCAATTGTCCCAGTAGCAGCCATAGCGCCTTGTAATAAGATTGTCGAACTGAGCATAGGTATTGTACTTACTCCTAATGCGACAAACTGAGCAATTGTATCGTGGCTACCTGAAAATGCTTTAGCGGCGAGCTTTGATAAACCAAATACGACGGCAATCATTGGATATACTACCAATAGACCAAGGAACATATCCCACCATTTTTTAAAGAACTTCTCCGTGTTTGGTAGTAGCATAGCAACAAAAGCTAGAGGAGAGATGAGTGCTAGCATGACGATAATGGCGTTTCTTCCAATCAATATTAAAACAGTAATAGCTAAGCCTAAGATTGCACCAAGTAAAATGAGAGCTATAATTCCTACAGCTGCATGTGTTAGTGCTACCCCGGCTATTCCAACAATTGCGATTTGGGTAACTCCAGTTAAAACTCCACCAACTATATCATCAAAACCAGGAAAATAGTCTTTTGATCCACCAAGAGTATTGATAAAGCCGTACAGTGAACCCCCTAAGATATTAGATAAATCAAGACATACCTGGCTAATATACAAAGATAAATTGATCATAACTGTGATGACAATAAGCTTAGGAAGCATACGCTTCACACCATAGTTAGAAAGCCCTATCCCAGTCATTTGTGAATATATGATAAAAATAAATGCTGCAATAAGAAGAATATTTGCAATATTTCGAAAAGCTTCCCATATATTGGTTGCCTCATTCGTTTTTAATAAACCAGGTTTTACGTAGAGAAAATCACTAACAACACCGTATAACCCATCGGTGAGCTTTCCCATAAAGTTAACAGTAGGGCACACAATCCAACCAATAGCGCCGATACCGTCCGGACATGTCGAAGTGCCTTCATCTTGAGTTGGCGCATTACCGGAACAGCTTGGAGAGTCTGGATTTTCTTGACAATACTTGGCATCAGGCTTCTCAGACCCTGCAGCAGAACCGTCTTTTTTATCTTTATCGCTTCTATAGGAGACATTATATTTTTTGATGAGTTTAGATGCCCCGTCAGCCCATTTATTCATAGCCTGAGCAATCCCTGCACAACTAATCTTAACCGATTCCTTACCATCAGCATGTGTGTATATTTTGGTCTCCTTATCTTTTGGTCCAGAATAAGTATGGGTAGAAACGTCACCACTGTCGAGATCAACAGTTTTAACATTAGTCACAACGTTAGAACCGCCAGGTTTTGCGCTATCATTGACACTATATCCACAGCCATGAGTAAGAGCGGAATGAAGCATAATATAAGAACCAGACTCATTGCCCATTGCAGTCAGCATGTCAACAATTTTGCCATTTGATTCTTTGTAGTAAGTAGTGGTTATAAAAGTTTTAAGTTTCTCAACGCCTGCATCGCTAAAATCACCATAAAAATCGGCTGAACCTGTTTCGCAATCTTGACCAGGAGTACCTGCTTTAATTCCTCCCCCCTGCCTTTGAATTGGCCCTTGCATATTACAGAGCATCTTGAGAGGGGTTGTCTTCCACAGTTTAGCAGCCTTCTTTACAACAGTATTGCATAATGCTCGGCCTTCATCATCTTCGGGTACGGCTTTATCAAGATACGTTGGCGCTGTTTTTATAGTCCAGCTTAGTCCCTTTGACCAGGTTGATCCCTCGGACCACCATCTACCATCCTTTGCATTTTTATCAGATATTCTATGAAAACCATCAATTAAATCATCAGAAGACTCATGTACACATGTCTTTATTGCATTAAAATAGTAATATGATGCTGCTCTATCTCTTAGCGTCCACTTCATAACTGGCGCGTCCGATTCAGCAGAGACGGGCCTAACGAGAACAAAGGCATTTAACACAACAGCAAGGCTTATGACTAAAGCAGAGATTTTTTTGAATTTAGTAGACAACATATACAGTAACCATTTAACCACAAGTATGTCAGAAATAAAACAGCGTTGAGCGAAATAAAACTAGTATAAGAGGTAAAAAGGAAAACCGCCCAGAGGAGGGATGGGCGGTATGGAGGATAGGTCCTCTATCAACTTAATGATATTGATAGGGTCTACTATCCTCCTCAGCATCTTTCTTAAGACGCTGATTGTATTCTACCCTGGCCCATATAATGGCCCAGATAAAAAATGGAAATGACAGCTGGGCTATAAAAACCCAGCCCAGAGGCGCTAGGAGCATGCTAACACTCCAATAAGACGCAACTACGAACCAAGAAGACTGGAACGTTTTAGTCCCGTCTCGCCAGTCGTTTGCTATCGCAAACAATAATGTTGCGATAGCACCTATCCACAGCGAAAGCTCATTCGCTGTGAAATAGGAAGGGTAGTGTATACCCAGTTGTGTCTCAACTATTATAGTATTTATTATGTATATAAATACTATAAACAAAAGAGTTATTCCGAGCAAAACTCGGAATCTTTTTTTGTTACCCCACGCCCATAGTCTGAGCGCGAGGGTAAATATACTGCCGCACAACGCGGCAATTACATAACCACCCATGATTTTCACCTCCTTTCTTTGGGTTGGTGAAAATGAGTGGTAGCTCTCAGTTCCCTCAAACCAAAAGCATGTCTATATAATACAACACATAGAAATATTTGTAAAACTTAATTCCAAATTTATTTTATGGATTAACCAACCCTAAGAGGGGTCAATACATACCTTGGAATAGAAGAGCCACTTGGGGTTACTGCTGGGGTCGACAAAAAGAAGCAAGAGCCAGGTTTTTTGACAGATGTTTTTACTCTAAAGGCAACTTCGCCACGAGGTGCAAAATTAGCTTCATCAGTACCATCTGCATCGCTGTAACGCTCATCTTCAGAGTATGTCTCGCTTCCCATTTTGTGGACATTGAGAGAGTTTTTGACTTGACGAGTAAGGTTTGTTGGGTCTAATTCGATACTATAGGCTGATGGGTCCGACAAATCACCAGTTTGGACCCAATTGTTGATGAGACCTATAATACTCCTTTTTCGATCATCTTTTGATTCCCATATGTCTAATTGGCTTTGGACATTCGGATTATTATTCCCCGGTACCCTATCAAATGCCAAAATAGCTGCGGCCGCTGTTTTGGCTTGTTTTAGAGCATTCTCGCCATTATCCTTTGCGCTCACAATAATATTGTATGCTACAAAGTGGCGGATGCCAGATGCAGTGAGGGCATCTTGAGCAGTATACTCACTTGCCTGCCTAGATGGTGGCAGCTTCGCAACACGCTTGAGGTCTGCAATAGATACGATTGGGAGCCCATCACTATCAACCTGGCCAGCCTCTTGTGGCATTGATGGAAAGTATTCTGGTACTTTCTCAATAGCTTTATCTGTGTAAGTTTCAAGTAACACTTGAGCAAGGCAATCCTTAACGTCTTGCTCGGGGCTACCAATGATAGTTTCGGGGTCGCCGCTTAACATATTCTGATAGGCTTGCTGGCTCTCAGGAGGAAGGGATCGCCAGGTATCGGTTGTTTGTATTTTCTCAAGCGGTGGTTGGTATGGCTTAGCTGTTTGGGTTGCTTCGGGAGTAGGATTTTGATTTACTTCGTTTGCCGAGGTATCTCCTAGCTCAGCAGCTTGTTGCTCTTGTCGACGCTTTTTTGCCTGGTATGCAGCATATCCGCCAACTCCTAAAACTGCAGCCCCAATAGCGCCAAAGCCTAACAGGTTTCTTCTAGTGGTCTTTATATCCTTAAGTTTGCCTAAGATCGAAAATTTTTCATTGTTATGGTCTGGTGAAGGCTGGTCTTGTGACTCCTTTGGAAGAACAGCAACATCGGGGCTCTGTGGAGTTTGTGAACGATGCCATTTGTCTGGTGTTTGTGTTGGTGGCTGATCATACGTTTGTGTCATAAGCTTCAATCCTCCCCAATACAGGATTAGTGGTTATGTGTGCTTATTATATGCGCACTTGCGTTTCATGCTACCATTGTTTGCGCGGCAGGTCAAATATTTTTTGGCCTCTGTTGAGAAAAATGAATGGCGCATACACACAGAGGTTGGTATAGAAATATATTCGAACACTATTTTTTGGCAAAAATAGGAGATATTTTATACATAAGGTATGTTATCTACGCCGAGATGTATGTCTTGCATGTATGTACGACCCAATGCCTATTGCCTCGCCTAGAGCAGTCACTGACAATGCGGTGAGGAACTCTGTGTTGTGTCGTTGGTGTTGTTTGGTCTGGTAAGGGGGTACGGTAAGCCGCTCGGGAGTAGTGGATGTCGTGCTGCGTGGTTGCCTCCACTGTCGGTAATTATTAATAAGTTCTGGAATGTGTGCTGCTTGCCGGATGCCAATGGCGGTCATCGTTGCTGCGTACATAACATCTACGCCGAATAACGCGGCTGTTGTTGTCGAATAAGATTCCGCCTTGAGCTGATGACTGTGGCTCTGTGCAGCGCGGGCACCCATATACCCTTGATATAAATGCCCTGCCGACATAATACCAAAAACTGCGACTGCACCAATCATATGCTTTGTCTTTTGCGAATCTGGTGCAGTCATATAGTCCTTATAGATGTCCTTGAGGAAGAATTTTCCAGCAAAGGGCGCCTTGTCGATGGCAGCGAAGAGAGGATTTTTTGGTTGTTTGGCCGTCTGGTCGGGTTTGTGATTTTGCTCCATAGGCTATTATTTAGCATACTATTGGGCGTTATTTTGTCAAATTCAGCAATCATCTAGGTAGCCCATTGCCACCCCACCCCACATCCGCTATAATACAGAGGTACGGAGAGGTGCAAGAGTGGTTGAATTGGCACGCCTGGAACGCGTGTGTGGCGGCAACGTCACCCAGGGTTCGAATCCCTGTCTCTCCGCCATATCAGCGCCAGGCGGCACGCTGCCATAGAAAGTGCGCTGCTGATTCGTCTTTTGGCATGATGCGTGGCTATACTGCATATTTTTGTGCAGATTGGGCTTGCAGAAATGTTTTTTGACAGTTTATACTAAAGGATAATTATGGTACGATCTTCTACACCAGTTATAGAACTCCGAGGCCTCACCAAGCAGTATGGTCTGGGTGATGCTGCCCAAAACGCCTTGGACAACGTCGACCTGCGAGTCGAAAAAGGCGAATTTATCGTTATTATGGGCCCCAGTGGTTGCGGCAAGACGACATTGCTTAATATTATGGGCTTGCTCGACCGCGCCGACAGCGGCGAGTATTTTCTTGACGGGACATCGGTCGCAACGCTGAGCAAGCGCCAACACGCTCGGATTCGTTCGCGGCAGATTGGTATTGTCTTCCAGAGTTTTAACCTGATTAATCGCCTAACGGTACTGGAGAACGTCGCCCTACCCCTGAGCTATCGTGGAGGGATGCGCCGCGTCAAGCGCCTAGAGCAAGCCAGTGCGGTGCTGAAGAATTTCCACCTCCAAGAGCGCGAATATTATATGCCGTGGCAGCTTAGTGGTGGGCAGGTGCAGCGTGTGGCAATTGCTCGCGCCCTGGTAAATCACCCGTCGATTATCCTAGCTGATGAGCCAACTGGTAACCTCGATAGCCGTTCGAGCCATATCATCATGGAAGAACTGGCTCAACTACACCGCCGAGGCAATACCATCATTATGGTGACACACAACCCCAACCTCACGAGCTATGCCAGCCGTGTGATTAAGATGCTTGATGGGCAGATTGCCAGTGATGAGCAGATGCGCACCACTGCTGCCACACCAACACCAGTGGCCCGCAAGCCACGAGTTCGCCGAGCAGCACCTGCTGGCAAGGCTGCGCCGACGATTGCGCAGGGCACGGCATCGGCCACTCAGCCAGCTGCGCCAGTCAAGGCAATTGCTCGCGGTCGGCCGGCGAAGGCCCCCGCACCAGCAACAGTGGCGCCAACAGTGGTTGATTACGAAGACCCGCACACCCAAGATGGCCCAACTATCGAGCCTATGCCAGTTGCCCCACCAGAGGTGCCGCCAGCCTTGCCCGCCGCACCGCAGGCTCCTTCGGCAGCGCAGCCTGCTCTGGTGCACTCTGCTGCGCCGGCTCATACAACCTCAGTTACCCCGGCTCAGTCTACACCAGCTCAATCTCAGCCAGTTGCACCACAGCCCGCTAGTCAGCCCGCGCAGCCTGCAGCACCAGCAGCCCATATTGCGGTGCAGCCATCATCTGCAGCATCTGCTCAGCCAGCCGTGGCTACACCAGCCCAGCAGCCCGCTGCACCATCGTCTGCTCACCAATCTAGCACAAAGGAGCCCCAGGCATGATAATCATCGACCATTTCGAAAATGCAAGCAGTAGCTTCCGGCGCAATCGCGGCCGTAATTTGCTGGCGACGCTGGGTGTGGCAATTGGAGTGGGTAGCATCGTGGCAATCTTGGCGCTGAGTGGTGGCCTGCACAATATCATCTCCCAACAGGTGTCCGACCTCAACAATAACCTCATTGTGGTGCGCCCTGGCGTGCAAGACAAGAGCTTCTCGTCGCTGGCGAGCTCGGTGGCGCAGTATAATTACAACACTAGTACTATCACCGAGTCCGACGTTGAGGCGGTGCGCAAGATGCCACATATCCGTGCTGTGGCACCAATGATGACCTCTGAGAACAAGCTCAAGAGCAACGACCGAGAAGCCACCACTACTGTTGTGGCGACCTCGCCAGACCTTGCTATCACCAGCCAGCTCGAGCTGCGCGAGGGCGACTTCCTTGAGGGTGGCACGCACGACGCTAAGCCAGCGGTGCTTGGCCCAAAGCTGTCGGTGCAACTGTTTGGCACCGAGCAGTCGATTGGCCAGACCTTCAAAATTCGCGGCAAGGAATTTATCGTGGTGGGGGTGATGCGTGCTACAGAAAATCCGCTGAATTATAACAACGTTGATTTCGACAATGCAGCTATCATCACTACCGAGGTAGGTAAGAAGATCCACAGTGGTCATACACAGATTCAGCAGATCAACATCCAGGCCGATGCATCGCAGCAGGTCGGGCAGATTGCCCAGCAAGTTAAGGATAAAATCAAGCAAAACCACCAAGGCGAAGAAGACTTTACCGTAGCAACGGGCGATGCGATTAGCCAGCCGACCAACCGGCTCTTCACAGCACTAACCCAGGTGTTGACGCTAATTGCAGCCATCTCGCTGGTGGTTGGCGGCATCGGCATCATGAACATCATGCTGGTGAGTGTAGTAGAGCGTACGCGCGAGGTGGGTATCCGCAAAGCGGTTGGTGCGACCGATGGTAATATCATCACCCAGTTTGTGATCGAGGCGCTGGCGATTAGCTTGCTTGGTGGCATCCTGGGCTACATCCTCGGCTACATAGTGGCACTGAGCTTTAGCCTGTGGCTATCTTTTGCCCCATCGCTGGAGTGGCAGACGGCGGTGATGGCAATTGGCCTGGCCCTGGCGGTTGGCCTCACCTTCGGCCTCTACCCAGCCATCCGGGCCGCGCGCAAGAACACGATCGAGTCGCTACGGCAGTATCACTAATCGACATAGTTATGCTGATACAGAACCCGCCTGAAATGTGGCGGGTTTTTTGTATGAGTTGTGGTATTTCTGGCCCGCCCTGCCCTGCTCATTTACAGAGTAAGATGATAGAATTTCTGCACATATTATTCCAGATTAATCGTCACATGTAATGTTTGAGATGATGAGCGATTTCGTAGGTGAATTTATTGTAGCAGCTTGTTGTTTATGTAACATTTTGCGACAGCGAGTTACCATACAAGATCATGACAAGGGCTTAAGAATTAGAATAGAAAAAACAAAACGCTACGATTCTCAAAAACTAAAACACGCTAGGATTAGAGCTTTAAGATTTGTCGCCCTTCCCCTGCCTCACGCCATTCAACACGCCGAGGTAGCAGCTGGCAAATTCCGCTAATATTATGCCGTGCAGCACCTGTTCTAACTCTGTCTTGCCCGCAAGCAAAACAGACTTTGCGTGGGGGCGGCGGCCACTGAGGCGGCGATCGAGCGCTGCTAAGCGCTGCTGGGTAGCGGCGTCATTTTCTCCCACCAGGTCGAAAAGCGCGAATGGCTTATCCACCGGATGGCTTAGCCAGCCGTGAGCGCCAGCCTGCTCGGCCTCGGCAAGAGTGGTAGCGAATGCCACATTGTGCGCCCGCTCCTGCCAGCACCACTGCCACCACTGGGCCACTGGCGCGAGCGCCCCACTACCACAAAACACCGCCGTCTTGCCCGCTGCCTGGCGTGCAAGCTGCTTGGCGAGATTGTGAGTGGTTGGCACGGTAGCACCCCACTGCTGTGCCACATTCGTTGCGTATGCTGCGCCATCTGCTATCGCTTCCACAAGATCATCCAGCAACTGATAGGCCGTCAGTAGCGCACTCAGTGTGCTGAGTATGCATAGTGGTTCCACCTTCCCTTCTCTCTTCGCAACCGGCACGATGGTAGCTGCAGGGTATGCTGCGGCAAGCTCTACAGTAGCATCATGAGTAAGGAGAACGGCTGGAGCACTGTGTTGCGCTGCATAAGACACCATGTTTTTTACGTGGTCAGATGAGGTACCGGCTTCGACAATAATCACCAGGCTGTGCGCGTCCACAAATGCGGGCATTGCCGCTGCCTCGCAGCACAGCACAGGCACAGTCATGTGAGGCTGCACGAGCTGCTGAGCAACGCAAGCCAACACCACATCACTATCCGTTGCTATAATCACAACATTATGAATATCATGCTGGACTGATATATGTGAGAGCTGGCTGGCTACCTCTGTTGGTAGCGTCGTTTGTTTCCATAATGTTGCAATGTGATGCAGAGTGGCCTCGGCACCGCGTTGGCGCAATGTGGTCTGATCATCAAGCATAATCGTCTCCTTCTGCTTGCAAGAGTATACCCTCCCATGATACATTAATTAGCAGAGAATCATAAGCATATTTGGAGACAGGTGGGAACCATGAATATCAGCACTACATCACAATCAATTACCGACGATCAAGAGCTTGCCAAGGTGCTCGCTGGGATCGGCCCGCAGGTGGGCACAGCAGCGTCGCAGCGGTCGCAGGCGATGATGTCGGGGCAAGGTGCTGGCCGTTCGTCACTCTCGGGTATGTCGGGCAATATGGGCTCGTCTGTGCCAGTCATGTCCTCGCAGCAGCAACCATCGCAGCCTGCGCCCAGTGGTGAAGCGCTCAATGGCGTGAAGCAGTCGGCCATCAAAGAGCTGCGCCCACTGGTGGATAAGCTCAACGTTAGCCCAGATGAGAAATTCGATACCTATCTGCTTTTGATCCGCTCGACAGACGACAAGAGTTTGATCGACCCAGCCTACCAAATCGCCAAATCCATCCGCGACGAAACCCGCCGCGCCCAAGCGCTGCTCGACATCATCAAAGAGATTGACTATTTGTCGCAGCGGTAACGACTCATACAGTAAGAATAGGCATTATCACCACTGATGTGGTGATTTTGTTATAGCGCTAAAAATGATATATACTACAAACACAACCATGACAAAAACACGCCACTATAAGACACACCATACACATAAACGCTATTATGTTGATACAATGCCATCGCCTATATCGCCGAGCCAGTGGTCGACGTCTTCTTCGAACATCAAAAAGCAGCTTGTTACCGTTGATGCAGCGCTGAAGAGCCAAAAGCCGCACCTCACCTACCTCGTCGAGCAAGCAGGCCGTAACTGGAATGAGAAAAAACGCCACCAGCGGCGCTCGGCTGCCCTGGGAGAGAGTGCTGTGGCGCTCGTGCAACACTATGCGAGCAAAGAACAGTGGTCGCATGTGGATATGGCGCGGCTGCTTGCAGCGTATCCTGGCTGGGTGGAGGCGACCGAACAAGATGATACGGCGCTGACTCGGCAAGAAAATAAGCAGCGAATCAAGAAGCTCACACACTTTAACCATGCCCTGCGCGATGTGATAGACAACGCCACACACTCTTGTGAGACGTGGAAATCGATACCGTCTGTGTCAGATATAGTTAACGGCTTAGAAGCCGTGTACCCAGGCAACAAGCATACTCAAAACAAGCAAGATCGAAAAGATATGCTGTATGCGACAGTAGTGGGTATTCGCAACGAAGTGCTCTTTATGCGGGTGCTGGATGAAGCAGGCATTGCCTATGAGCCAGGTACGGCCAACCAGGATGTGCGTGGGATAGACATGATAGTGAATGGTAAGCTGATTGACCTTAAGTCGTCTGAATACTACGAATACGATGCTCAGGAAGATGCTGCTGAGCATGATGATGACGGACGGATCTTTTTCTTCCCTGGTGTGGAGGGGTATGAATACCGTAATAAATTAATGCTGCCGAAGGAAAAAATTGTTCAGGTTACGCCACGGGT
This sequence comes from uncultured Candidatus Saccharibacteria bacterium, assembly GCA_963525085.1. Lineage (GTDB taxonomy): Bacteria > Patescibacteriota > Saccharimonadia > Saccharimonadales > Saccharimonadaceae > Saccharimonas. The sequence goes on from CAURIH010000001.1 coordinate 678,229, forward strand.
AGTAGCCCGCATGTATAGCCATGGCATTCTAGATAAGCCAATACAACAGAGGTAGATCTCACAACAGACACGCGACCATAACAGAGGTAAAGGAGGTGCATTGCTATATGCCACACGAAATACCACAGCAGCCGTCAAATGAGGAGCATGAGAGACACTCAGTGCTCAAGGCGGCAATTTCTCAATCGATTTTTGACGGAAAGCCATGGCTATATAGTGGTCCTGAGGGCGAGCCGTGGCTACTCTTTATCCAGTGGATATCGCTGCAGCGCACAGAGGATGGCTGGGCAGCAACTGGTCTGACCACTGATGGGTGCTATGTAAGAGTGGGTAGTAGCGATAATGTAGACGATGTGACGTTCGAAGTAGAACCCAAACAAGCTGATGGAGAGGCAGACACCTCACAGAGTAGTTAGAGTGGGCATCTGTAGGGTAAAAACACTAGCTTACCGATGCACGCTTGCTGTGGCGCGAAGTTGGCTTTTTCTTGCGCTTGGCTTTGTCTTTGGCTTTGGAGATAGGTTTGCTGGCGTCTTTTGTGCGCTTGCTCTTGCCTTTCGCTGGCTTCTTTTTCGATGCTTGCTGCTCGTGAATAGCGTTCTTTACCTCTGTTATTTCGTCCCAGGGGTGGGTGCCGTCGGCGCGTTCGATGGTTTTTTCGTGGCCTTTGCCGAGGAAGACGACGGTGTCGCGGGCGGTGCGGGCACGGCGGACGGCAAAGCGGATGGCCTCAGCGCGGTCGTGGATGAGAAAGAGGTCGGTATCTTGGGTTTTGCCGGCGGCTTCTGCGCCTTTGGCGATTTGGGCGAGGATGTGTTGCCCATCGACATCACGGTCGTCTTCTTCAGTGATAATAAGCTCGTCAGCAATTCGCCCTGCGATCTTGCCTTGAATGGCTCGCTTGGACTCATCGCGCCGGCCAGCTGAGCCAAACAGGACGATCAGCTTGCCCTTGGTGCTGGCTCGCACACTGCCCAGCAGCCGCTCGAAGGCGTCGGGTGTGTGGGCAAAGTCGACAATAGCGGAGAATGGCTGCCCAGCATCCACGACTGTCATACGGCCCTCCACCCCGGTGAGTGCAGCCAGGCCCTGCTCGATCTGCGCCCGGCTCAGGCCTACCTCGTGCCCCACTGCTACCGCGGCCAGGCTGTTGGCGATGTTGAACTCACCCGGCATATTGATGGTGATGTGGTGCATCTCCCCCATTAGCCACACATCGTAGCGGCTACCCAAGGCGGTTTGGGTGATGTTAGTAGCCCGGATGTTACCGTCAGCGATGCCGTAGCATAGGCTACGGGGCACGGCTTGCTCGAAGACTGCTGCTGATGGGTCATCCGCATTGATAATGCCAACCCGCCGCGCCAGCTTGAAGAGCCGTGTCTTGGTGGCGCGGTAGCGCTCAAATGTCTTGTGATAATCCAGATGCTCGTGTGTAACGTTGGTCATGACGGCAATGTCGATCGGGACGCCAAAGATGCGGTGCTGCGCCAACGCGTGGCTCGTCACCTCTAGCACCACCCACTGCACATTATGCCGCCGAAATTCCGCCAAACGCTGCTGCAACAGGGGTGCAGATACGGTGGTCATGTGCTCGGTTTGCGGCGTAATGTTGTCATTCACTCCATATGCCACAGTCGTCATTAGGCCGACATTGTAACCTGCTTCGACCAGCATGCGGTGGATCATAAAGCACGTCGTGGTCTTGCCATTTGTCCCCGTTACGCCAATGACGTGCATGCCCTGGGCTGGGAAGCCTTGGTTGGCCGCTGCTATAGTGGCTTCAAGCAGCCGATAGCCTGGCTCCAGCGCCGCCAGCACGCTGGGTGGGAGAGTATTCTTGAGTGTTTGTTTTAGAGAAAATGCCATGGCACATATTATACCACTTTTGGTAGTATTTAAAACCATGAGAGGCATGATTTTTGATTAAGCAAATGTACTACGATTGGGATCGCAAAAGCCTCGCTTATCCTCGCACTCCCCCTTCCCACACTCTCGATGATGGAACACTATAAAGGTCTGGTACTTAGGAAATATTGACCCCTTGACGCCAGGGCTGAAACTCGTTATTGCAATCTGTTTTCACACTCTATCGGATGAAGTGTATAATAACTTTATGAAGATTCTTGGGATTGAGAGCAGCTGCGACGAGACGGCGGCTGCGGTGGTGGCTGATGGGCGACGTCTGCTGAGTAGTGTTGTGCACTCGCAGATAGATATTCATGCCCAGTATGGCGGCGTGGTGCCAGAGGTAGCAGCGCGGAGCCATATTGAGATGATTACCCCGGTGATTGACCGCGCATTGGCCGAGGCGGCATGCAGCTGGGATGAGATTGATGGCATTGCGGTGACGTATGCGCCTGGGCTAGTGGGGTCACTGCTGGTCGGGACGCTGGCGGCGCGGACGCTCGCTATTGTGCACAAGAAGCCGCTCTACGCGATTCATCATGTGGAGGCGCATGTCTATGCTAACTTTGTGGTGGAGGACGGCCGGCCAAAGCCCGAGCCTACTCTAGCGCTCCCTGCTGTGCAGCCGAGCTTCCCTATGTTGGCGCTCATTGTCTCTGGTGGGCATAGTCAATTGGTGCTGTTTCGGGCGCATGGTGACTATACACTACTTGGCCAGACGCAGGATGATGCTGTGGGCGAAGCCTTCGACAAAGTAGCAAAGATCATTGGTTTGCCCTACCCTGGCGGCCCAGCTATTGCTGCTGCCGCTACGCACGGTGATCCGCAGCGCTATGCTTTGCCCAAGGCGCGGATGCAGGGCCAGTATGATTTCTCCTTCTCGGGCCTCAAGACGGCCGTGCTGCGCCGAATGCAAGCCGAGGTAGGTAAGGATACCTCTTTTCCTTCGCACGAGCTTCCAGCGCTTGTCACGCCGCAGCAGCGCTATGATATGGCAGCGAGCTTCCAGCGTGTGGCAGTAGAGACGTTGGTCGATAAGACGGTGCTGGCGTATGAACACTATGCGCCACGCTCCGTCGTGATTGCTGGCGGTGTGGCGGCCAACCAAGAACTCCGCCGTCAGCTGCGCACCGCCCTGTCCTGCTCTATTAGCTACGCACCGATGGCCTTTTGCACAGACAATGCAGTGATGATCGCCACGCTGGGCTACTACTACGCCCAAGCTGGCCACACAACTGATCCATACCAGCTCGAAGTCCAGCCAAGCTTGTCGATGCGTGAAGCGGTGTGGGCTGATAATTAGCCTTCTTTTGCGCGAATCTGCCTGGCCAGCGCTGCAGCAGCTACAACAGTTTCGTCGAGTGTGCGATAGATCGGTAACTTTGGCTGCTCAAGGTGTGCTTGTGTTTCGATATCAAATGGTCGGCCGAAGCTTTTGTCAATGCCAAGCACGATGGGCGAGCCGCGCCCGAGTTCCTTACCAAACTCTAGTGGTGTAATGATGCCCGGCCCCTTGACGAAGTAAAACATAACCACGCGTGCGAGCTGCAAATTCCGGTGCTCCCATGTGATCTGCTCCTTCGCAATATCACCAACGCGCGGTATTCCTTCTGGGCGTCGTGGGTTGGCAATAATGAGCTCTTCGTCGCATGATTCTGTTTGCTCAATATTTTCTAATAATTTTTCTGCTTGCTTTTGCCAATCTTCTGCCCCAGAGATAGGACCCGCAACGAAGATGTCTGGCCGTAATTCTTGCATAGATAACGCTGATGTTGGGCGTTTGACGAGCATGGCAAAATAGTATCATGGACTATTGCAAAGATCAAATATCACAGACACGAAAAATAAGCTGAAGATCTGCAAGTCGCGGATTTTTCATCTCACTGTAAGATAATTCTATCCACCACGTTATCTAATAGTGTAGATATTGTTACGAAGGCAGTGCTCTACCGCGCTATAATCTTTCGCATCGCACGCATGAAACGAACCACCTGATGTATGAATGGCCGAGCGATATATTCATAGCAACCAGCGCGTTCTTCTAGCTGGCCACCAAAGCCTTTCTTGAAGTGATACACCCCCTCTTGCTCGGGGAAGCCGTTGAAGTTTCCGCTTGTGCCGTAGAAGTTATAGCGCTGAGCGCCAAGGCTGATGGCACGACGCATTGCTGCGTATTGCAGGGCGTATGAGCCAGAAAATTTGGCATGTTGATCGTCCGACCCGCTAAGAAAATACACCACCTCGTTATCGCTCGTGTGCATAAATATGGCAGCAGCCAGCGGCAGGACGTCCCCATTGGCTGCCTGGCGCAGCGCTTCATAATCTGCCAGGCGTTTGGATACCGCAGTGAGCTGGTTGTCGAGCTCCTTCACTTGTCCTTGCTTGTCTGGCTCGGTCGCTAGCGCATCGCGCTCGGCTTGCAGGCTATCATGCTGGGCGCTGAGGCGGGCTTGGTAGCCAGCAAGGTCGAGCTCGGCAATCAGGAACCACGCCTGCGTGCGGTGGAAGGCGCGGAACAATTGCTGGTAAAACGCTTCATTGCGTCCTGAGAAGCCACGCCGCGTGCCGGTATCGATTAGCAACTTCGCAAACGGGGCGAGATCATCCACCGCAGTAATCTCGCGTACCGCCACACCATACTTGGTGGCCGCCTTGACGCAGCTGCGCGTCTTGGCGTCGAAGCTCTTGAGTAGTGCTGCATCGTCGTGGTAGGGCGAAAGATCTTTGGCAAAGAACCAGCGTACGTAGCGCGTGTTGTGGTCGGTCTGCTGCGGGGGAATAGCGCGAAAGCCTGCATTTTCTAATTGTTGCAGCGCCTTGGCTGTGCCTGTTACTTCGAGAAGCTGAGTAGGGTCACTTCCCTGCCGCAGGATGAGTGGCGGCTGAATCCGAAGTAAAATACCTTTGTGTGCTTTGACATATTTCTTAAGTTCTGTCAATAATGTACTGAGTACTGCTGAGTTGTGATAATCCACGAGCGGTCCTTGCAAACATTCAAACTCGCTATAGCCCAAGGTACGCCACTCAAATAACACAGCGGTAGCCACCAAGCGCTCACCCTCAGCAAACAACCCCAGACAATGTGGCTGCCAGCCCAGCTGTGCCACTCGCTTGGCATTGGCGGCTGATTGGACGAAGCTCCCTAGTGGATGCTTCGCAACAAATTGCTCGAGTGTGGATGGATCAATAGGTTTGAGCTGCATAATAATAGCGTTAGTATAGCATTTTTGAGTGGTGAGAGGAAGAGAGCGATAGTGATGAGTAACACACGATTGGCTATAACGAAGGAGTTTAGAGAGATAATACCTTACACCAGACTCATCATTTCGTCAGAGTATACATGAATGTGTTTTTGCAACAATCATCAGTGAAAATCCGCCGCAAAGTTGCTATACTAATGTTATGAAACATTTTTTACAGACTGAGGCATGGGAGGCCTTTCAACAAGCGCAGCAGCGCCATACGGTGCGGCGAGTAGACAAAGGGTGGCAGTATTATGGCATTATTGAGCATGGTCGGCTCAACCATCGGTTGTATGTACCCTATGGGCCCGAAGCAGATAATGATGCAGCCCAGGAAGCTGCACTCAAGGATATCATTGCCACTGGGCGGCAATATGGTGCAGATTTTGTGCGGGTCGACCCCCGAACGACGCGGCTTGAGCAGTTGCAAAATCTTGGCTTTCGCAAGGCGAAGAGCCTCCAACCAGATCGAACGATTATTAATGATGTAACGATGGATCATGATGCGATCCTGGCTAATGCCAAGCAAGCAGTGCGTTACACGTGGCGCAAGAATCAGAAGGCAGGAGTGAGGTTTCATACCAGTTATGAACCAGCTGATATCGAGATCTTTCTTGATATGATTCACGATGTCGCCAAGCGTACTGGCATGCAGCCTCATAGTGATGCCTACTTTCGCCAAATGGCAGAAGTGCTTTTCCCGCGTAAGGCAGCTGGCCTAATGTATGCCACACTAGAAGATAAGCCAGTTGCTAGCTTGATATTCTTTAGTGACGGCACGACGATGGCCTATGCCCATGCGGCGTCCTACACCGCCCAGCGCAACCTCAGCCCAGCCACAGCACTGGTGGTGTCTGCCCTCTTCTATGCGCACGATACGGGGCACAAATTCTTTGACTTTTACGGCATTGCGCCAGACGATGTGCCAAAGGATCACCCCTGGGCGGGCTTCACGCACTTCAAGAAGTCGTTTGGAGGCACACCGGTGGACTATATCGGCACCTGGGAAAAACCTCTCCATCCACTGCGCTACCGGCTGTATCATCTCTACCAAGCGCTGTATCAGCACGTGCGTAGCCTGCGCCAGGCATCGTATCGTCGCTCGCATAAGTAAGCGTGGTATTGCTCAGAGAAAGACGCTCTAGCGGGGCGTCTTTTTTATTTCCCCTGCCCTACTCTACAGACGTGACTTCAGATGGATGATGATATGAGGTCCATATGCTGATGTAGGGCTATAGAGCTTGATGAAATTGCGCATTGTTCACGTGAAATAGAGATATGTAGAGATGAAAAATTGGGCTATCTCTTCCCTACTGTGATTCAATTTTGGTTGTCACTATGATAAACACAATTTATCTCTGATTTATTATTCACACCTCCCTTTTGCATTGTGTGAAGCGCATTGATGAATGCAACATGATAGTATGTGGGCAGACATTTGCAGTGTAGAGACTTCTGCTGTTTCTCTGGAAAGTCTACCCATTCCCCATGCTCTACTGGGTGAGATAGTAAAATCGTAATTGCTTTAGTCACAGGTCGTCACGCATCACACCTTCCACGTGAAAACTACACAATGGGAAACTATCAGAACAAGTGACCACTTGATAGTGACTAATCTGCAAAGCGAGAAACAAATCATATGATTTTAATCAGCTGCGTCTTAGCCTTATCACTAACCCCTGTCACCTCTGCCATTGAGCTGTCAAACGTGCTATACTAGGTAGCTGAAGTTGCACCAAAAAATCGGCCTGGCAGATGCTGCACACAAATTTTTCACGTGAAGTATCGACCGCGCTGTTTTCGTGTGAAAAGTATCAATAATCTGTAAGGAAGCCACCGCCATGAAACTTGCCAAGACCTACAACCCTAACGAATACGAGCCAAATATCTACGCCATGTGGGAGAGCGCTGGCGTGTTTCGACCGAGAGGGGAGGGCACACCCTACAGCATCGTGATGCCGCCGCCCAATGCTAATGGCAACCTGCACGTCGGGCATGCGCTAGGCTCGGCCTTGCAAGATATCTTAGTACGCTACCACCGGATGAAAGGTGATGACGCGGTGTTTATCCCTGGGGCAGACCATGCTGGCTTCGAAACGTGGGTGGTGTATGAGCGCGAGCTAGAAAAGCAGGGCAAGACGCGCTTCGATTACTCTCGTGATGAGCTATATACACAGGTGTGGAACTTTGTCGACCAGAAGCGGGGCGATATGGAGCTCCAGCTGCGAGCTCTTGGCGTTGGGGCCGACTGGGAAGATATGGTCTTTACGCTTGACCCTAAGGTGGTGGAAACGGTCTACGGTACCTTCAACAAGCTGTGGCAAGATGGGCTGATCTACCGCGGTGAGCGGATCGTCAACTACTGTACCAAGCACCAGACCAGCTTTGCTGACATCGAGGTGGTGCACAAGACGGAGAAGTCTAAGCTGTGGCGTATTGCGTATCCACTACTCGATCATATTGGTGAAATTATCGTTGCTACGACACGGCCCGAGACGCTACTGGGTGATACCGCCATCGCCGTCAACCCGGCAGATGAGCGCTACAAGAAGTTGATCGGCACCAAGGCGCTGCTGCCGCTGGTAGGGCGCGAGATCCCGATTATTGCTGATGAATATGTTGATGCGTCATACGGCACAGGTGCGGTTAAGATCACGCCGGCTCACGACCCAAATGACTTCGAAATGGGGCAGCGGCATGGGCTGCCAGTGGAGCAGGTGATTGGCTTCGATGGGCGAATGACGAATGTTCCCGCACCATTTGATGGTCTCACCACGACGGAGGCACGCCAACGGGTGCTGGAGGCGCTGGAGCGCGAAGAGCTCCGTCGTGGTGAGGAAGAATTGGAGCACTCGGTGGGGCATTGCTACAAGTGCGACACCGTCATTGAGCCGATGGTGAAAGAGCAATGGTTTATCTCGATGCGTCCTTTGGCAGATGCGGCGATTGCTGCTATTGAGCGCGGTGATGTGACCTTCACTCCCACCAATAAAGGTGAGGTGGTCATCAAATACCTGCGCGAGATCAAAGATTGGAACGTCAGCCGGCAGATACCGTGGGGGATACCTATCCCAGCCTTCCAGAGCACGACCGACCCAAGCGACTGGATCTTTAACACAAATGTCAACGAAAAAGAAATAGTTGTAAATGGCACAACATACCGCCGGGAAGAAGATACACTTGATACCTGGTTTAGCAGTGGGCAGTGGCCATTCATCACCACCGACTATTTGCAAGATGGGCCGTTGGCGAAGTTCTACCCCAATGCGGTGATGGAGACAGCCGGGGATATCCTCTTCTTCTGGGTGGCGCGGATGATGATGCTTGGCCTGTACTGCACGGGGCAGGTGCCGTTCCGCCATGTGTATCTGCACGGGCTGGTGCTGGATGAGCGCGGGCAGAAGATGAGCAAGAGCAAGGGTAATGTGATTAACCCAATGGAGGCGATCAGCCAGTACGGTTCAGACGCACTGCGCATGGGGATTATCGCTAGCCGCTCAGCCGCTCAGCCGCAAGCCTTTAATACCGGCAAGGTGGTGGCAGCGCGCAATTTCTGCAATAAACTGTGGAATATTGCTCGCTTCATCGAGGCGCAGGTGGGGGATACGCAACCCGTGCATGTGCCAGTGCCGCAATCGATGGCTGACCATTGGATTATCCGCCAGCTAAGCAGGGCAGGGGAGACGATGGAGCAGCAGCTAGCGCAGTATCGTTTTGCCGAGGCGGCAGAGACGCTCTACCACACGGTGTGGGATGATGTGGCCGATTGGTATATTGAGGCAGCCAAGGTGGAGCAGCACGCTGATATGCTGGTGTGGGTGCTGGATACGTGCCTGCGCTTGGCTCATCCATTTGCACCGTTTGTAACGGAGACGATTTGGCAAAGCCTGAGCTGGCATACTGACCTCCTGGCGGCGGCACGATATCCGCAGGCTGAGAAATACAATGAGCTGCAGGCGGCTGAGTTTGGCCGGCTCAAGCGGCTCGTGACCGAAGCGCGCTATGTAACGAGTGAGTTGCCAGGCAATGAGCGCTACACACTGCTCTATATGGATGACGTGTTAGTGGCAGATAATGCCGAGCTAGTGCGGCGTTTGGCTGGCCTAGCGGCAGTGGAGCATACTGATGTAGCACGTGGGCTGCGCTTGGCTGCTAGCGGCCGCGATGCCTGGCTCGACGTAAGCGACGAGACACTCTATGAGCACCAGACGAACCTCGAGAAGCGCTTGGTCGCAGCACGCAATGACGCCGCCAAGCTGGAGGCACGCCTAGCAAACGAACGTTACACCAGCCAAGCACCCGCTCATTTGGTGGAAGAATCACGCCAGCAGCTGGCAAGCAAGCAGGCGTTGATCGAGCGGCTGGTGAAGGAATTGCAGGTGATCGAATAGCAATACTGAAATTTAATACCTTGTGCTAATAGAGAAGGCTACCGTCGATGTGAAATGGTAGCCTTTTTGATGAGTAGAGACATTGAAAATGTTGATTTAACCTCTTGCGTTCTCAATGACAAAAGGGCACTTAGTGGCAAAAAGGGAAGCGCGAGCACAGACAAAGGGATTATCGTGTTGACGAGCTACATTAATTTGAAGCTGAAAAATCTAATCACTTCACAAATCTGTTCCTATTGTTCTTTTTTGAGGCCTTATGGCGAGTAATATTTACGAGAGTGTTTATCGTATGGATTTATATAAGTATACATATGCTGCGACAAACAGCGTTCATATCTCATCAGGTGAGATGATAGAGGAGAGAGTTAATGAAGAAAAGAAGGGTATTCCTATATCTACACGAAACATACTTGACAGAAAAGAAACATCCTGCTACCATGAATATGAACAAAAATAGAACTAACGATAGTCACCAATACACACAATGAAACACAAACACCACACTACCTCATACAAAACCATCCTCGCGCAGGCGGCTGTGGCGGTCTTTAGCCTAGCGACTGCACTGGGGGTGTTCTTGCACGATGGGCAATTTGATAAGATGACCACTGCGCTTCTCACGCTCGAGCCTGCCGTGCTGCGAAGCCGTGGGCTGCAAGGCTCGGCAGAGCACGATAAGCTAACAACCGACCCGCACGTCCATCCGCATCATACGTCGCTTGGGCATAAGGCGGCGCATCTCGGGCAACACCACACGCCGAGTGTGCCACCGCGCGACGATGAATATAGATACCTGGCGCACAAACAGCGGGGAGCGCGCCATGCCTTTGATAATCAGTTCTTGCCGATTGTTGGTTAGTTATTGATGGTGATACGGATGACCAGCGGCAATCTGCTGCGCCCGGTAGAGCTGCTCGGCCAAGATGAGCCGCACCAGCTGATGTGGAAACACCAGGCGAGACAGCGACCACACCAGGTTAGCGCGCTCCATCACCGCTTCTGTCACACCGTATGCTCCACCAATGATAAGCACGAGTGATTTGCCTTGTACTATTGGCCGATGCAGGCTGCGCGAGAGGGCGGGCGAGTCGAGCATTGTGCCGCGCTCGTCCAGTAGGACAACGTATGCCTGGGGCGAAAGTGCTCGAAGAATCTGCTGCGACTCCTCACGGCGCGCCGCATCGCTACTACGTTGGCTGGCTGGAAGGAGTTTCCACTGCAGCTGCCAAGCACGGGTCATACGCTGCTCGTAGCGTGCTATGCCATCGACTAGCCAGGGCTCGTGCCGCTTGCCAACAGCGATGATGGTGATCATGCGCTGGCGTCTTCACTACTGTTAGATACTGCTGTAGCAAGACGCTGGGCGGTGGTAGATAAGTGAGTATCGCTGGTGTCGGTTGGATAGCCATGATGGAGCTGCAGTACCTCGCGGTCATACAGCGGCACAAGATGAATGTGAGCGTGCGGCACATCAAAGCCCTCCACCACCACGCCGACTCGCTCAGGCTTGAGCTCTGTCTCCATTGCGTGGGCAATCCGCTGCGCTACCGCCCAGAGGTGTTGATACACCTCGGTGGGGAGCGCCCACAGCGAATCAATCTGCTGCTTCGGTACGACCAGTACATGGCCATCACTCAGCGGGTTGATATCAAGAAAGGCAATCGTGTGCTCATCCTCATACACCGTGTGGCTTGGTATCTCACCCTTGATAATCTTGGTAAAAATAGAATCCTGCATGGCTCTAGTATACGCGAAGGTGGGGCAAGAGCTCAAGGATATACGCTGCGCGATATTTTCGTTCGGCAGCGCGTCTGTTATAATGAGAGCAGACCACACGGAGAGGTGCAGGAGTGGTTGAACTGGCCGCTCTCGAAAAGCGGTAAGCCGCAAGGCTTCGAGGGTTCGAATCCCTCTCTCTCCGCCATGTTTTTGATCGTATTTATCTGCGAGCTCTGGGCTGGCAGGTTTTTATTATAATAACGACGCATCGCGACGTGAGGGGTGCCGCTTGGTGCACTTCTGTCTTGCACATACTCACCAGAGGTAATGAAAAAGCGCACACCGCGAAGTGTGCGCATATGTTTGTGTGAGAAGAGAGCCAAGTATTATTGGCTAGGTGGTTGAAGCACCAGTGTTGCTGCTATTGGTAGTAGTGTTGATGTTGCCACCGGGGATGATGGTGTTGATGACAAAGTTCACCGCCGCATAGGCTAGCAGCGCCACCACAACACCAACGAGGGCATACATAATAGTATTCTTCGCGCCCTGCACCTGTGATGAATTACCACCAGAGACAACATAACGAATACCACCGAAGATGATCATAATGACCGCGATAGCACCAACGAGAAACAGCATGATGTTGCTTACTCGTGTGAAGATACCAGCGTCACCAAAGAGATCGGCTGGCTGGTCTTTGCCCCGTGAGCGGCTGGCACCATCTGACACGCCGCCGATTGCAGCGCTGGGCGGCGCAGCAGCAATTATCCCACCCCCGATGAGGGCGAGTGCACTGATAGATAGTAGACATTTTTTTAGCATAATAAACTTAGCTCCTTTTATCTTGTAATTATACGATATGGCGTTTTTTTTGTCGAGAGGAAAGCGGTGAAATTTCTCAGCTTGTGCTACTGCGGTGACTCGCTTCCTTCATCTCGTTTGCCAGTGACGTCTTAAATGCTCGCTAGTTAGTATGATGCTGTTTTGAGCTTCAGCGTGAGGAATTGGTACGTTAGCGAGATGTTTGGTTTCTTCCTTATTTACATCACTTTATAAAAGGGAGGGGAGTGCAGGAAATATATGACTAACGACACTGCGGCGAAGTAGGGATAAAATTGTATCTCACAAATGTCTAGCGCAATTGCCTGACCTATGCTACAATAGCCAGTGCACGTTGGTGCACAATCCGACACGCTGGAGGAGTACCCAAGTGGCTGAAGGGGACGGTTTGCTAAATCGTTAGTACGGGGAGACCTGTAGCGGGAGTTCGAATCTCCCCTCCTCCGCCAGGATTGTTTGGGCGATGGCTATCGGCTCGGTATTTTTGATAAAACAGCCGCACAGTATCATCCACAGCTCAAGAATGACAAGCCAAAATAGACGAATGCTGAGGTTGCTTAGCAATATATAGTTTTAACATAAAACGCAGCACAACGGGAGATGAACGAATCATTGTAGATATTACAATGATATTTTTATTTGTGTGGATCTTGGTGAAATAAGTGACATATTCAATACATGCGAAGTATCGAATATGTCAAGAGCTCTATCTGGGGTATGATCTATATATGTACGGTGCAAGCGTACGACTGGCGAGAGAGGCGAAGTATGGGTGTTGCGCGAGGCATACACCACAGGATTGCGCAGTTATTCAAGTTATGGTTAATTGACCAGCGCGGCCATTATGATAGAATAGTCTTTGTAACGTAAATCTAACGCCAACCGACAAGGGGAGGAAAGAGCAGTGAAGATTAGACGTCAAAAACGTGGGATCGTCATGCGCATCGCATCGGTTGTGGCTGTAAGTGGGCTCGCTATAGGCGGGCTTTTTTATGGTCTCAACTCGGTGAACGCAACCGGTCTGAATAAAAACTATAATTATATCAAGGCAAATTACGCTGTGCCGAATGCCAACGTCGCCTGGGTGTCGCCCAACGGGGATGACAATAAGGGTAACGGAAGTGAGTCAGCACCGTACAAGAGCTTTGGCCGCGCCGTGACGAAGATCGGAGACGGTGGAACGGTAGTGGCAAAGAGTGGTATCTACCGCGAGCCACACTTCTTTGTGACGAAGAAGAATGTCACCATGCAGGCAGCACCCAACGCTGAGGTGTGGCTGAAGGGTAGCGACGTTGTGACCAACTGGTCGCGCGAAGGTAATATGTGGAAGGCCACTGGTAACTTCCAGAACTTCTGCCACGTCTGTACGACCAACATCAAGCCAGAAGTCGAAGGTATGGCTGCCTACCCAGAGCAGGTCTTTATTAACGACAAGCCACTAACGCAGGTCGGCAGCAAGGCTGAGGTTGGCCCAGGCAAGTTCTATGTGGAAGACGCCACCCAGACAACGCGTAGTGGTGGGCACTTCAACCCGGGCCGGCAAGACACCGTAAGCTATTACCTAGGTTCTGACCCAACGGCTGGCACGACGGAGATCTCGCAGCGCACCCGCGCCTTTACCACAACAGGCGAGAACTTCAAGCTACAGGGTATTAACATCTCGCAATATGCACCAAACCAAACCTGGGGCTTTAAAGACCCACAGCTAGACGACAAGGCTGGGCCAATCGCCATCTCCATCAATGGGAAAAACTCGCTGGTGCAAGATGTGATCGTGGCGCAGAACTCGAACTCGGGGTTGTTCCTCGATAAAGCATCGGGCAGTGTGGTGAAGAACAGCCAATTCCTCGACAACGGGGGTAATGGTGCTGGTGCAAACCGCATTGAGAATGCCGTATTTGAGAACAACACCTTTAGCAACAACAACGCCGCTGGTTTTGAAACCAATGGTAGCTACTGTACGTCATGGTGCGGTATGGCCGATGTGAAGGTGACTCACGCCGAGAACTTCACCTTCCGCAACAATGTGGTGGACTACTCGAAGTCTGGCTCGACCAACTCCGACATCGCTGTGGCCAAGCGTCACCAGCTGCCAGGCTTCTGGTGTGACGAAGGGTGTATTAACACTAATATCGTCAATAACTACTTTACTAACGTGCAGATGGCGATCTTCTACGAGGTATCACACACTGGTATCATCGCCTCGAACATTATCGAGGGTTCGGGTTCTGGTATCTTAGTGTCGGGTAGTAGCAAGACGAAGATCTACAACAACTCTATCTCACGCACCGCCTATCCAATCCGCGTCCGCGAGGATACCCGCAGCAAGGGTTGTAATGCCTACCAAGGTAGCACCTGTACTGCACCGGAGAGCTGGTCGCAGGCCAAGGGCCTTAGCTGGGACACAACAGGCACAGAGATGTACAACAACATCATCTCATCACGTGCCGCAACTGCTAAGGATGGCGACAGCCCATACTGGGCATACGGTGTCCGCACCAAGGGTGGTGCCAACATTGGCGGGCCAAAGGTTGGCACAAACGAGATGTTTGCTGGCCTCGACTACAACGTCTACTACCGCAACGATACTAATGTCGATAAGACGGTCTTTACCTGGGACTTGGCTCAGACTGACGCACCAATTGACGTTCTCTTTAGCAAGACATCCGACATTGCCAAAGATGGCCGGGTCAGCAAGGCTATCGACGGCCTGGAACGCAACTCGCTCGACCAAACTGGCTCACGCAGCACCAACCCATTCTTCACCAGCGAAGCTGCAAACAACAACGACTACAACAAGAGTAACTACACCATCAAGGCTGGTAGTCCTGCTGCCAACAGTGGTAAAGAATTGCCTGCCGATGTGGCGAAGGCAATCGACCCAAGTGGTGCAACCGTGAAGGCCGGCACCAAGGTGAACCGCGGTGCACTGGTCAATGCCAACATGACTGGTGGCGAGCCAAACGTCAGCAGCAAGAGCAGTAGCACCCCACAACAAAATAACGCCAACGGCGCAACCACCAACGGGCAAGCAAACCCAAAAGCGCCGGGCATGGGCAGCGCCAGTAAAGCTGACACTGCTCATGCAGCCCAAACCGCTGAGGCCGACACCAAGAGCGACAACAGCGTTGTGTCGGTCCCAGACGCCCGCCTCAAGGAGGCAATCAACAAGCGCCTGTCTGAGACCCTTGGCGCACGCCGCAGTGCCTCACAGGACGTGACAGCGGGTGAGATGCAAAAGCTGACTGGCTTGTCGCTCATCCTGCCAGGCGATGCAGCGGATGACCGCAAAGCAGCTGACCTAACTGGCCTTGAGGCGGCAACGAACCTCGATTGGCTGGCAATTGATGGCAACAAGGTGAAGAGCCTCGCACCGCTCGCCAAGCTAACCAAGCTGACTTCGTTGACCGCTCATTCCAACCAGATTGAGTCGCTCGACCCAATCGCTGGCCTGGCAAACCTCAAGCTCGTGATGGTATCGGGCAACCCAATTGCCTCAACCAAGCCGCTTGCTAAGCTTGCACAGCTCAAGCGAGTTGCTCTCTCGGGCAAAGACGGCTTTGTGCTGGATATTGCCGACGTCGCAGCCAGCAAGGGCAGCCTAGAGTCGCTCTCGCTCTACGACTACAGCCGCAAGACCACACTGGCCAACGGCAGCCAACTAGCCACATTTGGCAGTCTCAAGAAGCTTCGCCTCACTGGCGTCAAGCTAAGTGCTGCCGATAGCGCCGCCATTGGCACACTTAAACTCGAAAAGCGCCGCATAGATTAGGTTTCCTCCCCATCAGCCAAGTCTGGTAGCGTATACAAAAGGCCGAGCAGAAATGCTCGGCTTTTTGGTGTGAAAATACTCCTTGGTGCACGGTGGGACGCTTCGTGGCAGACAATATGTGATTATGTGCTATAAATCATGCTATGAGGAAGTGTCTCTAGTTATTCTACAGAAGCAAATGCGAGAGAAGCGATATGAGAATGGCTGAGATTTGAGCCATAGGCATGGTGGATCCGTAATACTGCAAGGGCAAGAATTAAAACGAGACGTGGGTCTAGTATCTCTAGGTATTTGCCAAATATGTATTCTATTCTTGTGTAATAAAAAAACTCAGCATGCAACAACATACTGAGTTAGTATTCTCTATGGTACACTCGGCGCGATTCGAACGCACGACCTTTGGCTCCGCAAGCCAACGCTCTATCCAGCTGAGCTACGAGTGCATACCTGGGAAACAAATGTTGCCCAGACCAAACTATAAGGTGCACTGGATGATACCAGATCGCTTATTATTGTAGCACAGAGGTGCGCTGAGGGCAAGATGCCCGTGGCCAAAACCGCTACTGCAGCCGCAGGTAAATAATCAACCGCTCAAGCAAGTCGGGCTTGCGCTCGCTCATTGGCAGGTGAGAGGCGATGAGATCAACCAGCTGCTCGCCCACATCCTCGGGGAAGTATATGACGATGGGCATGGCGAAGCGCTTGCGTGGGATGAGTGTGATCCAATTCTGCGTGGGCTTAGCGGTGACGCTAAAGGAGCGGAAGGTGTCGTACGAGTAAGCCCGCTGGCCAACCACCACCTCGGCATGGCTAGCGCTGTAGTTTAGCAAAGCAGCTGGCCGCTGCAGCGAGACAATCAACGCCACCGCCATGATGGGGATGAGCAGCGCAAAGGTGTAGGACTTAAACAAAAAGATCGAAATTGCGAAGAGCACCACCACAACCACACCAAAGATCACATACCAGCCACGGGGGCGAGTGGTGTCATTGACCTCGCGCTCTTGCCAGATGAGGAGCGGCTCGGTGGGGTCGGGGAAGGGCGAAACCTGCGACGAATTGCTATTGGTCTCACTTGGCCCACGGCGAATTTCGAGTGGTGGGTTAGGCTCATCAGTAGCCTGCGTCTCAGCACGAGTGGTGCGCGATGGGTCGGCGGCATCTGAGGATGATGACTGATCGAATTGCGATGGCTGCATATGTTTAGTATAGCATAGAACATTGGCGAAAGACGACTGTTTGGAATGTATACTTAACGTAGAAAAATCCTGTAGAAACAGTATCAGAATGGTCTCATCTGTGCGCGCTGTGGTGTATGGGCTAAACTTGCTGAGCCTAACCCACTATAGAAGAGTCAACGACGTACAACGATCCTCCGTATTGTACTTCGACAAGTTTGGCTTCAAGCCCTCTAATAGTACCCATAATTTCAAATTGCAAATTAATCATAGCCCCACGCTTATCCGCCATTTCACCAGTGTCTATATTAGCGTGAGTATAGTCACTCAAATAATCAAGTAGCTTCTCGTGTGAAGCAATTTGAGCGCGCAGATATTCAACTCGCTTTTGGAAGAATTTCCTTTTGCTTTGGACTTCCTTATACAAATCAGTTGGAAGCGGAACCTCGATGGTGCTACCGTCAGATGCAGATTTGCTAGTAATAAAGTACTGGAGAGTGTCTGTAGTGTCGGATTTTCGCAGTTTCTTTGCCAGTTGTCGAGCAGCCCATGCAATTCCGCCAACCTTTGTTGCTTGGTCAACAGCTTCGGTCTCGATAGCTGTTTGGCCAGCCCTGTCAAATGTATCAATTGACGCTTCGCTAGCATCTAAAGCCTCTGGCTGTATATCTTTCTCATAATATTCGCATGAATTGCATGCTGTAGATCCGATACCAGAGACTACGTTTATTTGTGTTTCTTCACGCTCATTGCGTTCTGGGGGGGTTGGTTTAATAGAGGCTCGCTCTGGAGTGTGAGATTGCTGAGGGTGTTCAAATGTAGACATTGTACGGTAACCTATGTTATATAATATAAATTTATAGTATACAACGAGACCAAAATATGCAATAGCTTTGTGTAATTCTACAGTAGTGGTCGTATTGTATAAAGCAAAATCCCTCGGCAGCGCACCTGCTACCGAGGGTTCGAGTAAGCCCAATATGGCGGAGAGAGTGGGATTCGAACCCACGGTAGGGGGTGCCTACGCCGGTTTTCAAGACCGGTACCTTCAACCACTCGGTCATCTCTCCAGTCTCGCTTATTATAGCATGAGATGGAGCAGGGTAAAAGATGAGGATTGTTAATCGATATACCGCAGCGAGGCTACCGCCAAAATAGCTTGTTATCCAAACGGCTGATGAGCCACCACCACAGCAATAACCTGCCGGGCACCAGCAGTGCGGAGGCAACGCGCGGCATAGCGAATCGTTGCTCCCGTTGTAGAAATATCATCAATAAGGCAATAGGTGACCTCTGACGAGAGTGTGCGTGGGCAGGCGAACGCTTGGCGTGCTTGCCGCTGGCGCTGGGTGCGGCTGCTCCCCAACTGCACACTGTGCTGAGCGCGCGTGAGAACTGGCTGGCAGGGTAGGCCACGCAGCCGGGCAAAGGCTTGGGCCAGCAACCGGCAGTGGTCATACCCACGCTGGCGCTGGTGAGCCGGAATGGTTGGGATGGGCACGATGATGGTACTTGCTGGCAGCGGCGGTGTGACGGCGTCGAGCAAGCCTGCCAGGGTGTGCTGAGCCGCCTGGGCACGCTCAAACTTATAGCGGTCAATTAGTCGCTCTAGCGCGCCCTCACGCTGCAGAGCACACCAGGCAGCCGCATAGGGCAGCGAGCAGGTTTGGCATTGGCCAGACAGGGTAGGCTGGCCACATTCGAGACAGCGGTAGAGGGGGTCGCGAATGATGTCGTTTTTACAATTATCACAGAGCAGTGTCCCAACGATGTTGCAACCACAACAGGCATGCGGAGCGAGGAGGTTAGCAAAGTAGGTCGGTATTGTGATTTTTACACTCATGAGGCCTCTCCGGTTGATTATACGCCATCGATTAGCTATAATAAATCCAGACTGTTGTCGAAATGGTAATTGTGAATTAGCAAAAGAAAGTATGTGGAGGAAACTATGGCCCGGAGTCAAGATGATGATCTTTTGATCGGTGATGAACTTGCGGCAGCATTTTTGGAGGGTGATGACTCGCTCGCGCCAGCTGCGCCAACTCACCAGCCGATGAATCACGCCCAAGCAAACCCAATGCCTGCCCAGAGTCAGCAGAGCCAAGCTTCGCCATGGGGCGAAGAGCCTGCCCAGAGCGAGGAAGACTACACTGGCCAACTGGCAGTCGATGTGTATGAGACCGAGACGCAGCTTGTAGTGAAAGCTCGCACCGCTGGAGTGAACCGCGAGGAGCTGGATGTGAAGATTAATGACGGGCTCTTGACGATCGTTGGTACCCTGAGCAGTGGTGACGACACCGTAGCTACCAAATGGCACAACCAAGAGTGCTACTGGGGTGAATTTAGCCGTACGCTGGAGCTGCCCGTAACGGTACGCGAAGACGAGACAACTGCTGTGCTAAAGGATGGCGTGCTGACCATTACCTTTGAGAAGGTCAAGCAAGAGCAGGCCAAGAAGATCCCGATCCTGTAGAGAAGGGAAAACGAGCTTTGAAATGATGACCCCGCTGGTGCGGGGTTGTTTTGTGCTACGGGAAGTGGGTAATGCGAGCCTTGAGGCCTCTTATGGTATCTAGTTATATGTTCTCTATCTCATTAGCAGAGCGTGAATATTGGTAGCAGAAGGTTGTCATTTGGTATTAGTACTGAGAGACTGGTGTTCTAGAGAAAGCTTTTGCAATAACTGTAGGAGAAATGGTAGTGAGGAGAAGGGTTGAGAGTTGTTGGGTGCTTGGGCTAGATATAGCTCATGCGAGAGGTGGCAAAAGTAGTGGGGTGTAATGATTTTGTAAAACGGCTCTGTTAGGGTATATAGTTGAAGAAGCTAAAGAATACTAGAACTTCCCAAAACACCTCCTGAATGGTGCGATGGCTTATTATGAGGTTTCTGAGTGTAAAGTATAATGAGCGCAGTGTGATGATGATTCTCCAGCCAGAGTGAAATGGAATAGCATGGCTAGTGCTACACAAAAACAGTCAGTATCAAACGCCATCAGCAATAGACAGACTTTCTTGCGTAAGTGTCGTCGATATATCCTCAACAAAAAGTACCACCCTGCTAGAGGGTGGTATAAGAGAGCCAATGAAGAAAGGTGGTTGTGTTATTGCCCTTGGTTGGCACCGATGTTGACGACGACGAAGTTGACGAGTGCGTAGGCGATGATCGCAACGACAAGACCAACGATGGCGTACATGATGGTGTTCTTGGCACCAGTGACGGCATTTGAGTCACCATTTGATACGGTGTAGCGTACACCGCCGATCACGATCATGATAACAGCGACCGCACCAACGATGAAGAGAATCACGTTGACGATCGTTTGGAAGATACCAGTACCATCAGTACAGCCTTCTTTTTCGCTACCAAAGAGACAACTTACTTGGTCGTTCCCCTTAGCAGAGCCAACCCCCTTCCTGAGGCCAAGACCGTTGTCGGATGCAGCTGCTGCGCCAACGTGTGGAGCTACCAGCCCAGCAACACCTGCAGCCAGCATTGGCACGGCGAGGAGTGTAAGCATAGCTTTTTTGATATTGATTTTCATTGTCATATCCTTTCTATTGGCGTTAGTACCATCTTGTACTACCTGTACTATCTATATATACCAAAAAATTGCCAAAATGTTAAGAGCTAACGGAGAAAATTACCGAAAAAGAGCCTATTTTATTGCAGAATGCAAGCGAAGTAGGTGATAGTGGTGGTTAAACGTAATTATATTGAGCGGTTGGGGTGGATTGGCCGCCACCACTACCAAGAAGATTTGAGACAACAAAGTTAACAATCGCATAGGCAAGGATAGCCACAACTAAGCCAGCAACTGCATAGAGAATAGTGTTTTTTGCGCTTTGTATACCATTTGAGTCACCATTTGACGTGGTGTAGCGAATACCACCAACGACGATCATAATGACAGCAATAGCACCAAGCGCATAGAGCATAATATTAATGATATTTGTAATAGCAGTACCAATATTAAAGTTATTAACAGTGCCACCAGCATTATCAATACCTTTTTTTACTTGGTCTTGTGCGCTAACACCTACTGCAAAAGTTTGTAGTGATTGACTGGAAGACAGAGCACTAGCAGAAGGGGCGACCATACCAGCAATAACGACAGAGCAAACACCTGTGCTGAGAGCTATTTTTTTGATAATGTTCATCTTATATCTCCTTTATTTTATTGATAGATTATCAGTAACCCAGTTGACAATGGTATACGAAAGAATGGCGATAACGATACCTGCTACTGCGTAGAGAATCGTATTACGAGCAGCTTTGACTGCTTGTGGGTCTCCACTAGCCAATGTAAAGCGAAAGCCAGCATAGACAATCATGATGACAGAGACACCACCAAGAATCATGAGTGCAGTATTAATGCCACTTTTAATAACTGACTCTGGATTGGGAATACCGGTGCCGCTTGAGGTAACTGACGCACAACCGCTCTCGCCATAGTCGCTTGCTTTTTGGCATGCGCTGTCTTTTTCGAGGCCACTATTGAGTTCTACTTTTGCATAGGCAGTGGATGTAGTCGCGATGATAGGAAGCAATAAGATGATGCCGATACCAATTGAGCTAATACAACGTGATAAAAAAAACTTCATGAGGGAAGCACTCCATTCATAACAGTATTTGTAATGACAAACGCAAATAGCACAATAGCAAGACCGACAATAGCACCTAATAATGTGTTTTTTGCACGGGTAACCTGACCCGGGTCATCTTGAGACATAGTATACATAAAACCCGCTACAACTATGACGATGACAGCGATAACACCAGCCCAAAGGTAGGCAGTGTTAAGGAGGTTTTTAACGATGTCAGTGTTATGAGCAGTACTACTATAGCCTATTTCGTTTGCATGAATTTCTATGGCTGAAAGAAAACGCCACATTATAAGATCCCCGCTATTGTATTAACAACCATCGCTGCCGTTATTGCAATGACAAGGCCAATAAGAGCATCCCGAACTGTATTTTTGGCACGAGCCATTGCATCGGGGCTGCCTGTGCTGACCATATACATGTAGCCGCCCTTGATAATAAACCCGACAGCAATATATGCAACAACGACCATTGCTGCTTGGAGAACGTTAAGAGCAATCGTTAGTAGGATAGTTTGCGTTTCTAAATCGCTCCGAATTGTTTTACAATCATCTTGTTTTTGTAGTCCACGATACCAGGCAGGCATACCAAGGAAATTTGGTGGTGAGCAGGGTGCATCGGCATGAACAGGTGTAGCTGGTGCCAGAATAGAAAGAACAGCAATGACACTAATACCATATATGAGTAAACGACGAATCATTTGATGATACCTCCCGGCACAAGGAAGTTGAGCGCAATACTCATAACAGCATAAGCAAGCACACCAATAACGACATTTGTTATGATCGTCTTTGCCTTAGCAGTCTTGTTTGCATCGCCGCTGGCTGTCGAATAAAGAATACCAGCATAAATAAGTGTGCCAACTGCTGCGATACCAACGCCGATATTGAGGATGCGAAGAATAGCGATGAGTAAATTTGCGATGTTCATCTCGCCTGCGCCGTCGTTGTCTGCTGTGTTGCAGCTCACGTTGTGAAATTTCAGTACACCACAACCATTATCGCCAGTTTGGCACTCTGCTTTGCTCTTGTTGGCTTCAACAGTACAGTCTACCTTATTATTGTCTGCCGCCATCACCTGTGCTGGCACAGCAACACCGCCGGCAAAAATTGCCAGCATTGCACCAAAGCCCAAGATCAATCGCTTATATTTCATGATATTATTCCTACGCTGTAGTGTATACGATATGAGCGGTGTTGTAAAGACTGAGGCGCGGCACGAACAGAGTAGGAGCGAAGGGCTGGGTGGTGGTATTGGCATAGTGGCGCGTAAAACTTGGGTTGCAAGGTCGATATTTTCTGAGTTAGGTTGCTTTTGCTGCTGGGCTGCTTTATGAGAGATGAAATAAATATTGATAGTTTTTAGCTCTGCACAGGGGTAGGATTATTCGCCAATAGCAGCCCGTATAACGCTAGAAGGGGTTGCGCAATAGATACGGCTTGACATGCAGGCAGCAAAAACTTGACCACTGTGCGATATTATGCTAATGTCGAACAAGACATGAACAGAGCGTGGCGAGTGGTTGCGCGGGCGAGGGGTTGTCTGCGGCAATATACGGGGTGGCTGGCACTATTAGTGACGGCACTCTTAGGGCTCGCGCTTGCTACTCCTACGCCAGTGTATGCTGCCGAGACGGCGCAGCGCCAGGGTGAGAACCTCATCTTTCGTCATAATACCTTCAAGCCGCACCGGGCCAGCGACAAAGATCTAACCGCTCGTGGCTTACCTGCTGGTGTGCACTTCTATGAGTATGAGCCGACGACCAATCGGCGCCAGACCATCATCTTCCCGGCTGGTAGCGACCCACTACGTGCCAAAGAGGCGACGTACGTGGAGTATATCTTTGTTGAGCCAGATACGTACAACAAGATGGATGATGCCATCGCTATCTCCGTCTCGGGGCAGCAGGAGGCTGCGCCGCAAAATAACGGCGGCCAAAACAACCAAAATAATCAAAATAACGGCGGTCAAGCTGGCCAAAACGCTCAAAACAATGGCAATAATCAAAACGGCCAAGCGGCGGGAAACAACCAAAATAATAATCAAAATAACGACCAACAACCCCAAGACAAACCCGCCGAGCAAGCAGACAAAGACGATGGTGCTACCACCAGCTGTAGTGGCACGGCGCTGGGCAGTATTGGCTGGATTGTCTGCCCGGTGAGTAACTTCATGGCGTGGATTACCGACCAGCTCTACCAGCAGGTGGCGCAGTACTTGGCGGTGCAGCCACTCCAGTCTGGTAGTGATGGCACACTCTTTCGCTTTTGGGCGATCATGCGTGACTTGGCCAACATCGCCTTTATCATCGTCTCGCTCATCGTAATTTATTCGCAAGTTACCAGTGTTGGTATTAGTAATTATGGCATCAAGAAGATGTTTCCGCGCCTTGTCGTGTCAATTATCGTCGTTAATATGTCGTTTTGGCTATGTGCGGCAGCGATTGATATTTCGAACATACTGGGCTTTCAGCTGCAGCAGCTGTTTGTCAATATTGCCTCGACGGTCAATGGGGCGGATTATAACACGCTTAACAAAATCACGTGGCCTAATGTCATGAGTGCTCTGCTGACAGGTAGCGCTGGTGCGGTGGGTGCGGTGGTGGGGGTGAGTGCACTGGTGGGCGCGACCGATGGAGCACTGGCAATGGCCATCCCGCTGCTGGTGGGTGTCCTGCTGGCGGTCATCATCGCTGCGGTGATTATTGCGGCGCGTCAGGCGCTTATCACCATTCTTGTCATTGTCTCGCCATTTGCTTTCTTATTGCATGTGCTGCCCAGTACAGAGAAGTATTTTGATAAGTGGAAGGATCTCTTTATGACGATGATGCTGATGTTTCCACTCATGTCGATATTGTTTGGTGGGTCGCGCCTGGCAGGAGTGGCTATCCTGACGAATGGTAAGGATGCGAATAATCTTAACCTCATCATCCTTGGCCTAGCGGTGCAGGTGGTGCCACTGGTGCTAACGCCCTTTGTGGTGCGGATGAGTGGCTCGCTGCTAGGGCGGCTGGGCGCGATTATGAATGATCCGCGGCGTGGCATTGTTGACCGGACGCGGACCTGGGCGCAGCAGCGGGCAGACCTGCGCAAGTCGCGCGTACTTGCCGGTGATGCGCAGCGCAACTGGCTGGGCAATGCAGCGCGGCGCCGGGCCCTCAAGAAGCGCGCTATCCAACAGCGAACCGATGCTTACACTAAGCGCTTTGAAACAATGGCCGACTTATCTGCGGTGGGGCGTAGCAATGATGAATATAACCGCTACACCGACCTGCGTGGCAAAGAGGGAGCAGCGCGGCGCGACCGAGCCTGGAATGTGCGCCTCTTGCAGGATGATGAGCTGAAGCAGCGAGCGCTCAATACTCAGCTCACTTCTGATGAAGCCAAGAATGCTGCCCACAAGCTGGATGCACTCTATGATGAACTGAAGCTTGGCGGCGAGGTGCCGGCTGGCCTGAACCATGGCCTGGGGCGGCGTGCCTATGCGGCAGCCGAGGTGGGTGCGCTAACGGAGATCCGCAGTGCGATGGCGCAGCGCGAAGTGCGGGCGAAGATCGACCGTGAGCTCCTCGCTGATGGAGCCGTGGCCAATGCCGATGGCGTGGTACTGCGCGATGGCGATGGCGTTGCGCTGCGCCGGCGGATGGTCGATGGCCAAACGCTGCAAGACTACGCCACAGGGGTAGGGCACAAGAACTTGATGGTGGCAGGCCAGACGGCACGGCTGCGCAAGGAGTTTGGTGAGCATGTTGCGGCGGAAGACCAGCTGATGCGCCACTTCAAGCTCAACAGCAACCAATGGCAAGCTATGGCTGCCACTGGCGACACTGCCATCACCCTCACCGATGCTAGTGGCAACCAGCACACCTTCCGGGCAGATAATGAGTATGTCAAGGAGGCGGCTATTGAGCACCAATTCCGAGCTGGCTCGGCTGGCCAAAAGCGTGAGATCATCCGCGAGACTGGCCGCGAGATTGAATACGTGGCAGACGACGGCACAGTGCAGGTGCGTCAGGGGTACAACTATGATGCTCGCGCGACTGTCTCGGCTGAGGCGGTGGCCTCTGGGGTGGCGGGTGCGGTGCCGTTTGTTAATGACGTGACATATGATGCGATCTTGCGCGGCGAATACAACGGCGCAGCTGCCGAGAAGATGCACTCACTGCGCCAGGTCTTTGAGGGGCGGCTCAAGGCAGAGAACTTCGCGGGGGCAAATGATGGCGCGCTAGAGCTGATCTATAGCATCCCCGACTTGCCCGACTACCAGCAGATCAAAGACTCGTATCTTCGCACTCTCTCGCCCGAGAAGCGGGCTGCTATTGAGCCGACCTTTGATCAAGCGTATGCTGAGCGTCACCAAGCTCTTCGCCACGATGCTTACCGCATTCTCAACACTCCAGAGCTTCGCCGCAATACCAACGCTGCTAACCGCGCTGTGTATGAGCGGTATGCAGAGCGGCCACAGGGGTAGAGTACACAAAAAATACTCCGCGCGGTATGCGGAGTATGAGTGGCTACCAGGATATCTAAAAAGGCAAAGAATGTGGCTCACGCCTCATTTGTTTTGGCTTCTACTGCCTCAGCTTCTTCAAAGTAAGTGGATGACTTCTTACGAGCACACCTTGCGGTATATGTGAGAGCAGTGCCTATCGCTCCAACAGCGAATCCTTTTGATGCCTGGACAAATGCCTCTTGCCCTCTTTGTCTATTGAGGTTGGTAATATCTGCAGGATCAGCTACATCTGCAGTATCTAGTGACTCGATAGTAAGAGTTGGAAAATTTGACGACTCATCAGGCTCCCATTTAATGCCGTAGCCAGTAAATAATTTTATCGCTGCCAAGGCAGATATACCAATAGCAGCACAAGATAGTCCAACACCAACACGTTCCCCAAGCCGCCCGAGCAGTGACAGTTCCTCGCCTCTCGTAGAGAGAGAGTTGATATATTCCTGATTGATTGCTGCCTGGACTGATGGGTCTAATTCATCATACCCATCATCCGCAGCCTCTGGGCTCGCTGGTGTCTCGAAGTGGGCGGTTGGTGGGGTGTGTGGGTAGCTTGTCGTCCGGGCGGTCGGGAAGATGGCGGTTGGGCTGTCGTCACCTCTGGTATGTTTGGTATCGGCGAGGATTGACGTGGGCAGCTCGGTTGCAAGGTCAGTTGGACTAGCCTCATGGGGGTTTCTACTAGGCATTGTTTTCTCCTTGTAATTACGAGAAGTTATTGTGTGCTATGCTCATATATTACGAATTGATGGGGATTTTGTCAAGGGGCAAAATTTGAACTCATAACCCACCGACCAAGCGGTGGGTTATGAGGCACGAAACAGAGGTAATGTGCCAGTTTTTTGCTGTAATAGACTAGCACGCTGTGCTGCTATTTGCGGGTAAAGATCTCGCGCAGGCTGAGTTTGCGGCTGTACTCGAGCGCACCAAAGCGGAAGAGGCGCACGCCCATCATGATAGCGATAACGGCACAGACAGTCAGGATGCTAATGCTAATGGCGGCGTCTGTCGCACTGAGGTTGCCAATCGCGTTGCGCAGCATGAGTGGGATGGGCGAGGTGAGGGGGAAGTAGGTGATGATCTTGCTTGGCAGCGCGTCTGGTGTGGAGACGAGCATAGCGGCAGCATAGAGCGGCGCAAAGAGCAGGATCATGATGGTAGCAAAGAAGCTCCCCGCTTCCTTAGCGGTTGGCACAGCAGCGCCGATTGCCACCAGCATACCGGTGAAGAAGAGGAAGCTCGCGGCAAAGGCAAGGAAGCCTATCCCAATCCGCACAGGGTCGACTGCAATGTGCGAGAGGTCAACATCGGGCAGCTGCAGCTGATCTTTGAAGAAGATATAGGCAATGAGCACTGGCAAAATAACGAGCAACCCCTGAATAAACGCCAGGACAATGAGCGAGATAATCTTGCCGATGATGAGCGTGCGAGCGTGCACTGTGGTGAGGATCATCTCAATGACACGGTTTTCTTTTTCCTCTGTTGTGCTGGTGAGCATTTGGTTGCCAAAGAAGCTAATGAGGAAGTAGAACAGCACCAAGAAAAGCCCAGGCAGGATCATCTCATTGATGGCGTTGTATTCTTTGCCATTTTTGTAGACGGTATTCTTGGTATTGACCTTGTCTTGGATAACCATGCGCACTGCTGGGCTGACCTCTGATTGGACAGAGTTAGAGAGCAAGCTCGTGGCAATGCTGCCATAGCGGCCGTTGTCGAAGAGCCCCACGTCTTTGCCATAGACTTCCACCCGTTCTTTAGCGATATCTTTCGGGTAGTAGATGTAGGCATCGAGCTTGCCTTCTTGGACTCGCTTGATGGTAGCGTCTTTGTCTGCGGCAGCGACAGGCTGAGCCTTGGTAGCGGCAAGCAGCTCTGGCTTGATGAGCTTGGACTCATCCGTCACAGCAAAGCTAAAGGCCTGTTTCTCGAGGTTTTTAGCAGCATCGGCCGAGGCTTTATTAGAGAGGAAGATAACCCCAAAGAGCACGGCAAACACCAGCGGGAAGCTGATCGCCGCAAGCCAAAACGACTTCTTCTTGAGCGAGCGGGTAATCTCGAAGCGGATGACGGTAGATAAGTTATGCATATTAGTTGTCCTCCTTGCTGGGCTGGCTATAGACCTGGATGAAGATATCGTCGAGCGATTTGCCACCAAACTGCGTGCGTACCTCGTCTATTGTGCCGTAGGCATGAGCCACGCCATCTTTGAGCAGCAAGATGCGGTCGCACAAGCGCTCGACTTCGTCCATCTGGTGGGTGATCATCACGACTGTGGCTCCCTTGGCTTGGTGCTCCTCAATGATTTCCATGAGCAAGCGCCGGTTGACCGGGTCGAAACCCTTGGTGGGCTCATCGAGAATGATAAGCTCTGGGTCGTTGATGATGGTGATACCGAGCTGAACCTTTTGCTGCTGGCCACCACTGAGCTTGTCCAGGCGGGTCTTGGCTTTGTCGGCTAGGCCAACTCGCTCGAGGAAGGCAAGTGACTTGCTGCGTGCTTCACTGCGGCTGAGGCCCTTGAGTTGGCCAAAGTAGATCATCGTATCGATGACACTTTCCTTCTTGTAGAGGCCGCGCTCCTCTGGCAGATAGCCAAGCTTGACATCGCCCGAGACGGAGTATGGCGCGCCATTGACGAGTAGCTCGCCGCCAGTTGGTTGATATATGCCGAGGAGTGAGCGGATCGTGGTGGTCTTGCCCGAGCCGTTGCTCCCCAAAAACCCAAACGTCTCGCCGCGTTTTACCTCAAAACTGAGGTCGTCGATGACGCTGGTCTTGCCAAATTTCATCGAAAAATGGCTGACGGTGATGATAGAATCTGTTACTTCCATAACAATATCATATCATATCGAGGTGCGATGTAAAGAGGAGCGATATAGCATCAAAAAACATAGCCCACCAACCATGCTCAAACTGAACCCGGATGTATCTCAACCCGAGAGTACACTTAAGGCACTACAATCAGGTCGAGACATGGTTTAGTGAGCTATGTTGATGGGCTGGAAGCCCTAATCCTCGCGGTTGATGGATAGTATAGCCAGAAAAGCAAAGGCTATCCAAATAAGGATAATCTCCATCCTTCTCACCTCCTCTCCCAGAAAGTGAGCTCGAAGCAAAGGGCAACTCTTGCCCTTGTAACCAAACTTCGAGCAAAAGTTAATATATATATCAATATATGAATAGCGTGTCAAATTTCGCTAGCCCGAGAAATGTAAAACCTTGCTATTCCTCACGCTCGCCCCTCCCCATACTCCCTCCGATGGAACACTATAAGGGTCGACATTCGCTGGATGTCGACCTCTTGCGTTGGGCTGAAAACCGGTCATTACGACCGGTTTCCACACTCCATCGGATGAAGTGTGGGGAGGTGGAGCTAACAGGGGAAGACGAGGTTCTTATGATAGCTTTTTTGTTGCTAAGTTTAGCTTCTAATATTCAACACGAGAGTATTGGGACATTCACGTCGCATTTTGCACCATGCTACAATACTCCTATGAAACTGAAACGACTGATAATGCCGCTGCCGTATCGGCGCTTGGTGATTGCATTTGTGGCGGGGTTTTGTGTGATGGTGTTTGAGCTGGTGGCGGCGCGGGTGATGTCGCCAGTGGTGGGGGCGTCGACCTATGTGTGGGCGAGTATTATTGGTGTCATTATTGCAGCGATGAGCCTGGGCTACTGGCTGGGTGGCGTGCTAGCCGATGCGCGCTCGCGCGATGGCGATGTGGCGTGGCTGCTGCTTGGTGCGGCGCTGCTGATGCTAACAATGCTATGCCAATACCACGATATATTGCAGTGGGTAGCGCAGCTACCGATCGATATTCGCCTGCAAGCTACGGTAGCGGCGAGCTTGCTCTTTGCACCAACCAGCTTGGTGCTGGGAGCAGTGAGTCCCTACCTGGTGGAGCGGCAGACTGAGACGTTGGCGCGGACGGGGCGGTCGGTGGCGTCACTCAGTGCGGTGAATTCGATTGGTGGGATCGTTGGCACTTTTGCGGCGGGGTTTTTCCTGTTTGGCTGGCTGGGGATTCACGATGTGTTGGTGGTGCTTATTAGCCTGCTTGTGCTGGCCAGCTGGCTGGTGGTACCGGGCCAGCGTTGGCAGTGGCGCGTGGTGGTGAGTGTGCTGTGCGTGGGCTTGGCGCTGGGTTATCGCGTGGCACCAGTGGTGCAAGCCCAGGCCGCGCAGACGATCGATACCGCCGCGGCGCACTACACACTCCAGCAATGGCGTCGGCAGGATGGCGCGATTATCCGTGGGATTGCCAGTGGCCCAGCTGGTGTGCAGTCTGGTGTGGTGGTAGGGCAGCCGCAGCAGCTGCCATTTTGGTATACGCGCCAGATGATGCACGCGGTGGAGCGCGCGCCGCAGCGCCAGCGCATTTTGGTACTGGGTGGTGGGACCTTCACGGTGCCGCGCCTCCTTGCCCAGCGCTACCCACAGAGCCAGATTGATGTAGTAGAGATCGATCCAGGGCTCGTGCCGATTGCTCGCCAGTATTTTTATTATCGCGACCCAGCCAATGTGCGGCCGATCTTCCAAGATGCGCGCGTCTTCCTTGAACGCAGCACCGAGCAGTACGATATCATCCTTGTTGATGTGTATAACGACGGTGATGTACCTGCCTCACTGGCAACACACGAGTATGCTATCGCACTCAAGCGGCATCTTCGCCCCCAGGCTCGCGTGGTGGTTAATATGATTGCCAGTCGCCAGCCAGCCTGCCAGCCACTGTTTGCTGCTCAGGATGCGCCGTATGCTGCTCTATTGGGGCAGGGGAGTTTCCGCTATGAGCGGGCAGATGGCTGGGATTACACTAATGTCGTGGCGACGTACGGTGGCGACGCCTCTCATCAGCCAGCTCCCTTCGCTAGTCAGCCGCCCTACCATGATGATTATGCTCCTCTCGAGCGATTACGGCAGGAGTGCCGAGAGGGGTTTGAGAGTAAGAGATAGCTAGCTCTCCGATAACAATGGGAAGGGTCGTACATAATGCTTTGTTGTTATATAAATATAATGAAGCTAGATATTCTCTGCGTTAGCTCCACCTCCCCATACTTCATCCGATGGAGTGTGAAAACTCGTTGTAATAACGAGTTTTCAGCCCAGCGCAAGAGGTCGACATCCAGCGAATGTCGACCCTTATAGCGTTCCGGAGGATGGAGTGTGGGGAGATGGAGTGTGAGATAATGCCGAAGTGTTGAGTTTTTGTGCGCTATCACCCACAGAGGTCGCTCGCAAAATCGGTTGTAGTTTTCACAAAACCCCTTGCCAAGCACCACATCTGGCGTCTATAGTAGGAGATAGACGCTACATATATAGCGAGCACACATAAACACGGGAGAGACAAACAATACAGCTTGGCTCCAGGCGTGCCCTGGTGGCTGGTTTTGTGCACCGTAGAATAAGGAGCCCATGGGGAGGGATGATGACAATTCATATTACTAAGCGTGATGGTACAACCGAGCCATTCGACACAACCAAGATAAATGCCACGTTGCTGGCGGCAAGCCAGGGGTTGGCTGATCCGCTGCAGAAGATCGTGCAGATTGCCAGCGAGCTGCAGCTGACGCTCTTTGATGGGATGACGACCAAGCAGCTGGAGGAGACGCTCATCCAGACGACGGTGCAGAATATTAAGGATGACCCAGACTACGACACGATTGCGGCGCGCCTGCTGCTGGGCACGATCTACCGCGATCTGCTGGGCGTATATACCACTGATGAAGAGCTGCGCCAACGTCACGCTGAGGCCTTCCCGCGCTATATTCGTCAGGCAGTGGCTGATGGCTTGCTTGACCCCCGCATGCAAGATGAGACAATTTTTGATCTCGAGCGCCTGGCTGCTGCACTCGACCCGAGCAAAGATACACTCAGCAAATATCTTGGCGTGGTGACCAACCGCAACCGCTACGCCCTGCGCAAGCAAAACGGCGAGCCGCTCGAAGTGCCGCAGTTCACTACTATGCGCATCGCCATGGGTCTGAGCTACAATGAGGAACACCCTACTGAGGCAGCCATTGAGTTTTACCAGCACATGGCTAATCTCGAATACAGCCCGGGCGGGAGCACTCGCGTTAATGCTGGCGGGTTGTTCCCGCAGCTGAGCAATTGCTTCGTCATGGAAGTGCAGGATGATATGGAGTCGATTGCTAAGAGTGTGCGCGATACAATGTGGATTGCTAAAGGGACAGGCGGCATTGGTATCAGCTTTACCAAGCTGCGGGCGGCGGGTAGCCCAGTCAAGACAACCAACACAACAAGTACCGGGCCAATTCCATTTATTAAGATGATCGACACGGCACTGTTTGCGGTGTCGCGCAAGGGCAAAAAGATGGGTGCGGCAGCGGTGTATATGGAGAACTGGCACATCGATTTTAGAGAATTCATCGACTTGCGCTCGAACTCCGGTGACCCGTATTTGCGGACACGCTTCCTTGATACAGCGGTGTTTATTAGTGATGAATTTATGCGCCGGGTGCAGGCTGATGAAGACTGGTATCTCTTTGACCCAGCTGAGGTCAGTGACTTGAGCGAGCTGTATGGTGCAGCCTTTGCCGAGCGGTATGCGTATTATATTACTCAGGCCGAAGCGGGCAAGCTGCGTGCTTATGACAAGCTGCCTGCGCGCCAGCAATTCCACAGAATTCTCAGTAGTTTGCAGGCGACCGGCCACCCGTGGCTCACCTGGAAGGACACTATTAACCTCCGGGCGCTTAATAATAACACTGGTACTATTCATCTCAGCAATCTCTGTACTGAGATCACTTTGCCGCAAGATGAGCACAATATTGCGGTGTGTAATCTGGTGAGTATTAACCTCAGCGCTTTCCTGGATGACGCGACCAAGACGTGGGACTGGCCACGGCTCGAGCGGGCGACGCGCTCAGCCACGCGGCAGCTTGATAACCTTGTAGATATTACCACAACACCTATCCCGGAGGCAATGAATAGCAACCTGCAAAACCGGGCGATTGGCCTGGGCTTTATGGGTCTTGCTGATGTGCTAGAGAAGCTGGAGCTAAGCTATGAATCTGAGGCGGCGTATGAGCTGATCGACCAGCTGGCGGAGTTTATTAGCTACTATGCCATCGATGAGTCGGCCGAGCTGGCAGTGACGCACGGTAGCTATCCTAACTTTGCTGGCAGTGGCTGGAGCAGGGGGGAATTGCCTATCGACACGATCGACCGACTTGGCGCGCAGCGGGGTGAGGCAGTAGCAATTAACACGACTCGCCGCCTCGACTGGGAGGCACTGCGCCCCAAGGTGCAACGCGGCATGCGCAACGCCACGCTGATGGCTATTGCTCCCACCGCCAATATCTCGCATGTGACGGGCACTACCCCAGGGATCGATCCGCAATTTAGCCAGATCTTTAGCCGCAGCACGCTCAATGGCAAGTTCCTTGAGGTTAATGCCAACCTGGTGCGCAAGCTTAAAGCCCTTGGCCTGTGGGAGGAGCTCAAGGACGAGCTGCTTACTAACCAAGGCGACATCCAGCACATGGAGCAGATCCCTCAGGCAGTGCGCGATGTGTATAAGACGAGCTTTCAGCTTAGCCCGTATGCCTTCATTGAGGTGGCGGCCCGTGCTCAGAAGTGGGTCGACCAAGCGATTAGCCGCAATATGTACTTAGAGTCGCGCAACATCGAGGAGTATATCACGATCTACAGCGAAGCCTGGCGCCGTGGCCTGAAAACGACGTATTATTTGCACGTGAAGCCTCGCCACCAGTCCGAGCAGGTCTCCATTCGCGCCAACAAAACCGAGCAAAAACTCCACCAAGACGCCAAGCGCGTGGGCTTTGGTGGCTTCTACCGCGCACGCAAGAAGCAGGAGGAAGGGAAGGAGAAGTAGATTATGTACGAAGGAAAAACCTCAGTAGCAGGGATGAGGGGTGAGCAAGATATGATAGACTTTGCTGATTTGCCACTTCCAGAACGAGCCGAATTGGCCACCTTGAGTGTGAGCCGTGGTGTTGGCGATGCAGCATTGGAGGGGGTGAATAGCACGCACAAAGACAGCGATGTCCACGCTGTGCCTGGCGATGTAACGGCAAGTGACCCGTCGTGGAATAGCCGAGGTATGGGAAATATATACCATCCCGATAAGCCTCAAGGGTGGACCCAGCCGGAGCTCGATATTTTTGGCACTGATGCGAGTGCTGAAGAGCAGGATGGTCAAATATCCGATAGGACGCCATCGATTGACCCAAAAACATGGGATTATCGGTATCCAGAAGCTGGTCCAAAAGATGGAGAACTCCTCAGGGGAGATGACGAGTAGAATACGACCGGTAAAATTATCAAATATACAACCATTATGTAATACAACAAGGAGGTAATAATGGGCATTCTAGGATCAGGCGTACGCGATGGCTTGCAGCTCAAGCCGGTGCGCTATGACTGGGCGTATCGCCTATACAACCAAGCGGTGGCCAACACGTGGTTCCCGAATGAGGTGCAGCTGAGCCAGGACTTGGCGGATTTTGAGAAATTGAGTGAGGACGAAAAGCATGCCCTCAAGACGGTGATTAGCTACCTTAATCCCAACGAGCTGCTGATTAATAAATCGCTGGCTTTTGGTATTTACCCCTGCGTCAATGCCGCCGAGTGTCACCTGTATCTTTCGAAGCAGATGTGGGAAGAGGCGAATCACTTTATGACCTTCGAGTATATTATCGAGACCTTTCCGTTTGACCGTGAGGAAATTTATGCGGCGGGCTGGGGCAAAAAATCCCTGGCCGATAAAGCCGCCTTCCAGACAAAGTACGTCACGCGCATGATGGAGGAGCGCCCGGATGTGACGACGCTGGAGGGCAAGAAGGACTTTGTGCGCAACCTGGTGGCGTATAACATCGTGCTGGAAGGGATTTGGTTCTACAGTGGCTTTATGGTGGGGATGAGCTTCCGCCGCCGCAATCTGCTGCGCAACGTCGGCACGCTGCTCGACTGGGTGACGAAGGACGAGAACCTGCACCTGGAGTTTGGCATTAATCTGCTGCTGACGATTCTGCACGAAAACCCGGACTTGCAGACCGAGGAATCTGCCGACGAAATCCGCAGCCTGATCCTGGAAGCCGTTGAGCTCGAGAAAGCGTATAACAAAGATATGCTGCCGCGCGGCATTCTGGGCCTGAACGCCGATTATGTCAACCAATACGTGATGTATATGACCGACCGGCGGCTGGAAGAGCTGGGCTTTGAGCCAGAGTACAACGTGACCAACCCGGCCAAGTGGATGGCCGCTGCCAACGATACGCTAGAGCTAGTGAACTTTTTCGAGAGCACCAATACGAGTTATGAGGTGAATACGACGAAGTAGTAGATATTGGCAAAACAGAACAATCTTACCAGTCTTACGGGAGCTCTCACTCCATCACCAGACCGAAAATGTTCCGGCCAGAATATGCAACAGAGCTTTTCCGCCTGCTTGGTCGCTGGCCTCCAGATATTTTCTTGTCTGGCAATGGAGTGAGAGCGGCCCGCTGATGTAGCAAATAATATTCGCAAATTAGATACGAAAGGAATATAGCCATCATGAATACCCTCACACAAACCATTCTCGACACGGTGCCGGTTGGCGCGCTAGCTACGGTGAATCGTGACCGCACGCCGCTGGTGACGCCACTGCACTTTGTGCGGGTGGGGGATATGATCGCTTGGCTGTCGGATCGTGAGGCGCGCCACTCGCACAACGCTTTTCGCACTGGGCGGGCAGAGTTTGTGGTGTGGAATGATGCCAAGCAGGCCGTCTATCTCCACACCACGGTGCGCGAAGCCCGCGAGGACGAGATCGCGGCCATTACCGAGGCATATACGGCTAAGCTGGGAAATTTTCGCCCACAGTGTGCCCAGCCGCAGTGGTATGTCGTACCAATTGGCCAGCTGGATGATAATTCCACAACAGAAAATTGGGTGCATTACCTTGCGTAAAACGCTATATATAGCGTATAATAGACATTATAACCACAACGGGTCGGGAGTAATTATTATGACACAAACCACAGCAACAATAACACCAATCACAGATACAGCAACGACAACCACCACGCAGGCGCAGGCTAGCAAGCCTCAGCTGACGGACGACATGACGCTCGAGGAAAAGCTTGACGCTATCGAGCAGGCACTGCTGGCTGCTCAGCAGGTTGCCGTCGACCAAGCAGCGGCGAGTGGTACTCCTGTTATTATGCCAGATCCAGCGGAGCTAACGATGTGCGAGGGCTGCCAATAGGTGGCGCGTATCAATAACCAGCAGAAGCCAGCTACCAGGCTGGTTTTTTGCTGGTATACTGCTTATGGATCCATGCTACAATAGAACGCGAGAGGGAGATTGTATGACACAGACACACCAACCAACGTATATTTTTGTCACCGGTGGGGTACTCTCTGGGGTGGGTAAGGGCATCACAGCGGCCAGTATTGGTGCGGTGCTACAGGCTAAGGGCTTATCTGTCTCGGTGCAAAAGTGCGACCCGTACCTTAACGTCGATGCTGGGCTGCTTAACCCCAAGGAGCATGGCGAGTGCTTCGTGACCAAAGATGGGGCGGAGACCGATCTCGACCTTGGTCACTACGAGCGCTTCTTAGACCTCGAGCTTACCCAGCGCAATGCTACACTGGCGGGGCGGCTGCTGCGTGATTTGATCGCCGATGAGCGGGCCGGGAGGTTTGGCGGCCAGACGGTGCAGCTGGTGCCGCACCTTACCCAAGCGATCAAGCGAGCCATCCACCAGGCAGCGGCGGGGCAGGTGCATATTGTGGAGATTGGTGGCACGGTGGGAGATTATGAGGGGCTAAGCTTTGTCGAGGCAATCCGCGAATTCTCGCTCGAGGTGGGGCGCGAGCACTGTCTCTTCGTCCATGTGGTGTATGTACCGTTTCTTGCGACCAGCCAGGAGTACAAGACCAAGCCAGCCCAGAATGCTATGGCCGACCTGCGTGGCTTTGGCATTATGCCCGATGTTGTGGCAGTTCGCACCGAGGGCAGCATCGCGCCGCCGCGTGGCGTGGCGGATAAGATTGCTATTGCTAGCGGGGTGCGGCCAGAGGGGATCATTATGATGCCAAATGTCGATACGGTCTACAAGGTGCCCCTGATGGTGGCGCGTGAATTGGGCCCGGTGCTGGCGAGCTTTACTGGCAATATGACGGCACCAGATATGACGCGCTGGCAGCAGCTCGTCCGGCATGACAGCCAGACCTACCGCCAGCGGCTGACGATTGGCCTCGTCGCGAAATATATTGATAATGCCGATACCTATCTCTCTATCACCGAGGCACTCAAAGCAGCCGCCTGGGCGCACCGTAGTGAGGTGACGATCCAATGGATCAATGCCGAGACAGTGACCGACGCAGCGCTTAGCGCTGTGGATGCTGTGGTGGTGCCTGGCGGCTTTGGCAAGCGTGGGGTAGAAGGGAAGATTGCGGCGGCGAGTTACTGCTTGCAGCACAACATACCGTATCTTGGCATATGCCTGGGGATGCAGGTCGCAGTGATTGCCGCTGCCCGCCGTGGTGGCATGGCGCAGGCTGGCAGTGCGGAGTGTGGTGCTGCACCAGATGATGCCGTCATCTACCTCATGCCTGACCAGCAGGGCAAGCAATCGACTGGTGGGACGATGCGCCTAGGCAACTACCCAGCGGTGCTGCAGGCTGGCTCGCGCACCGCCAAAACATATGGAACAACAGAGGTCGTGGAGCGTCACCGCCACCGCTATGAGGTAAATCAAGCGCATCTTGCTGCTATTAATGCGGGCGGGGTTGTAGTGTCGGGTACGTCACCCGATGGCAGGCTGGTCGAGTTCGTCGAGGCACCTACCTGCGACTACTTCGTTGCGACTCAGGCTCACCCAGAGTTTACCTCGCGGCCATTCCGAGCTCATCCCCTCTTTGCTGGTTTAGTGCAGGCGGCGCTCAAGCGGCAGAAGCGAGCCAAGGGCAAGGCGTAGTCTTCTTGCTGCCTCGTTATTTTTGCGCCGCATCTGTTGTATACTATAATCATGGAACAGACGATTCGTGATGCAGTATATACTCTTTATCAACAAACACCGCCGGTGGAGCTGACGCGGCCGGAGCCGACGTTTGGCGATTTTGCGACCAACGTTGCACTCAAGCTTGCTAAGCCACTAGGCAAGAAGCCACGCGAGATTGCCGAGGAGGTGGCGGCGGTGCTACGCCAGACTGGCCAGTTTTCTGACGTAAGCGTGGCTGGCCCGGGTTTTATTAATCTCCGCTTAAGTGATGAAGCACTGTGGCAGGCGGCCAATACCGCACCACAGCAGATCTATGGCGGCATGCGCTACACGCTGGAATATAGCTGCCCCAACGCCTTTAAAGAGTTGCACACTGGCCACTTGTACCAGACGGTGTATGGCGATATATTAGCGCGGATCATCGAGTCGGTCGGCGCGTCGGTAGACCGTGCTAGCTTTGGTGGTGATGTCGGCCTGCACGTTGCTAAGTGCTTGTGGGGGATGCGCCACACGCTAGGCGGCGAGCTACCAGAGAAGTTACCAGAGGTAGAGAGCGATGTCTTTGCTCGGGCGCGGTGGATTAGCCAAGCCTATGTGATCGGTGCTAAAGCGTACGAAGAGAACGAGACGGCTAAGCAGGAGATTATTGAGTTTAACAAGCTCGTCTACAGCTACCACGAGCATGATGAGCACAATACACCGCTGGCTCAGATTTATTGGACGACGCGCCAGTGGAGTTTGGATTACTTCGATGCCTTCTATACGATGATTCAGGTTGATCATCTTGACTATATTCCCGAGAGTAGCACCGCACCAATTGGCCTGGCCGTGGTGCACGAGCAGCTGGAGCGGGGGAATTTGCAGCGTTCTGAGGGAGCAGTTGTATTCGTCGGTGACCCAGCTAAGCATCTGCACACCCGTGTTTTCGTTACATCAAACGGCTTGCCAACGTACGAGACAAAGGACATTGGCGTTATCTGGAAGGAGGTAGCAGACTACCACTTCGACCACCGGATTCTCATCACTGGCAACGACCAAAAGGAGTATATGCGCGTGGTGTATGCTGCGGCAGAGCTATTCCGGCCTGAACTAGCTGGGCGGATGACCCACCTGACTAATGGCACGGTGCGCTTTGGTGATGGTAGCAAGATGAGTTCGCGCCTAGGTAATGTGGCGCGAGCGGCTGACGTGCTGGCTATCGTCCAGGAGCGTGTGGCAAACCTCACCACAGACCCAGTGGTGCAGCGCCAGGTGGCCCTGGGGGCGATCAAATACGCCTTTGCGAAGTATCGTATGGGCAATGATATCGCCTTTGATATGGATGAGACGGTGAGCCTGCAGGGTAATTCTGGCCCCTACATTCAATACGCTCACGCTCGGGCCTGCAGCATCCTGGCCAAGGCGAGTGCCGAGCCTGTCGAGCCAACCGATTGCACTGATGATGAGCGCCTCCTCCTGCGCAAGCTGAGCGAATATCCAGAGGTTGTCGAGAAGGCTGCCCGCGAGTATCTTGTGCATGGCATCTGCCACTACCTCTATGAGCTTGCCCAAGAATTTAACCGCTTCTACGAGAAAAACCGCGTCGTTGGCAGCCCGCGCCAGGCCGAGCGCCTCGCCCTAGTGCAGCGCTACCGCGACACCCTGGCTGCTGGCCTTACTCTGCTCGGTATCGAAGCGCCGGAGCGGTTGTAGTGGGTGAGCGTACGCCACATACCAATCCATCTATCTTAGATGAGTTGCTGATGGCAGGGCTCAAGACACCAAGACGTGGTATAGCGGAGAGCAATCCCGAGATTGGCCGCCAGCGTTTGCCCGATTCTACTCAGCTCAAGATCATCGGCACGGCATACGAGCAGTCGCCGCTGACATTTGATGACGCGATTGAAGCAGCTATTCTTGTGGGTCACTTGGTGCGGCAGACACTTGAATTCGAAGACATGGATGAAG
Organism: uncultured Candidatus Saccharibacteria bacterium; assembly: GCA_963525085.1. Classification (GTDB taxonomy): domain Bacteria; phylum Patescibacteriota; class Saccharimonadia; order Saccharimonadales; family Saccharimonadaceae; genus Saccharimonas. Next base: position 718,304 of record CAURIH010000001.1, read on the forward strand.
CAACACCACTGTTGACTGCAGAACTCCTTACGCAACGCGAGAAGGCTAATTGCTATGGCTATACCATTGTGGCATCGGAGTGCCTGGATCAAATAGGGGTGGAGCATTACGTTGGGTATGTTAACCAACACGCAGTGGTTATGTTGTTTGACCGCACGAGTGGCAGTAAGCGCTCGTTTTTGCTCGATGTTGCAACCAAGGAGTTTTACCAAGAAACGACCAAGGCGGTTGGTGGTGAAGACCCGCTTGACCAATTATGGCGTGGTGAGCTGCGCGCGATTAATACCTTGCAGACTAGTGAATTATTACGAAAAATCGATATAGACGATCCAGGTAAGCGCCAAAAGTTCATAAGAGATCGGTTCTGGCTAAGCTTTGACAAAGATAGCCGCCATCGAGACGACGATGAGTATGAGTATCTGCTCCATAGCCAGCTGCAGCTCATTACCATGCCATCAGTGCCGGGCCGCGAAATGCTGCGCCTGTACCATAATGTGATTATTAATACACTTGGCAATAACCCCGATCCAGTTGCTGCGAGTGAGGATATTATTGATCAATTTGCTGGTATCTACCCAGACATCGACCCACGCAACAAGCTTGAGCATGCAAAATCACTGTGCTCACAGCTCGTTGCGCGACATATGGGAGAGAGCGCCCTAGCCTTGGCGGATGTAATCAAAGCAAGCCTGCTGCCCGATGACACTTCGGAAAGTCGGTTCTTCAAAGGGGATCTACTACGCAAGATTGCAAAAGTTGAGAGTGACCCCAAGAAGGCATCCGAAGCTGTAGAAGAGTATAATGGAATGTTTGAATTACCGCCTAATAATGATAATTTCTTAGCGAGCATAGGACGGGTGCTGACGCGTGAGCCAGTGCTGTCGCGTGGGTTTAGGAAGACGCTCATAAAGAAGATTGCAGCTGCCGAGCGAGACAAAAAGAAGATTAAGGAGAGGTTAGCGAAGTCCTCGCGCCATAGAACACCACCAACACAAGAGCGCTAGCAATTAATGCAGAATATGCTATAATTTGAATAAACAATGGTTAATAAGGAGAACCTATGGCAGAACGAACAACAACCAAAACCAAAGCAGCTGCTGCAAAGAAGCCTGCTGCACGCCGCACCCCACGCAAGGCTGCTCAAGAGGCTGCAGCTGCTGCCCAAGCGATGGAGCAGAAGATGAAGAACAGCCACCTCGGCGGTTTTGCCGACTTCATCCGTGAGCAGGGCGTGGTGGGCCTGGCTGTTGGTTTGGCGATTGGTACCGCCGCCGGCGACACGGTCAAAAAATTAGTCCAAGGCTTTATTAGCCCGGTGGTGCAATTCATCGTGGGGTCGCAGAAGGGCCTCGAGGCTGCCAGCACGCACATCGAAATTGCTGGGCGCAGTGCCGACTTCGCGTGGGGAGCCTTCGTGAGCTCGCTGATCACCTTGATTGCCACAGCATTCGTCATCTACCTGATCATCCACTTTCTCAAGCTCGACCGCTTGGACAAGAAAAAAGACTAAGCAGGCGAGAAGCCTCAGAGCGATCAACCACACCCACCCAGGGTGTGGTTTTTCTATGGTGAATAATAAATTTGCACACTACCCAAACATCTACGTAGCCTGAACACAATAACGAACCATTCGGAAATAACAGGGGTAGGGGAGATGATTTACCGCATAATTACGTCCTAAAATACGGAGCAAGAAGGAAAGCAAAGACACCTGAACAAAAAAGTAGTACACCAACTTGCACGTCAGTAAAGCTTATGCTTATAATGGTAATAGCTAAGGATGAGCGCTATGTGGTGGACATGTAGTATACTAGAAGCATGAAACCAAGCTTCAAACCAAAACGGATTTTGTGGGTAGACCTTGAGATGACGGGGCTGGACCCTACTGCGGATGAAATACTAGAGGTAGCGGCAATTGTGACGGACTGGACTTTTGCCGAGATTGCAACGTACGAAGGGGTAGTGCGCCATGATGCAGCTAAGCTCACGCGCCTCCTCGATGGCAACGCCAGCTTTTGGGATCAGCACCCGGCGGCGCGGCGTGGGCTCGAGGAGCAGAATGCTCAGGGCAAGCCGCTGGCGGTAATTGAGCAAGAACTGCTGGCGTTTTGCGATGAGCAGTGTGCTGGCGAGGGGCGGATATTGCTGGCGGGGAACTCCATCCACCAAGATCGCCGCTTTATCGACCACTGGTGGCCGCAGCTGGCACAGCGTTTGCACTACCGCATGCTCGATGTGAGCGCCTGGAAGGTGGTGATGGAGGGCAAATACGGCAAGAAATTTGCCAAGCCAGAAGACCACCGCGCGCTGGAGGATATTCGTGGTAGTATTATGGAGCTGCGCTATTATTTGCAAAAGGTTGCTCTGTAATGCCCGAGCTGTGGCGCGATATTACGATTGACACAATTGAGCAGCGACGGGCGCTGCTAAGCGAACTGTGCCTGCCTGAGTTGCAGGCCCGCATGGTGCGTGAGCATCGCTGGCTGCCGCAGGCGATAGAAGGGGAGGCGTGGCTACTGTTGACGTTGGATATACCATACGTTAGTCGGCACAATGTGAAGTACCATACCATTACCATTTTGCTCAGTAAAACCGAGATTATTACGCTGCACCAGGGCGAGCTGGACGATGAGCTGATTCAGCGCATTACCGCGCTGCGACCCAGTCACACGACGCCATCGCTTATTCTAGCTACTATTGCCCAGTTTTCTATTGAGCAATTTATGCCGCTGCTTAATCATATCGACGATGTGACTGACCAGCTGGAGGATACGATGATTCGCACTCCAGATAATCGGCAGCTCCAGCAGCTTTTTGTCTACAAGCGTCAGTTGGCCGACCTGCGCAAGGTGGTGCTCCCTTTGATGAATGTGCTCAATGGTCTCAGTAACGGTCGCTATGTCTTGTTTGATAAAAAATGCGCGGTGTATGTGCGTGATAGTTACGACTACGCCTGGCGCGTTCACGAGCTTATTGATACAATGCGTGACCTCCTCACCAGCGCGCTCGATATGTATCTCTCGGTGGTATCTAACCGTATGAACGATGTGATGAAGCGCCTGACCTTGGTTGCTACCGTCTTTATGCCGGTCTCGTTTTTGACGGGCCTCGGCGGGATGAACTTCGTGCAGTTGCCGTTTCGCAGTGATGTCGCCTTCTGGCTGATGATCGGCCTGATCGTTCTCATACCGCTAGCGATGGTGGGGTATTTTGTGCGGCATAAGTGGTTGTAGTATCATAGTGCTATGACACACAAGCAGCTTGAAGAATTTTTGCTCAGCCTGCCCGGAGCGTGGCTCGACTATCCCTTTGGGGACGATATCGCGGTGTACAAGGTAGGACACAAGGATGTGCCTGGCCGGCAGGAGAAGATGTTTGCGCTTATTGCCGAAGGGTCGCAGCCACTAAGGGTGAGCCTCAAGTGCGACCCGCAGCTAGCCCTCACCCTGCGTGAGCGGTATGAGTCGGTCCAGCCAGGTTACCACCTCAATAAAAAGCATTGGATTACTGTTATTTGCAGTGGCCAGTTGAGCGATGATGAGGTGATTGACCTGGCGCGGCTTAGCTACCGGCTGGTGACGGAGTAGCGTGCTCGTTTTTTGAGGAGAATCATCGGTATAGGAGTGCTCACGGTGTGGGCGTTTTTCTATTTATTATGTGATAAACATCTGACACCTTATGTTTACCACCTCATGCGGAGGAAAACTCCTGGGAATACGCCATACAGCCATATATAAGCAGATGTTTGTTTTATAGTGCAGCGATTAACAAAAGCCCGCCACAGAGGCGGGCTTCGTCAGCAGGGCAGGTGCGTTGCTACTTCGTCGAGGTAAAGTTACTAAACGACTTGGTGGCGGCGTCGAGCGTCTTGCTGTTGGTGGCGACGTAGTCGGCGATGGCTTTGCGGTTGCCACTGGCTGTTTTGAGCTTCTGGAGGTAGCTCTTGAGGATGGACAGCTGGTAGCTCATCTCGCGTGCATAGACGCGGTCGAGCGAGCCAGTCAGGTAAGCATCTTCGAGCGTTTTGGAGAGTTTGTCGGAGTAGGCTTTTTCGGTCTTTTTGGCATCGCCGACTAGCTCAGTCTTGATCTTCGCATCCTTGAGCGACGACTTGAGTTCTGTCCCCATGCTACCAAGCGAGGTAGTGAGTGTGGTGTTCATGCTTGAGAGCTCATTTTCTGTCAGGCGTGATTGCTGCTCCTTGGTGGCTGCTTGCAGTGTCTCGATGCGGGCTAGGGTGCTTTGGGCTTGCTTGGTGTAGTTGGGCTGGCTGTTGACCATCATCATGATAATGGCAAAAGCGAGCAAGAGTACGCCACCGATCAGGCCAAACACCGCAAAGCGGTTAATCTGTACTGGCTGCTGCTTGGGTGCAATCTCGTTGAGGTAATCTACCGGGAAGGAGGTGTCTGGCTCGCTTGCTGCACCAAGGTCTTCTGCGCCGGTAGCAGCCATGGCAGTGGCGCCGAGTGGTTGCTGTGGATTGGCATACGCCTGGCCAGTGTAGCCGCCTGCTTGTGGCTGGTAGGGTTGCGCAGTGGGTTGACTAGGGCTTGGGTAGGCGCTCGCATAGCTCTGTGATTGGTCTGCGCTAGTGTGTGAACTGGGTTGGTTAATTGGTTGGGGTGTCGTAGCTGGTGGCTGTTGCTCGGGCTGCGGCGCATAGTGGTATGACTGGCCTGTGCCGTAGCTAGCGGCTGGTTGGTCGTGTGGTGGCTGATACGGCTGGTAGGTAGCAGCTTGGGGCTGCGGTGATGAAGGAGTGGGCTGCTCTTGATACGGTGGCTGAGTTGGCTGGCTCTGCGTTGCCGGATTATATGCACCATAGCCATAATCCTGCGCACCGTGTGACGTCGCCTGGGTAGCATAGTAGGGGACATACGGAGCAGCTGCCGGCGCATTGGGCTGCGGGGGCTGTTGCTCGGGCTGCGGTGCCGAACCATTCGGTTGGGGAGTGTATGGTTGCTGTGGATTCATAGTTACTATAATACCATTTAAACACAACCACTAACAGAGGTAAAGAGGATAATCTATAACAGAGGTCGGATAGATGAACTATGTATAGTGTATACCCCTCTAGCCTATATACTCTATACCCCTATATACTATATAAAAATTAGTCTCTGTTTTGGTTTGTTACTGTATACGATCGGTCGTGTGGGTGGAGTAGCTTTCATGGGAGGAGAGAACGATTAGATAGGCGATAGGTGCGGTTCGATTGGTCTATACTCAATGCGCTATACTATACCTATGGATGCCAAAGAAGAGGTGCGGGCGCGCTTGAATATAGAGGATGTGGTGGGCGAGTATGTGCAGCTCAAGCGGGCGGGGCGGAGTTACAAAGGTTTGAGCCCCTTTACCAGTGAGCGGACGCCGAGCTTTTTTGTGAGCCCGGAGAAGAATATTTGGCATGATTTTAGTAGCGGGCGAGGCGGCGATGTCTTTAGTTTTATTATGGAAGTAGAGGGGCTAGACTTTCGCCAGGCGCTGGAACTACTCGCGCGCAAGGCGGGGGTGGATCTCTCGCTGTATGAGCAGAAGGGTAACCGCGACCTGGCGCGGCGCAAGCAGCGGCTGCTTGAGGCACATCGACTAGCGGCGAATTTTTATCAGCATTGTTTGGTGCGGAGTCAGGATGCACTGGTCTATGTGTTTCGGACGCGGCGGCTGAGCAAGGCGATTGTCCAGCAGTTTCAGATTGGCTATGCGCCGCGCGATGGTCATGCGCTGGTAACGTATCTTAAGAAAAAAGGCTTTTCGCTGGCGGAGCTGCGTGAGGCGGGCCTGGTGAACCGCTACGATGGTGACCTTTTTCGCGGGCGGATGATGGTGCCGTTGATGGATGCGAGTGGGCAGGTGATTGGTTTTACAGCGCGCTTGATTACTGATGTGCCCAATGCACCAAAATACCTCAATACGCCCCAGACACTGCTCTATGATAAAGGCCGGCATGTCTTTGGCTTGATGCAGGCTAAGCAGGCGATTCGGGCCCAGGGTTATGCGGTGATTGTCGAGGGCAATATGGATGTGATCAGCAGCCATCAGGCGGGCGAAGCAGCAGTGGTGGCGACGGCGGGCACTGCTATGACGGAGCAGCATATTCGGGCGCTCAAGCGGCTGGCGGGCGATATTCGGCTGAGTTTTGATGGTGATAACGCTGGGCGGGCCGCCACAGAGCGAGCGATTGGTTTGGCCGCCCAGGCGGGGGTGGAGCTAAAGGTGGTGTCGCTGCCGGCAGAGGTAAAAGACCCTGATGAACTTATCCAGCAGCAGGGGGTAGCGGCCTGGCAGCAGGCGATAGCGGCGGCTCAGCCAGCAGTGGATTGGCTCCTGGCGCAGTATCGGCAGCAGCTTGATCTTACCACAGCAGCAGGTAAGCGGCAGTTTACGACGGTTGGGCTGGCACTTGTTAATCGTTTGGGTGACCCGGTCGAGCGTGAGCACTACCAGCGGCAGATTGCTCAGGCAGTTGGCTCGAGTGTCCAGGCCGTTCAGACCAAGGCACAGCAAACGGCACCGTCCGCACCCATCCGCAAGGCCATTAAGGCGACAGCGGCCGCGCCACGCAATCGCTATCTCTCACAAGATGATGCGCTTGCACTGGCGATGCTCGATGGGCCGAGCCAGGAATTGTTTGGGCGAGTTGACTCACAGCTCTTTGCGGGGGAGGCGCGCCAGGCTTTGGCTCAGTACTATGCAGCGCACCACTCACAGCCTCTCACCACCACGCCGCCAGCATTGCAAAATTTTGACGAGTATATTACAATGGTGCGGGTACGTGCCGACGCTCGGTATGGTGCGTGGAGCGAGACCGATCGCTACTACGAGACCGCCCGGCTTTTGCGGCAAATCGAAACCGAACACAAGCAGCAACACAAACATCATCTCACCACCCAACTGCGCCAAGCAGAAGAGAGCGGCGATACGACTGCCGCCGCCGCTTTGCGCGAGCAACTGAACCAATTAATCAAGGAGATAGCGCGTGGCAACCGACGATAAGGATACCAAGCAAAAAAAACCAGCAACCACAGCTCAGGCAGCGCCACCCGATGCCCAGCCACCGATGATGGATCCAGCCGTCGACGATATGGAGCCCGACCTCGCGGCACTTGAGGAAGAAGATACGCCGGAGGAGATTCTCAACAGCAACCAATACTTTGATGATATTAGCGACGACTCGGTGCGGCTGCACCTGCGCGAGATTGGTAAGATCCCGCTGCTGAGTGCTGACGAAGAGGTAGACCTAGCCTACCGGATTAAGCAGGGCGATAAGCGCGCCAAAGACAAAATGGCCGAGGCTAATATGCGCCTGGTGGTAAGCATTGCCAAGCGGTATAGTGGTCGTGGCCTCGATTTTCTCGATCTTATCCAAGAAGGACACACTGGGCTGCTGCGAGCGGTGGAGAAGTTTGACCCAGATAAAGGCTTTAAGTTTAGCACCTATGCCACCTGGTGGATTCGCCAGGCGATTACCCGTGCGATTGCCGACCAAGCGCGCACTATTCGCATTCCTGTCCACATGGTGGAGACGATTAATAAGCTGCTGCGCACTCAGCGCCGCCTCACTCAAGACCTGAACCGCGAGCCAACCATTACCGAGCTTGCCAAAGAGCTCGATATGGAACCGGATAAGGTCGAATATGTGATGAAGATCAAGCAAGACATTAGCAGCTTAGACGCTGGTGTGGGGCGCGATGGCGATGACTCGGAGGAGTCGGTGCTGGGGGACTTTATCGAGGACGAAGATACGGTCAGTCCTGAAGAGTCGGCCTCCAACCAGCTTCTCAAGGAGCAGGTGCAAGACATCCTCTCGACCTTGAGTGACCGTGAGCAGAAGATTATTAAAATGCGCTTTGGCCTGGAGAATGGCAAGAGCCACACGCTGGAGGAAGTTGGGCAGGAGTTTGCCGTGACGCGTGAGCGTATTCGTCAGATTGAGGCCAAGGCCCTGGCCAAGCTGCGCAAGCACAAGGACGCCAAGAAGCTGTACGAGTATTTGCAGCAGTAGGGGATAGTGCACGAGAATAATCGGCATACAGTATGTATGTCGATTTTTTGGATAAATTGCTTGCAAAAGTCGTTACTGTATGGTTTTTTGGTGAAGCTTCTGTATAATAATGGCTATTTACTTTGCTGTGAGGGCACAAACCTCACTCCTACTATCGCTACCGAGAAATAGAGATCATGATTGTAGAGGGGTGAATACGAAAGCCCTAAAAATACAGAAGGTACTCCCAAAATACTTTACATAAAAATACCCAGTAGTATGCTGGGTATTTTTATATCGAAGTAAGTGGCTTAGTAGTAATAATAGTACCACCAAGATGGTTTGGACAATACACCAACAAACACAAGTATCCAGAAAAGCCAGATAAGACACCAGCAGACTGACCCAAAGATGCCCCAGCCCAGACTAACGTTACCCCACGTTGTAGACATACCGGCTTCCTTAGACTTATTGCGCGAAATAATGCCAAGGAGAATACCACCGATAGAGATACCAAAGAAGCTCAAGACGCATCCAATGACACCCAGTGTCTCACCAGGGTTATCATAACGAACGGGATAGGCATATGGTGTTGGCTGTGGCTGAACAGCTGGCTGTGGCACTGGTGCAACTGGCTGCTGGTAGGGTTGTTGATATTGATATGTCTGTTGCGGCTGCGGCTGCGGCTGCGGCTGGGCCACCGGTTGTGGTTGCACGGCTGGCTGCGGCTGCGGTGCAGCAGGTTGCTGGGGTGTTGGCTGGTTGTTCATATATTCCTCGTATTGATTGTTATCGTATTGTGCATATATGTAACGCACAAATAATCTGTGGGAGAATTATAGCAGGGGAAGGGCATTGTGTCAATCTACTGATGATTTATATACCCCACCGGGGTATTTTACATCCAACCAATCTCGCGGCAGAGAGCGTCGACCTGCTGGTGGAGCTCGGTGAGATTGTGGCTGTTGGAGATGAAGTGGTCGGCAATGGCGATGGGGCCACCCTTCTCAATATCCTCAATCTCCGACCAGTCGCGGGCGATCGCTTCCTGTGCAGTAAAGGGCCGCTCGGGCCGCTGAGCAAGGCGGCGGTGGCGGAGCTGCTTGGGTGCCACGATGGCGGCAACAACGAGCTCACCCGGGAAGTGGTGGGTGAGGTATTTGTACTCTGTCCAGGAGTAGAGGCCGTCGAAGAGGATGTGGCGCTGCCCAGCGGCGGCGAGGCGCTGCATTTGCTCGGCAGCAGTGCGGATGATGATGTCTTTGCCAGCCTCTTCGCGCCAGGCTTTGCGAAATTCGGCTTGCGACTGCGGGGTGATGGCGATGCCGCGGCGGCGCATTTCGTCGTAGAGTATGCCACCAGCGTAAACCTTGGGGATGCCAAGGCGTGCGACGTGGTTGACCGCTTCGCTCTTGCCTGCGCCTGAGAGGCCAACGAAGGCAAGGATTGTCGTCGGGTGAGATGGATGATTCATATCTCTAGTATAGCAGATAATGACGCTTATGGTTGTCGGTGCAGTGAATGATACAATAAAAATAGTATGAAAGAGCGGCCAGCGGTATCATCATTACCAGAGCAACCCCGACGCTATGCACCGAGCGACCCGCCGTCGCGGTTGTTTTGGCTTGGTATATTGACGCGGCAACGGGGAGACGCACCGCTGCCAAAGGACTGGATGCATAAGGCTGCGTGCAGCCCCGCCACGAGCGAAGAATATTTTAGTGGTAAACCAGAAGACACGGCACTGGCGCTACGGCGCTGCATTGGCTGTGTGGTGATTGATGTGTGTGCAGCATATGCAGTGAGAGAAGGCGTGTCGGTTGGGATCTGTGCTGGCCTCACAGCGAAGCAGCGCGAGCAACTAACGGACCAATCCGCACCGGCGGATCTCCCGAGCCAGTCCACCACACTCACGAGCGCTATGCATCATGCTGTTTATGCTAATGACACGCCTCGGGCGCGGATTGCCTGGGCGGAGCAGTGTATGGCCGAGCGGCGACATATTGGATATATTCCCGCGTCGCAGACTTTTGCTCGCTTGGCGCTGTGTATTGATGCTGAGACGAAGCAGCGGATAGAGCCCGAGCAGCGTGAGGACTGTGCTGAGTGCCCAGTAGCGGCCGAGTGCTTGTTCTTTGCGCTGCAGGGGTACCAACGTATTATCGCTGCTGGTGATGTCCGTGGCGGCACAACCCAAGCCGACCGCCAGCAGTGGGGCATGCCCAAACCCAAGCAGCGGCGGGCTCGGCGGCGCTGAGCAATGGGGGTAGGGTGATAAGCAGCGCACTACTCTGCTTATGCTTGGCAAAATAACAGTGGTGTGGAATAATGCAGAAGCCAACGTTTTGTATAGCAAAAGAGAAAAAACTTATGACGCGTGAACAACCAAGAAAGCCGACCCCTGCCACGCTGGCAATGCGAGAACAGATAAAGAATGGCGTAAGCCCTGCGGTATATACTGAGCGGCTGATTCGCGGCGGATATAAGCCAGCCCCTCGATCAGTATGGATTGGACAAGCTGCCTGCAGCCTCGAGGATGAACAGTACTTTATTGACCTCGATGGAAGAAAGCGGGAGCATTGGGGAAATATTGAAAAAGGGAAAACAATATGCGGCAGTTGCCCAGTGCAGGCTGAATGCCTTGCGGCGCATATGGCGGACATCACAAAACATCAGCCAGATACAGATGATGTTGTTGGTGGAGCAGACAATGTTGATCGAGCGCGTGCCCGGCGAAAGGTTGCACAAGAATTAGCACGAAGGGTGCAGAGCAGCCAAGGCGATGGAAAGGCGTTAGCGTAGCGTTTCAGTGTAGTAATACTTATGCTATAATAATTGAAAAATCCGACAAAACGTGTACACTTATATAATAACGTATATAAGCGCGGATAGTGCAGACTGAGGAGATAGGAGTGCAGCGACAAGGTGGGCTGATGTATGGAGTAGTGAGTATCCTTGTTGCGGGTGCTGTGTCGGTGATATTTGGTGGGGCTGCCCAGGCGCAGCAATGGCAGATGGTGTATAACGAGGAGTTTACGGCACCACTGTCGAATTGGAAGGTTCTTCAGCAAAATAAAGATAATTATGGCAAGGAGCATTTGGCATATAGCGCCAATAATGTTGCGGTAACTAACGGTTCTTTGCAGATTACCACCCGGCGTCACTGTGTGTCGAGTGTGGCTGAGCCACTGGGCGATAGCAACGCCAGCCAAGAGCCGTGCCCGTCTGGCAAGATGACACGCTACCAGAGTGGGCGAGTGGAGTCGGGTCGGGTGCTCGATGGGCATAAACCATTCCGCGTCGAGGTGCGAGCGAAGATTAATTGGAATGGCGAGAATGGGACGCGCCCAGCTATTTGGCTACGCAATAGTGTGACACTTGCCAACTGCAGCAATAACAAGCAAGCGAATGACCCCTATGGTGAGCTCGACATGCTAGAGTGGTATTCATGGACGCCGACCTACACATGGTCGACGACGCATATTCGCTGCTACCACAGCCCGTCATCACAGATATGGAAGACGAAGGGGTTAGGACATAGCCGAGAGAACCTCATACCGTCCCCAGTGACGTTGGCGAACAACTGGCATGTCTGGGCGACGGAATACGATGGTGAGACGGTCAAATTCTTCGTTGATAACCAGCCGGTGCTGGTGTATAACTATCGAGCGGGCGACGAGAAGAGTCATCCAACCGCTCGAGTTCCAGCAGAAAAACCAGCAAAAATGGGCATGGATGCGAATCAATTTAGGCAGGTCTTTGACGATACGTGGTATGTTATTCTCAACGATTATGTGGAGTGGAAGAGTGAGGAGCACCCACCCGATTCATCAAAGAAGTTTGCCAACCAAACCTTCCTTATCGACTATGTCAAGATATACCAAAGTGGTACTCCAGCTACTGGCGAAAAACCACCGGCTACTCCACCAGAGAAAAAGGACGACAAGAAAGATAAAAAGCCGGGTACCAAACGGATGACGGTGAAGAAGAAAAAGGGTGCGTTTACTGCCCAGGGTCCGCTGGCTGAGCTGATGAGCAACTTTGTGCCGGCACTGCTGATAAGCCTATGTTTACTGCTTATCGCACTAGCTGGCTGGCTAGTATGGTGGTGGCGTCGCCGTCGCCACCGCGCTCAGCCTACGCCGTAGCTGGAGGGCAGGGAGCAGAGGGTGTTTGTGATACGCTTTGGCACAGCACCAATGCTATACTAGAACTATGATGAAGCGCCTAGTGATTATCGATGGCAAAAGTGTGTTCTACCGTGGGTACTATGCCATGCCCAACCTTTCGACGGCTGATGGGACGCCAACTGGCGGGGTGTATGGCTTTGCGGCGCTGAGCTTAGAGCTGATCAAGCGCCTCCAGCCAGACTATGTGTGCGTGGCGTGGGATAAGCCGAAGACGAATATTCGCCGCCGTCTTGCTATTTACGACCAATACAAGGCTGGTCGTAAGCCGGCTCCGCCAGATTTTTACGCCCAGATACCGCTACTCCACGAGCTTTTGCAGGCGTTTGGTTGGCCGCTGTATGAGTTTGATGATTATGAGGCAGACGATATTATGGCGACGCTCGACGCCCAGGCTGAGCAGGAGGGGGATATTGAGACGTATCTTATAACGAGCGATCTTGACGCCTTGCAAATACTCGACCAAAATACCTACCTCTATGCCCTCAAAAAAGGCTTGACCAATATCGACAAATTCGACATCGCTGCCTTTGAGCAGCGCTATGGTATTCGGATTGGCCAGTTCCTCGACTTCAAGAGCCTCAAGGGAGATGCGTCGGATAATATCCCCGGTGTGCCGGGGGTGGGGGAGAAGACGGCGGTTAAGCTGCTGCAGCAATTCGACACGCTCGACAACCTCTACGACAACCTCTGGCAGGTCAAGGATACCTTGCGGCGCAAGCTGGAGCAGGGCAAAGAGTCGGCTTATATGAGCCGCGAGCTAGCCCGGCTGTATACCAATGCACCAGTGACGCTTGACCGAGCAGCGATGGCAATGGATAACTGCGACCCAGCGGCGGTGCGGGCGATGTTGCAGCGGCTGGAATTTCGTAGTTTGCTGCGCCACTTGCCGCCGCAGATGCAAGCGACAGAGAGCACTCAGTCGCCTGATGCACCAGTAGTGCAGTATGCGACTGAGTTGCCTGCTCACCAGGCTAAGGCGCTCTTTTTGATGGCCCAGGAGCTGCTGGTCTGGCCGGTCGAGGGCGGCGTCTGGGTGAGCCACGAGCGAGGTAAGGCAGCTCGCCTGAGTTGGCGCGATGCGATTGATGTTATTCCGCATGTGCCGATCGTTGGGCACCGCACCAAGGAATTATTACGCCGCTTACTGGCTCGTGGCGTGCGGCAGTTGCCAGTCGTGAAGCATGATACTGCCCAGGGGTCGTTTTTGCTTAATCCCCTGCGCACGTCGCGGGCGCTGGCTGATCTCGCGGGGCTGGAGTCGCTTGATGACCCACGTCTTGCTATTAGTGCGCTGTGGGCGGTATACGATGAGCAAACTCAGGCGCTTGATGCGCTGCCCGAGCTTGCCCGGGTGGCACGGACGATGGACTTTCCGCTCATCCCTGTGCTGGCGCGGATGGAGTGGCGCGGTATCCGGCTTGATAGCCGCACGCTTGCGGCGATGCAGCGCACCTTGAGTAGTGAGATCGCCGAGTTGCAGCAGCAGATTTATGGCATGGTGGGGTATGAGCTGAATATTGGCAGCCCGGCCCAGCTAGCCGAGGCGCTCTTCGTCAAGCTTCAGCTGCCAACAGCGGGCATTAAGAAGGGCAAGACGGGTTACTCGACGAGCCAGAAGGAGCTGGATAAGCTCCGGCCGCATCACCCGATTATTGGGCTAGTGGAGCGCTACCGCGAGCTGACCAAGCTGCAAAATACGTATGTCCAGGCCTTGCCGCAGCTGACTGACGACGCGGGCTATATCCATACCACCTTCAACCAAGATGTGGTGGCGACGGGCCGGCTCAGTAGTACCGACCCAAATTTGCAAAACATCCCCATTCGCAGTGAACTGGGGCGGCACGTTCGCGATGCCTTTGTGCCAGCGCCGGGCAATGTGTTTGTCAATGCCGACTATTCGCAGTTTGAGCTGCGCCTGGCGGCGGTGCTGTCGGGGGAGGAGGCGATGATTCGCGATTTTAATACCGATATCGACATCCATGCCAACACCGCCGCGCAGGTCTATGGCGTGCCGCTCGACGTCGTGACGAAGGAGCAGCGCCGCCGGGCCAAGGTGGTGAACTTTGGCGTGCTCTATGGGATGAGCCAGCATGGCTTGGCTGCTGCAGCCCATATGAGCTATGACGAAGCGCAGCACTTTATTGATGAGTATTATCGCCTTCGGCCGAAGCTTAAAGCCTATATGGCGCAGACTATCCAGCAAGCGCATGATGCGGGCTTTGTCCAGACGCTGTTTGGTCGCCGCCGCTGGACGCCGGATGTTGCATCGCGCAACTTTGCAGTGCGCAGCGCTGCCGAGCGAGCGGCTGCCAATATGCCGATCCAAGGTACCGAGGCCGACCTCATGAAGCTCGCCATGCTGGCGGTGGAAGACAAGCTGGCCCAGGCTGGAGAGCAGCTAGCCGACGGCGATGGCCAGCCACTCGGTTGGCAGGTGGTGCAGATCCACGATAGCATTATGGTAGAGTGCCCGCGCGCCCATGCCGAGCAGGTGAGCCACATCCTGCGCGAGACAATGGAGCATATTTATCCGCAGCTTGGCGTTAAGCTCAAAGTCGATGTCTCGATTGGTGAGCATTGGGGAGCGGTGTAAGAACACCAACCGAACAGAGGTCGACCTCTGGACAAACCGCCTACAGCGGTGTATAATCTGGGCCATCACAAGCAAGACAGAATAGAGGTTAGGCATGGCACAAAGCGAAGCAGTATATTCATCATTTCCTCGTGGTGGAGCATGTAGTGGCCTTGAGCTGCCCAACCCAAATGAGCTACCAGCGTATGTCGATAGCGCAGACCGCTACGCCCCTGAGCAACATCCCACCAGCTACCACACCATGCGCAGTGCTATCATCGAAGCAGCCCAGGCGAGTGGTGAGCTGCAGCCCCTGACTGAAGCGGAGATGGAGCGGCGATCGGCGATCGAAGGAGTGGCGCGTCAGCTATTTGCAGCGGAGGTGCAACGGGAAAAGGAAACATGTGCGTACCAGTTGGCAAATTTACCCCCGATGGAAGACGACAAAAAGCGCAAGGAGATTAGTGCCCAACTTAGTGCCCGACTGAGCATACTGCACGAGATAGAAGAGCCACAGGAGCCAACGTATGACTTTTTGTATGACCCAGCGGGTAATATGGTTGCCCTGAAGCATTATGCATTTGGCTCGATGGATCCGGCCGATTGGCGAGTGGTGAGCTGTGATGCGGCTGGCGAGCCGTTGATAAGGCAGGCAACCCATGTATGGCAATTGACTCGTGGTGCATTTGGCGCGATTGGTCTTGTGCCAGATGATGCAACGGCTCGGATAGTTGTGATGACAGCGAGTGAGCAGGGAACAATGCAATACCTTATTGACTGTTATGAAGGGAAGTCACCTTTGGTTACGGCGGTTGAAACACCGATTGAGGGTGGTGACCGCACGGTGGCACCATATTTAGAAGACTGGAACCAGATTAGTGCTGCACCAGACGGAGCAGACGTGGGTAGTAGTGACCTGCCACAAGGTGATAATGCGCTTGTTCGCGCAGCGTAGGTGCGGCGCGCGGGCAAAGTCACTAATTTTCTACATCTATATACTTCTTTTTGTCGATTATATACAAATATAAAGAGGAGAAACGGATCTATATAGGCAGCTGGCTTGACTTTTCTTGCTGGAGGTTCTATTGTGTAACAAACTAATAACAACACACTCACGGAGATACCCCTTATGACCTTAATGCCACCAAACGGTAGAGATTTGAGCCCAGATCAGTTACGGGTGCTCGAGATGGAGCAGCGCCGCAAAGGATATGACAAAACAGCCACGCAGCAACAAGCCGAAAATGAAGCTGCCGTTAATAGTCTCTACGCTGGCCTTGGTGGTAACAGCGCGCCCAGCGGCACTACCTTCGACAAAACAGATAACGCCACTACGCCAAAGAATAGCGACCCGCGGATGGATGACCTTGCCGCGCAGGTGGGTGCGCTCTATGGTTCTCCCCAAAACAGACAAGAGAACCCTGATGAGATGGCGACAAATCGCTTCTACTGGGATGTGAGTAAGACTGGCGAACCTGACGAAGCAGAGAAGGATAGTGTTTTGCCGGATGGGCAGTATGAGCCACTTACTCCTGAGGATGAAGGCGATCACATATTAAATGGCCGCCGGACGAGTGCGCGCAAGGTGTATAATCAGCTTGATGCATCAACAGCCGATCGTTTGGCTGGGGAGGGTGACTCGCGGCTTGCGGCGCTTGATGTGATTGACGGCTTGGGCGACTCGATCCATGTCAACCAGAAGGGGAAGCTCGACAATCAAACACGCAAGACCGAGACCAAGGTGCTGCAGCAGTTTGAAAAGCTTGGCATTAACAAGCATCTTGATACGGACAATGGTGACCTCAAACAGCGCATAGAAACCCGCGTTACTACAGGAGTGCTGGAAGCTGGTGTGGGCGACACTGGTGAGTACGTGATGGGCAAAGACCAGGTATATACCGGGACACATGGTGATATTCTCAATACCGACAAAGCACGTGAAGCAGTGCGAGCTGTTGCAGCAGAGGAGTTCTTGCTGTGCATCAAAAATGATGATATTGCATATAATGCGCTTGCAGCAGCTGACCCATCACTCGCACGTTTTGTTAGTGGCTATGGGAGCTTTTTCTCTGATCGCAATATTGAGAGTGAGACGAATAAGAACCTCGCCGAGCTGGGTCGCCGTCTTGAGCAGTCGGAGCCTGCTATGCAGCTCATGCAGCAGATGCAAGAGCAAAAGCTCGCTGCAGCGCCACCTCCCGAGAACACGCAAAACACCAAGCAGCAGCAATCTATCGCCGAGCACTTTGGCTTCGATCTTGCGGCATAATCACAGGGATTTTTCCGCATTATACTCTCGGATCTATTGAGTTTTCGTAGGCTTTGTGGTATTGTACTCTCATGTATAAAGGCGAGCGGCCAAAAGTTTTTCCGATTATTGTCACTATCTTGGTGATTTCGTTGGTGGTGGCAGCGGTGGCGTCGGTCATCCGTATGGTGGCGACTCGCCAGGAGTCGAATAACACCAATACGCAGCAATCGACCGAAAGCTTCTATGACCAAGTAGTGGCGCATAATGCAACCAACAGTGTACGCTGGACAGTGCGCGGGCCGATTGTGGCAGACGAGACCTTCCGCTCGTACCAGATCGAGATTTCGCCCAATAAGCGGACGTATACGGTGTACCAGGGCTACTTAGATAAGCAGCTTGACCGCAAGGAGTTTGAGAACAACCAGCAGGCCTACGAGCAGCTCGTGTATGCCCTCAGCAAGGCGCAGATCCAAGATACACGCACGGTGGATGATGACGACGTGCGTGGGGTGTGTGCTACTGCTGGACGGCTCTACACCTTCGAGACAATGGAGAGCGGCACGACGAAGACGCGCATCTGGACATCGAGCTGCCAAGGCTCGCCCGGCTCGATGAAGGCCGATGTACCCAAGATCCATGCGCTCTTTGCCAACCAGATCCCTGGCTTTGCACCGATGTTTGATAAGACGCAATAAAAAGGCGCTACATGGCTCGCTCTCGAAGCTTACATAACCTTTGTGGTTTTGCGCACCCTCTTATGAAATACCGTGACAGGTAGCTCTCTCCAGAGTATGGTTCTCTTGCATGAGATCCAAAAAATTTATTACAACTCCTCACACTCCATCCAATGAAGAAGCGGGGGAGGAGCTTATACGCGGATAAATATGACTTTGAGATATCGATTGTGCGATGACTCTGCGCGGATTGTCTGATGCTCATGCTAGCCACACCCCACTGCCAATGATATAATCGAGCGTATGATTCGTGCAGTAATTTTTGATTGTTTTGGCGTGCTCTATGGTGGGAGCATCGAGGTGCTGATGGCGCAGTGCCCGCCGGATCGCCGGGCCGAGCTAGAAGATGTTAACAAGCAGTCGGACTATGGCTATATCTCGCGGCAAGAGTTTATTACAGAGGTGGCGCGGCTCTCGGAGCAGACGCCAGCTCAGATAGCAGCGTTGCTCGAGCAGGTGCATGTGCGCAATAGTGAGCTGATTGCCATGATTCACACGCTGCGCCAGCGCTACCCAGCCATCAAGGTCGGTCTGCTGAGCAATGTGGGGAGCGATACGATCGAGCGGCTGTTTGCTCCTGACGAGCTGCGTGAGCTCTTTGATGCGGTGGTGCTCTCATATGCCGAGCATGTTGCCAAGCCAAGCCGCGAAGCCTTCGAACTAGCAGCAGATCGGCTCGGTGTGCTGCCTGGCCGGTGTGTGATGATCGACGACCGACTGGACAACTGCTCTGGGGCTGAAGCTGCTGGCATGCGTGCTATTCTCCACACAGCCAATAGTCGCACGATGGCTGAGCTTGAGGAGCTACTGGGGGAGTGATGACATCCGTGTGGCTTGGGCTGATGGCTGGTTGTTTGCTTGTGTTGCTTGTCTATACACTATGGATGGTGTCGCCGCAGCTTGGCAAGACGCTCAGTATGCATATTGAGCAGCGGACGAGGACGGTGATTGCGGGTAAGATCCTCTTGCCACTGACCGGCCTGAGCCTTGCGCTGTGGGCTGTGCAGTCGGCATTGCCACAAGCGGTGCAGCTACTCCTTCTTGTCGTGAGCCTTAACTTTTGTGTAATGGGGTTAGTGCCATTTGGCGTGAGCCAGCGGCGCACCCTGATCCACAACATTGCAGCCTGGGGCTGTATACCGGTTATAACGATCATTGAGGCGCTTGTCCTGCTGAGCGATACTCATCCGGTGGTGCGGGTGGTAACGAGCGGCGCTCTGGTGTGCCAGGCTATTGTTCTTGGCTGCTATTTCTTCGCTAAGTCGTGGCATCGCTATATTATGCTAGTGGGTCAGGCGATTTATTTTTCGCTTTTTGTGGTGATGATCTGGGCAATGGAGTGTGCTCATGCCTGAGCTCCCTGAAGTTGAGACGATTCGTGCGAGCTTAGCTCGCTTGGTGGTGGGAAAGCAGATTGTGGCAAGTACGGTGTATGACTCGCCCAAGAGTTTTCCCAACGACCCTGCGGCGGTGGCGCACTTTCTCCATGGTGCAACGATCACGGCAGTGGAGCGTCGTGCTAAAGTGCTGCTGATTCGCCTGAGCACCAACTACACGCTGGTGGTGCACCTCAAGATGACGGGCCAGCTGCTCTTTGTTGGTGAGGAGCGCTGGGGCGGCGGCCACCCAAACGATAGCTTTCTTCACGAACTACCCGACCGCTTAACGCGGGTAGCGCTGGCTTTTGCGGATGGCGCGCATTTATACTTTAATGACCTACGCAAATTTGGCTGGATGAAGCTCTACCCCACACCAGAGCTAGGGCAGCTGCCCTTTATGCAAAAAGTCGGGCCCGAGCCGCTTGATCCGCATACTACGGCGGCGCAGTTCATTACGCGCATCCGTCGGCGGAATGGCACGACCATCAAGGCAGCCATCCTCGACCAAACGACCATCGCTGGCGTGGGCAATATCTATGCCGATGAATCGCTATGGATGACGCAGCTCCACCCCGCCACGCGGGTGCGTATGGTGGATGATGAGCAGCTTGCCGCGCTCTTTGCCCATATTCGGCAGGTGTTACAGCTCAGCATCGACAAGGGCGGTAGCACCGACCGCAATTACGTCGATGCTGAAGGTAAGAAGGGGAGCTACCTGGCCTTTGCGCAGGTGTTTCGGCGTGAGGGGCAGCCCTGCCCGCGCCACCCCGACGTAGAGATTATGAAGATTCGCGTGGCAGGCCGCGGGACACACATTTGCCCAGTGTGCCAGGTGAAAGTGGGGGAGTAGCTGATGCTTTATCTCATTGTGGGGAAGAATAGCTACGTAGCAGAGCAAGAGCTGGCGAAGATCACTCAGCACGCGCCAGTGCCAGCAGAGCATGTCGATACTCAGCAGCTTGATGCCGCGGGTTTGGCTGAGTTGGTGCGTGGTGTGTCGCTCTTTGCGGTGCAGCGGCTCATTGTGCTGCGACGCCTGTCTGAGCGCCCAGACCTCTGGGAGCAGCTTGGCCAGTGGGCGCATAATATTCCTGACGAGACGACGCTTGTGCTGGTAGAGCCAGGGCTCGATAAGCGCACCAAAACATACAAAGCACTGCACAAAGCTGCGACTATTATCACTGCAGACCCACTGACCGACCGCCAGCGCCCTGCCGCCGAGCGGTGGCTGCGCCAGCTGGCTAGTAGACGCGGCGTGTCGCTGAGCCCAGCGCAGCTGCGTAGCATGGTAGAGCGTGCTCTGGTGCCGGACGAAAAGGGCTATGGCGGGACGATCGACCAGCTGCAGCTGGCGCACGCCATCGACGCGTTGGCTCAGCTCGAGACTGTTACCGATGATGTGATTGCCACCGTGCTGCCACCGGCCCGTGAGTTCTCGGTCTTTGATGTTGTAACTCTCGCGGTGGAGCGCCGAGGCCCAGCTTTGCGCGCTGCCCTGGATGAGCTACGTCTGAGCCACGACCCATACCAAACTGCAGCGCTTATTTGGGTGCAGTGGACTCAGCTGGCGGCGATTGCATGCTATGGCGAGGCAGGGGAGGCAGAGATTGCGCGCGAGCTCTCGCTCCACCCCTACGTCGTCAAAAAAACCAAGCCGCTCACCACGCAGGTCGCGCCAGCTGATATTCGCACCCTCACCCAGCGGGCTGCTCAGCTTGATGCCGACATGAAGACGACAGGCATACCACCGTGGGATGCGGTGGAGAGCTTTTTGTTTGCGGTGGCGGGGCGGTAGTGTGGGGTGACCTAGGTAGACGTGTGAGCGTTGGACAGATAAAGCACTTGGTGTATAAGAATGTGGTATACTATCACTATACAAACACCACTGCAATGCCAAGGAGGTGTATATGGCTACAGTACAGACAACAGTTACTACCCAGACGGTGCAGACAAAGAACCATCAGCATCGGCGACGATGGCATGGTATGTGCTTAATGATGATGGTGGCGAGTCTAGCGCTTGCGTACTTGGCATTTATCGATATTTTCATGGCGTGGCGCGTCTATACAGTTATATCTTCAAGCAGTGGGCCACTGCCTGGCATTAACTCTAATACGACGTCTAATATGATGGCGCTGGCCGCCTCGTTTGTCTTTGGTGTCAATCTTGCTGCCCAGGCTATGTATCTTGCCTACACCACGCTTCGCCGCCACTCTAAGCAGAGTATGATCAAGCAGGGGATTGCCATCGTCGCTATCCTTGCGTATCCTGTTGCCGACATGGTGAAGTATACACTCTTCCACCACATTCTCCATACCGGTGTGCCGTACAATACATTCCTTGATGGGCCTGTACCATGGACGTCTGGGCTTGTGCTCACTATCGCTGGTTCACTCTACTTGTGGTATGTGCTGTTGCGGCCACAAAAGAGCGAGTGCTAGTAGCCCCTGTGGTGGCCCGGCTCTTTACAAATCCTGCGCCATGCCTTATAATGAGCGCTTGATTGTAGTACTAACCCATAATAACAAGCGATAGAGGAAATTAATGCCCATCATCAAATCAGCTGTCAAACGCATGAAGCAAACGGCTACTCGCCGCCAGCGCAACATTGCTACCAAGCGCGCCATCAAGGCCAGCACCAAAGCCTTTGCTGCCGAGCCAAGCGCTGCCGCTCTGAGTCAGGCCCAGAGCGAGCTCGACAAAGCCGTCAAGAAGGGTTTGCTCAAGAAAAACACCGCAAGCCGCCGCAAGGCATCGCTCGCCAAGGCTGCCAAGGCTGCTGGCGTCAAGCTTGCGTAAGGCAATAGGCACGAGCATATACAAAAGACACCTCAAGGGAGAGGTGTCTTTTGTATGTAGGCTAGAGTAACTGTTACGGAATAGTGTGAGATATAAGGATCACACATTTTGGGAATTTTTGCACAAAGAAAGGTGCGATACTTCGCATACTTACCTCTGTTAACCGTGACTTGCCATTGACGAAACGAAATTACTTATGGTAGGATAGATGGAGTTTTGGGTAAGGCAAAAGTAGGAGCTATGGACGAGATAAAGGTGCGGCAACAAATCATCGACAAACTAGGTGAGAGTAATAATATTTTGGTGGCAGTCAATGCCCACCCTACGGTAGATGAGCTGAGTGCGGCACTGGGGTTGACGCTTTTGCTCAACAAGCTCGACAAGCACGCCACAGCCGTCTTTAGTGGGGATGTACCAACGGCAGTAGGCTTCCTTGAGCCAGAGCGTACCTTTGAGAGCACGGTGGATAGTCTGCGAGATTTCATCATTGCCCTTGATAAGGAAAAGGCCGACCATTTGCGCTACAAGCTCGATGGCGACCTCGTTAAGATTTTTATCACGCCGTATCGCGCGACGATTAGCCAGAGTGATTTGGAATTTAGCCAGGGTGACTACAATGTGCAGTTTGTCGTGACGATTGGTGTGCGCAGCGAGGATGACCTTGACCCAGCACTCAAAGGGCATGGCCGCATCCTGCGCGAGTCGCCAGTGGCAGCGCTGCACATTGATGCGCCGGGCACGCTGGGTAATATCGTCTGGACGGATCCTCAGGCTAGCAGCTATAGTGAGCTTGCGGCGAGCCTCGCTCAGGGTTTTGATAATACCGATGATGAGCAGCCGCTCTTGGATAAGCATATTGCCACGGCCTTTTTGACCGGTATTGTAGCGGCCACCGAGCGCTTTAGCAACGAAAAGACTACCTCGCGCGTTATGACCCTCGCCGCGCAATTGATGAGTGCTGGCGGTGACCAGCAGCTGATTGCGGCCAAGCTTGCCGAGGCCAAGCAGCTCGCTGCAGGCCCAATACCTGCTAAGCCTGCCAGCAAGAAGCCTGCTCAGGCAAATAACAAAGATAAGTCACTCGTCATCTCGCACAACGCTGAGGCTGGAAAAAAAAAGTTAAGCCAGACCGACGCCGACGAAGCTGAGCTAGCCCAGCAACTAGCTAAGAATAATCCACAGCCCGAGCCTGCGCCAGCCCCGCGCCGCTCATCAGGGCGCAATAGCAGCGCCGAGCCATGGCGCCAGCCCATTGAGACACCGCTGAGTGAGCCGAGCCTAGGTGGCACGCTTAATGCTACTACCAAACAAGCGGCCGATGACAAGCGCCGTGAGAGCGAGAATGGCCGCAACAAAACCATCCTCTCACATAAGGGTGGGCGTTACCTCGACAGTGACGACACACCAGGTAGCCAAGCGCCGCTCAACGCCGCCACGGCAGCACTTGACCATGAGCCAACCGTCCCCAATGTGAATGACATGCCACGTGTGCCGATGGCTCACAACGACGACATCCTTCCGCCACCAACGGGCAAAGAAACCTTGGCCGATCTCGACGCCAAGCACCGTGCCGTGCCAGCTGATGATGCCGAAGGGCCAGCCTTGCCACCGCTGCCACCAATGCCAGATTTCTCTAGCTTGCCACCATTGCCACCAGGTGTGCCACCGCTGCCTGGCCCTGATGCCGATAACCCTATGGCTCAGCTCGATGCTGCGCTCCAGTCTGAGGCTAAGGCCAAGAAAGACCAAGCCAACCCATCGCAGTTCCACGTACCGGAGAAGTAGAGGTTACCACTCTAGCAATATAAAAACACCCAGAGAACCAGCCACCACGGCTGGTTTTTTGTTCCATCATGCTATACTAACCACATGACGCACCAAACACCTGATTCATCATATGACCGCATTCTCCATATCGACAAGCCAGCTGGTATGACGAGCTTTGGGGTGGTGGCGCGGGTGCGGCGGGTGCTGAGCCAGCAGGCTGGCAAGAAGGTGAAGGTAGGGCACTGTGGTACGCTTGACCCCTTTGCAACGGGCCTTTTGCTATTGGTGACGGGCACGGAGTGCCGCAATGCCATGCGCTACACCAAGCTCGACAAGACGTACGAAGCGACGATTATCCTGGGCCAAACCAGCACCACGGGCGACCCAGAAGGGGAGATGACGCCCTATCTGCCAGAAGATGCTAAGGATCCTATCACACCGCCATCACGTCAGCAGCTCGATAAGGTGCTGCAGCATTTCATTGGTGAGATTCGCCAGCGGCCACCAATCTTTAGTGCTATCAAGATTAATGGCCAGCGGGCCTATAAACTCGCGCGCGATGGTAAAGAGGTGGAGTTGCCAGAGCGCACTATTACGATCCACTCGCTCGAGGTGCTGGAGTATCAGTATCCGCGGCTCGTCATTCGCACGCGGGTGAGTAGTGGCACGTATATCCGCAGCCTGGCGGTGGATATTGGCAGGCAGCTTGGCACGGGGGCGTACTGCGCGGCGCTACGGCGCACAGCGATTGCCGATTGGTCAGTAGCAGAGGCGCAGCGGCTGCAAGATTTTGGGATTGTTGATTAGCCATACACAATAAATAAAAAAGCGAGGAGCAACCGATGAACATTACGCTACACACTGGCACGACCACCGCAACTATCACGACAGATGGCGCGTATATCACCAGTCTGGCCGATGAGCGTGGGGATGTATTCTACCCACTGCAGCAGCTCACGACCTCTGATAGCGAGCGTAAAACGCGTGGTGGCTGCCATGTTTGCCTACCCAACTTTGGCCCGGGCGGAGCGAGTGGTCTGGCGCAGCATGGCTTTGGCCGCACCAGCCAGTGGCAGGTGGTGGAGCACACCAGCGACCGAGTGGAGCTCATACTGCAAGGGAGTGATGCTTATGCTGGGCTGGGGTCTCGCTTGGTGTATACAGTGGCGGAGCACCAGCTTGCAATGCAGCTCACACTGGTGAATGTTGGCGAGGATGAGCTCCTCGTGGCACCAGCCTTCCACCCATATTTTGCGTATGATGGTGTGCCAGTGCTGGATGGCCAACCACTATCCAACCTCGCGCCACTCGCGGAGACGATCTTTGTTGATGGCGTCACGCGCCAGCTCGTGACGGGCCTGCGCACCATCATGCTGCAGAGCGAGGGATTACCTCGCTGGGCAGTCTGGACGGATAGGCTGGGCTCGTACCTCTGTGTTGAGCCAACGCACAGCGGCAACTCCTTCGCCGATAACCCAGCTCATGCCGCAGCGCTAGTGCCAAAGCAGACGGCGCGGTATGGTGTGCGAGTGGGGTGGTGACAAACCCCTCGATTTGACTCATTGTCCTGCTACTGTCATACTTGATATATGGCAAATAACGAGATAAATCCCGACAAGGTAAGAATAATTGGCGGTATGACGCCTGAGCAACAAGCAGCCGAGCAAGAACGACTCGGTAAAGAGCTGCGAGCTATTGCTGCAGCAATCGACGAGCAGCTACAGGGTCACGAGCCTCTGGCAAGTAGTATGCAACCACTTACACTCGCGGAGGCTAAGCAGCGCCCAGGTGCAGACGAAGTGGCAATAAATGAGGTGAATGTACACTGGGGGTGGCCGGCAGCGGATAGTACGGTGGATCGTACTTCACCATATAAGGATGAGGACGAATTTTGGGAGGCATTTCTTCGCCAGCATGGGTTGCGTAATACGGAAGACCCAAACAACTTTCGTGCTCGTTTGCGTGCTCCAACAGTCGATGTAGCAACACTGAAGTCGGAAGAAGATATAGAGAGCATCGGCTTTGTAGATGTGTACCACGGAACGACACCAGCATTGCTTCGCGCTGGAGCAGTGTTTCCTGAGGTTGAGCTCGTCCGAGGACTGTATAGCACGTTATTTAAGAAGCATCTAACGATGACAGATGATGCGCGAAAAGAACTGAGGTCACTTGCTCAGGAGCATCCAGCGGTGAAGATGGCGTTCTTTGAAACGTATAATCATGCACGGCGCTTGGTGAAAGAGGATGACGAGAAGCAGTTTATGCAGAAACTTTCGCGGCTTGGTTATATAGGAGAAGATGCTGCCGCGCAGGTTGCTTCGATTGATCAGGCACACCAGGCGCTTTGTCGCTAGCGTCTACATTGACACTGCGCCGCCCTCCTGCTACAATACACCAGTATGATTACTAAGGATAACAAAGCGAAAGCGATTGCTTTGACTCAGGTCAGCAAGAACGACGTCGGCAGCCCACAGGCGCAGGTGTCTATCTTGACGGCTCGTATCAAAGAGGTGACCGAACACCTTAAGTCCAACAAGCACGACAACATGGCTCGTCGTGGCCTCAAGCAAATGGTCGGCCGGCGCAAGCGGCTGCTCCGCTACCTTGAGCGGACGAACTTTGATGCCTACAAAGCAACGCTCGAAACCCTCGGCCTGCGCAAATAAGCGCCCGCTATGAGAAATAAACCTCCCTACCTATTGGGGAGGTTTTTTGGTGGCGAGACAGTAGTGTAGTGAGTTGCAGTGGTAGAGTATATTCGACGTCTCCATTGGTGGGGGGTCGAGGTTGAGAGTCAAACTAGGGTATATTGACATATTGTCTAAAAATGTGTAGGATATAATCCTACAAACAATCTTGAATAAGAGGAATATATGACCGAACTAACATTAGCATCACGATCCGCTAGTACAGCGGATATAGAGGGAATTACCTCACGATATGAGGCAGATCGTGCCGCTGCCGTTGCCGAGATAGAAGAACGGGTAGCAGCCTTCGACAAGATGGTGGGTGCGCTATTGCAAAAAAACGATGCTGGCGAGAATGGCTCGCTTGGCCAGGGCAGTGATATCGAAAGCAAGAGGTATTTGCCACAACAAGCAGAATTTGATTCGCACTATCTGAACATGCCAATGCGCATTATAGTGCGAGATAGCGGAGATGGCCGGCGAGAAATAACGCTCCAGCCCATCCTCAGTGAAGGTGAGAATGAGACTACCTTAGCTAATAACAAGCAGGTCTATTTCACAGCTCCAGACAAAGCGGTGACGGGGGTGCAGTGCGAGTACTTTCCACCACACAAGCCAGGACAGAAGGTGGAAACGACCGGTGTTCGCGATGCGTCAAACCGTGAGCTTAAGAGCCTAGAGGGTATATTGGCAGCAGCTGAGCTGCGGGGTAGCAAACCAGCCTCTCGCTAGTGCTGTATTAGAAAAATAGAAAACCATCACGAAAGGAGCACACCATGGCATTTGGCCCAATGATGACAGTCACGACAAAGCAGGGGCTTGAGCTGGAGCTTGCGCCGTTTGCACGGGATGAACTGAGACCATTTGTAGAGGGGTTTGCGCGCGGGACGGTCACGCAGTATTTTGCCGAGCACCGGGCGCAGACGCTCGAGACCGAGCAAGCATGGTATGACAAAACAATCGCAGATAAAGAGAGTATCGTCTGGGGTATCTGGGCCAAGGATGGTGAAACGCGGCGGCTGATTGGTAGTACATCACTGGTGAATATTACGAGAAAGCACGTCCACACTGCCACAAGTGGCATCATCATTGTGGATAAAGATTGCTGGGGCAAGGGTGTTGCTAGTGCCAGCCACCATGCTCGCACATGGTATGCCTTTGAAAATCTAGGGCTGCACTGTATCAAATCCGCTGTGGTGCAGGGTAACGTTGCCAGCCTGCGCGCCCTCCAGCGGTGTGGCTATACTTATCTCTACACCCAGCGCAACGATGTCTTTATTAATGGCAAGCTGCACCATACCGACCACCTTGAGTGTCTCAACCCCATCGATTGGGCCTGGAACCAGTGGTGGGGAAGCGACCAACCCTCGCCCGAGCACACAGCAGCTCGCCAGCGCAGCCTCGCCGCACTAGAGTGGGCGAGAGAGCGGGTAGCATTGCTATAGCATATGCAATGCTTTACAAAACTAACCACCATACGTTATCATGCAATAATGAGCCAAGAAGGACAACCATCAGCTGAAACAACTTCGCCAGTGTCTTCCTCGCACGAAATAGCGAGGGAGCCACTATGCACAGCTGAGCGGCTTGCGCAGGAGCGTCGGCAGTTTGTCGTTGACAAAGCAGCGCGCGAGGCAAAGCGGTTTGCACACGATTTGGAGACGATGGCAGCAGGGGAGAAGGCTGCAGAATATTTGGTGGATGGCAGCCCGGCAGATATGATACCTGAGGAGGTAGTGCCACTGCTAAATGGCGCAGTCGTTGCAGTGGATGAGACGATAGATAAGGCGCGTATTCTCGAGCAGCGAACCGTCACATTATGCCGAAGGCGGGATGATGGGCTGACTAATGATGAATTTTGCCAGGCTGTAGCAGATGCATACCAGCAGTCGCCAGCTATGCGGCGCATGCAAGAGGTGGCACACCAGATTATAAGTGGTATTAAACATCTGCACGCTGGCAACCCAACGATCTCCATCGGTGTATTTGACCCAAGTATCTACATTGACCGCGTCTTGATGCGTAGAGTTCAGCAAGATGGTGGCAATAGTGCATTACAATGCTATGGGACGGCACTGCTTGCCCGCTACAAAGAGCAAAATGATGCGGACAAGCATCTATATCTCCACACCGCATCAGCGCGAGCGCTGTTGGATGCCTGTGATGCTGGTGGTGTGCAGCTTGCGGATGCTGCTGAGTGGGAGCTCATTACCGAGCAGGGTAGCCGTTATGGCAATGCTTATGCCTGGATGTCTCGCGAGATTATCAAGATGGCGGCTGACCAAACGGGCCACCTTGTGGCGGAAGACGAACATCATGCAATGCTCCAGCCAACCGGTGAGCCAGCGGCGGATATCTTGATTGCCTTACTGAACCAAATTGCCACTCGTGGCGCCGACCGCACTAGCGATCTGCCTATGCCGACCGAAGCAGTGCGCCTCCGTGAGGGCGGCTGCAAAGATGTCGAGGCGTACTTTGCTCAGGCATATATGATGAGGACTCAACCAGCGATGGGCGAGACGGATATTGCTAACAAGCGCTTTATCAGCAAAACACATGGGGCGCATACGTTCCTTGCCGCCGACGCAGTACGGTACTGCGGTGTAGAATTCCCGCCCGGTACGGTGTGGGGGCAGTTTGGCGATGGATATGCTCCGCTGAGGCTGACGGGCTTTTGCTTCGACCAAAACACAGCTGCAACGGTCTTTGGTGTTGAATATATGGCCAACGTGCCCGAAGCGAGCCAACCCGCTGTGCACGACTACTTTCGCCGTATTGTGCAAGTGCAATCACTTCATTCTTCCATTCTATAGTTAATATGGATGAAGTAATGGAGATAATAGACTGATACTACTGAGTTTGCAAGTAACATACCACAACAGGGAAGCCTCCGCAAAAACATTGTGACATACACAACATAATACCCATTTGTGCACAAAGATGCTATCATAGAAAGTGACTATGCAGGATGTGACAGACGCAGCACGGGCGTCCACGGGTGTGGCGATGCGGTGGAGTATGCAGCAGGCACGGCGGGCTGTGCTGATGTTTGTGGCCGCTGTGGCGGTGCTGGGGCAGTTGCTTGCGCCGCAGGTGAGTGCTCTGGCGCCGCAGCAGTCCATCATGATGCCAGCCTATAGCTACCCCGTGCAGGGTGGCAACAATCAGTATTGGAATGATATGGCTAATGTCTCGAGCAAGATGCCCTTTGCAGTGGTTAACCCCTCGAGTGGGCCAGGCACGGCGGTTAGTAGTGATTATGTAAAGGCCCTGGCGCGGCTCGATTCGCTTGGGGTCAAATACATTGGCTACGTCAAGCATGGCCGCCAGACGCGTAATATTGCTGAGGTAGCAGCAGAGATCGACCGCTGGTATGCGCTCTACCCCAACGTGAAGGGGATCTTCTTCGATGAAGCCGACAACCACAGTAGTGGCCAAAAGACCTGCTACCTGGCCAACCTCTACAACTACGTCAAGGTCAAGCACCCTGGCTCCATCGTTATCCATAATGCGGGCACACGCTTCCTCGGTGAGTCTGTCATGCCTTATGGTGATGTATTCTTGAATGCCGAGACCTCGGCGGCACGCTACCTGAGCGATAGCTACTATGACCTAAACCACCCAACTGCCACCAACTTCGAGAAAAACCCAGCCAACGCCTACAAAATGTGGCACGTCATCCACAGTGTGGGCAGCAACGAGCAGCAGGCTCAGGTGGTCGCCAAGGCCCGCGAGCGCAATGCTGGCTGGGTGTATACGACCTCCGATCGTGGCCCGACCACACCAGCCGAGGAGGCAGACCCAAACATCAACCCATATAATGATTCATCTACCTTCCTGGGTGGCTTGGCCGGCCTAGGGAGTGTCCAACGCGGTAATGTGCCAGTGGGTGCAGCGACGCCGCTCACGGCTGATTGCGCCGACACCTTTGGCCTGAAAGTAACGGCTCAACCCGCGCCAGCACCTACACCAGCGCCAAAGCCCGCCCCCAAGCCTGAGGAGAAGAAAAAAGACGACAAAGACAAGAAAAAGGACGAAAAAAAGGACAAGAAAAAACCGCAGCCAAGCAAAAAGCACCAGCAGCCCACTGTACGCAAGCAAGAGGCAGGGCCCAACTGGACGATCATCATCCTCATCGCTGTGGCAGTAGTTCTCGCTGCAGCTGGTGGCGGTGGTGCCTGGTGGTGGTTTGTCGGCCGCAAGCGCCGCCACGCGAAGAACCGCAGCCGGTATGATAACACGATGATATAAGCGACAAGTGTGTCGCACATGCCATCAATTCTCACATATTTTATACCTCACTATTTCTCTTGGCGTTGTGAGAGCAGGCCTTGGCTGATTATCTGGTCTCTTGTATCAAGGCTGGCGACTATTGTTACGACTAGTCGCTGCACACCACCCGAATGGAGTAATGGGGAAGAAGGATAAAGGACAGAGGTGATGAGGCTATACTGTGCATACTTATGGTGAGGGGCTGATTGACGAGCTTGGGATAACTTGCTAAGATAAAGCTGTTTTGGAGAAAGGACTCTCTCAACGTAGTGAGTATATGATCTATGACCAACCACAGAAGGTGGAGAATGGCGTCTCGTTTGCTGTCATAGGGGATCAAGGCGAAGAAATTACGGTCATGCCACGTGGTGTCGAATGGCTGAGCGCAACGTATGTGCGGTTTGTGGGTAGTGTCGCAATCAAGGGTAGTGAAGATATTCTCTCTATCAAGGGCTCACAAACCACCTACGAAGGTGATGATACGATGCGCTTGGTAATTGACCATAGCAACTCAGATGGCGTGTAAACTCTGAAGCTGTCCGATACGAAGCACTACCAGTATATCCCAAAATGCGGTATACTAAGAAGAGTATAATAACGCGGCAGTGATAGCGTTGAGGGCTTGCATGAAGATGATGGGTGCGAGCATTCACCCCTGTTACTTGCCGCAAGAAAGGAGCTCTATATGAGTATTATTAACCCAAGCGGCAAAGACGTCTTTGCTGTGACGACCGAGCTATGCGGCCGGCCCCTCACCCTGGAGGTCAACCGCGTTGGCTTTCGCTCGACGGCTAGTGTGCTGGTGCGGTACGGCGACACAGTAGTGCTAGGTACAGCCCAGGTAGGCAGCCGCCCGGTGACGCTGGATTACTTCCCCCTAAGTATCGACTACGAAGAGAAGTTCTATGCTTCGGGCAAGATTAGTGGCAGCCGCTTTATTAAGCGTGAGGGCCGGCCTAGCGACGAAGCAGTGCTGATTGGCCGCCTGATCGACCGGCCGATCCGCCCCCTATTCCCCAAAGGCTACCGCCAGGAAGTGCAGGTGGTGGCTACCGTGCTGAGTATGGACCCAAGCTTCCGCCCCGATATGGTGGCGATGGTTGCTGCCAGTAGCGCCCTGATGCTAACGGGCACGCCGTTTGATGGGCCGGTGGCGGGCCTGCGCGTTGGCCGGGTGAATGGTGAATTTAAAGCCTTCCTCAGCCCAGAAGAGCGCGAGCAGTCCGACCTTGACCTGGTGGTGGCCGGCATCGAGCGCGGCATTACCATGGTAGAAGCCGGCGCTAAAGAGGTGCCCGAGGAGGTGATCGTCGATGCAATAGCCTGGGCGCACCAAGCGATGCAGCCGGCTATCGCACTGCAGCGCGAGCTCGCTAGCAAGGTGGAACCAGCGCCGCAGGAATACGAGCTGGTCTTGCCAAACGAAGACATCCAGGCCGTAGCCAACCAGTGGGTTGATGGCAAACTGGGCGAGAAGATTCGCCGCCCATACCCCGAGCGTAATGAAGTTGTGAACGAAATCCGCTGGGTCTTCCACGAGGCTATGGCCGAGCAGCTCGGCCTTGATGCCGAGGAATACGCGGCGGTGCGTGATGAGTACGACGAAGCCTTTACTCTGGCGCTGCACAACGATGTGCGCCGCGGCATTGTAGAGGAGCGCACCCGCCCCGATGGCCGCGCCCTCACGGAAATCCGTCCGCTCTCGAGCGAGGTTGGGATTTTGCCCCGCACCCACGGGAGCAGCCTGTTTACCCGCGGGGTGACGCAGGGGATGAATATTGTGACGCTGGCACCGCTGAGTTACGCACAGCTCGTCGATACTATGGAAGTAACAGAAGGCGAGCGCCGCTATATGCACCACTACAACGCCCCGGGTTATACCGTGGGTGAGGTGAAGCGCCTGGGTAGCCCGGGCCGGCGTGAGATTGGCCATGGCTACCTGGCAGAGCGCGCCCTGACGGCGGTGCTGCCAAGCGAAGAAGAGTTCCCCTATGCCATCCGCAGCGTGACGGAAATCATGAGCCAAAACGGCTCCACTAGCATGGCGGCCACCTGTAGTAGCTGCTTGGCCCTGATGGACGCTGGCGTGCCGCTTAAGGCACCAGTGAGTGGTATTGCTATGGGCCTCATGATGGATGGTGACACGCCCTACGTACTGAGTGACATTGCCGACGCCGAGGATTTTGCTGGTGACATGGACTTTAAGGTGACGGGTACGAGCAAGGGTATTACCGCCCTGCAGATGGACATGAAGGTGCATGGCTTGCCTGTGCAGGTGTTGCGCCAGGCGCTCGAGCAGAGCAAAGCTGGCCGCGCCCATATCCTGGAGCATATGCTGAGTGTGCTGCCAGCACCGCGTAAAGAACTCAGCCCCTACGCGCCGCGCATCGAAAAGCTCAAGATTAACCCAGATAAAATTGGTGCCGTCATTGGCAAGGGCGGTGAAACCATCAACAAAATCACTAGCGAAACGGGTGCCGAGGTAGATATTAAAGAAGACGGCCTGATTACCATTGCCAGCCCCAATGGTGAGGCGATTGAGAAGGCGCTGGCCTGGATTAAAAGCCTGGTGGAAGAGCCCGAAGTTGGCCGCACCTACACCGGCACCGTGGTGACGATTAAGGACTTTGGTGCCTTTGTGAACATCCTGCCTGGCGTGGACGGGATGGTGCATATCTCAAAGCTCGCCAAAGGTCGAGTTGGCAAGGTAACAGATGTCGTGCAAGAAGGCCAAACCGTGCAGGTGAAGATCACCGGCATTGACGAGCGCGGCAAGATTAACCTGACGATGATTGGATTGTAGCAGATCTGAGCACTAGCCTCGCAACAGAAGACAAACACCCCAGCAAGGATGCGTGGGGTGTTTTGCTGGTAACAACCTCCGCTTTCTTTGGTGCTGTATGAGTGGACGTGAAGGAGAGGAGGGCGCGCAGCCACAGCAAGATATATATTGGCCAATTGCTGCTATTCCGGTATAATAGTTATGGTGAATAATAGCCAAGTTAACAAGGAGATGCATGAGTAATCAACCAGCAACCCCCCAGGAGCAACCCCCAGAGGCTGTCCCAACCTTTGATATGAATAACCCACCTTATACTGAGGAAGAGAAGGCCGCTCTGGCCAGCAAGCGTGCTGCTGCCGCTGAGCCAGCACCTGCAGCTCAGCCCCAGCCTCAACCTCAACCCATTTCACAGCAACCAGCTCAGCCAGCACCAGGCCAACCTCAGCCAATGCAGCCACAGCCAGGCCGGCCAATGGGCCCAATGCCACCCAAGCAGGGCATGAGCAAGGGCTTGCTATGGAGCTTGATTGGCGGCGGGATTGGTATATTTGTGCTGATCATCATTATAATCGTGTGTATCGTACTATTCTCAGGGCCAAGCACCGAGGATTACCGCAAGGCATACGCTATGATGAATAGCTTCGACTCAACCAGCCTTAACATAGACAGGTCAGACCCAGAAACGTCAATCAACGAGGTGGTTCGCAAGGCGGATGACCACTTCGACAAGCTCGGCAAAGCTGCTGCTATGCGCGATGGTGAGGTCAAGAAAGCCTTCGAAGAGT
This sequence comes from uncultured Candidatus Saccharibacteria bacterium, assembly GCA_963525085.1. Classification (GTDB taxonomy): domain Bacteria; phylum Patescibacteriota; class Saccharimonadia; order Saccharimonadales; family Saccharimonadaceae; genus Saccharimonas. Next base: position 752,509 of record CAURIH010000001.1, read on the forward strand.
ACAAGAGTGATTACGAAAAAGTCAAGCCGCTGCTCAAAGAATCGGGTGCGGTCGCTACTGCCTACAAAGAATACAGCAATTCGTGCCGCACGAGCTACAGCTCGCCACTCAGTAGCGCATCTGGTGATGAAGCTGGCCAGAAGTATGATGAGCAGCAAAAATCTTGCCTTAACGCCCTTAATAAGATGAAAGACTCACAGTACGCCAGCGTGCGCGACTATGCCAACGAGCAGATCAAGTATCGCAAAGAGATGCGCGCTTACTATGTCGCTCTCGTCAACTACTACAAGAACCGTGATAGCAGCAGTAGCTCACCAAAGCGCCCCGAGATCCCAAGCACATCTTTGACAAAGTCGCTCTACGACAAGCTCAAAGATGCACAGTCATCGAGCAAAGAATCTGTCCGCGAACTGCGCGATATCTTGCGCACCAAGGGTAAGATGGATACCCTTGGCGACTAATTATTGGCCATGAGATAGATCGTCTCTCGACGTACCGTGTGCAAACACCCCAGATACTGCTGGGGTGTTTTTTGTTGTGCTTGGAGAAGCTGAGGGCTCTATGTCGTTTGGGTTATCCTTGCATAGCTGCGCCAGTAGTGTGATTGGCCTTTTTACTTTTGCTGGGTTTATGGGCGGTAAGTAATGCAATAAACGAAGTATTTGTACTCAAGAGCAGTATATATGACCGTCATATCATCATGCGCAAATAGCCTACGTATGCTACTCATGAGCAAACGAGTCTGGCTGCGTACTGGCATAGTGTTTGCCGATAGTAAGTGGGGCTTATGATGGCAGCGGAGTAGGGCAGCAGCAGGGCAAGACACCAAACTGGGCTACCAAGAAAGACAGAGAGTGGACGAGATAACAGAGGTAGATGCTCATATTACCCACTACGGGTCTATAAACTATACACTAAGTGTATAATAGGGCTTGCACTCGCTAGTCACTCGGTGTATAGTGGAGATATGAACGTTCAATATACATTACTCGGATTGTTGGCGAATGCGCCAAACTATGGCTACGAGCTGAAGAAGCAGTACGATGGCTTCTTTGGCAAAGATAAGCCAATTTTGCCAGGGCAGGTCTACTCAACGTTGGGGCGCTTAAAACGCGACAACAAAGTGGAGGAGATCGCCGACACCAGTGAGTCTGGTGGGCCAGACCGGGTGCGCTATGCCATTACCGAGCAGGGCAAGCAAGACCTACAGGCTTGGCTGGAGGCGCCCGAGGTGCCATCGCATCAGTCGCAGGCCAATATGTACGTCAAGACCGTGCTGGCAATCCTGCGCGAAGGTGATGCCGCGCCCTACCTAGACAACCAGCGGCAAGCCCACATTCAGCGGATGCGCAGCCTCACAAGCCGCCGCCGCGAAAGCAACTTAGCCGACACGCTGCTCATCGACCACGCACTGTACCATCTGGAGGCAGACCTGCGCTGGATTGAACTAACGACGTCGCGCTTAACCAAACTCAAGGAGGAACTGATCAATGAGACCAACCAATCAACCAATCATTAGCGCCCGCAACCTGAAGAAATCCTTCGGCCAGACGGAAGCATTGCGCGGTGTGTCGCTGGATGTGATGCCCGGTGAAGTGCTAGCCATCATGGGGCCGAGTGGCTCGGGTAAGAGTACATTGCTCCATAGCTTGGCGGCGATTACCCCTGTCGACAGTGGCGAGATTCACTGCGCAGGTAAGCGGATCGACAAGCTTAATGACGACCAACGGAGCGTCCTCAGGCGCACAGCCTTTGGTTTCGTCTTCCAGTTTGGGCAGCTCGTGCCAGAGCTCACGGCGCTGGATAATGTCGCGCTGCCACTGCTGCTTAATGGCGAGAAGCGTGCCGCAGCGTACGAAGCCGCTCAGCGCTGGCTGGACAATGTAGAGCTGGGCAACAAGGCTGGTAACATGCTTGGTGAGCTCTCTGGTGGGCAGATGCAGCGGGTGGCGATTGCCCGAGCGATGGTTATCAAGCCGAAGGTGCTATTTGCCGATGAGCCAACTGGCTCGCTCGACAGCCTCAACTCGCAGCGTGTGATGGAACTATTTATCGCCACTGCTAAGCAATATGGTACCACGGTGATTATGGTGACTCACGAGCCAACCATTGCTGCCTATGCCGACCGCGAGATCATCGTGCGCGATGGGCAGATCTCGGGAGGGATGTAACATGAGTGTTAGTTGGTTATTATTAAAAAAATCGGGCCGGCAATCAATGATGCGCCTGGGCCTCACGGCAGCAGCTATCTCGCTTGGTATCGTCATGCTGTGCTATATAGCTGCTGGGCTCAATGGCTTGGTGGGCCGCCAAAACCGGGCGATTATCGCGAATACCATTACACAGGCCCAGCGCACTCCCCAAAAGCCACAAGCGACTGGCCAAGAGCCGCTCAAAGCTGGTGGCATCGAGCGGGGCAACAAAGATGAGTGGCGAGGTAAGACGATTAGCGTCATCTCGTTGCAGGGTACTGAGAAGTCTGCTAAATTTGCCAAGATAGACACACCAAAGGCAGGTGAATACTACCTCTCCAAGGGCTTAGCAGCAGCGATCGCCCAGCACCCGGAGGATAAGATTCTCGAGCGCTTTGCTGGCCTCACCACCAACCTCGGCACATTGCCAGACGAGTACTCTGCTAGCCCCGATGACCTCTCCTTGGTCAAGGGTGTGAGTGCGGAGGAGGTTGAGAAGAGCAACCAATATGCTAAGAAAAATGGGCAGCCTAACTCCTACGCAGACGTCTACATTACCGATGTCAATGGTAAAGCGCAGAGTGTTGCCTTCGACCCATTCTCGCTGATGATGCTGGTCGTGGGTGGATCGATCTTGCTCTTCCCAATCGTCACCTTCGTTGCCGTTGCTACGCAGCTGGGTGGGGCACAGCGCGAGAAGCGCTACGCCGCCCTGCGCCTTGTGGGTGCGACCAAGGGGCAAGTGGCCCGTGTGCTGCTGCTTGAGTCGCTGCTGGCCTCGCTAGCCGGTGTGGTGCTGGGTCTCGTTGTATTCACACTCACGCAGAGTTCGCTTCATGGCTTCTTCTATGGCGATATGCGTTTCTGGCCAGCTGACCTTGCGCTGCAGTGGTATCAATATATTATCATCGTTGGTGTGACCCTTGGCCTAACGACGTATGTCAACTGGCGCCGGATGCGCAAGGCACAGCTCTCGCCACTGGGCGTCTCACGCTCAGCCGAAAAGGCAAAGAAGCTGCGGATGTGGCGCGTCATCCCCCTAGCATTTGGCCTTAGTATCTTTGGCTGGATGGCGTCGAAGCCTGGGCATGACTGGATGGCTAAGCGAGCAAGTGAGAGCTCTATACCGACCCTCATTCTCCTGGCAGCCTTCCTCAGTGTGATGTTTGGCCTGGTGCTGGCTGGTGGCTGGCTGACGAATAAAATCGCTCGCATCGTGGCACGCTATGCACGCAGTGGCTCGGCCTTGATCGCGGGCAAGCGAATTGCCGTCCATTCACAGACCGTCTTCCGCAGTGTGAGCGGGGTAGTGCTGGCCCTCTTTGCGGGGAGCTTCTACCTCTCGGCGGTGAGTGGTATTGATGCCCTCAACGCTTCATCGGTGGCGAGCAACGGTTACTCGCAGCTGCGCAGCAACGCTGTAGCGATCACTTCGCAAGATCATACCTTGCAGCCGGATACTCAAAAAATCCTGAGCGAGCAGCCATACATCACCAATGTTGCCCCAATGTACCCTATTGCTGGTGACAATGGCCGCATCCAAGCCCGTGCTATCCGTTGTAGCGACCTGGCGATCTATACCGACCACAGGTGCCCCAGCGGTGCACAGGGTGGTCACTATGCTTTGCTCGATTTCAATGGTGCTGTCGTCAAGACCGTCTCGCTCGCTGAGCAGCCAGTCAACACCAATGGCCCTAAGGATTATCTCCTCACTGTTGCTCATAATGATGACGTAGAGAAGGTGCGTGCTCTCACATATGCTCGCCAGACCCCGCACGATTTTCTCTACATCCGCAGTGGGGACTTTGAGAAGCACCCGCAGATCAACCCTATCATCAAGAACTTCGCCGAGATGGCCTACGCTGGTATGGGCGTGACACTCTTCGTCGCAGTGGCAAGCTTGATTGTCTCGACGATTGGTGGATTGTTTGAGCGCCGTCGCTCACTCTACACGCTGCGCCTCGGTGGTATGCGCCTGGGCCAACTCAAGCGCCTCATCATGACGGAGTCGCTAGTGCCGCTGCTGAGCGTCTCGCTTCTCTCGTGCGCCATTGGGGTGTGGGTTGGTACCATCTTCATCACAACCTTCTCTGCCTCACTTAAGCCAACGCTCTCGCCGCTGTACTTCGGCATCGTTGGCGGAGGGCTCGTTGCTGCCATCATTGGCATCTACTTGGTGCTACCTATGGTGCGCAAGCTCACCGACCCAGAGGCAAACCAGACAGAGTAGGGAGTAGTACACTCAGTGCATCGCTTCCTCGCATAGCAAAACACCTCCTTTTGTGGGGGTGTTTTTGCTACAAAAGTAGAAAATTATCCCATACTATTGACAAATGTAAAATAGCATAATAGCATAATAGCATATCCTCTCCTTATCAGAGGTGGATAGCAACTTTTTGTGGTGAGGAGTCGAACTCTCTCGACTTGCTGCTGCCAGAGGAACTGCCGAGCGCTATACAGCGCCCAGTCTTCTGATGACGCCACACTAGAGCGTGCACAGCAATGGAGAGAGCTCGACACAGGGTTGAGCTCACTAATCGCACTCACATGAGTGCAGAGAGGAGCCGATCATGGCTCTTATGATGGCTCTGCTGATGGACGAAGGCATTGCAGAACTTGATCTCATTCTAGATGAGGCTAAGAGAGCTGCCGAGCAAGGGAGGTCATCAGTCAAGATAGACTGGTTCTATCAGCTGCCTATATACACTCAGGAGAAGATCATAGACCACTTAGAATTCTCGGGTTACAACATAACCCTTGAACACCATAGCGAGGATCCAGTTGACCTCCTAAAGGTTGCCTGGTAACCTCACCACACCCGCTCCCCGCGGAGGTATTGATGCGTCCATCTGGATGCTCTACCTCCGCGGGAGCGGACTACTCTTGATGGATAAAGGCAATGCAGGATTGCTTTTTTGTTTTTATACCTCGATTGCGTTTGTTTGCTATCGACCTGCATCGCAGAATCTCGGCAATTATCACACCCCTAAATGCTGCAAAACAGAATAGTAGTACCCAGCACTAGAGCGATCAATCACGGCTGATTTTTGCTCCACCCGCCCATCGATTGTTATACTGGGTGTATTATGACCCATTCACTCGACCCATCCACGCCAGACCAAACCCAAGCCGCTCAGCTAGCGCACCTCGCTGAGGAGATTATCGCCGCCAAGCTCTGCCCTGAGCTGGCTGCCCAGGCCACGCAGCTAGTGCTGGGTGATGGCAACCCCAATGCCGACATCGTCTTTGTGGGGGAGGCGCCCGGCAAGAATGAAGACCTACAGGGCAAGCCCTTTGTGGGGGCGGCAGGGAAGTTCCTGGACGAAATGCTCGCCACGGCTGGCCTGGTGCGCAGTGATGTGTATATTACCAATATCGTCAAATATCGTCCGCCGAATAACCGCGACCCACTGCCAGAGGAGAAGCGCGCCTTTTGGCCGTACCTCATGCAGCAACTCGATATTATCCAGCCAAAGGCGGTGCTGACGCTTGGCCGGCACAGTGGTGGTGGGTTCATCCCCGATCTACGCATTAGTCGTGACCATGGTCAGCCGCGCAAAGTGCGTTTGCACAGGCGAGAGTTCGTCGTCATTCCGCTTTACCACCCAGCCGCTGCGCTATACAACGGTGCCATGCGCCAGACGCTCATCGACGACTTCGTGCGGGCAGTGGCGTATGTGCGACAGACGACGCAGAGTAAATAATGGATAGTATAGAGGTATTAAGATACATCGCGCCTCATAATCAGCAGGAGAGGAAGCGGCAAGCGCTTTGCTGTGCAAACGAAAAAGGTAAGTATTATCGCAATACTTACCTTGGTATACATATTTGCGGAGCTGGTTAGGCGACTTTTGTCTTGCCAGCCTCCGGTGCGGTCACGCCGTAGCCTTTGCGCTCAAGGAGTTCTTGAGCGGTTTGGAGCTCGGTGGTGATCTTGGCTTGCTCGTCGGCTTGCTTTTTCTTGGTGTTGTAGTCGGCCGTGGCTTGAGCAGTGGCATCGGCGACGTAGTCGTCGAGTGTAAGCTCTTCTTTGGGTTGAGGACCAACGCGGGTTAGGCCAGCTGGGCCATAGGGGCCAAAACTCGCACGGCTGAGGTCGCGCTCGATCAGCTCGAGGCTGGAGCTGGGCAATACCTGGAAGGGCTGGCCATTGTATGAACCATTGACAGGCATGCGGCGATGCTCTAGCTCAGAAAAAACACGCGATACCTCCAGCGCGTGGCTAATGTAATCGCGTGCACTGGTGCCGAGCTGCGCCTCACCAATCTCGACGGCAGTCACATGCTGCAGCGCCTTTTGCAGGGTAGCAAGCTTGGTCTTGGCAGCATCAAGCTCGCTCTGCGCGGTCGCCGACGTAGTGCGCTCAGTGTCGTCGGTAGGCTTTTGCCGGTAGGCGCTGCTATCGCGGATGGCAGGGTCAGACTGGCGTGTGGCTTGTCTGCGGGCTGCTTGGGCTGGCCATGGCAGGCCAGCTGCTTCTTGTTTTGGCATTGTGTTTCCTCCTCACCTCATTGGTATAACACTTATACTTATACATGATACTACAAATCGCCCCATTGTCATAATTATGATATCACTCATGCTTTAATAAAATAGGCCTAACTGAGGTAGAAAAAATGACATACGGAGAGAATTTTGGCAGCAGCAAAGAGGAATAGAGGCTGAGAGAGGAGGGTGGAGAAAGGCTCTCGCAAACCCACTCCATTGAGCAGTTCTACGCTATACTATAGAATAAGTACAGTAACAAGGAGAATATGATGGACAAAACAACAAACGGTGTGGCAGCATACTATTCGCGGTTTGGCTCGTGGGCTGGCTACAACATGGTGCTGGGCCGCTCGCAGCACGCTGGCTATTGGACGAGCGAGACGAAGAATGAGCGGCAAGCTCAGGCGAACTTCTTGCGGATGTTTGCCAAGGAGCTGCAGCTTAAGCCGACCGACCGTGTGCTCGATGCCGGCTCGGGCCAGGGCGTGATGGCGCGATACCTCGTCCAGGCCAATGGGGGGGGGTGAGGTAATAGGTATTACCATCACTCCACGAGAGGTTAGGATATCTGAGAAGTTGTCGCGGCATATGACTCCTGCGCCGCGCTTTGTGCTCGGCGATTATTCGCACACCGACTTCCCAGACGAGTATTTTGATGTGGTGTATGTGAATGAGACGCTGTCGCATGCCAAGGATATGCGGGCCACGATGCAGGAGTTTTATCGCATCCTTAAGCCTGGTGGGCGTGTAGTGTTTGCCGATTATGAGGTCGATGCTCGCCATATGTCGGTTCGTCAGCAGCGCATGATGGACTTTTTGGAGCAGCATGCTGGTGGCTTTGGTGTGCGGCAGCAAAACCCCGGTGAGATATCACAGGCCCTGCAGCAGGCTGGCTTTGCGGATATAAGCGAGACGGACTGGACAGCGGCCGTTATGCCAACATACCACCGCTTGCGCTCGCTCGCTCGGCCATTTGCCTGGATCCAGCCAGATGCGAAGCTTGCGCCATTCTTCGTTAATGCCGTGATGGCATCACATGGCTATAGCACGCTGTATGAAGCGGGGCTATTCCGCTACTTGCTCTACAAAGGCACAAAGCCGCTCGCTCACCGCGCAAAGTAGCACAAAAGCAAAGAAGACAATGCTGGGCTGCGATCTATCAGCCCAGCAAAATATATGCTCAAGACTACAGATGTAGCTTGATTTTTAGATGGGTATATTCTGACGATAGGCTTGCAATAGGGAGTAGCCTATGATAATCTAGATATTAGATATCCATTATCAACAATCAAAGAAAGGAGGAGTGAGGTGCTGCGCAGGGTGGGCTGCATAGCACCTCGCATAGAAAACTATGAGATTATCAGGAGCAGTCGAGCAGGCCTGTTGCATTGTGATTTTGCTGGCGCATCCAGACCTGCGATCACCAGTGACGAACCAGAGCTTGGCGAAGCAGATGGGGGTGTCGCCAACGTATATTACCAAAGTAACGCGTAAGCTCGTAACGGCCCAGCTGATTACCTCGGCGAGGGGTGCGGGTGGTGGCTTTCGCTTGGCGCGGGCTAGCACAGAGCTAACGCTGTGGGATATCGTGGCGGCAGTCGAGGGGACGGAGAGCTTCGTCCAGTACCAAGGAGTAGCCGAGCGGATGTTTGCCTGCCAGGCAGATGATAGCAAGATCAAACGCGGTGAGGTGAGCATCCTTGGTGCCTTCGATCGGGCTCAGGCACGCTGGGCTGAGACACTGCAGAGCGTGACATTGCAAGATATTATTCGGGAGTTAATGAACAATGGGTGAGAAAATAAAACAAGCTATCCAGCGTCGTCGCAGCGTGATGGTCCAGGCCGAATGGCGGCACTTGCTGCAGAGCAAAACACTATTGGTGGCAGTGATAGCAATAGCCTTTGTGCCAGTGATATATGCGGCGTTTTTTCTGAGCTCGGTGTGGGATCCGTATGGGCATACCGACCGACTGCCAATTGCCTTTGTGAATGAGGACAAAGGAGCGCAGATCAATGGTAAGGAGTTGCAGATCGGCCGGACAATGACCGAGTCTCTGCATAAGAGCAAGGCGCTTAAGTGGGAATTCGTCTCCAAGCAGCAAGCCGATGATGGCGTACGCCGTGGCTACTACTATGCAGTAGTGACGGTACCAGAGGATTTCTCACAGCGTGCGGCGTCACTTCGGCAGGACAAGCCGCAGCAAGCAGTGGTGTCGTATCAGCTGACGCCAGCCAAAAACTACATTGGTGCAGTCATTAGCCGCCAAGCCGCGCAAAAAGTGAAGGAAACAGTGGCCGAGCAAGTGACCCAAACCTACCTCAAAGAGGTTGCAGCGGGTATTGGCGCAGTAGGTAATGGTATGGCGCAGGCTGGTGATGGCGCTGGGCGCTTACACCAGGGGTCAGCACGGCTCCAAGCGGGTCTTACTCACTATACCAATGGCGTTAGCCAACTGGCGAGTAAGCAGCAGATGCTGACAGCGGGCTTAGGGCGGCTGCAGGCTGGCGCAGCGCAGGTCCAGCAGGGCACAGCGCAGCTGACTGGCCAACTACCAACGGCGGCCCAAGTGGCCCAGCTAACGGCTGGTATGCAGCAGATCAAACAAGGGATGAATACACTCAACGCCCAAGTGGCTCAGCCATCACCAGCGGTGGCGGCTCAACAGGCGGCCGTCGCCCAAGATGCGCAGCGAGTCGTGGGTGCGCTCCAGGCAATGCAAGCACCAGCCGTGTCGGCTGGGGCGATCATCCAAAAGACTAGTGCGCAGGCGGCTGCATCTGGCGGTAGCACGACCATCACACTACCCGAGCTGCAGACCTTAGCGAGCGCTCTACAGCAGACTAAAGCCATTGCTGAGCAAACGCAGAGCTTGCTAGCCAACCTCGATACTCTTACCAAAACACTTGCCGCTCAGCAGCAAACACTCAAGAATGGTGTGGCGGCACTCAATACTGGCGTGGAGCAATTTGCCCCACAAGCCACCACTGCCTTTGCGGGTTACAACACGGTGCGGGCTGGTGGCGAGCGACTCCAAGCTGGTGCAGCACTGGTGGCGGGTAATCTCGCAACAGCTCAGCAGGGTAGTGGGCAACTGGCCCAGGGTGCAGCCACCTTGCAGCAGCACTCTAGCACGCTGGTGCAGGCAAGCAACCAGCTGGTGGATGGCTCGAGCACACTGGCGCACAAACTGCAGACTGGTGCTGCTCAGGTAAAGCTCCTGCCAACCAGCCCAGCGGCTCAGCAGCAGATGGCCGCACCTGTGGCGAGTAGCGAGCACAGCACTGGCAGTGTGCCAAACTACGGCTATGCCATGGCACCATATATGCTCTCGCTAGCGCTCTTTGTTGGTGGGTTGGCTCTGACGACGATGTACCCAGTGCGCAAGACCTTCTCGCGCCAAGAAAATGCCTGGCGCTGGTGGCTGGCTAAGATGTCGGTCTTGGGGCTGGCTGCACTGGTACAAGCAACGATTATGATGCTGGTGCTGGTCTATGTGGTGGGCTTGCAACCCGACCACCCATGGCTATTTGCTGCCACAAGCTACCTTGCCTCGCTTGCCTTTATGTCGCTCATTACGCTGCTGGTGATGGTGCTGGATAACCCTGGCCGGCTGGTGGTAATGATCATCATGGTGCTCCAGCTGGCAGCGAGCGAAGGAATATTCCCCATCCAAACAGCCTCTGGTTTCTTCCAAGCCATCAACCCCTGGCTACCCATGACGCACTCCATCATTGCCTATCGTCATGCGATCTCGGGTGGGGTAGGTAGTGCGCTCTATATGCAGCACATGCTCATCTTGGCTAGCTTTGCACTCGTGGCAAACGCGCTCCTCATCGGCTTCTTGGCCTGGCGTGGCACGCGGCAGTTTGCTCATACGACAGTGGATGGAGATTAAAATTAATGTGCTGCGAGGCATAGCACAGAGCCGGCTATTGTGGGGTAGCCGGCTTTTTGGTAGTGCAAGGGTGAGTTATCTGCAAAAGAGCCTGGCTAACCTAGCACAAATTATCCAACAGAGAAACAACACTTGACAAATATAGTAAATAAAGCGTATTGTATAAGAACTGTTTGACAAATAGAAAATAGGAGATAGACATTATGGCTGGCGAAAAAACTCAAAAGAGTCCAGATAGTACAGGGAGGGAAGTACCATTTCTCAAAGTTACTCTGAATAGGTCTAATGTAAAGACGGGTAAAGTAGAGGGGCTGTTCTCAAAGAAAGATCGGCCAATTTTAGATGAGAATAATTCGCGCCGCACTTATAGCAGTGAGAGTCATGCAGATGGCAAAGATTCCCGGATTTCGTGGCCACGAGTGGTTGCAATTGCCAGTATCGCTATTGCTGCCGCAAGTGGTATAGCGGCCCACAATACAACATCAGCACCTGCATCAAATCACAACAGAACAGTTGCAACAGCTGAACCATTTGAGACGCCAGACCAGCCAGCAAAGTTTGCGTTGAAGGGGAGAGAAGTTAATTTTATGGCTGATGACGGCGAGATTGATGTAAAGAAGGTCGACCAACAAGTTACGTCTGGTATTGCCGCGCGGTTCAACGAGATGCATGACCCAATAGAGGTTGATCACTATCACTATGCTACCGACAGAAGTTTGATTGTGTCTAAGACCGATGAGGAGAACGGAGTCGATGATAGCTTGATCATTACGACCGAGCGAGGAGCCACTCCTGGCCACCCAGGACGAGAGACAGTGACGACAACTATCTATCATGAGCAGCAGGACCAAAAGACCAATAAAACAGCGACTCTTGATAGAGTAGTCCTCGTGACGCCAGACATGCCAGAAGGAGCAGGCGAAGAACAGCCATTTGGTAGGATAACTTCGCAAGGATTTCGTGACCTCTTAAAAAATCCAAAGACAGAGATAGACACGGCAAAGAGTTATGATCCTAATGCTGATGGATTAGACCAGACGACATATATGGAAATAAAGCGCACTACCAGTGGGCAGGGTGAGCCAACCTTCACAATACATGAAGTATCTCAGAGCTCAAATGGCTCCGATCACAATTACACATGGCAGCCAAAAAAACCAGAAGATGCGAGCAGAGTAATCCGGTATTGGTGTTTATAAATAATTAAGCACGTTTGCATACCTAGACTAGCAGCAAGCCACCTCTCGAGAGGTGGCTTTGACACACCTCACCATCATTTGCTATAATACAACCACTTATTGAGGCTCTTAGCCTGTCTCTTATTAGTAGAACCAGAATAATGTATTAGAAGGAGTGAGATACAATGGGTCAACGACGAGTGGCCACACCCCAGGCAGATGACGCCAAGAAGCGTCCACACGCAAGCAAACAACCAGCGACAACCAACACGGTGCTCAGCGCCACTACCACGCGCAAAGGCGAGGTCTTTCGGGCGCAGCGCCGCACCAGTGAAGGGGTCAATGCCCAGGCCTCGCAGCATGTCATTAATGTGCCGGTCAATAAGTCGGTCTACAATGGCTATGGCGGCAAGCAGTTTACTCTCAACATGCAGCCCAAGCGTCCCCGTGCTCCGCGCCCAACGCTCAAGGTTATCCCGATTGGCGGGGTGGGCGAGATGGGTATTGGCAAGAACATGACGGCCATCGAGTACGACAACGATATTATCATCATCGACATGGGCTTCCTCTTCCCAGGCAGCGACTACCCAGGCATCAACTACATCATCCCCGATACGCAGTGGTTGGAGGAGAATAAGCACAAGATTCGGGCGCATATCTTTACCCACGGGCACCTCGACCATATCGGTGCCTTTCGGCACATTATCCCCAAGCTGCCTGCACCAGTCTATGGCACAGCCTTTACATTGGGTATGCTGCAGCGCACCATGGCCGAGACAGATGGTAGTTATGAGCCAGAGTATCACGAGCTAAAGCCTGAGGAGCATGAGATTGTCCAGCTGTGCGACTCCTTTAGTGTAGAGCTAGTGCGGGTGAACCACTCCATTCCTGATTCGGCTGCAGTAGTGGTGCGTACGCCAGTAGGGAACATTCTCAGTAGTGGTGACTGGCGCATCGAGGAGAACCCGGTGGATGGCCGCAAGTTCGACTTCGAGCGCTTGCAAGATATTGCGCACACCGAGGGCTTCCTCCTCATGATGAACGAATCGACCAACTGCGAGAGCGCTGGCACTCACACCCACGGTGAGCACGACATCCAGCACAGCATGGGTGAGGTGATGGATAAGTGGGCCAAGAGCCGCATCATCATCAGTAGTTTCTCTAGCCAGCTGCACCGGATTCAGCTCATCCTCGAGGAGGCAGAGAAGCATGGGCGCAAGGTGGCCTTTGCTGGCTTTAGTATGATCCAGAACCTGGAGGTAGCACTGCGCACTGGTGCTATCAAGATTCCCAAAGATACGGTAGTAAAGATGGAAGATCTCGTTAAGCTACCTGACCACAAGATCACCATCGTCTGTACGGGTAGCCAGGGAGAATTTAGTGCAGTGCTTAACCGCATGGCGACGGGAGCGCATAAGTTCGTCAAGATCAAGGGGAGCGATGTGGTGGTCTTTAGCTCCAACCCTATCCCAGGTAACGAGAAGTACGTCGTACGCACCGTCGATGGCTTGATGCGCGAAGGTGGCGACGTAGTGCAAAATGGCAAGACACACCTGACTGGGGTGGGGCCACTCCACCTGTCTGGCCATGGTTATTATGATGACCACGTGCGACTCATTAGTGCCGTCAAGCCCACATACTATTTGCCCAACCACGGCGAATTCCACATGTTAGTGCACAATGCTCGCCTGGCCGAGAAGGAGTGTGGTATCCCACGCAGCCATATCTTTGTCTGCGATCCGGGGGATATTGTGGAGTTTACTACCGATGGTGCACACAAGATTGGGCGCATTCCGCACTCGGGCGGCACAATGTATGACGACGCTGGTGCAGTTGTGAGTGATGTCGTGCTGAAGGATCGCATCCATATGAGCCTGGAGGGGATGTTCGTTGTGGTGCTTACCGTCCAGCGTGGGACAGGTCGCCTTCTCACTAGTCCAGATATCATCAGCCGGGGCTTCATTTATCTGCGCGATAATGAAGAGCTGATGGGGATGATTCGCGCCTACCTCAAGCAAAAAGCAGCGCGCAGCCTGGTGGGCTCGTACGACCTTGATGTTGTAAAGAAGGAAATCAAAGACGACATTGCTCGCGTCTTGTACGACCAAACACGCCGCATGCCCATTATTATTCCAGTCATCAACGAGGTGGGTGCACCACAAAAGGCGTCGAGTCGCACTGCCCGTGTGGGCCGTGAAGTCCCAGCTGGGCGCTCACGTCAGAGCCTCGCTGCGCCAGCTCAGCCACACACGCCACCGCGCATTGCTAAGGGTGGTGCCGCTGCCAAAGCAGCCGCCATTGCCGCACGCAAAACTGCTGGTGTATTGCCCGCGACGACAGATGAGAAAGCACCAACTCGCCCAGCTAGTACGCGCAAGCGCCGCTCGGCCAATAGCCGCACGACCGCACGTAGCAAGCAGCCGAACAATGACGCCTTCGCTGGCCTGCAGCGCAAAAAGTTCCCACCGCGGCAAGAGCCCGACACTGAGGTAGCTGTACCAAAGGATCGCTCGGAGCGCCGAAGCTACTAGGCAATGACTTAGCGTCACAAAAACAAAAAAGCCAGCGCTATACAGCTGGCTTTTTTGCTTGCAACCTGTGGTTACGTATCCGACTTAATTCGCTGCTGCAGCTCGTGCACCATCTCCTCCAGACGTTTGATGCGCTGCTGCGCGCGCAAATATTCGGCGAGCACTACCAGCACAAAGGCAATCACCGCAAAGGGTGCAATCATCGTTACTATATTCCATACCATCTGCTGCATACGACCTCCTTGCTTCTATTGTGACATAGAATGGACAAAATGGCGAGAGGGGTATCATATAGTAATAATCCGCGTGATAGTGAATAGGTCTCGAATATTAGTGAGTGCGCTGCGCCATGGCATCATCACCAATAACAGAACGCAAAGTAGGCGCATTGCCGTCTTTTTTAGAGACTTGGTCATAGGTGGATGTGTCAATCGGGATGGGCCAGTCGATGCCAAGCTCTGGGTCGAGTGGTGTGAGTGATATACCGGGCATACCAGGCTGCCACTCTTCATCGAAGCAGTAGAGGTACTGGGAGGGTTGCTCGCTTGTCGATTGAAAACCGTTGCAAACTCCTTGTGGGACAAACACCTGCACGCCTTTTGTCAATGGAACAGTAACAACTGCGCCAACGGTGGGTGAATCGACCCGTGCGTCCACATAGACGCCAAAGGCTTCGCCCGCCACTACCGCGACAAGTTTGTTCATTGCCTCGGCATGGAGGCCACGGATGGAACCACGGTTCGTTTGCGTGGCATTGATCTGTTTCCAGGGACCGAACTGCGGTAGTGGTGTGCTATCCATGGCCGATTGGCGGAACAGTTCGCGCACTGTGCCACGCTCGTCGGTTACTTGTTTCATGGTGATAATATAGAGCCCATCAATAGCTGTGGGCACAGCCTCAAATGGAGTAATGATTGGGTAAGATGGTTGCGTTGTCATACTACCCAGTATGACATACCCTATACCGATTGCCTAATGTAGTAAATTATGCTACAATATACGCTATCAAACCAAGCATAAACAGAGTACAATAAAAAGGATATGGCTACAAAAAGAAAAACCACTCGCACTCGTTCGTCTACTCGCTCAAGCACTGCTCGTCGGCGCAGCCCGAGTAAGAGCAAAGCCAAGCAGGCCGCGCCGCAGCATACATTGCCAGCGGGGTTTTGGGCGCAGGTGTCGGCGGTGCTGTTGTTGGCATTTTCGGTGCTACTGGTGGTGTCGTGGTTTGGCTCGGGTGGGCCAATTCTCAAGTGGCTTGATGCGACGATGCTGCATATTATTGGCTATGCGGTGTATGTCGTCCCAGTAGTGGCGGTGTATGTGGCGGTGGCGATCTTTCGGGCGGAGGATAACCGCTTGCCAGTAGTGCTGAAACTTGCGGCAGTGCTGATGGTGTTATGGTTTGCGGGGCTATTTGGCCTACTGCGGCGAGGCTCGGCTGCGACAGGCGGTGTGATGGGTGACTTACTCAATCGTGCCATGCTGGCGCTGGTCGACCGGCCAGTAGGGGTTTTTGTGTATGTATTGTTGATCGGCTTGACGCTACTCTTCGTTCTGCGTGTCTCGCCCATGGCGCTGTGGCGTGGCCTGCAAAACATGGTGCGCAGCGAGGCTGAGGCAGACAGTGCCGCCAATGTGGCAGTGGCCCGCCGCGCCGCTGATAGCCAAACACCAGACACCAGCAAAAAGGCCAAGCGCAATAAGGACGAGAAGGCCCAAGATAAGCCTGCTGCTATGAGTGACTTCAAGCTCAACGCGGGCGTCCCAACCCTCTCAGGCGATGGCCCGGCTGAGCCAAAACCAGACAAAAAACCACGGGCAACCTTGCGCGACAGCACACCGTCTACCTCTGTAGATAAAGCAGCTGAAGATCGGTCTGCCATGCTTGCTGTTAATGATCCCAACTGGCAGCCGCCCAGCCTGGAGCTGCTGGAGAAGCGTCAGAGCCCGGCTGATGCCGGCGACATTGAGCAAAATGCCCACATCATTCAAGATACGCTGCACGAATTTAATATCAATGTCGAGATGGAGGGGGCAAACATTGGCCCGAAGGTGACGCAATACACACTCAAGCCGCCTGTTGGCGTTAAGCTCAACCGCATCACTGCGCTGGAGACGAATATCGCGCTCAACCTCGCGGCATCCAGCCTTCGCATTGAGGCACCCATCCCAGGTAAGAAGGCCGTGGGCATTGAGGTGCCAAACCGCAAGGCAGCCGATGTGCGCCTGCGCGGGGTGCTAGATAGCCCCGAGTGGCAACACGCCAAGGAGCCGCTGGCGTTTGCTATTGGTAAGGATATCTCGGGCAGACCCTTCGTCGGTGAGCTCAATAAAATGCCGCACCTCTTGGTGGCGGGGCAAACGGGCTCGGGTAAGTCAGTGATGATCAACACGCTCCTCACTAGCTTGCTCTACCGCAACAGTCCCAGCGAAATGAAGCTCATCCTCGTCGACCCCAAGCAGGTAGAGATGGCACCGTATGCCGATATTCCACACCTCCTTACCCCTGTTATTGTTGAGCCAGAGAAAACCATTAGTGCCCTCAAGTGGGCAGTCAATGAAATGGAGCGGCGCTACAGTCTGCTGGCTGAGGAGAAGGTGCGTGACATCAAGACATATAACGAAAAGATCAAAACCCGCGGTAAGCAGATCGCCGTGGCTGATGAGCAAGGCCACATGCAAAAGGTCGACGAAGGCCGTATGCCGTATGTCGTTATTGTGGTAGACGAGCTAGCTGACCTGATGATGGTAGCAGCGCGCGATGTGGAGGCGCTGATCGTTCGCTTGGCTCAGAAGGCTCGAGCAGTTGGTATTCACCTAGTGCTGGCGACGCAGCGGCCCAGCGTGGATGTGATTACCGGCCTCATTAAAGCCAATGTGCCAGCCCGCATCGCCTTTACGGTGGCGAGCCAGGTAGATAGCCGTACTATTCTCGACCAAATTGGTGCCGAGAAGCTTCTTGGTCAGGGCGACATGCTGATGAAAACCGCGAGCATGCCCAAGCCCAAGCGTATCCAGGGTGCCTGGGTGATGGACGAAGAAGTCGCTAAGGTGACCGACCACCTGCGCATGCAGTCGGCACCGCAGTATAATGACGAGATCGTGAGCCAGCCTGTCCAGCTCAATGGCAAAGGTGGCGTAGTGATGGATATGGATGGCAGTGGCGAAGGCAATGACGATATGTTCCGTGATGCTGTGCGGGTGGTGGTAGAGACCCGCAAAGCTTCGACCTCGCTCCTCCAGCGCAAACTCCGCGTGGGCTATGCCCGGGCTGCCCGCATTATGGAAGAGATGGAAGAGCAAGGCATCATTGGCCCAGCCGATGGCTCACGCCCGCGCGATGTGCTGATCGGCAGTATGGACGAGCTGGGATAGAGCGGCGCAGTTTGCACGCAGGCTTAACAAGACACTACCTAACATATGCCTTTCTCTGTGCTATCCCCGAACGGAAGCTAGTCGTGACCAGTGTTAGTGCTGATGAGCTTGTTGCCAAGCCTTGACCGACCGATGGTCGAAAAGTACCTCTTGATGATTCGAGAGACGTGGAAATAACACTACCCCGCACAATACTCACCCAGCAGCCGTACAGTGTGGTCGCTTTGCTCAATGGTACGTAGGGCGTGCTTGAGTGGAGCACCAGCGCTGTCGACAACGAGGAAGAATTTGTATTGCCAGGGCTGGCCGACGATCGGTTGAGACTGTAGGCTGCTGATATTGATGCCTGCCGCGGCGAAGATGCGCAACACCTCGAGTAGTGCACCAGGCTGGTGATTGGTCGTGATGACGAGCGTGGCGCGGTTGGCATGGGCTGGTGCGTGGCCTGGAGCGAGAACGATGAAGCGGGTGATGTTATCGTGGCTATCTTGGATGCTACGGCGCAGGATGGGTAGGTGATGGAGAGTAGCAGTAGCCTGGCCAGCGATGGCGGCTTTGTGCGGGTCGCCAGCTGCTTTGATATAGGCAACCGCTCCCGCTGTATCGAAAAATTCATTCTGCACCGCATGCGGCAGCTCGGCAGCAAGAAAGCGCTGGCACTGCGCAAGTGCGACGGGATGCGAATACACCTCAGTAATATCAGCTAGGCGAGCGCCAGGTAGTGTAATGAGCATCTGCTCAATGGTAAGACGTACCTCACCAATGATGGGTAGCGGGCATGTTTCGAGGTAGTGGTACGGCTCGTTGATTGTTCCGTAAAGCGTGTTCTCCACCGCCACAACGATACCTTCGGCTTGACCAGTCGCATGCGTGTGAAAAACATCGCGAAACGTCGTGCACGGTACGGTATTGACCTGCGGCCCAAACCACTGCTGCGCTGCCTGCTCATGAAACGACCCTGCTTGACCTTGGATGGCAATATGCATGAGATTAGTATAGCACGGGGTAGAAATAGCAGAGATTATTCAATCACTCTTAGCTTAGTATAGCGCATTTGCCTTTGCGTACAACACCATGCTATAATACCACACGAGTTTCCTCTTTTCGGGGTAGGGCGCTGGTGTGAGCGCACTGCCTGGCAGAGAAGGTATAGACACGAGGCGGAGGTGCTGCTCCCAATCGTACACGCAAATATGCTGGGCAACAGCCCAGTAATCGGTATTCTATGCTGCTACACCACCAATTAGGTGAGTGGGACAGGCAGCAGAGTTACGAACTATAAGCAATAAGGAGAATTGCATGCCAACCATTAACCAATTGGTGCGCAAGCCACGCAAGACGGCGGCCCGGAAGTCGAAGTCGCCAGCGCTGGGGCGCATCCACAACGCACTCAAGGTGCGCTACTACGACCAAAATGCACCACTCAAGCGTGGTGTCTGCGTCAAGGTAACAACCAAAACCCCCAAGAAGCCAAACTCCGCGATGCGTAAAGTGGCTCGTGTCCGCCTCACCAACGGCCACGAAGTCTGGGCATACATTGGCGGCGAAGGCCACAACCTACAGGAGCACGCTGTGGTGCTCGTCCGTGGTGGCCGTGTGCCGGATCTCCCGGGTGTGCGCTACCACATCGTCCGTGGTGCACTCGACCTGCAAGGGGTATCGAAGCGTAAGCAGGGCCGCAGCAAGTACGGTGCCAAGAAGGAGGGTAACTAACCATGCCTCGTAAAGTCACGAAAAAACTCCAGCGCACTATCAAGCCAGACCGCAAGTACCAGTCGGTGCTGGTGCAGCGCTTGATTAATAAATCGATGCTAGACGGCAAAAAACAAGTTGCTGAGCGGGCTGTCTATAGTGCGCTCGAGCAGGCCGCCCGAAGCCTCAAGAGTGAGGACCCACTGGAAGTGTTTGAGACCTGCATCAAGAACATCAGTCCTAGCTTTGAAGTAAAGAGCCGCCGCGTTGGTGGTGCGAACTACCAGATTCCATTCCCCATTCAGGGTCATCGCCAGCAGCACTTTGCCTTTATGTGGCTAGTGCAGGCTGCCCGATCGAAGAGTGGTATGCCATATAGCAAGCGCCTGGCAACAGAGATCGTTGATGCGTGCAACCAAACTGGTGTCGCCTTCAAGAAAAAGGAAGACACCCACAAGATGGCCGAGGCCAACCGCGCCTTTGCCCACTTTGCTCGCGGTTAAGTTCTGCAGTGCAATGTACAAAACCGCCCGAGGTAGATGCCTTGGGCGGTTTTGTTATTGCTGTATGGTGAGCGGCTGGAGGAGCGGATAATAACGGTGTATCAATCATCTTGCTTTGGTAGCTCTCAGTATTTAGGAAGTGCGTGAGTGGGGGGGGAGAATCTATACCTAAAACCTCAGGAGACATCGCGTGTGCCTCCGCGTGTTATTTTATTCAGCACTAGCTGTTGAGCCTCCGTATGCGAGGGATGAGCTTATCTATATCTATTTGTGGTTTATATTTTATCTCGGCCCACGTGTAGCGATAGAGGCAGGCAGAGCAATAAAATCTTGCTGGTGAAGGCGGAGAAGTGCGCAATCAAGACCTAAAATGCTTGCGAAAAATATATAATTATCGTCCAAATAGCCACCACTGGTACGACAGGGGTACATATGGGGAAAATAATGCGAAAATAAGGCCAAAAATAGCTTTGCAGGCGCTGGTTTTGTGCTATAATGCAAGTTGATACGATTACTTACTACCACGCTGCCAGCGCCACAACGTACGCAGCAGGGAGGAATCGGCAGAAAGGAGCCAATGCCGTTAACCAAAATCATAGTGCGGAGTATAAACAACTATGAGAGAGTATACCAACGATAATACAAGAGAAGAGTCGTTTGCTGAAAGCGACAAATCGCCAGTGGGCGAGACAAAATATTCAAAATACGACACAGCAAACGATGGAAATGGGCCGACAGCCGAAGAGTTTAGAGGTCGCTACGGCAAGCCGAATGCCCTTGAGCTGCCATCTGTTCAAGAGATTCGAGGTTTGCTGCAGCGTGAGCTTGGGCCGCTATTTGCGCTGTCGATGGCAGAAATGACAGACCAGCACATCGATACCATTCATAATAAATTATCCGAGCTGCGCGATAAGCTTGGCTTGGCAATTGGTGATATTATTGAGGTCAATGATGTCCCATATGTCGTGCTAATTGTTGACGGCTTTAAGAGCCCTAAGGACACTCAAGGCGATGTATCATCGCTGTATTCCGCAATTGAGTCGTCGCTATCCCACCAAGAAGCGGCGATTTCTTTAGGCGAAGATAGTGGAGCGGAAGAAGGGGTAATCGGCTCATTGATTGGGTTTTATGTTGGGAAGCGCCCAGACCAAGAGATGGTCGATAGTGCCCCTGTTGTGTATGGCATTATTCAGGGTGAGCCAGGCGAAGGCCCGCAGATGATCACAGATCAAGGTGATGTGCTTGATGGCGAGCTGAGCACTGCAAGTGGTATTGTGCTGGTTCCGACTACAGAGTCGCAACGGCTTGAGTATAGTTTGGTCCAAGGAGACTTCTCGCTCGCTGCATAAAGGTTAGTTATAGACGAGAGAAAACCAGTGTGATGAGCACTGGTTTTTCTGTACGAAAATCTATGGTGATTGCAAAGAATAAACAAGGGTATGTACTATGCCATTGAATTTTTAAGGATCGGCGTGTATTGGTTGGTGCAATGCGCTCGTTTTGGTAAGAAAATAATGTAATGTTTATATCACAAAGACATCTCTGTGCTATATGGATTCTCTTTGTGTATTATACATTGCTTGAGAGTGAGCAAGAGAATGTCTGAATATAACAAGAGTATATTCAGACTAGTAGATGGTAAATTAAGCGAGTATAGATGCGCTCATGTACTATATATAGGGTATGGTGATGAGCATATTGCGTGCAGAGTGAGTCGATTACTTCATCGAATATGTCTTTTTTGTATATGATGCCACACATAACACAAGCAAAGAGGTAGTAAGAGAGCGTGAATAATGAAAGAATTCGTTCATGTAATCTATCGCTACTATATTGATGATAATTTGAGTGAGCACGAAGTGAATTAGCTATTAGTGTGATATGAATTGAAATCTAAAAAGCAAAAATGAGAAAAGCGCAGAATATAGTGCAGAGCTACTAGTAGCTTTTTGTAGTAGCTGAGGTACTTTTGCAAAATGATTTACAAAAATATGAGTGAGCACTACATTATTAATAATTATTCTGTAGCAAAATATTATTTTTTGTCCGTTCTAATTGGTGTGCGATGTATATGCTGCGATATTTTCGCATACAGAAAGAGTGATAGAAGTGTGCTATTGCAAAAAAATGATTTTTCAACGACTAGAGTAGCAAGCGGATACTACATACGTGACAAAAAATAATGACGCATTGCGACGCTGTAATAAAAAACGCTGATATACTATTTGTTATTGATAAAAAATTAGTGATGTCTAGCAAAAACGTTCGCGACTTTGCAACATAATGCGCGTGCAAAATATCTTTTTGCTACCATGTGAGTGATGAATGATATAAGAATGGTTTGTTTGGTAGTAAATATAAAATGAGTAAGATGACGGTGTGTACACCTGCGTGCAAATTTGTGAGTGAGCATGCAAAAATTGATATAGCTAGGTAGAAAAATAGAGGTGCGACGTACAGTATGTGTGATAAAAATGAAATGCGTGTAGTAGCAGTGCAAATTTTCACATTTTTGATTAGGGAAATCTGCAAAAATGAATGTGAGGTCGTGAGATGAAGTAGGGAGTGAGTTCGATTGAGTAAATGACTGTCTTGTTTTGGCTAAAATCTGTGCGGCGTGTGCAAATACAAGAGGCTTGAATGAGATGCAAGAAGCGAATTAAGTAATGGGCTGCCACGCTAAATTTCATGAACAGAATATAATGATATTCATAATAAAAATTTGAGAATGACATAACTCGGTCCGGCAAATTGGTGCAAAAATATAGCACTAAGAAGCAATGATGGTTCGTATGCGCCAAAATAATGTGATGATTTTGGTGAGGGGCACATGACATGCGAACTAGGTAGTGTGGTGGTTGATTGGTTTGTAAACAAAAATGGTATTTTTTGCCATGACGTGATGTAACGATGGAGTGCGTGACGAAAATTTTCTGCATCACGAGACATGATAGTGCACACTTGGGGTGAGGTGAGTGTATGAAAATATTAGAATAATATTCAACGATAGGCTTGAAAGCAAAATTTGCATAACTAAGCAGATGGATGCGATGAGGGTTAGAAATAGGAGGCATTGGTAAGCCAAAATATGCGGTAAGTACGAGTAACTTTATAGCCTAGAGGGTGCTTTGTGAGGTAATGGTGGTGGTTGGATTTGCGTCTGCCTTGAATCAATGTGGCATAGTCACAAATTTTCATGATTGGTTGCATAATGCAAGGAAAGGATGGTTAATGGTGAGATAGACATAACCGATATAGTAAAGCATAAGTTGTATAGAGCTAGCTTAGCTGGCTAGGGCGAAGTTAAAAAATGGATGGAGCATCATGTATATAATCCAGAGAGTGAGCTAGTATGGTGATATTTTCAGATTTTTGAGCGTGAGTGGCTAATTGTGTACTGAATGTGCGATAAACATAAGCATTGTATAGTGGTCATGGCTATTAAATACACACGATTCAATAGGGTGCGATGTATGGCTTGTGCAGAAAATAATGACGCGCCATGGATGGTACGAATGAAGGTTTCAAAATTTTCACGTTTTGCACTATATAGTACTTTATGGTATGAAAAAAGCAACAAAATATTGGGTGCAAATGTGCGATGTATGGAGGTGGAGCAGCTGGCTCTATATAAGTAGTGTGCAAAAATGAGATCGACATAATGGCTCCATGGAGCGCTATAGATAGCTCTGACAAAAATGCACAAGGAGACAGCAAAATGATACTTCGCTTTATTCAGAAGCAATAGCGAAATAAGCATAAGCGAAAACTGACTCGATAATTTTTGCAGATACATCGCAGCACTAAAAAAGCTAAAAAGGCGAGAGACTAGGTAGTATATACATGACAAGTAAGGACGGTTCATTTTTTCACATTTTGACATATAACGAGTATTATTTTCTAGATGTGATAGCGTTTAAAGGGTGCTCTGCTGAGCTTATATATAATATATGGGCATAATATATTAAGGACAGTGATGGGGCGAAGAAAGCAAATTTTAGCACTATAATGTAATTATCTTTTTTGTGAAATGTGGATAGAATATATGATTATACTGTACTACTTCTTGGTCTATGGCAGGACAGATAAGTGCTTGCAAGACATGGCGCAACCATGCAGCGAATGAGGCGGCCAATAACTCATATTACGCAGTGCGTGTAGCTACTCAAAAATAGAAAAATTAAAAGTACAACACCTCCACACCCCTGTACCTCGCTAGACTTTGTATGCTGTCTCGCGTATAATATAATGCGTTATTAACCTAAGTTTATCGTCCGGATAAACATCCATATGGATTCCAAAGGAGGTTTACATATGAAACAATATGAACTAACGGTTTTGATTCGGCCAGATCTAGAATCAAACCTTGAGGCGCCACTTGCTAAAGTACGTGAGCTGGTGCTCGGCGCTGGTGGCTCTATTACCAGCGAAGACAACTGGGGCAAGAAAAAGCTGCAGTATAGTATTAAGAAGGAAGACTTTGCGGTGTATGTCTACTTTGAGGTGGCGCTGCCTGCCGATGCACCGCTAAAGATCAGCAATGCGCTGAATATTTCTGACGATGTGATCCGCTACTTGCTCGTCAAAGTAGACGAGAAGGGCCGCAAGCTGATGGCAGAGGCCAAAGCGCGTGAAGCCAGCCGCCAAACAGAAGAGTAAAAATTACCACAACAACTAATAACCACAGTAAAGAATCGAGGAGGATATATGGCTCGAGGATTTAGCAAAGTTATTTTGATGGGCAATTTGACGCGCGACATAGAGGTGCGCACCACAGCAAGTGGGCAGAACGTAGCGAATTTTACACTAGCGGTCACTCGCACATGGCGCAACCAAAATGGCCAAAACCAAGACCAAACCAGCTTCATCAACTGTGTAGCCTGGGGGCGGACTGGCGAAACCATTGCGCAATATGTAAAGAAGGGTAGCCCGCTGCTCGTCAGTGGTCGCCTCGACCAGCGCAGCTACGACGATAAGGATGGCAACAAGCGTTCTGTTGTAGAAGTGACAGTAGAGGACTTCACCTTCGTTGGTGGTGGACGTGCTGACGGAAATACAACACCGACTACAGCGCCAACTAACAGTGGTAGCAGCCAGGATGTTGTCATCGAAGACATCGACGACAAACCAATTGACCTATCAGAAATACCATTTTAACAACACACTAAAGGAGAACAAATAATGGCCAAGCGCATGCGCAAGGACACACCGGTCTATTTTGACTACAAAGATGCAAAAACATTGCAAAAGTTCATTAATATTTATGGGCAGATCGAGCCACGCAGTCGCACAGGGTTGTCGGATAAACAACAACGACAGCTCGCTGTAGCAGTGAAGCGGGCTCGCCACTTGGCGTTGTTGCCATTTGTGGCGCAAGGTTAGAAGCTTTTTCAGCGCAGTACCTCTGTGACTGCGCTGGCGGATGTTTCGAACGAAGCAGCAACTACTAAACAGGAGATAGGTGATGTACCAACCAACTGACCTCAAAAAAGGTGTGATTGTACAGCTCGATGGCAAGCCGTATCGAGTTGTGGACTATAATCAGAAGGTAATGGGCCGGGGTGGCTCTATTGTGAATGTGCGGCTGAAGAACTTGATTGATGGTAGTGTGCTGCCTAAGACCTTCAAGGGCCAAGATAAGATTGAGCCCGCCGAGGTATCGACGCAGAGCGTGCAGTACCTCTATAATGATGGTGATACGTTCTACTTTATGGAGCCAACCAGCTTTGAGCAGTTTGAGCTTGCTGCAGACCTCGTCGACAGCGCTAAGGACTACTTGAAGGAAGGGGATAACCTCGGTTTGCAATTCTTCGACGGCAAGGTGATCAATGTCGAGCTGCCAAAAAACCTCTACCTTCAAGTCACCTACACCGAAGATGTTGTAAAAGGTGATACAACCAGCAGTGTGCTCAAAGATGCGACGCTGGAGACGGGCTTGGTGGTCAAGGTGCCGGCCTTTATTAAGACGGGCGACATCATTTCTGTCGATACAGCAAGCGGAGAGTATCGCGAGCGCAAGAAATAGTGCCCTGAGAGCTCGTGAGAGCCGCTCTCATCGCGTTTACATGCAAAAGTGTATACCGTAGGGATAGCACACATACACCGCGAAAAGCGGTGTATTTTTTGTGCCGTGTGATGTTTAGGTTGAAGTATCCTAGAGATGTGATAAAAACAACGTAGAGTAGAGACGATTTTTGGCCAATTTTAAGCACAAGCTTATGGGTGCGCTGTGTTTTTTACTAAAGGGTACGTGTGAGAAAAAGAGTATACATAATGTTGTAATAACCAACACATGAGGCTTACCGTCAAGCTCGATAACATCAAGATATTATTGTGGAGAATGCAACACAGCTCTCTGCGACGAGGATGATGCCAAAATATGCAGGGTATTGTAAAAAAGACAGAATAGAAACAGAGAATACCTAGCGAACGTTCGAAATATGATCGTCGTAGGAAGTACAGCAATCGGGCAAAACGATGATACAAGCACAACATGAAGCAATAGGCATAGTGATGTACGAACAACAGCAGGACAACCAGCAGGATATAGTTATCACAACAACGATGTGGCAAGCTCAACGATTGCTTTGTGTGATGTGCAGCAAGAGCGAGTGACCTCACATGCTGGGTAAATACAACAACCATAAGCATAAATGAACAAATTTTCGTTACAGACGCGTACTTACCTTTAGCAATATAATAACGCTTATGGCAATAGGGCATAATATAAAACGTACCAAAGTAAACATAAGTATTTTAAAAATAATGAACACAATTTTTTGTTGTGTAGCTGCGAAGCTACGCGTTTGGTTTGAGCACGCTCACGTAAAAAATGCGGCTAGCAGCATGATGCATGGAGCTGTTGCTGCGAGATAAAAAATGTGATCATTGTGCGGCGCGTCTATTTTTTGGGTTTGAGTATTTTTGATTTTGCTTTTTTTGTGCACGTTTGTTGTGGCTGGCTGGAGAGTGTTTCATTTTTGGTTTTTTGCAGGTTGGGCGAAACATAGCAAGGCGATATGCTGCTGCGAAGTATAGACTGCACGCACGAGTGGCTGATGATAAAAATAATCATCATTTGTAGAATTGTGCAAAAATGAAATGCTTGTTATTGCGGCTAGAATTGCTTATAGATGGCTCATACAAATTTTGCAAAACACGCATGAATGCAACATATCGCGCGATGCATATTGGCTTGTTTATGTGCTGCGAAGCTGCGAAATATACCATGTGGCATACACAAATACTCAGGCTTGGCTTGCAAAAATGTGATGCTGTCAAAATCAATTTTTTGTTCAGGCGAGTGGGCTCGCTATGCGAAGCATCTGCTGCAGTGGCGGCGTGTTTTTCTGTGCGTGGTGCTTGTGTGGCAAGATAAATGTGCAGCTCGTTGGTGATGTGGCGTAGTTATACGAGTGAGATATTTTGCTATCACGATGCCCACTCAATTTTTGTTATATATACTATATGTCTGACTGAGCTGTCTTGTGTCTTGAATATCCTGCTAGCTTCCAACGACATGTGCGAATGAAGAATAGCATGCTGCAGTGCGCGATAGTTTGAGTGTCTTGTTAATGCAGGCTACTATAGCGTGCAAAGAATAAAGCGGATTTCTTCATCCTCAAAATTTGAAAAATGACAGAAGCAAGCAGTATATCCGCGCGCAGCAGTCTCATTTAATCTCATCATTATCATGCTCTACAGCCTCATGCATTGTGTAAAAATGCAGCAGGCCTATTAGCTTCACACCAACTAACTATCTATCCACTCGTGCAGTATAATAAAGACATGCAAAAACAACGATTAGACAAAGCAATGGTGGCACGCGGCCACGCAGCAACACGCTCAGCGGCTGAAAATTGGATTCGCCTTGGCAAGGTATTGGTGGATGGTGTAGTGGCGCATAAGCCGGGGATGTTTGTGGATGAGTCGACGCAGATAAAGCTGATGGCGCACGAGCGCTATGTATCGCGGGCGGGGCTTAAATTAGCCAGCGTGGCGCAGCGGCTTAATATTTCGTTTGATAATACTATCGTGCTTGATGTTGGTAGCAGCACTGGCGGCTTTACTGACTATGCATTGCAGCATGGTGCGCGCATGGTGTATGCGGTGGACGTGGGGACGGAGCAGCTCCACCCCAGCCTGCGTGGCGACCCGCGCATTGAGCTGCATGAAAAAACCGACATTCGTGATTTTGTGCCAGCCACTACACCAGACATTATTGTCATTGATGTATCGTTCATTAGTCTGCGCAAAATTCTGCCGCACTTAGTGCGTATCAGCAGTCCGCGAACTAGTATCACCGCAATGGTCAAGCCGCAGTTTGAGGCGCAGCGCGCGCAGCTTACACGCGGTGGCATCGTCAAAAATGACAGCGTGCGCCGTGCCATCCTGCGCGACTTCGAGCAGTGGGTGCGCACCTACTGTGTAATTGTCGACAAAGCCGACAGTAGCGTCAAGGGTGCGCATGGTAATCAAGAGCGATTTTATCGATTGCAAAAAAGCAGGGCAGAACGATAGCCTCTCGTATCACCATACATTATATATAGACAGATTTGGAAACAGCAAAGCATAGACTAATGTGAGTGTCTTGGAGAGCCAACTATATAGTATTGTGGGAATTCTTTGATATAAGAGAAAGACACATGATGAAGCAGATACTGCGGCTCGTAATATATACATACCGCAAAATACGCAACGCGCTCATCGTAGCACAACACATAGCGCCATCACCACCGTCGGCCCATTGATGAGTATGCTCGCAATAGCATGTGCCGTCATTGGTACATACACGTTGCGCGTCATACTATATGCCAAGCTAAATGGCAGTGCCCACACCATGCCCAGCAGCACACCCCATGGTGTGACGAAGTGCTCTGCTGCAAACAACGTAGCACTTAGTAGGGTGGTGCAGATGATCGCTGTGCGATTGGCTAGGCAGATCATCTGCTTGCGAAAAATTGTTTCTTCTACGATGGCGGGGAGAATGATGGTTGAGAGCACGAAGAGTAGCAACTCGCCTGCCGTCTTGACTGGCATTGTAATGGCACCTGTGGCGAGGTGAGGGAAGGCTTGCTCGAGCAGGCTCGTCGCGCCAAACACTCCTGCTGCGCAAACCAGCGTGATTACTACCTGCCGCCAAAAGTGCCACCCGCCAGCGAGCGCACGATACCACTGGTACATACTCACACTTTTTGTCGCGATGATATAGCCAAGCAGCGCCACGAAAAATGCTGTATTACTATAAACATACAAGTGCCGCGGCAGGATAAAACACGAGATGATGAAAACAACCTCGAGTATGACCGGTATGGCAATGCGCCGCATATAATGATACATATACTACCAGTGTACTCTTTGCTATACCTTCCGAGAAGATTATAGTAATAGTCCATGCAAAAACTCGCCACAAGCTCATGGCGAGTTTGCTCATGTTTCCTAGCTAGGATTACTTGCTTACATTAAATCGAAATTCTACCACATCGCCTGGCTGCATGACATAGGCTTTGCCTTCGGTGCGGATTTTACCTGCTTCGCGCGCTTTGGCCTCCGAGCCTGCTGCCACGAGGTCGTCATAATCCACCACCTGCGCCGCAATGAAGCCTCGCTCGAAGTCGGTGTGGATGACCCCGGCCGCTTGTGGTGCCGTCCAGCCTTGGTGGATCGTCCACGCGTGCACTTCCTTTGGTCCAGCGGTGAGGTAGCTCTGTAGGCCGAGCGTATCGTACGCTGCCCGGATCAATTGCGTCAGGCCAGCCTCAGGCACATCATAGCTCGCCAGTAGTTCTAGCGCATCCTTTGCGTCGAGTCCCTTGAGCTCATCCTCTAGCGTGGCGCAAATGAAGAGCGCTGTACTGCCACGAGCTAGCGCCGCTAAGCGGGCTTTGGCCTCAGCGTTGGCAAGGGTGGCTTCGTCGACATTAAAGACGTAGATGACTGGCTTGGCGGTGAGGAGGTGGAGGTCGGCGATTGCTTCGTGAATAATATTTTTGTTCAGATGAACAGGGGTGCCAGCGGCAAGATCGTCACGCAACTGCTGCAGGTACTCGAGTGTACTGCGCGCCTTGGGGTTGGCTTTGGCTTCTTTGCTGAGGCGGGTGAGGCGAGTCTCGATGGTCTGGATGTCTGCCAGCATGAGCTCGGTGTTAATGATGTCGATATCGCGCTGCGGGTCGACGGTGGTATCGACATGGACGATGTCGTCATTTGCAAAGGCGCGGACGATGTGGACGATTGCATCGCACTGGCGAATATGAGCGAGGAACTTATTGCCCAACCCCTCGCCACTCGCGGCACCAGCCACCAGCCCAGCGATATCGACAAAGGTTACAGTGGCCGGCACAACCTTCTCGGCGTGGTACATATCAGCCAGCACTGCTAAACGCTCATCGGGCACAGGCACAATGCCAGTGTTGGGTTCGATGGTGGCAAAGGGGTAGTTGGCTGCCAAAATATCATTGTTGGTGAGGGCGTTGAAAAGGGTCGACTTGCCAACATTAGGCAGGCCGACGATACCAATAGATAGACTCATATATATAGTATAGCAGCGCGAAGAGGAAATCGGCAGAGGGAAGAGGAAAATGCGAGGAATGTGGATGCATTGCGCTTTATGTAATTATAATAGGGTTGCTAGCCTCCAGATATTTTCTTGTGCGGCGATAGACTATAGACTATGGTTGACTCTAAAGCCTGAATTTTAAAACCTATCTCTGCGTTAGCTCTACCAACCCATCGCTTCATCTGATGGAGTGTGAGAATCTGTCATTGTGCTGACAGATTCTCAGCCCAGCGCAAGAGGTCGATACTTGGGGAGTATCGACCCTTATAGTGTTCCATCGGAGGGAGCGTGGGGAGGTAGAGTGTGAGATAATTATAGATGTTGCAATTCGGGCACACGCTACTTACTTATTTGCACCATCTGGCGTTCGTCGTCATGAACACAGTGCACAATCGCTCTAACTTTGCTATAATCATAAGCATGACATTTGTACACTTTTGCCGCCAATCACTGGTGCGTGCTGGCCTGATGGGGCTGCTGTGCGCTGTGGGGGTGAGTGCGGCGCTGGGCGGGCTGGTGGCAGCTCGGCCCAACAATGATGTAGAGGCGAAGTTGCCCGAGCTCTGCCGCAGTGGTAGCCCCTGTGCAGTGGTGTGGTTCTCGCAGCCTGGCGAGCGGGATTATTATAAATCGGGTATATCGATTGACCACAATCAGACAGGCCTCGTCGATATTGTCATTCGCGGCTCGGGTTACTCGGGTAACCGCTCGGGTCCCTTCGACATTAGCTCGATGCACCTCGACCGCAACATGAATTGGAACTACAACCGCAATAGCCGTATCAAGAACGTCCAGTCGAGCGTGATGTACCGTGGGCGCGTCAGTGGCCAAAACCAATACACCAGCCAGGGGGGTGAAGTGCGAGCGCAACTCGACATTGGCCAGTTTGATATCCCGGTGGGGCAGTCGCGTACGGTGGGGATTGGCCTGTATAGCTGTATCTCGACTGATGGCGGGCGTACCCTTGCTGCTAGCGAGAATATTGCCTGTGGTACGAGTGATGTAAAGGTGACGATCACGCGGCGCATCCCACCTTGGACGATCAACGGCCAAAGCTATGTGGGCAAGCAGTGGCCTGGCACGCAAAATATGCAAAAATCCGTCCGAGCCTTTCCGGGTGAGCAAATCTACTGGGCGCATGATCTCCGCAACAATGGTCCCAACAATGCAACCGTGTCCGTGGGGATGGATGGTACTGGCTTTGCTAATAATTACAGTGGTGGGCATAGCCTCGCGCGCAATGTGACGGGCCAGTCTGGACAGCTCTTTTATACGGTGTATCCGAGTGGCGGCATGACTGACCGCTTCACGAGTTATCGCATCCAAACGAGCGACGTTGGCCGCACACTCTGTCAACGGATATCGTGGTCACCTGGCATTGCTGGTGACCCAGCGTGGCGACGCAGCGATCCAGCGTGTGCTAGTGTGCACTCAGACTTTGAGCTCTATCCATCGGCCACAATTGATGGCAAGAAGCTTGCGACGCTGGAGGGTGGGAATATTGCGCCTAGTCGGATTGACGAATCCATCCACAATACTGGTGCAAGCCTCGACAAAGACCGAAGCGAGAGCGAAGCCGCGGCCTACCAGTTTATCGTACGAGGGCAGCACCGCCAGCAGTTCCTTGGCAGCTTGAGTAGCATCTTCGACCGTGGGGCGGCAGTGGGCTATCCCTATGCTCTGGGTAGCTACAGTGGCAGTGACACAGCGTGCACCTGGCTGCGCGGCAAGCAGCCGATCGACTGCACCAACGAGCCCACCTTTCGTGAGAACAAAAAATACCTCGACAGCCACACACGCCTGAATGACACCAAAGATATCAACGCTGCCGATGCCAAGGTAGGGGATATGATTTGTCGCATTGTTGCTATCAAAGATTATAATTATAAACACACCGACGGCAATGAGCGTCGTATTTCCTCGCCCGCCTGCGTAACGGTGACGAAGCTACCATGGGTGCAGATCTGGGGTGGCGACTTGCGCGTTGGTAACGGCATTGGTGTGGCGAGTGGTAATGGCGATGCACAAATCGTTACTCTCAAGACGACTAAGGATGGTAACATGTATGGCAGTTGGGCTGAGTATGGCATGATGGCACCGCAAAATGGCGGCAAGATTCTATCAGCCACTGGCGGTGTATTGTCTGGCCGGCGGGGGTATGGTGGTGATTATGACCGCTCCAAGGATAGCCTTGCCTTTGCCAACACCACCACGCCAGCTGGCCGCTGGGCACCACCGAGCAATGTGAAGGTGCCAAGCTTTGGCCGGGGCGTGGCGGCTGGTACGTCCATTGACGTGGGGAGCTTTGCAGGCCACAATGTGCGTACCGTCAATGGCGATGCCACCATCCACGGTACGCTGCCAGGTAGTAGTACGCTGGTGGTGGAAGCAAGCGGCACAGTGACGATTGATGGTGACCTCAAGTATGGTGCCACTACAGTCGATGATGCCACCAAGCTTTCGCAGCTCGTCATTAAGGCTAAGAACATCGTTGTTCGACATAATGTTAAAGAAGTGAATGCCTGGCTGATTGCTCAGCCAACCGGTGGCAGTGGGGGAGTCATCTCTACCTGCGACGAGATCCGTCACGTTGGTGCATATTTCAATGGCCTCACCGCCGAGACCTGCAAAGAAAAACTCACCATCAACGGTACCATCATGGCGCGCCAGCTCCAGCTGCGCCGCACCTTTGGCGCTGAGAAGGATAACCTCGCCGAAGCTGCTGAGGTACTCAACCAACGTGCCGATGTCTTTATGTGGGGCTCGCGTTACAACAAAAACAACGACCTGCCCATCACCACCGCCACCACAACAGAAGCCGCACCGCGGTTTTAGCCCAGGTGTAGTCATGGTTAAGAACTCTTTATCTTTCTCTGCATTATGTCGAGAAATAGTGGAGAGCGTGAGATTTGGCACATAACATATGAGCACCAACGCGCGATCGACATGTGAGATATCGATCCGCTAATATGCCTGATAAGGGTGAGGCGGATAGGAAATTTTGCAGTGCACGTTTGGCATATTTTCCCCCACTAACCCCCTTGCCTAAACCAATGTCGCTTATGTATAATAGATGAGTATGAAGTTTCAAAAAGGGTCGGGCGATTTCTTTGCACTCGATATCGGTACCAATGCCGTGCGGGTTTTGCAGCTAGCACCAGCTGGCGACGAGTGGGAGCTCGTAGCACATGGGTATGCGCCCGTTGACCGCCGTATTACTAGCAGCGATGCACCAGAATCGCGCCGTCGCCTGGGCGAAGTTATTATGACTGCCGTGGGCCAGAGTGGTATCAAGACGAAGAATGTTGCGATTGGCCTACCTTCCAACAAGACCTTTACAACAGTGGTCGATGTGCCGCAGGTTTCCGATGCCGAGCTACGTGCCACGATGAAATACCAAATTGACCAATATGTGCCGATGTCGGACGACGCTAAGGTAGATTGGGTGCTGCTTGGGCCATCGCTCCATGCGAGCGATCAGCAAGAGGTGCTAATTAGCAGTGTATCGAAGGGGTATAGTGAGGATCAGCTTGAGTTTATCGAGGGCCTGGGGCTGAATGTGATTGCTATCGAGCCCGACCCAATCGCGATGGTGCGAGCCTTTGCACCGCCGCAGCAAGCGGCACATGGCGCCGCAGTGATGTTGATCGACATTGGTGAACTCTCGACTGACCTCGCCATTATCTACGGTGGAGCACCGCGCCTTGTTCGGACTATTCCGTCTGGTGTCAGCAGCCTCGTCAAGTCGGCAGTACAAAACCTCAGCGTTCAGGAGGACCAAGCTCGGCAGTTCATTCTCAAGTTTGGTCTGGCGGAGGATAAGCTCGATGGGCAGGTGGTGCGTGCTATTGAGGGTGCGCTGGATAACTTTGCGAGCGAGCTTATTAAATCAATCAAATTCTTCCAAACGCGCTACGCCAGTGCCCAGGTGTCGAGTATTACACTGACGGGCTTTGGCGAGATGATTCCACATCTCAGCGAGTATGTCGCAGCCAAGGTAGAGGTTCCGACCGCCCCTGGTAACCCCTGGCATGGTATCCATATGCCGCAGACGAGCCAAGAGCAATTGGCTAACGTCGCACCAGAGTTTGCCACAGCAGTCGGCCTAGCAAAACGGAGGAACGACGCATGATAGAGATTAACCTCATTCCTGATGTCAAGCGCGAATACCTGCATGCCCAGCGCATGCGCAATGGTGTGATATCGCTCTCCATTCTCGTGAGCATCATTGCTGGTGCAGCAGTGGCGCTGCTGGTGGTGTATGTTGGTACGCAGAGTGCCCGCGAGTGGCTGACCGACAATGAGATCAAAGACCAGTACGGCAAGATTAGTAGTGTTAAAGATGCCAATCAGATTGTCACCATCCAAAACCAACTAGCTCAGCTCTCCTCGATGCACAAGGACAAGAGCATCGACTCGCGGATTTTCGATGTGCTCAGTGCCATCAACCCTGCTGCGCCCAATGATGTGAAGATGTCGACCGTCAGCCTCGACCCGTCTGAGACCAAGCTCTCCATCGAGGGGTCGGCAGCCAACAGCTTTGAGGCGACAGACAAGCTCAAGAAAATGATCCTCAACACCAAGCTGAGCTACACCGATGGCGATAACCGTGTCCAGACCGTCAAGCTGGCTGACGATGTTACCGTGAGCGATACCAGCTATGGTGAGGACGCCAGTGGATCTAAGGTGCTGCGCTTCAAGCTGACCTTTACCTACCCTAAGGAGCTTCTCGCTAATAGCTCTAAGAATCTGCGCATTGAAGCCCCAACTGGCAGTACTAATGTGACTGACTCGCGCTTGCATGTGCCCGATAGCCTCTTTACGCCCAAGGCGACCAACAAGGAGAAGAACTAAATGAGTAAAAAAGACGCCGCCATCCACAAGCGCCAACAGATCGAGCAATCCAGCCGAGTGATGTTCCTCTGGGTGGCTGGAGCCTCGGTGATTGTGGGTTTCGCACTGGTGATATCGTGGTTTTTGGTGCAGCAAATTATCTTTAAAGAGCGGGTGCTTGGCGAGAAGAATAATACCGCTGCCGTGCTCAAGAACAACAACGACGCAGTCGAGAAGCTACGCGGCGAGCTGAAGGTGCTCGAGACCAACTCACATCTCAATGCCAGCCGCATCAACAACGATGAGAAGGCTCTTCAGGTGGTGCTTGATGCTCTACCAGCGGAGGATAATGCTCTGGCGTTGGGTGCATCGCTCCAGTCCAAGCTGGTCAATGGCGTGGCAGGAGTGTCGCTCGATTCGCTTAATATCGACCAAACGGACGACAGCGAGTCGTCTGGCAGTACTGGTGCAGCCGCTAGTAATGGCAACTTGCAGTCCATCCACTTCACTATGGAGGTATCGGCCAGTAACCCCAATGCTCTGCGCGAGCTTTTGCAGCGCTTCGAGCGCTCCATCCGCGTGATCGAGATTGACCGTATGACCATTGAGCGGACCGACAGCAAAGTCGCCATGAAGATCTCGGCCCATGCCTACTACTCGCCAGCCAAAACCATCGAGCTAAAGAAAAAGGACATCAAACCATGAAGAAGACCGACATCGCAATGATTATCTTGATCGCTAGTATATCAGTAGTGGTGGCGTTTTTTGTGGCCAGTAGTATCCCATTCTTGCAAATGCCGCAGCGTGGCACCAAGGTAGAGACAGTCGAGAAGCTCTCGGATACGATTGATGAGCCAGATAGCGCAGTGTTTAATAAGGAGGCGATCAACCCAGCGGTCGAAACGATCATTGGGCAATCGCAGCAGAAATAACAGAGGTAGCGTGTGGCACTGATGACAAGTGATATGCAAGAAAAACTCACTACACTCCTTGTTGACGAAGGGCTGATCACGCGCCAGCGCCTTGATGATGCTACCAAGCTGGCCCGCGAGAGTGGCCGACCACTATTGACTGTGCTGACTGATGAATCGGCGATCGATAATGAGCTGCTGACCCGGGCGATTGCCCATGTGTCTGGTGTGCCATATGTCAATCTCACTAATACAATTGTCGACCAAGACATCCTCACGCTTTTGCCATCGGATATTGCCGAGCGTTTCATGGCAGTACCACTAGCCGAGGTACAGAACCGCTTGGCGGTGGCGATGATTGACGCCAACAACGTCCAGGCGGTCGATTACCTTGCCAACCGCGTCCAGCGCCCACTCAAGGTCTTTATGGCGTCGGAGGCTGGGGTGCGTCATGTGCTCGAGCAGTACCGCACCGACCTCAGTAGTGTTAATGTAGCCGCCCAAGTATCGCAGGCCGAGGCAGCCGCTGAAGCTCGGGGCGATATCAAGACAATCGTCCAGGACTCGCCAATCAGTCGAGCCTTAAGCACTATTCTCGAATATGCCGTAAAGAGCCGTGCGAGCGATATCCACATTGAGCCGCTCGAGAAGTCGCTCAAGATCCGCTGCCGCGTCGATGGCGTGCTGCGCGAAGTTATGCAACTACCCAAGAGCATCGAGCCAGCACTGGTGAGCCGGATCAAGATCTTATCTGAACTGAAGATCGATGAGCACCGTATTCCACAGGATGGGCAATTTGCCGTCAAGGTGGCAGATAAGGAAGTTGATCTCCGTATTGCCATTAGTCCAGTGGTGTGGGGTGAGCAGGTAGTGATCCGTTTGCTGGATAAGACTGGCACATCCTTCGAGCTCGAGCAGATGGGCTATGCTGGGCGCGCCCTCCGGCTCATTCGCCAGGGGATCCACCGCCCCAATGGGATGATCCTCACCAGTGGCCCGACTGGTAGTGGTAAGTCGACCAGCCTCTATGCACTGATCAAAGAAATTAAGGACGATACCATCAACATCGTCACACTCGAAGACCCGGTGGAGTACAAAATGGAGGGGGTTAACCAAATCCAGGTCAATAGTGACGTTGGCCTCACCTTTGCCAATGGTCTGCGCAGTATTCTCCGTCAAGACCCTGATGTGGTGATGGTGGGGGAGATCCGCGACAACGAGACGGCCAACCTCGCCGTCCAGGCGGCACTGACGGGCCACCTTGTCTTTAGTACGCTCCACACCAACTCGGCAGCGGGAGTGTTGCCGCGCTTGCTCGATATGCATATCGAGCCATTTCTCATCGCCAGCACCGTTAATACCATCATTGGCCAGCGTCTGGTACGCCGGATTGGGCCCCAGCACGAGAATTATTGGTCTAATCCGCTCGAGACAGAGATGATCCTCAGTACCGTAGGGCATCTCTTACCCAAGACCAAGGCAGAGGCAGCCAAAATCTCGGCCGACCTTGGCTATAGTGACTTACCGCTAGCTGGTCAAAAATCCTACCGCTTAGTGCGTGGGCGCGACACGGCCAACACACCACGGGGCTACAGCGGCCGAGCCGGACTCTTTGAGGTGATGGAAGTGACAGAGGAGATTCAGCAGCTCATTACCGCTCGAGCGTCGAGTACCGAGATCCAGAAGAAAGCCATCGAGCAAGGGATGATCACGATGCGCCAAGATGGCTACCTCAAGGCGCTGCAAGGGATTACCACC
This sequence comes from uncultured Candidatus Saccharibacteria bacterium, assembly GCA_963525085.1. GTDB lineage: Bacteria > Patescibacteriota > Saccharimonadia > Saccharimonadales > Saccharimonadaceae > Saccharimonas. The sequence goes on from CAURIH010000001.1 coordinate 790,427, forward strand.
CTGGAGGAAGTCAACCGTGTCACATCAGACATAGCATAAGAAAGGAACCAATAACTACCATGGAAAATAGAGAATTACGCATAGAAGTCCTGCTCGAGGATGTGGTGCGCCGCCGCGCCTCAGACTTGCACATTCAGGTGGGGTTACCCCCCATGCTGCGCATTGATGGTGCGCTGACTCCTGTGGCGGGCTTTGGCCCGCTGGACGAAGCGCAGGTGGAGCGGCTTGTTTTTGCCATTCTCGACCAAGACCAGCAGCAGGTGCTGATGAAGGATAAAGAGTTTGACTTTAGCTTTGCCTTTGGTAATCTTGGACGCTTCCGGGTTAATGCCTTTCATGAACGGGGCAACTTGGCGGCTGCGCTGCGCTTGATCCCGAATGAAATCAAATCTGTGACCGAGCTTGGTATGCCGCCCGTCGTCATGACTTTTGCTGACTTCCCGCGCGGCCTGGTGCTGGTGACAGGCCCGACCGGTAGTGGTAAGTCTACCACCCTGGCTGCTTTGATTGATAAGATCAACACTGAGAAGTCGCACCACATCATCACCATCGAAGACCCGATCGAGTTTACTCACAAGAGTAAGCGCTCGGTGGTCGTGCAGCGCGAAGTGCACTACGACACCTACTCCTTTAGCGCCGCGCTGCGCTCCAGTCTACGCCAAGACCCAGATGTTGTGCTGATTGGTGAGATGCGCGATCTTGAGACGATCAGTGCTGCCATCACCATTGCTGAGACGGGCCACTTGGTGTTTGCTACCTTGCACACCAACAGTGCAGCGCAGAGTATCGATCGCATGATCGACGTCTTCCCGCCGCACCAGCAGCCACAGATTCGGGCTCAGCTGGCCAATATCTTGATGGCAATCTGTAGCCAGCGCCTGGTGCCAGCCATTGGTGGTGGACGAGTGGTGGCGGCTGAGGTCTTGGTGGCCAACCCAGCGGTGCGCAACGTCATCCGCGAGGGCAAGAGCCACCAGCTCGATGCCATCATCCAGACTGGGGCAGACCAAGGTATGCAGACGATGGATCGCACACTGGTGAGCCTGGTCCAGAGTGGCACCGTGACGTACGACAGCGCCCGCGAATTTGCGGTTGATCTCACCGAATTTGAGCGCTTAATGAGAGGATAATCGATGCGAAAGTTCAACTACGAAGCACGCGACAAAGCGACCGACACCATCATCAAATCTATCGTCCAGGCCGAGTCTGAGATGGCAGCGGCGCGCGTTTTGACCGAGCAAGGCTTCGTTCCGCTCGACATCAAAGAAGTCGATGAGAGCGGTGGGCTCTTTGGTAGCCTGACACGCCGCGTGACGACCAAAGACAAGGTGGTCTTTACGCGCCAGCTCGCGACGCTGATTGGTGCGGGGCTACCTCTATCGCAGAGCCTTCGTACGGTGCTTGAGCAGACGGAGAACAAGAAGCTGCAAGAGATTATCCAAGAAATCATTGCCGATGTTGAGGGTGGTCGGCAGCTATCGGACTCCTTTGGTAAACACCCCGAGATCTTCGACAAAATCTACCTGTCGCTCGTCACCGCTGGTGAGGCCTCTGGTACGCTCGACCAAGCGCTCAAACGGGTTGCCTCCCAGCAAGAAAAGGACGCTGCCATGGTGAGCAAGATTCGTGGTGCTATGACGTACCCAGCCATCGTCTTGGCGGTGATTATGGGAGTGATGCTCTTTATGCTGCTCGTGGTGGTGCCGCAGGTGGAGAAGCTATATAGCGACATGCACAAGACGCTGCCATTCCTCACTGCGGCGCTGATCGCCGTGGCGAAGTTTACTGCAAGCTTCTGGTGGGCAGAGCTGATTTTGCTGGTGGGTGCCATTTACTTCACCCGCCAATACGCCAAGACAGGCCCCGGCACGCGTACCTTCGACACACTTAAGCTTAATATGCCCTTCGTTGGCAGTATGTTTCGCAAGCTCTATATGGCGCGTTTTACTCGCACTGGCCAGACGTTGCTTGCGACTGGTGTACCGATGCTCGACATGCTCGACATCACCGCAACAGGGGTCAATAATACGATTATCGAGGCTTCCATCCGCCGGACTGCCGAAAAGGTCAAGGGTGGGCGAGCGCTGTCTGTCTCGCTGAGCCGCGAGGATTACATCTTGCCAATGGTGCCACAGATGATCAAGATTGGTGAGCAATCGGGCAAGATCGACGAAATGATGGGCAAGACTGCCCAAGTTTATGAAGACGAGCTAGACGAAGAAATCCGCAACATCTCCACTGCCATCGAGCCCGTGCTGATGGTCGTCCTCGCCATCGTGGCTGGCGGCATGGTGGCGGCCATTCTCTTCCCGATATATAGCTTGGTGGGGCAGCTGACGTAGTGCTTGCAGCCAGAATATCGAATACTTTGTTTTCTCTGTGCTAGCTCACCTTCCCACACTTCATCCGATGGAGTGTGAAAACCGGTCGTAATGACCGGTTTTCAGCCCTGGCGTCAAGAGGTCGACATCCAGCGAATGTCGACCCTTATAGTGTTCCGGAGGAGGGAGTTGGGAGGGTGAGCGTGAGAGGTAGTGAAGCTGCATTGACTATTGAATTATGCTTGATTCTTGAATCTTGTGACGATCCCATAAGAGAAAGTCTGATTCTCTATAGCCATTTATGATAGTATAAGAGTGCACTATAGTCGGGGTTGGATACGTGTCCGTGCCTCGGCTTTTTCATTGCCTAGCACAGTTCGCTTCAGCGCAACGAGCATGCTATACTATACCCATGCCCTGGTAGCTCAACTGGATAGAGCGGCTCCGTCCTAAGGAGAAGGTTGTAGGTTCGACTCCTATCCGGGGTACCAAAGGAGTTAAAATATACTATAAATAAAAACTCGTCACGATGATGGCGAGTTTTTGCTTGAGCTTTTGTGCTAGAAAGTGACGAGCTGTGAAGCGAAGAGAAGAGTAGCTTACCTCCCAAATCCGCCAACTACCTCAGCTGCCCATCGCACCCAGTCGGACATATCCTCCCAGCGGCTGCAGGCAGCCCCGACGAACATGATGGCGGAGGAGAAGAGGGCGAATGAGACGACCCAAGCCATAAAGTCAGCTGGCATGGTGCGCGTGCCACCACTTGTCCAACAGAGGTAGCATAGCCAGCCAAGTGCTCCTGCCGTAAGTATGCAGAGCGCTCGCACGATGCCATGGCCAAGGCGACGCTGCCAGTCAGGTGCTGTGATTGGCTCGGTGGGGTCGACAGCCACTGGTGTTGGTACCTTTGGCGGTGGTGGCGCAGCTGGTGGGTGGTGCGGCGGTGGCACCGGTGGTGTTCCGGCACCAGCAGTGGTGCGGCGCTTGTGGATAAATCGCCCAGCCGTCACCATATACAAATGCTCCGTAGTCTCATCATGGTTTTTATTATACGCGGGGGTTGTGGGGTAGTGTCAAGGGGGGTGAATCACTGAAGCTTTTGCTTCTTCTGCGCTAGCTTACCCTTCCGCACTTTATTCGATGGAGTGTGGGGAGGGCGCCCAAGTAGTGTCAAGTTCGTGCTACAATAGACAGCAAGAAAAGCATAACAATCATCACACAAAAAGGCAGGGCATAATGGCACAGACCAAGGCATTTAATGGGCAGCGCGAGGGTGAGGAGCTGCTGTTTGTCTTTCGGCGGCATATTATTGCCATGCGCAAGGGTTTTTATATGCTATTGGTGCCGCTGGTGGTGGGGGCTATTCCACCGCTGATCTGGCAAGACACACTAGAGCTGTTTCTCTTGCCAGTGGTGGGGCTGGGGCTCGGGCTTATTGGCTTTTGCTATCATTTTTTGATGTGGCGCTACACCTACTACATTGTGACTGACCAGCGCATCCGCCAGGTGACGCAAAAAGGATTTTTTGGTACCGATGTGGTGGAGCTGAGCTTGGCAAAAATTCAGAATATCAGCTATAATATACCAGGATTCTCGGGTGAGGTGTTTCATTTTGGTACGATTGTGATCCAAACATTTGTGGGCGATCTCATCATCCGCAATGTCGATCATCCCGAGCAGATCTACAATCAGCTGCAAGATGCCGTCAGCGAGGCGGAGCGCGCAGCACAAGCAGCAGGAGTATCACCATGAAATTACCAAGCAAAAAACCCAAACGCAGCCGCTACGGCGCTCAGTCTACATCAACTGCCCCAGCCACCGGTCTGAAAGATCGCCTGGCAGCGCTCAAACCGCAGCGAAAGGGCAAGAAAGCAGGTAAATCTGCCAAAACAGAGGCGGGCACAGCCAACCCCAACACTCCCAAGAAGTTCGAGCGCATCACCAACGAGACAGTAGCAGCACACCGCGAGGAGATATTGGCTGGTGGGCGCAAGTTTAAACATCCCGTCCAGGTGTCGCGCCGGCGGGTGATTATCAACACGATCATTGTGGCCTTGGTAGCGGCCTTACTACTGGCGGCAGTGGCGTGGCAGCAGCTCTACATTGCCCAGAGCTCCAACAACCTCCTCTACCGCATGACGCAGATCTTTCCTGTGCCAGTAGCCAGCATTGATGGTGAGCTGGTGCGCTATAGCGACTACCTCGTGCAGTATCGGGGGTCGAAATTCTACCTTGGTAAGTATGATGAGATCCGCATCGACAGTGATGATGGCCGCGAGCAGCTCAAGCACATCAAGCGTGAGTCGCTCAACCGGGCGCTGGTTGATACCTACGCCGCCAAGCTAGCACGCCAGCACAATATCACGGTGAGTGAGCAAGACATTGATACCGTTATCGAGCAGCAGCGCAACACCGCTAATGGCAAGATTAGCCAAGAAACGTATGATGCATCGTCGCGCATGATGTATAACTGGTCGCCATCGGACTATCGCCAAGCGGTGCGGCGCAGCATTGTGCGGGCTCGAGTGGCCTTTGCGGTTGATAAGACGGCCGATGAGCTGCAGCGCAAAGCCGCGGGGTTGGTAGCGAGCAGCAATGGCGAGTTTGCCAAAATAGCGACCCAGCTTGGTGGCAGTGGCCGCAGCAAACCGCAGGTGGGGGATTCTGGCTTGATCAACCTCGCTAGTAGCTACAATGGCCTTGCGGTAAGTGAGATTGCCAAGCTCGAGCCTGGCAAACCCTCTAGTGCTATCAAGAGCACGACCGACAGTGGCTACTACTTCGTCAAAGTCAACGAAAAAAACGACAGCAAAATCCGCTTCACCTACCTCTACATCCCCCTCACTGAGCTCACCAAGCAAGTTGCCCAGCTCAAAAGCGACGGCAAAGTGCAAGAATACATTGATGTGCCGCAGAAGTAGGGGATAGCAATCATACCCAAAATATTGGCAACATAGCGCAGTTTTGCGCCTCTCCATATAGGCTCATCATCTTGTGCGAACAAAACCTAGACAACGCTGCCATTCTACGCTATGATAGCAGTAACGTAAGCATATTCGTACATTGGTACAAAGGAGAAGTATGAAACAACACCAAGCGAAACAAGAAGGGTTTACCATCATCGAGGTGATGCTGGTGCTGGCGATTGCCGCCTTGATATTCTTGATGGTCTTTGTGGCGCTACCTGCTCTGCAGCGGGGTCAGCGCGACACAGCGCGCAAGAATGATGTGCAAAACATCGCTGCTGCTGTGACGCAATACACATCAAACAACCGCGGGAAGTTCCCCGACAGTAATGGCCTCAAGGGCTACCTGGGCGATCTCTCGAACCTCGACAAAGAGAGCATCACCGTCCAAGATAATGCGGGCAATGGCACCGTAACGCCTTCTACCGAGAGCGCCATCGTCGTCAAGGGTGTGCGCTGCGACGCCACCAACTCTGATGGCGCTACCCTCAAGAAGGGCACATCGAAGCAATTCGTCGTCGTCACCAAGCTAGAGGCAGGCGGCAACGGCGTGGCATACTGCCTCGAGTCGTAGTAGAGGCAAAAGACACACAAGAAGATGGCTGGTACCAAAGGGGTGCCAGCCTCTTTTTATATATGGAGTACACGAATTACTGAGTTGTACTTGTGTAAGAAAATATTCTAGAAGGCTAGCGACTAAGCGGGCGGAAAAGCTCTTGGTTTTATCTGGCCGAAACATTTTCGTCACAGGTACAACCCAGCAGTCAGAGGTAATACCGCGCGAGTATAGCTTCATCCCAAAATGTCACGTTCTTGTGTTAACCTATTTTTAACGACGTAAGCTCTGAGCCTTCACAGATTCTCGTACACCAATTGGAAGAAGTGGTGGGGAGGTGGGGTGGCATTAAGAAAATGAGATTTGTATATGCAAGGTACAGATAAAACCCGAGGCTCACACACCATGCTTGCCGAACAAGAAAATTTGCGAAGGCCAGTAGCCAAGTGGGTGTGAGAACCTGCCGTATATTCTGGCCGGATAGTATGTCTGCATGAGCCTTCGGTAGGACGTGATGATGTAGCACGTTCTTGCATATCTTTGCTATACTAGTGAGGTATGACGATCTTGATAGCAGGTGCACTGCTCCTTCTCGGCGTAGTGCTGGGTAGCTTTGCGGGCGCGCAAGTGTGGCGGGTGCGTGCGCGGCAACTGCGGACTGATAAGCAAACCGGCCACCCCTACGACAAACACGAATGGCGCCAACTGCGCGTCCTCTTGCAGGGTACAGTGCGAGACGATCGCTCGCGCTGCCTGCAGTGTGGGCATGTGCTGGCGTGGTATGATCTACTCCCCGTAGTGAGCTGGCTATCGACTGGTGGGCGCTGCCGCTATTGCCAGCAGTTCATTGGTTGGTTCGAGCTGGTGATGGAGCTGGTGCTGGGGCTTGGCTTGGCACTGTCGTATCTGGTGTGGCCATGGGCACTGCCAGCCAGTAGCCTGCTCTTTGCTGTGTGGGTGGTGGTGGCCTTAGTGTTGATGATTCTCGCGGCGTATGACGCCAAGTGGCAGCTCCTGCCTGACCCGCTTAACTATGGCTTGATGGCACTGGGCGCACTCTTCGTGCTGGTGCGGATGACGACGCTGCACGATGTTGATCTTGTATCGCTCACGGGGGCGGTGGCGCTACTGGCGGGGCTCTATGGTGGGCTGTATGCCATCTCGCGCGGGGCGTGGATTGGCTTTGGCGATGTGAAGCTCTGCGTAGGTTTGGCACTATTACTGGGTGATTGGCGATTGGCCTTTATGACGCTGTTCTTCTCCAACATGCTGGGTTGTATTATCGTCCTGCCGGGCCTAGCGCGTGGCCAGCTCAATACGCGCTCGCAGGTGCCATTTGGGCCGCTGCTTATCATTGGCTGCGTTATTTCACTCTTGTTTGGTGGGCATATCTTGCGCGCGCTGGTGGCATTGCCGCTGGGGCTGTAGAATCGTCTCATCGCTCTGTGCTGCTAATGCTGCTTGTGCTATACTAGAGAGGTTATGAGTATGCCAGTGAAGCCAGGGTTCACCATTATTGAGATGATGCTGTTTTTGGCGGTGAGTGGGGCAATGGCAGCTGGGATTATGGTAGGTGTGGGCGCAACAGTCAATGCCCAGCGCTACCGCGATGCCACCCATTCGCTGGTGAGTTTCTTCCAGGGGGAGTACGACCGGGTGGTGAATGTCCAGAACGATCACGACCGCAACCTTGGCTGCAGCACTAGCGGCATTAGTCAGAGTATTACTCCGCAGGTGCCTGGCACGAGCGAGTGCACCATTATTGGGCGGTTTATTACCACTGGCCGTGATGGCCGAAGCCTCATAGCGCGAACAATTTATGCTACGCGCGATGGCTCAACCGCAGCAACGGATTATGAGGCGCTGACTCACTCGGGGCTTGTTTTGTCGGACACCGCCAGCCAGACAACTACCTACGAACTAGCGTGGGAGACGGCGCTGCGGCAGGGCGCACGTTACTCGTATTTGATCGTGCGCTCGCCCTCTAGTGGTGCCATCAAGACCTACATTGGTAACACAGACAACCCTATGACCGTTCTCTCGCCTGATAATGACGCCCAAAAAGGCGACACCAACCTCTGTATCGATCCTGATGGATTGGTCTTTACTGGCATTAGTGGGGCAGTGATTGCCCGGGGTGGCAGCTCGGCCAGCAGTGTGAAGTTGATCGGTGGAGGGATAGGACAATGTTAGAGCGTCGCCACGAGCGGGGTGATACGATCATTGAGGTGATGTTTGCCTTCGTGCTCTTTAGTATGGTAATTGTGGGGGCGTTTATGATTATGAACCAAGGTATGGCGCTGGCGCAGCGCTCTCTGGAGGTAACGCAGGTGCGGCAGCAGATCGACTCGCAGGTGTTACTGATTCGGACTGCTCAGCAGGCAGTCAACCAGCAGCTGTGGGAGACCATCAAAGGCAAGGTAGGCACGACTACGCCCATTACACTGAGCGAGCTAGCTGAGAGCAACTGCCGCCTTTCGCCGGATACATTGCGGGGGCGCGGCGCATTCTTTGTTGCGCCACGGGTCGATGCTGCCTCGGGTAAGCAGGTCATCCGTCTCTTTGAGCCGACCAATGCGAGCTACCAACCTGAACCCACAACCTACAGTAAGGTAGACTTTGGCAATGATCCGCGGGCGCAGGGGCTCTTCGTCCAGATCGTCAAGGCAGAGGGTGCTAACGCCAACCTTGCCTATGATGTGTATGTATCTGCCTGCTGGCCGACTGTAGCGAGCGATAAGCCAATGACGATTGGCACAGTAACGAGGTTGTATGATGTGGCGCGCTAACAGAGGTAAAACACAAGGAGAGAAGCAACGGCAGACTGTACAGCGCAAAGAGTCAGGCTTTACCCTCATCGAGCTGCTGCTGGCGATGAGCTTCCTCTCAGTGCTGCTTATTGCCATTACGACCTCCACGCTGCAGATCATTGGCTTGTATACAAAGGGAGTGACGCTCAAATCAATCAACCTCGCAGGGCGCGATGTGGCCGATTCCTTCCGACGCGATGCCTTGGCCTCAGCGGATGGGATCCGCTATGTGTCGCCAGACAAAGGCGGTGGGTTGGGGCGTCTATGCTTTGGTACGATGTCGTATGTGTGGAGCCCAGCCGCCAAGCTACAGCAAGGTAGTGCCGTCCGCTACCAAAACGACACACGCCAGGGTGATGTGCGCGGCGATATGATTGTCCTAGCCCGTGTGGCTGATGCTGGTGCACAGTATTGCAACCCAACGGCTCGTGGCACGTACTCGACCGATGTATTTCTTAGCAAAGCAACGGAGCTGCTGGGCTCACGCGAGGGGGATTTGGCGCTGCGCGATTTGCAGATCAACCCCATTATCGAATCGACCGAAGGCACACACACTATCTACCGCCTCCGCTTCGTCATTGGCACCAACCAGCAAGATACGATCAATACCGCCAACCAGACCTGTAAACCGCCTACGAATGACAGTGCTAATTACAACTTCTGTGCCATTAATATTTTTGAGACATTGATACAGGGGTAGGATGATGAGGTGGATGCAACAGCATAGCAACAAGCAGCGGCAGGCCGGTATGGTGTCGCTCTTTGTGGTGATGTTTTCAACAGTACTGATCACGGTAGTAACAGTGAGCTTTATCCGTCTGATGGTACAGGAGCAACAGCGCGCCAGCAACAACGACCTTTCGCAGAGTGCCTACGACTCGGCGGTCGCTGGAGTAGAGGATGGCAAGCGTGTCATTCGTGCGGCTCTCAAGGGTAATGAGCGGGCTCGCCGTGCCATTGAGCAGCAGCGTTGCAACACCGTGGCGGCAGCCGGTGTAGTGTCGTCTGTTAGTGGTGAGACCACCATCAAGACGAGTAGTGGTAGCAGCACGCTTAACCAAGCCTACACCTGCGTCAAGATCGAGGCCAAGACTGAAGACGTCAAACTTGACCTTGCAGAAGGGGAGTCGACTGTTATCCCGTTGGTTGGTGCAGATGCCTTTGATAGTGTGCAGATCGAGTGGATGCGCAAGAAAAACAGCGACAACGAAGTTGCCTCCATTGAAACACCAACCTCTAGTGATCTCCGCTCGTTGCCACGCAAAGACCAGTGGAGCCCCAACGCGCCAGCTCTTATCCGGGCGCAGGCTGTCTTGCCCACCAAGACAAGCGTTAGCCTAAGCGAGCTCGATAGCGCCCAGGTATCGACCAACTTCTTGCGCCCCAGCATCATTACCGACAATGCGAACCCGCTCACCATCCAACGCCCTGGCCTGCGCGCCAATAGCGATAGTGGTGCTCAGACAACCGTTAATGCCGTGCCGTGCTCCAACGCGCGCTACACCGGTGGTGGCTATGCCTGTCAGGCCGTCCTCCAAATGGCTGGTGGCGAGTCTGTACCAGCTGGCTCGCGTGTGGCGTTCTTGCGCGTAACCAGCCTGTACAAAGCCTCAGCAGTCAAGATCTCGCTCAAACGAGCAAGCAGCGTGATGAAGTTCGACACCGTCCAGCCCGAAATCGACTCCACTGGCCGGGCAGACACCATCTTTCGCCGCATCAAAAGCCGCGTCAATGTCGGCTTCAATACCAATGGTAGCTTCACCTTCCCGGAGCAGGGCGTCGACATCACTGGCAGTCTCTGCAAAAACTTCTATGTCACCAACGACGAAGCCGGGCCACTAGGTACGTCGTGTAATCCGTAGGGATTCTTGCCGTAACTAAAAAGCTAGAAAGATAATAAATTTCCATGCTGAATCAGCAGTTTTGGGTGATGAACGCAGTACTTAATTAAATGGTGCTATGGCAGTTGGTTTAGTTGCTGAATAAAATAATAGGAGTTAGCGGCTAAGTGGGTGCCAAAATATACGAAACATCTCAGTAGAAACTCCGCTCTCTTTGCGTTAGCTCCACCTCCCCACACTTCATCCGATGGAGTGTGAAAACAGATTGCAATAATCTGTTTTCAGCCCAGCGCAAGAAGTCGATATCCAGTGAATATCGACCCTTATAGTGTTCCTGAGGAGGGAGTGTGGGGAGGTGGAGCGTGAGAGCACTCAGCTTTATCCTGAATTTGGATATCTATCCCTGTTCTCTCCCGCTATGAAATTGCTCGAAGATGTCGCGCAGGTGTTGGTCGGTGACGTGGGTGTAGACCTGTGTGGTGCTGATATTGCTGTGGCCCAGCATGCTCTGGACACTGCGTAGGTCGGCGCCGTTCATCAGCAGGTCGGTCGCGAAGCTGTGGCGCATAGTGTGGGGGCTGACGTGCTTGGTGATACCAGCAAGGCGGGCATATTTGCCAATCATCGATTGCACACTGCGCGTCGTGAGGCGGCGGAAGTCGCCACTGGTGTTTGTGGCACCATGGTTGCGACTATAGCTGATGAAAAGCGGGTCGAGCGAATCATGCCGGGCGCTGAGGTAGGTCTCGATCTGCTCGGCGGCACGGCTACTGACGAAGACCGGACGGTCTTTTTGGCCCTTACCACGCACCATGAACTCGCGGCGCTTGAGGTTGATGTGGTCGCGATTGAGATTGACAAGCTCTGAGACGCGCAGACCACTGGAGAAGAGCAGCTCGATGATGGCTTTGTCGCGCAAGTTGGCTTCTTTGCCATCGCTTGGCACGGCATCGATCATCCGCTCTACTTCGTCATAATGGAGGAACGTAACTTGCCGTTTGTGTGTCTTGGGAAGCTCGATCTTGCTTGGTGAGAGGCTGGCGATGTCGCGCTTGGAGAGGTAGTTGAGAAAGCCGCGCAGCGCGATGAGGTGGTAGCTCTGGGTGAGCATGCCGAGCTCCTCACCATAGACGCTTTGGTAGCGATTGAGCCAGAGGCGGTAGCGCCGCACCAACTCGGGCGTGATCTGATCGACCGTCAGCTCAGCACCAGCAAACTCAACGAAGCGCTCGAGGTAGTGCTTGTAGTTCTCCGCTGTCTTGGACGATCGGCCGCGCTCCACCTCCATATATTCGATGAAGTCAATGATCAAATCTTGCATATAATAGTGCTGTGCCATTTGCCATAGTATACCACAATATATAGACAGAGAGGTAGAGCATCAGGTGTCGGCAGGGGTATCGTATCTGACTATATGATTGTTTTTTTAGCCAGCACCGTAGCTTACTGGACACGAAAATATCTGGAGGCCAGCAATACCGTATGCGGGTATGCTCTATCGTATAATCTGGCCGGAACATTTTCGGTCCAGTAGGTTACGGTGCAATACACAGTTCTAGCGCTTTCCATTTTCGCGATCACTCACAATACGCTATAATACAAGCAAACCTAACAATAAGGAGCTTTATGAGCGAAACAACAGCGGTGCCCAACAATAATAATGTGCAAAAGACCTTGGTCGTCTTCAAACCAGACGCTGTGCAGCGGGGGATTGTTGGCGAGATTTTGACCCGTTTTGAGCGGGTGGGCCTCAAGATTGTGGCCGTCAAGATGATCGCTCCGACACGTGATCATTACTACCGCCACTACGAGGAAATTGGCAAGATGGTGTCGCGCCGTGGCAAGCACGCCTTTGGGGTGACGCTGGACTTTATGATGCAAGGGCCAGTTATTGCCATGGTGTTTGAGGGGGTAGAGGCTGTCAAGCTGGTGCGCAAGCTGGTGGGCCCAACCGAGCCAATGGCTGCCGAGATGGGGACGATCCGCGGCGACTACTCGCACATGAGCTTTGGCTATGCCAACGACGAAGACAAGGGTGTGCCCAACCTCATCCATGCTTCGGGCAACCCCGAGGAAGCTGAGCAGGAGATCAATCACTGGTTCTCAGACGACGAAATCTACGAGTACCATGCATTGCATGAGAAGTTTACGCGCTAAGCGTTGACATCGGACTGCTGCAAAAAACACCTCTCTCAGAGGTGTTTTTGTGATGTGTGAGGGTTGAGGTGATACATGCTACAACAGGGGTTCTTCGTGCACTAAATAAAAACACCCACTTGACGCACTGCAAGAGGGTATGATTGCATCCAATACTGGCGCGCTCGACCGGATTCGAACCGGCGATCTTCTCCGTGACAGGGAGACGTGATAGGCCATCTTCACTACGAGCGCATAGGCTAGATCAATAGTAGCAGCAATTACCAAAAATCGCAAGAGGTTTGTAGAGGAATCGCAGAACCGTAGTCTTATCTCACGCTCCACCTCCCCACACTCCCTCCTCCGGGACACTATAAGGGTCGATACTCCCCAAGTATCGACCTCTTGCGTTGGGCTGAAAACAGATTATGACAATCTGTTTTCACACGCCATCGGATGAAGTGATGGGGAGGTAGAGCTAGCGCCAGGAGAGCGACGGTCTTGAATGTATTGTGAGAAAAATTGCCAGCCACTCACTACCGCAGTTTGAGCTAGCACAGAAATTACCTCAGCATAATGATGTCAGGTCAGGACTCATACGAAGGCCATCTACCAAGCAGGTAGGAGCGGAGGGGAGAGCACCACCATCATGTCCTCAACCACAGCGCTCTCGCGATAATTCATCAGCCTGCAGTGAGGTAGCTTCTACAGGCTATCCCGCTGCACCACCTTCCATTTTCGCCTCGCCTCTAGTATAATATAGCGGTGATGCCGCTGTAGCTCAGTTGGTAGAGCGGCGCTTTCGTAAAGCGTAGGTCACCGGTTCGAGTCCGGTCAGCGGCTCCATTTGTTTATGACCAAAGAGAAGAAGGATTTTCTGCGTACCCCTCTCCGCACGATTGCAGTCGATCGGCCATTCTTTGCGGCGCTGATTGGTGTATTTGTCGCGGGTATCATCTATATGCTGGTGATGGGCTTTACGCTGCAGGTGCGCGATGTGCAGGTTTATGTGCGCTACACCGCCTTTGGTGAGGCGCATTTTTATAAGAGTTATTGGTATTATTTACTCAGTTTTGTGTTGTTTGGTGCGCTGGTAATGGTGGTGCACATTGGCCTGATGGTTAAGCTGTATAGCCTGCAGCGTCGCCAGACAGCGCTTTTTGTAGGGGCGGCAGCAGTATTGGTGCTGCTGGTTGCTGCCTCGTATGGATTAGCAGTAATGCACCTGGCGTATCGATAAATGAACCACAACGATCTCGAGCTGCCCATGGGCAAGCGCACTCCCCTCTACCGATTATTTGAAATTCTCCCAGCGTTCCTCAGCTACGGGATGCTGATTTTGTTTATCATTTTGTCTTTGGTTAATCCACTGTGGGCGTCTATCTACCTTCTCGTCTTGGTGATGAGTGTGATTGTCCGCTCTATTGGCATTGCCTACCGCACTCTAACGGGCCATCACCAGCTGGAGAAGGCGCAGATGGTGGACTGGCGGCAGCGCCTGGAGCAGCTCGAAGACCCAGTAGCGAGCTATGCTGCCATTCAGCAGCAGCCATTGCCTAGGCGTCATCAGCGCGAATTTCACGCCCAAGAGCATCGTGAGAATCTCCGCCTTATGGCGGCCGACCCAGCGAGCTTCCCGCGGCCATCGCAGCTCTACCAAGCAGTGATTGTAGCGGCGTACAATGAGTCGTATGATGTCTTGCAGCCTACCATTGAGTCGGTCAAGAACACAACGTACAACAACAAACAGATCATCCTCGTTCTTGCCTACGAGGAGCGTGGTGGGGTGGATATTGCCCGCACAGCTGCTCGCCTCCAGCAGGAGTATGGCGATGTATTCTTCACCTTCCAGACCATCATGCACCCCAAGGATATGCCCGATGAAGTGATTGGTAAGGGCGGTAACATCACCTATGCTGGTAAGCAGCTCCAGCGCTATTGCGACGAGCAGGGGATTGCCTACAGTGACGTGATGATCACTACACTCGACAGCGACAACCGCCCATATCCATCATACTTCGACTATGTGGCGTATGAGTATATCGTTCACCCCGAGCGCAAGCGTCTGTCGTACCAGCCGATTGCACTATACTTTGGCAACATCTGGGATGCCCCAGCGCCAATGCGGGTAATTGCGACCGGTAACTCCTTCTGGACGATCATTAGTAGTATGCGCCCCCACACACTGCGTAACTTTGCCTCGCACTCGCAGCCAATGGACGCGCTGGTGGAGATGAACTTTTGGAGCACGCGCAGCATTGTGGAAGATGGCCACCAGTACTGGCGCAGTTACTTCTACTTTGCGGGAGACTACAGTGTTTTGCCCATCCATGTGCCGATCTACCAAGATGCCGTGATGGACAACACCTTCTGGGGGACAGTGGTGGCGCAGTTTAAGCAGCTCCGACGCTGGAGCTACGGCGCGTCGGACATCCCGTATGTGGCAATACGTACCTTTACGCGGCGTCGCAATGTGCCGTTTGCTGAAGTGTTTGCCCGCTTCATGCGCTTGCTCGATGGGCATGTGACCCTGGCTGTGATGGCGTTTTTGGTGACCTTTGGTGGGTGGGTGCCACTGTTGATCAACCAAGAATCATCGCGCAGCTATGCGGTGCACATGCTGCCCGAGGTGATTAGCAATTTGCAGCGCTTTGCGATGATCGGTATCTTTATTACCGTCTTCTTGATGCTCAAAATGTTGCCGCCACGCCCTGAGCGCTACAAGCGTCGGCGCAGCTTTGCCATGGTGGCGCAGTGGATCCTTATGCCCGTCACATCCATTTGCTTTAGTGCGATTGGCGCCTTTAATGCCCAGACACACCTAGCATTTGGTCGCTACCTCGACAAATTTGACGTAACCGTCAAGGCCACTACCGGCTCGCGCGACCGTGCCAAAGCCGCCAAACAAGCCCAAAAAGCCGCTAAGAAGCAGCGTAAAAAAGAATAATTCGCGCTTTTGTAGCGGCATATATAACCATATAACCGGCCAAGAATGGCCGGTTTTTGTATTGGTGAGGACTGGAGTGTAGAGTACTAGCTATCTTATATTCTCTGCCGTCCTTGGCTGGGGGCTATAAGAGCTGCGGTGCTTAGAGTAGAATTTCTCATGTTGACGGGTGGTCTGGCAGGACTTTGCGGCAGATTTATGCCCCGCTGAAGACTGAGAGAGGAGGGTGGTACTGAGGAGTAGGTAAGACTCTGGCGCTAGAAGGCCGTTCATTAGTGGTATTTCGTTCACATCTCTTGTGTGTACGGACCTCTTATGTCTCTGCTTTGTCTGTGGGGGGTAAAGCGTATCGCTTCATTAATCCTGCGATAAGGGAGCTGGCATGAGTATTATTGGCGCCGCTGAGGCTGTTGGTTGGCTAGATAGCTCAGAGCAAAGCCGTCTTGAGGCTGTAGCGCCATGAATGAGTGGCTCGTAGGGTTTATAGTGGCAATGCGAGTAGGGCACTCTGGTAGATTTTACAGAGGCCAGCTTATCAAAATACATGTTATGCTACAAAAATATCAAAATACAAATGAGAATTATGTGTGCATTATATCACCAAACGAATATGATGCGCAGCAAAATGACCATAGGTAATGTGGATAACTAGCAGTGTGATGTGGATGAATAATAGGCAAGAAACCACAGCTATGCCTGCTAGGTGGTGCTGTGAGGAGGGTGGGGTGCTCAAAGAAGTGGTGGCATGCCAGGTTTCTTTATACTGCTTAGGATACGATAGTCTGGAGCGGGCGAACTCGTGATAGTTTAGTGACAGGATGTATGAGTGATGTGAATATATACACCAAATTTTCATTTGTTGGCGCTGGTTTTTGCTGCTTCATTCGTAGAGATAATGGGGAGGAGTATACAGATAGTGTGTAATATTGATAAGCATATGCTTTATATTGCATAGTTGATGCGTGAATTTGATGATGGTGTGAGCGATTTCTTGGGCTAGGCAGGTGGTCTGGGTGAGTATGGCGCAGCGTGTGAATCTGCGTATGTTTTGTTCATAACAAACTAGCAAATAGGTTGCAAAACAGCTCATCGTTTTGCTTGTAATATGCAAGTGACACGATAGGCTGAGAGGTTACAGTCATGGTTGAGCGCGACGGCACCAAGGCGCTTGTGAGCGAAGGATAGGTGGCGACAAGAAGACGCTATTATGTGAATATTTTTTGTTATAATTCATACAATGTGAATTTGTGGGAGTGCGGCAGGTAGGCTCATGAGGAAAAGTAGCGATGCCAAGCAGGGTACATCACTTGCAATTTGCAACTAAAATATAGTATATGTTTTTACTATGCATCAATTTTTGTGAGAGGTTCTACCTCTGTATACCCATGGTGTTGTGGTAGTAGTCGACAAAGGTGCCAGTTTTTGCGGCAAGCATGATTTCTTGTTTAAGCAAATCTTTTTCGTGGGCGATGGTGGTGCGATAGTCGTCGCTCACGGCAGCGTGCGGGTCGGCGCAGGCTCCCCAAAAGAGCAGTTCGACGAGCAGCGGCAAGAGCTGCCAGCTGCTGTCTGTTGGGCTGTAAATGTATTGATTGCCTTGGAGTGGATCGCGCTGCTTATCAAGCAAGCCAGCCGATTCTAACCGCGCCAAGCGATCTGCCAAAATATTGCTGGCAATGCGCTCATCGCGTGCGAATTCGCGGAAGTAGCAGCGCCCAAAGAGCAGCACATCGCGCATGATGAGGAGTGTCCATTTGTCGCCAAAAAGGTCGAGGCTGTAGCTAATGGGGCAGGCTGAGCGTTTGTGAGCTGTTCGTGTCATGACTTTAGCGTAGCATCAAGGCTTGCGTTTTGCAAGTTTGTGGTGTGAGCTGGTAGTGACGCAATGTAACGGAGTTGTACTATAACAAAAAGCACTTACTGTAGCAGTAAGTGCTTTTGTGCCGATACACCCTACAGACCGATAATGGGTATATAGGCAAATAGACCGAAATGGTGGGCAATAGAGGATTCGAACCTCTCACCTCTTCAACGTCAATGAAGCGCTCTAGCCAAATGAGCTAATCGCCCGACACGTGTATTGTAGCAGAAGATGCGGGGGAGGGCAAGGGTAGATAAATGAAAGGCTCGAGCGGTTATTGTGCATTCGCGCGCCCACACTTCATCCGATGGAGTGTGAAAACAGATTGCAATAATCTGTTTTCAGCCCAGCGCAAGAGGTCGATACTTGGGAAGTATCGACCCTTATAGTGTTCCTGAGGAGGGAGTGTGGGGTGGGTAAACGTGAGAACGCTACGTGATTGATGCTTAGCGATATTTGCACCCACCCCCACTCTCGTTATACAATAGATGGTAAGTGCTGACGGGGCCTCACCAGCCTCCCGAGCTTCGTGGGCTGTCGTGATGTGCGAGAACGTTGCGTCATGAGTGCTTGGCGGTAAGCGCCAAGAAGTCCGGTGGAACCGCCGTTTGTGTGCAAGCGGCCCGAGACATGCGAGATTGGTCGGATGGAGTATATCCGTGCCAGGACGCATGTTTTTTATTTTTATCAACATAATTTATATACAAGGAGGAGCGAATCGGCTTCTGGCTGCTAGCGCGCAGCAGAGAAGTTGATGAGCAAACAAAGCAATGAACAACGAGCAACAAGCAATGTGCCACAGCCTGGCGCATATCATGGCGCAAGCCGTCCAGCATTTGTGGCCACAGGCGAAGTTTGGTGTGGGGCCAGCCATCGAGCAGGGGTTTTATTATGATATTGACCTTGGTGATGTCACGATATCTGAGGCGGACTTTGGCAAAATCGAGAAGGAGATGCGGCGCATCATTGCCCGAGATCTACCCTTTACACACCGCGATGTGCCGGTAGATGAGGCGATTGCTTGGGCGAAGGAGACGGATCAGCCATATAAAGTTGAGTTGCTCAATGACCTGAAGCGCTCGGGGACGACCATTGCCAAAGAATTGGCTGGAGAGGCCCTTGGCAGCGCCGCAGAAGGCGAGAGCAAGGTAAAGACGGTATCACTCTACTCTCAGGGCGATTACACCGATCTGTGCCGTGGTGGGCATGTGGAGAGCACGGGCAAGGTGGGGGCCTTCAAGCTGCTGCGCGTGGCTGGTGCCTACTGGCGGGGCGACGAGACCCGGCCGCAGATGCAGCGGCTCTATGGCGTGGCCTTTGCAACGCAAGCGGAGCTTGATAGCTACCTACAGATGCGCGAAGAAGCCAAAAAGCGCGACCACCGCAAGCTTGGCAAAGAACTCGATCTCTACACAATGTCGCCACTGGTGGGGGTGGGCTTGCCACTCTTTACACCGCGCGGTACGATCTTGCGCGACAAAGCAGCCCAGCTCTCTAACCAGCTGCGTGAGAAATACGGCTTTGCCAAAGTCTGGACACCACACATTACCAAGAAAGATTTGTATGAGACGAGTGGGCACTGGGCGAAGTTTGGCGATGAACTCTTTCTCGTGACGAGCCAAGAGACGAGCGACAAGATGGCCCTCAAGCCGATGAACTGCCCACACCACACGCAGATTTTTGCCAGCCAACCACGGAGCTACCGCGATATGCCGGTGCGCTACCTCGAGACAACGACCGACTACCGCGACGAAAAAACTGGCGAGCTGGGCGGCTTGAGTCGGGTGCGCTCACTGACGCAGGATGATAGCCATGTGTTTTGCCGGCCAGATCAGATCGAGCAGGAGATGAGTAATTTGCTGGCCTGCGCCGAGGAGCTGTACCACATTGTTGGGATGAAGCTGCGTGTCCGCCTGAGTTATCGCGATGAGGATGAGGGCTACCTTGGGGCACCAGAATTGTGGCAATCGGCCCAGGCTCAGCTCAAGGCAGCTGTGATGGCCAAGCAGCTAGATTACTTCGAGCAGGAGGGCGAAGCGGCCTTTTATGGGCCGAAGATCGACTTCATGGCGACGGATGCGATTGGCCGTGAGCACCAGGTGGCGACGGTGCAGCTCGACTTCGTCCAGCCTGATCGTTTTGGCCTTGAATACACCGACGAAGCAGGTGAGATGGCTCGGCCCGTGATGATCCACAGTGCGCTGCTGGGCTCGATCGAGCGCTTCCTCAGCGTCTTTATTGAGCACACCGCGGGGTGGTTCCCCTTCTGGATCGCGCCCGAGCAAGTTCGTATTCTCACCATTAACAATACCGTAGAAGACTATGTTGATGAAATCACATCGGTACTTAAAACAGTGGTACTGATGCGTCCTATAAAATACAACGAGGTAAGATACACAACAGATATGCGCAATGAATCGCTTGGCAAAAAGATCCGCGAGGCTACTGTTGTAAAAATTCCGGTACAGATTATCGTTGGCCCGCGCGACAAAGCCAACCGCCAGGTAAGTGTGCGTACCCAGCAGGGTGAGACAACAGTGCCGCTGGATGAGCTAGCGGCGTACCTAGAGGGGCTCAGCTAATGCGCCGCCTGCGCATTGCTGTGGATGTCGACGACGTGCTGGCGGAGAATGCCGCTGGCATCGTCGCCTTTAGCAACCAGCGCTGGGGGACGCACCTGACGGTCGATGACTACGATGAGCATTGGGCCAAGATGTGGCAGGTGGATAATGCCGAGGTGGAACGTCGCACTGCCGAGATTGTGAGCACGAGCCTAAGCGCGGGCTATGGGCACATTGGCGGTGCGCTGGAGGTGCTGGAGCATTTGGCACAACACCATCATCTGATGATTGCAACGTCACGCTGCCTACAAGTAAAGGGTGATACAATAGCTTGGATCGACGAGCATTTTCCAGGTATCTTTGCGAGCACGGCGGTTTATTTCTCGGGTATTTGGGATGAGTTAACTAATGATTCGCACCGTGCCACGAAGGCAGAGTTGATGACGCAAATCAACGCCGATGTGCTGATCGACGACCAGCTCAAGCACTGCCAAGCGGTGGCAGCACATGGCCGCAATGCGCTGCTCTTTGGCGATTATGCCTGGAATCAAGCCACAGTGCTGCCGGCCGGGGTGGTGCGCTGCACAAATTGGTACGAAGTGGAGGTGGCAATTGAGCGACTTGCCAGTGATGAGCCTGCGTGATGCCATCTACGAACTGATGGCGCAGCTGCCAGATGATACAGTGACGACCTATGGAGACTTAGCGGCTTTTGCTGGCCACCCATACGCTGCGCGGCGAGTGGGGGAGATTGCTCATGGTGGGCCGGAGGAGTTGCCGTGGCATAGACTTGTGAATTGCAAGGGAGGCCTTGCGGTCGGCTTTCCGGGTGGGCAGGCGGTGCAACGGCAATTGCTCGAGCATGATGGGATTCAGTGTGATGATTCGTACCGTGTGGTCGATTTTGCGCAGCGTCGCTGGCGGCCACATGCCACGCCGCATAATAATCTGAAAGGTAGATCGCATGCTCACAAAAAATAACACACCGCCTCTCGCGCCTGCCACTCTGCCACTCATCGCCATCGTTGGGCCGACTGCCAGTGGCAAGACTAGCTTGGCGATTCGCCTTGCCAAGCAGTACGATGGTGAGATTATTTGCGCCGATTCACGCACCATCTACAAGGGCATGGATATTGGCACTGCCAAGCCATCGCCGGATGAGCAAGCTCTCGTGCCACACTGGGGGTTGGATCTGGTGGAGCCGGGCCAGCGCTTTACAGTAGTGGATTTCCAGCGCTATGCTAATCGACAAATTGCGGCTATTCGCCAGCGTGGGCGCATCCCGTTTCTTGTTGGTGGGACGGGCCTATATGTCGATGCAGTGTTGTATAAATTTCAATTTCCGATGGTGAACAAAAAGCTTATGCAGCAGCTACAGGGCTATTCTATAGAAACTTTGCACGAACATTGCCAAAAACACAACATAGAATTACCTAGTAACAAATACAACAAAAGGCATGTCATTAATACAATAGTGCGAGAAGGACAACAGTTACAGAGGTCAGCGCATGTTGATAAAAATACATGGGTTGTAGGTATTGCAACGCAACGTGATGTGCTGCGTGAGCGCATTGCTGAGCGGACAGAGCAGCTTTTTGCGCATGGTGTTGTACAAGAAGCAACGGAATTAGCTGCCCACTATGGCTGGGACAGTGAGGCTATGACAGGGAATATCTACCCAATTATACATAAATTACAACAGGGCGAGTATACGCTTGAGCAAGCCAAAGCGGCATTTTGCACAGCAGACTGGCGCCTGGCCAAGCGGCAAATGACTTGGCTGCGGCGCAATCCCGATATCGTATGGTGTGACCTTGAGGATGCTGAGGCCTACCTTGATCGGGTGCTCGCGCAAGCGCACCAGATGTGATACCATAAATCTAGTTGGTGACCGTAATGATAGATGCACTGTTTGGATCAAAAACTCGTGTAAAGTTGCTCCACCTTTTCTTGAACAATCCAGGAAAGGCATTTTATGTGCGCGAGATTACGCGGCTAATTAATGAGCAGATTAATTCGGTGCGCCGCGAGCTGCTCAATATGCTGGAGGTGGGGATCATTACGAGCGACAGCGTAGATAACAAATTGTACTACGAAGTAAACCAGCAGTACGAATATTATCCACCACTGCGCGTCATCTTTGCCGACCAAAAAATTGCTCCAGCCAAGAACAAGTCGGGTTACCGGCCTGCTTGGCAAGATGCGATTATGCAGTTGCCACGCCTGCGTGTGGTGATTGCGGCGGGGGCGCTAGTGAAGGGCTCGGCCAGTACGATCGACCTGCTGCTGGTGGGTAACCTCTCGGCTGCCAAGGTGCGCAGCGTGGTGGCAGTTATCGAGCGGCAAGAGGGGCGCGAGCTGACATATAGTATCCTGAGCTACGACGAGTTCTACTACCGACTGAGCGTGCGCGACCGCTTCATCACTACCATTCTGACCAACAAGCATACCGTATTGGTAGACGTTGATAATATATTAAAAGAAGACGAAGGAGAGAATCATGCTTGATATCGAATACAAAGGTGGCAACACTGTCATCATCGCGACGAAAAAAACCACGCTGGCGGTCGACCCCAAGCTATCACTGCTGGGCCTGAAGGATGCCAAGACGAAGGACGCGGTGGAGCTTGCAACCGAAGAGCGCTTTGCGATCAATAATCCCGAGGCACGCCTTATCATCGACCAGCCTGGCGAGTATGAAGTAGGTGACTACACCATTCGCGGCATTGCAGCCACGCGCCACATCGACACGCCAGAGAGTGAACAGCTCTCTACAGTATATCGCATTGAGTGTGGCGATATTCGCATTGCGGTGATTGGCAACATCGCGCCAGAGCTGACTGACGCTCAGCTCGAGGCGCTGGGGGTGATCGACATCGTCGTTATTCCGGTGGGTGGCTATGGCTATACGTTGGATGCGACGAGCGCCGCCGCTATTATTCGCAAGATCGAGCCACGAGTAGTAGTGCCCGTCCACTATGCTGATAGTGCGTTGCAGTACGAAGTGCCGCAAGACACGGTGGAGGTCTTTGAGAAGGAGCTTGGTGCACCGGTCGAGCAAAAACCCAAACTCAAGATCAAAACAGCGAGTAACCTACCCGAAGTGCTGACGGTGTTTGAGCTGGCTCGAAGCTAAGACTAGTATACGCCAAGTGCAACCAGCCTCATAGAGAGGCTGGTTTTTATGATACATCTTTACACCGTTTTTTCTCCTCGCTGCTTTATCTGGTGGAGTATGAACATTAGTTGTAGTCGGCACGAGTGTTGGTGGGTTGATGGGCGAGATGGGGCCAGTCCCTATAGTTTTCTCAAGGAATGAGTGCGAGACAGTGATGAGGATTGTGAGATTCATCGTGAAATCATTGTCATAATGTGGTCGATTTGACACAGTGCACTAAATTCGATACACTTCGAAATACCACTATTATTTCGATTTATATCGAAGAAAGGAATGATTTTATGGAACAACAATCAACCACGCCGTGGGGTAAGATTGTGGTGCTAGCGCTAGGAGCCTTTGTTATTGGAGCGGATGGCTTCATGCTGGCAGCGGTATTGCCACAGGTGGCACAGCAACTTGGGGTGTCGCTGGGGCAGACTGGCCTCTTAGTAACAGTGTTTGCATGGGTGTATGCACTGGCAGCACCACTGTGTGGCATGCTGATGGGGCGGCGCAATCGGCGGTCGACCTTGATACTAGCACTAGCGATATTTGCAATTGGTAATGTAGTAGCAGCGCTCGCGTCATCATTTGTGTGGATGATGGCAGCTCGAGTGATGGCAGCATGGGGCTCAGCTATGATGATGCCAACGGCAATGGCCTTGGCGACTAGCCTTGCCCCAGCCAAGCATCGTGGCAAGGCAATCTCCGTCGTTACAACAGGCATGACGATGGCAACGGTGCTTGCTGTGCCGCTAGGCTCGGTTATGGGGGAGCGCTATGGCTACCATACGCTGTTTTGGGCGATGGCAGTGGCTGCGGTGCTGGTGTTGTGTGGCATTGTGCTGGGCATTCGGGCACGTGAGGCACAGCCAGTGCAGCAGGTACCAACGATTCGCACATTGGTAGCAGGCCTGGCTAATCGTCAGGTTGCACTGACGTTATTGATAACAGTAGTGATATTTGTAGCCGGCACCAGCGTGATTTCATATCTGAGTGCAGTGGTACAGCAGGCGGGTCTGCACGAATACTTTAGCTGGATTTTGCTCATCTTTGGTGTGGGCTCACTCCTGGGTGGTGTGCTAGGCGGCTGGCTGGCCGATCGTTTTGCCCACATTTGGCTGGCCCGCTGGGCAATGCTTGCCTTTGCGTTGGCGCTTGCTTTGCTTGGTGTGTCGGCTGGGATGCTAGGCGCGCTTGGTCTCGTTGGTGGCAGTGTGCTATTATGGACAGCTAGTGCTTGGATTGCCACGATTGCTCAGCAATACCGCATTATTGCGCTTGCTCCAGAACGGGCTCAGCTGAATCTTTCACTCAATTCATCCAGTATTTACATTGGTCAAGGCTTTGGTGGTATGCTGGGTGGCGCGGTCATTAGTAGCCAGCCAGCGCAGGTCATTCCGCTCATAGCGTCCGGCGTAGTAGTGCTTGCCTTGGCAATGACCAGCAGGTATGAGACAATACAAAGGAAATGACATCCCAACAAAACACCCCAACTGACGCACTCGCACCAGAGCATGTCTTTGCCGCCCTGTCCGACCCGCTGCGGCTGCGGATTGTCCGTCGCTTGGCTGCGGAGGGGCGGCTGGGCTGCAGCCAGATCGATCATAACCTCTCACTCTCGACTGTCTCGCACCACTGCAAAGTCCTGCGCGAAGCAGGCATTGTCACGAGCGAAGCGGTTGGCACTCAGCGTGTCCTGGTGCTGCGGCCAGAGTTTGCTCGGCAGTTCGCTGGCGTGCTCGCAACGATCACTGAGTTAGATAAAGCGAAGTAACCACTAAAATATCCCCTATGAAAGGAAGGGGATATTTTTACAGTTATCGTTTGCTCTGGGCGACTACGCCGCAGCCTTGGCCTTTGTCTTGGCGCTGGTGAGTAGGCCTTTTTTCTTGAGGGTACGGATCGCCTTGGTCGAGAGAACCATAGTGACCTTTTGCCCATCTACAACGAAGGTCTTTTTCTGAAGGTTTGGTTTGAAGACTCGCTTGGTGCGTCGCAATGAGAAGCTCACATTGTTGCCGAATTGCTTGCCCTTGCCAGTCAGTTCACATCGTGCTGCCATATTCTTATTCCACTTATTCACTTATATTATTACAATCTGTACTAGTATACGCTGCCAAGGGGGCAATGTCAAGGTGGGTAGGCAATGTGGTACAATAAAGAAATGCATATTGATATCGCTCACCTCATTATCGTCCTTGTTGTTATTCTTATCTCGATGACGCTGCACGAGGCGATGCATGGCTTTGTGGCGTACTGGCTGGGCGATGATACGGCTAAGGAGCAGGGGCGTTTGACGCTCAACCCGGTGCATCATATTGATCCATTCTTGACCATCCTCTTGCCGCTGAGCTTGGCACTACTGGGCCTACCAGTGTTTGGTGGGGCTAAGCCAGTGCCGTACAACCCCGAGCGAGTGCGCGGTGACGAATGGGGTGCAGCGCTGGTGGGGCTCGCTGGGCCACTGACGAACTTCGTCATTGCCTTCATTTGCTTCGGTCTATATGCGACGATCGCTGGGCCAGTGGTGCAGCCGCTGCTTGCTACGGCGGTGAGTGTGAATCTTGGTTTCTTTGTCTTTAATATGCTGCCTATACCACCGCTCGATGGTTCGCGTGTGCTGTATGCTTTGGCACCGGAGTTTGTGCGCCGCGGCATGGAGGTGGTGGAGCAGTACGGTGTGATGCTGGTCTTTGTGCTGGTATTGGTCGGTAGCTCGGCCATTGGCAATGTGATGATGGCGGCTATCAGGGGTATCTTGCAGCTTTTCTCGCTGGTGTTTGGCGTGTCGCTTGGCTAGGAGTAGGAATTGGGCCTTTTTTCTAGCTTGGTACAGGGTTTAGATTGTAGGCTAGCTTGGTGGGAGATTGAATGAGGTTGTCTCTCGTACAAAGGTGAGAGTTTGTTATGAGCACTAGCAGAGTTTTAAACATCCAATACAAGAGGTGCTAATATTCAGCAGATATTGACATGTTTAGTACTAAGGAAGAAGGTGTGAGGATCTCATAATACCGCAAATGTGACGCCGCTTACCATTCTGTGGTATACTAAGAGTGTCCCAGACGAATATCGGGCGTGTATGATTTTCCTAACATCATATGATAGGGATTCCAACATTCACCATACCCGTGGGTATGGATGAGGAAACCCACCTTGCATCATGCAGGGGAATATCAAGCGCCTGGGGTGAGTCTGGGATTTTTTGATGGTTGAAGGTCAAGAGTGTCACACGGCTCCTCTTCATCACTTCATCCGATAGAACGCTATAAGGGTCGATACTCCCCGAGTATCGACCTCTTGACGCCAGGGCTGCTAATCGGTTATTACAACCGATTAGCACACTCCATCGGATGAAGTGATGCAGAGGGCCCTGCACTGAAGATGAAGGCTTTGACACCCACATATCATAAATCCCTTATGCTATAATAGGGAGGCAGTCTATTAGATGATCGCTTGCGACCTAGCAAGAGGAAAGTCCGGGCAGCACAGGATACGACAGTCGCTAACGGCGACCGGGGGCAACCCTAGGGAAAGTGCCACAGAAACGATACCGCTCCGCAACACCAATGCTTGCGCGCAGTAGCGCTCGAGTAGCGGGGTAAGGGTGAAAGGAGTGAGGTAAGAGCTCACAGCGCTGCATGGTGACATGCCGCGGAGGTAAACCCTGTCGGCTGCAAGGAGATAGCCACGGATGAGTGATCCGCTTGTGGCTATCGCTAACCGCTCGATTTGCAGAGCAATTTGCAAACTAGATAGATGATCATCCACGACAGAACCCGGCTTATCGATAGGCTGCTTTATGGTATGATGCTTTAGCTCTAACTTTGGAGCTTTGTTATTTTCTCAACCTCCTCGCCGCACAAGAAAATATTCTAGAAGGCCAGCAACTGTGGTGACGGATAAGCTCTGTGATTCATCTGACTGGAACATTTTCGGTGCGGGAGGCTCCAGAAATGAAACAGCACAGGATAAATGCTATACCCCACCAAGTGGCCACTCATCTACAAATAAATACACACCTCTGTTACGGAGGTGTGTATTCTTCACAACGTCGTATAAATTGCTACACTACTTGCGAGTGACCTGCTTCACGACAGCTTCAAAAGCCTGTGGCTCGTTGACGGCGAGCTCGGCGAGAACCTTGCGGTCGAGCGCCACACCAGCGGCCTTGATGTCGGCAATCAGGCGACCATAGGTGGTACCATTTTGCCGGGCGGCAGCGTTAATGCGGGTGATCCACAACTGGCGCAGGTCGCGCTTGCGGTTGCGGCGGTCGCGGTAGGCGTATTGCAGAGCCCGGATTACCCCTTGCTTGGCAAGGCGGAAGCTCCGGGTGCGATTGTGTTGCATTCCTTTGGCAGCTCGCAGCATCTTGGCGTGGCGAGCGTGGGCGGTTGTTCCTCGTTTGACGCGCATATGTTAGACTCCTAAGGCTCGTTTAGCATTTTTGGCCATACCACCAGTGATGGTAGCAGGGGTGTTGATATTGCGCTTGCGCGATTTGCTCTTTTTGGAGAGCATGTGGTTCCCGAAGGCACGCCGACGGGTCAGTTTGCCGGTACTGGTTAGCTTAATGCGCTTAGCAGTGCCCTTGTGGGTCTTGAGTTTTGGCATTACTTACTCCTTATTACGATGCTGAGGTTGCGCCCAGCCATCAGTGGTTTTTGCTCGACAATCGCTTCGTCCTCAAGGGCGGAGACGACCTGGCTAATCAGGTTGTAGCCAAGCTCACGATGCGCCATCTCGCGGCCGCGGAAGAAGATCAAAACCTTGACCTTGTGCCCCTCAGCCAGGAATTTGCGAATCTTGCGTAGCTTGATTTCAAGATCATTAGCGCCAATCTTTAGGCCAAAACGCATCTGCTTGAGCTCATTGGCTTTATTGCTTCGCCTATTGCGCTGCTGCTCCTTCATCTTTTGGTACTGATATTTGCCCCAATCGATGATCTTCACAACGGGTGGGTTAGCATTGGGCGAAAACTCCACCAAGTCTACGCCAGCTTGCCGCGCCTTATCCAGTGCTGCTTGCCGGCTCATGATGCCAAGTTGTTCGCCGCTTTCACCAATGACGCGCAGCTCGCGTGCGCGGATGGCTTCGTTGATGCGGGTGGTTGATTTGATTGTGCTCTCCTTTGCTTGAGCTTAAAACGAATTGACTCCCCAAAAGTTTACCAGATGTCGCCGCAAAAGGCAAATAAAATATGCCGTAGTTTGGTGATTCTTCGCGGTGATTGCTCGTTGGTAGACGCTATAGGTGGGGTGTTACGAGTGTTAGAACTCCTTATCTTTGCGAGATTATTGATAAGGAGTCTCACCTCCATCGGACGGGAATGTAGAGAGGGTGAATGCGGAAAACGATACGTGGTGAAGAGATGAGCGGCTAATTATCCTGCGCTTGCAGCGCCTTGGCGCAGGCAATTGCCTGTGTGATTGTCTCTTCGAGTGTTGTGCCTGGCTGCCGCCCAGTGTGCTCGGTGTAGAGCGCGTCGAGGTAGCGCGTCTTGGGTGCGCCCTCTGGATGGCCGTAGACGACCTTGGTGGGGTTCTTGCCGATATGGAAGCCAAATTCTACATTGGTGGTAAAGGCGGGCATGCCCAGTGTAGGTAGCGACCGGTCGATTACTCGTGATACCCAGAAGAGTACCACCGTTGCTGCGTCGAGCGCTTCCCACTCCCAGCGTGCTTGCTTGAGGAGATCGAGCTCGCGCTGGGGCGAGGCATCATGGTTCTCTGGCGCGTAGACGATCCCCTCGTAGCCCAGCCTCGCAAAGATCCGCACGGCCTCGGGCCGCCACGATGCAGAGATGAGCTGCTGCGATGCTTCATCGAAGCGTGGGGTGGGGCCAGCGAGGAAGATCGCTGATTGGCCTGGAGTAGGGTAGTGGAGGGGTTGGTTGGAGTAGTTTGCTTGCATGGCTCTAGTATGGCGGGTTGATGAAGGCTCTGTCAAATGTTGTAAATCACACGTAGTTACAGATTTCATTGATATATGGTAAATTACAGAGGTAGAACATGATGTAAGGTATACAACGATATTTTTACAACGCTTTGATGGGCGCTGGTTGTCGATATTGCAACGCCTCGGAGACATGAGCAATGGTGATGTGCGGCGCTTCGTCAAGATCGGCAATGGTCTGGGCTACCTTGATAACTTTGAAGTAACCGCGTGGGCTGAGGCCAAGCTTGGTGCTGGCAGCATCGAGGAACTGCTTGACCTCTGGCGAGAGTGGGATAGAGCGCCGCACCTGGGCCGAGCTGAGGCGGCTATTGCGCATAGCGCTGCCACTGTAGCGGGCGGCTTGAGCGCGGATGGCAGTGGAGATGGCGGCTATCGCATGGCGCTGCTCGTGATCGGTGGTGGTGCGGTGTGAGAGCAGTTGCTCATTAGGGATGCGATTGACGGGGATGATCATATCAATCCGATCCATCAGTGGCCCAGACAGGCGCTTCTGGTAGGCGATGATCTGCGTGCTGCTGCAGGTACACGCGTGCGTTGGGTCGCCGTAGTAGCCACAGGGGCAGGGGTTCATGGTGGCTACCAGCATAAAATCGGCCGGGTAGGTGGCACGCCCGCGCGCTCGGGTGACCGTTACGGTAGTATCCTCCAGTGGCTGGCGCAATACCTCAAGTGTTGTGCGCGGATATTCAGGTAGCTCATCAAGGAAGAGCACGCCCAGGTGGGCCAAGCTCACCTCGCCAGGCTGCGGCACCGACCCACCGCCAATCAGCGATGCGCGGCTTGCTGTGTGGTGCGGCGCCCGAAATGGCCGCGTTTGGACGCTTTGGTCGAGCGAGAGACCAGCCAGGCTATGCAGCTTCGTCACCGCTAGCTGTTCATCTGGAGTCAGAGGCGGCAAGAGGCTGGGCAGCGTCTTGGCAAGCATCGACTTGCCGGTGCCGGGCGGCCCAGTGAAGAGGATGTTGTGGTGGCCCGCTGCGGCAATGGTGAGGGCGCGCTTGGCTTGAGCCTGGCCGTAGATATCGTCGAGCAGGGGTGATGACGCGGGTGTTGTTGGTTTGTCATCAGTAGGTGATGGCTGGTAAATCGGTAGCGGTTTTTCGCCCTTGAGATGGAGAAAAAGTGTTGTAAGATCTGGCACACCATAGAGCGTTACCCCTGATACAAGCGAAGCTTGGGCGAGATTTTCTGTAGGCAAATAGATAGTGTTGTAATTATTATCACGAGCAGCTTCGGCAATGGTAATGGCACCTTTGATCGGGCGGAGTGTGCCATCAAGTGCCAGCTCGCCAGCAAAGACTGCGCCAGCCACTTGCTCGGGCCGGAGCTGGCCGCTGCTGCTGAGGAGGGCAAGGGCAATCGGCAGGTCGTAGTGTGTGCCATCCTTGGGTAGCTCGGCTGGTGCGAGGTTGATGGTGATGCGCTGGACTGGATATTCCAGCAGGGAGTTGGTGATGGCACTGCGCACTCGTTCGCGCGCTTCGTCGATGGCTTTGTTGCCCAGGCCAACGATCTGCAGGGCAGGCAAACCCTTGGTCATGTCGCTCTCCACATCAATCATATGGCCAGCGAACCCTACGGGCGCAACCGACCTGATTTTTGCGACTTTGTTCATGCTGTTTATAGTTAAGCATATTGGTGGGGTCTGTGCAAATTGTTTTTATTCCGGAGGAGGGGTGTGTGGAGGATGAGCGTGAGAATATATAAGGACATAGCTCACTGCCCATACAAACATAGGCAACGAAAAGGATGCTGCCAGAGAGGAGAAATCGCTAGCCTTCTAGATTGTTCTTGTGTGGCGATAGGCCAACTTGACGCTCAAGCGCTCGAGTGAGGATACATAGGCAAAACCATGCTATAATAGACACGAGACGTGGGGCTGATATAGCGTTCGACGTTTGGACTTTGTCATTGTATTCTGCGAATCGGATATGCACGACACGCATAGATATAACTGCAAAAAATAAAGTTGCAGCAGCATTCCGTAGCGTTGAGGAGATCTTCGCATCTTCCAAGACCGCGTTTGCACTCGCCGCTTAATCTGGCGATCGCTATGAGGTGCATGGCAACAGGGCATCTCGTAGTGTCATAGCTATGTTGCTTGCTCTCCTGGTGGCAGCGGCACGAGGAGAGGACATATACCGCGCAACGATAGGCTGTATTTTTGGTTTGTTTCTGATCGGCCTCGCGTTGTCAAACACATAAACAAACCTACATTCGTAGACGAATACGAGGGCACCAAGCGGACCCGGGGGCAGTACCCGGCAGCTCCACCAGATAGGAAATGATTGCTCACCGAGGGTGGGCGATTTTTTATTGTGCCACAATCCAGGGGGCTGCATACGTACAAATCACAAACACTGCTGCGAAGTATCGCCAAGGGCCGCGTACTAGCCAAGCTCTCTCACCAAAAAAACAACCACCTGCGAGTAGTGGTTGTTTTTGGATGTGGAGTTTTCGTATATTGTTTATTTTTGGCCTCTGCATAATTTTTTTATTCAGAAGCTACCCTTATGATATGGGAGAAAACTGCTTGTGTCAACGATTTTTGGCAATATTTTTGCGTAAAAAATACCACATCGAACATATACGCAGACCAACCGCACATCGCCCAAAATTTGTGTTATAAACACAACACGAGTAATGGAGTCCAACAGAGGTCACATACAGTACAGAGCCAAAAACGAACAAAAAATTATTGCAATATATACAACAAAAATGCCTGTGCACAACTCTCGAAAGTACAGAGGTGCAAGAGATGAGCAAGCCGCCAATGTTCGCGTGGGTGAGAAAGAGGGTGGCGAGGCAATGTTTTGCGATAGTTCGCACGATGACGATAACGCCCATGCTTGTATATTGATGCGATGTATAGCGCTGTCGTGAGATGATGCAAGCGCTGCCAAAGTTTTGCAGCATAGAGCCCAAACTGATTGACTTACTATACCGCTTGTGTTAACTTAGAAGTAAGCTTTGACAAACACAAATACCCAAGAAAAATAAAACGGAAAAGCTTACCCTACCATTAACCCAACACAGCATTGCCATTGGCGTACACCAGGCAGCGGCAGAGCACGGCATAGCGCTGAGCTTTGGCACTGCCTGCGCTCCGCCAATACTATATAGAGTACCCCCCAAGTAGAAGTACTTTTGTTATCGTTGGCGTCGACGCGTGGTGGCCTTCTCATACATGGCGCATGCCGAGGGCTCACCACTCATGCTCCACACTGTGGAGCACCTCTAGCCCGTAGCGGCTGCCGGGCGTCCTAATTTTTTATCTATGAGGACGCTGCAAGCGCGTTGCTTTGTGCGGCTGCTCGGGCTTCTCACCAGGCGGATTGCTTGGTATAGTGATAGATATGTCTCGAAGAATCCTGCTTGCGAGTATGAGCATAGCTGCAGCGGTGCTGCTAGCGATTGTGCTGCAGACCACCACACCAGCGACGATTCATCCCCTGGGGATCGTACTGGTCTTTGTACTGTGCTATGTGGTAATGCTGGGGTTGCTAACGTACCTGCTGCTGGGTATTGCAGCGGCGCTGCGGCGTTGGCTTCCCGAGGCGCAGCGGCGAGCGGTGACACTCAGCTTTCGGCGCTGTTATTATTTTGGCTCGGTACTGGCGCTGGCACCAGTGCTGCTGATTGGGGCGCGCTCGGTGGGGCGTGGTGGTTGGTACGAGCTGGCACTAGTCTTTGCATTTGAGGCAATTGCATGTTTTTATGTGGCAAAACGGTGAAGAGGCGCGTATACTAGGCAGAGGAGGACGGTTCTATGCCACGAAAAAAATCAACCCCAGCAGCGCCTGCCGCGTCTGAGACAAAAGCAACATCATCCCCAAAGAAGCGCAGGGCGCAGCGCTCCAAACAAAAATCACAACAGTCACAATCTATTGCGAAGAAAACAACAAAGGCAGATACGACCTCTGCTCCATCACCTAGCGCGCAACCAAACAGCTCATCACAAGCTGTCGTAGATAATACATCACCCAGCCAAACGAACGGACAATCCCCATCATCCACCTCTGTCACGTATGCAACAGCCCGCCGCCGGCCAGTGTTGGAGGCGTTTATTGCGACGGGAGCAGCAGGAATGCTGATGTATGCTGCGATGGTGAGCTTCTATGGTGCACTGATGGTGGGGCAGGTGAATCGCACACCGCCAGAGCGGGTAGCTGGTTGGCTCATCCTCATGTGGAGCGTGAGCTTGGTAGTGCAAGGGATCAGCACGCTGATGCAGCTCCACCGGACAGATCATTATATACAGCGGTTTCTTGCCTTGCTCCTAGTGGCGGGTAACCCAGCTGCACTCATCATGAGCGAATGGCTATACAATTTGTTCTTTGTGAGCCCCGGGCAAAAGGGGGTTGTGTGGATAAACAGCACAGTGATGCTGGTGAGTACTGTCATTGCTGTGTTCGGCTCCATCTATCTCTGGTACTTATTACTCTGTAGGAAGCGAACCACCGCGCCACGTACTGCACCTGATGTGCCCGCTACAACGTATGCTCGTTTGATGCGGCGTCGACGTATCGGTCTCTGGCTGATTGTGACGGCATTTGTGCTTCCGGCTCTTGCGCAGTTTTCGGGGACGTTGATGCTGATGAGCGGCACAAGCCGAGGTACTACGATCTTTACGTCAATACTATCGTTTTTGGGCATGATTCACCTTATCTTTATGATCGCTGGCATGATCTTGATTGTGCCATGTATCGTCATGCTCATCATTGGTATGGTGCTTGTGGCAAACAGCCAGCGCGAATAACTTAAGCACCAAAACTACTGTCTAACAGAGGAGAACCACCCCATGCCAACGCAATCCATCGCCACAACTAGCGCAAAACAGCATAGCCACACAGGCACATCTGATGTGTCTGCACCGCCGCGCCGCCCATTGCTTGAGGCGTGGGTGATTGCTGGTGGGGTGGGGATGATTGCCAGTGCGGCCATCGTATGTCTGCAGGGCGGGGTGCTAGCGAGCCTGACAGGGGTGGAGCAGGTGCTTGGCTGGCTACTCGCCGCTTGGAGTGCGAGTATACTAGCGCAGAGCGTCATCACACTGCGGCAGTCGCACCGCACCGATCGATACTGGCAGAGGATTGGAGCGCTTGGCTTGTTGCTAGTGAATGGGGCGCTGTTTATTGTGGGTTGGCTCAGTGGTGGTGTACTGCACACACCTGTAGGATTAGTAGTTAATAATACAACAGTTCTCATGAGCAACATACCGAGCTTCGTTGGTTCGCTCTACCTCTGGTATGTATTGCTGGGTATGCAGCCAGCGATACCAGCAAAACGTAGCGATGTAGATGATACGACGCTCAATCAAATGATGAAGCGCAAGACTGGCCTCTGGCTGATGCTTGCAGCAGCTGTACCGATGATGGCGCTGTATGGTATGCTTGTGTCGATGCTTTTTGGTGTGACTAACTTTCTTGATACACATCGGCATGTTTTGAAAACTCTTCTCAATGAACCGACGCTACTGGTGATGGGGATGGTGGCGTCGATCGCGATATATGGTGGCATCGCATGGTTTGTCGCATCACCAGTGATGGCTGTCGCTGGCTTCATCCTTGTTGCGACAAGTAAGTATGAGTAGCCTGAATCTTAGGGTTCTTGCTTTATCTCACACTCCATCGGATGAAGTGATGGGGGGTGGAGTTGATACAAAGAAGGTGAGTTCTTATGATTTAAATCACTCTCTCCACCCCTGTTATTTTCGCTGATTCGGCGATTATGATACAATAAGGTGCGTGTAATGTAACCCGAATGACCTAATAGTGAGGGAAATGAATGAACAAACAAGTAGATAATGGATCGTATGACGGTTCGCAAATTCAGGTGCTCGAGGGTCTCGAGCCGGTCCGTAAGCGCCCGGGGATGTATATCGGTAGCACGGGCTACGATGGCGTGCACCACTTGATTAAGGAGATTGCTGATAACTCTATCGATGAAGCGATTGCGGGCTATGCCTCGCGCGTCGATGTACGTATCTTGGCCGATGGTGGCTTGATGGTGACCGACAACGGGCGTGGTATCCCGGTAGACAAGCACCCCAAGACTGGTCTGAGTACACTCGAGACAGTACTGACGGTGCTGCACGCTGGTGGTAAGTTTGGTGGCGGTGGCTACAAGGTGTCGTCTGGTTTGCACGGTGTGGGCTCGAGCGTGGTTAATGCGCTATCGAGCCGTCTCGTGGCTGAGGTAGTGCGCAAAGGACGCCTCTATCGGATTGAATTTGAGCGTGGCCATACTACTGTACCGCTCAAGAATAAGGGCAAAACCGACCGGCCTGACGGTACAACGATTACCTTCTATCCCGATCCGACCATCTTTAAAGAGACAGTCGACTTCGACTATAAGTGGGTGGTACACTACCTTCGCCACCAAGCCTACCTCACGAAAGGCGTCTACACCACTGTGTATGATGAGCGCACCAAGCAGCGCCAGGCCTTTTATTTCGAGGGAGGGATTCGCAGTTATGTCAAGAACCTGAACGTTGGTAAAGATGTGCTGAGCGACGATGTCTTTTATGTGGAAAAGCAAGTCGAGGACTCGATGATCGAGGTGGCGGTGCAATACAACGATACCTACGTCGAAACCGTCCGACCTTTCGCTAACAACGTGCTCACACCTGATGGTGGGACACACCTTGTGGGCTTTCGCGCAGCAATGACCCGTGTTATTAATGACTATGCGCGCAAGAATGGTCTCCTCAAGGAGAAGGATGACAACCTCTCGGGCGATGACATCCGCGAGGGGCTTACTGCCGTTATCCTCGTTAAGCTGCCCGACCCGCAGTTTGAGGGCCAAACCAAGAATAAGCTTGGTAACCCCGAGGTGCGGCGTTACGTTGACCAAGTAATGAGCGAGTATTTCTCGTACTATCTAGAAGAGAATCCGGCAGTGGCTAAGAAGATTGTTGGCAAGGCGACGTTAGCTGCCCGAGCTCGCAAGGCTGCCCGAGCGGCGCGTGATACCGTGATTCGCAAAGGGGCGCTTGATGGCGCAAGCCTGCCAGGCAAGCTGGCCGACTGCTCCAGCAAAAATCCCGAAGAGTGTGAGCTCTACATCGTGGAGGGTGACTCGGCTGGTGGCTCGGCCAAGACCGGGCGCGACAGCCGTACTCAGGCTATCTTGCCACTGCGTGGTAAGGTGCTTAACACCGAGCGTGCCCGCCTCGACAAAATGTACGCCAACCGTGAGATCCTCAGCCTCATCAAGGGCATGGGCGTGGGGATTGGTGACACCTTTGACATCAAGGGGCTGCGCTACAATCGCATCATTATCATGACTGATGCCGATGTCGACGGCAGCCACATTGCCACACTGCTCATGACTTTCTTCTTCCGTTATATGCAGCCAGTTGTGGAGGCAGGGCATATCTATTTGGCCAAGCCACCTCTGTTTAAGCTCCGTCTCTCGGGCAACAAGCAAGAATATATTTACAACGAAGAAGCTCTCGAGGCCTACTACGACGAGCAGATTGCAGCGCGCAAGGCTCGTGGGGTAGAGATAGACCCAAGCGAGCCCCGCATCAAACAAGCTGGCCTGAGTGAGTCCGCTCTGCAGCGTTACAAGGGTCTCGGTGAGATGGATGCCGACCAGCTGTGGGAGACGACGATGAACCCCGAGCACCGCGTGCTCGTGCAAGTCCAGCTGGAGGATGCCGAGCGTGCCGACGCAATCTTCACCAAGCTAATGGGCAACGAAGTAAGTGTACGCAAGAACTTCATCCAGGCCAACGCTGCAAAGGTCAGCCTAGAGGAGCTTGATATCTAATCTATGAACGAGGAACATACAATGCAGCCAGAAGATAACCAACCAACCACCCCAGCTACCATACCTGACCAGAGCCACTCGCGCAGTGTGGAGGTACGCACCGTCGAGGACGTGATGGAGGATAACTTCCTGCGCTATTCAATGTCGGTCATTGTCGACCGCGCTCTGCCTGATGTGCGTGATGGCATGAAGCCTGTCCACCGTCGCATCGTCTATGTGATGGACAAAATGGGCATCGGCCCGACATCCAAGACGATCAAGAGTGCTCAGATCGTTGGTGAGGTGATGGGTAAATACCACCCACACGGTGATAGCTCGATCTACG
Organism: uncultured Candidatus Saccharibacteria bacterium; assembly: GCA_963525085.1. Classification (GTDB taxonomy): domain Bacteria; phylum Patescibacteriota; class Saccharimonadia; order Saccharimonadales; family Saccharimonadaceae; genus Saccharimonas. Next base: position 827,648 of record CAURIH010000001.1, read on the forward strand.
ATGCCATGGTGCGTATGGCTCAAGACTGGGTTGAGCGCTACCCACTAGTACAGGGGCAGGGGAACTTTGGCTCGATGGATGGTGACCCGCCTGCTGCAATGCGCTACACCGAGGCCAAGATGACGCGTGTGTCGGAGGCGCTCCTGGCAGATATCGATAAAGAAACCGTCCCATTCCGCGACACCTATGATGCTACTCGCCAAGAGCCTACCGTCTTGCCGGCCAAGCTGCCTAATCTACTACTTAACGGCCAGGTTGGTATTGCCGTTGGTATGGCAACAAACATCCCCACCCACAACCTTGGTGAGGTGGTCGATGCCACAGTCGAGCTCATCAACAACCCTGATGCCACGCTGGATGACCTCATGCAGCACATCAAAGGGCCGGACTTTCCGACTGGTGCCGTGGTCTACGGTGGCACACCAATGCGTCAAGCCTACGCCACTGGCCGCGGCAGCGTGACGATGCGCGCCGTGGCAGCCATTGAGGAGACGAAGAAGCGTGGGCGTTACCGCATCGTTATCACAGAAATGCCGTATGGTGTTAATAAAGCAACACTGATTGAGAAGATTGCCGACCTCGTCCACGAGAAGAAGCTCACTTCTATCAGCGACTTGCGCGATGAGTCGGCTCGGGGTAATGTGCGTGTCGTCATCGACCTCAAAAAAGATGCCTACCCCAAGAAGGTGCTGAACCAGCTCTACAAGCTCACCGCGCTGCAGACTAACTTTCACTACAATATGCTGGCGCTTGTGCCCAGCAGCGAGAACGCGATGCGGCTCCAGCCACGGGTGCTTGGCTTGCATGATATTCTCGGTGAATTTATCACGCATCGGCGCATTGTGGTGCGTCGCCGCACTGAATATGAGCTCAAGAAGGCGAAGGCACGAGCTCATATTCTTGAAGGGCTCAAGATTGCGCTTGATAACATCGATGAGGTCGTTAAACTAATCCGAGCAAGTAAGAACTACAACGATGCTTTGCAGGGGCTGATGGAGCGTTTTGCGCTCAGTGAGATCCAAGGTAAGGCAATCCTTGCCATGCAGCTGCGCAAGCTGACTGGCCTTGACCGTCAAGAGATTGAAGACGAGCTGCGCTATCTGCACGAGCTCATCAAGCAGCTTGAGGCTATCCTGGCTGACGAGAATGAGATCCTGCGTCTTATCAAAGAGGAACTGCTCGAGATGAAGGAGAAGTACGGTGACGAGCGCCGCACCAAGATCATCGACCATGAGCTAGGTAAATTCAGCGACGAAGAGCTCATCCCTGAGGAAGAGACCGTTGTTATTCTCACAGCAGAGAATTACATTAAGCGCACCTTAGTGAGCGAATACCGCCGCCAAAACAGAGGTGGCAAGGGCAAGCGTGGCATGTCTACCAAGGAAGAAGATGGCATCGACCAGCTCATTCCGGCCAACACGCACGACTGGCTGCTCTTCTTTACCAACAAGGGTCGGGTCTTCCGCCTCAAGGCGTACGAAGTGCCTGCTGCCAGCCTCGCGGCCAAGGGTGTCGCGGCGGTCAACTTGCTTCAGCTCCAGCCTGAAGAGAAAATTACATCAATTATCAACCACGCGAAAGATGCGAGCGATGATGGCTATCTCTTTATGGCCACGACCAAAGGTACTGTGAAAAAGACAACACTACGAGACTACGCCAACATCCGCACCAATGGCCTCATTACCATCAAACTCGACGATGGCGATGAGCTGCGCTGGATCAAACAGACCAATGGTGACAATGATGTAATAATCTCAACATCAGCTGGTCAGGCAGTGCGCTTTAGCGAGACAGAGTGTCGGCCAATGGGGCGCGTTGCTCGTGGCGTGCGTGGTGTACGTCTCCGCCCCGATGATACGGTGGTGGGGATGGACATCGTCACCAGTAGCGACCAGCAATTGCTCGTCATCAGCCAAAATGGTTACGGCAAGATTACCAAAGCGGCCAACTTCCCCTGCCACAAGCGGGGCGGCGTCGGCATCAAGGCAGCGGTTGTCACTGCCAAGACTGGGCCGATTATCGCTGTGCAAACCCTCGAGCCCGATGCCACCGAGGCACTCCTCATCAGCCAAAACGGCCAAACCATCCGTGTGGCACTCCACGACATCCCAACGCTTGGCCGCATCACCCAAGGTGTGCGCGTGATGCGCCTCGCCAAGGGGGATACTGTCTCATCGATCGGCATTGTGCGCGAAAAAGACGAGGATAAGGAGGCATAACTATGCCGTGGTATCTCTCACCATACATTGTGGCTATCGCCGTCAGCTGGGCAATTGCTCACATCATCAAGTTTGCAATTGCCCATGCCAAGGGCAAGGTGCTGGACTTTACCCACCAGCTCTTCATCTCTGGCGGCATGCCGAGCTCGCATGCCGCTACATCATTGTCTGTCTGGACGGTGTTGGTGCTGCAGCAGGGGCTGCAGTCGCCGCTTGTTGGTGTGACGACACTACTCGTGTTGATTATTTGCTACGATGCTGTCAAAGTGCGGCGCTCATCAGGCGAGCAGGGTATTGCCATCCAGCAGGTCATCAAGAAGACTGGGGTCGACGTCACGTTGCCGCGGGCTGCACAGGGGCATACACCACTCGAGATCTTCGTTGGGTCGCTGCTTGGCGTGCTTGTGGGCGTAGTTGTATTTTTTGCGACAAAATAATCGTAAAAAAGTGTTGACCATCCGCAAAAAATACGCTATGATGGTTTCAGTCTGGTTGAGGGAACGAAAACAAGGGCCAACAACGAGACGTTTTGTATCTTAACAATTTAGTTGTGCAATAATCATCGTCAGTCTATTTTTGAGTTATAGACGCTTCCCAGTAGGGAAGCATCTTTTATGAAAAGTACATCTTTTCTTTTTATGGAGAGTTTGATCCTGGCTCAGGATGAACGCTGGCGGCGTGCCTAACACATGCAAGTCGAGCGGCAGCGCGAGTAGTTTACTACTTGGCGGCGAGCGGCGGACGGCTGAGTAACGCGTGGGAACATGCCCCAAAGTGAGGGATAACTGCCCGAAAGGGTAGCTAATACCGCATATGATCTTCGGATTAAAGGATTTATCCGCTTTGGGAGTGGCCCGCGTCGGATTAGGTAGTTGGTGAGGTAAAGGCTCACCAAGCCGACGATCCGTAGCTGGTCTGAGAGGATGATCAGCCAGACTGGGACTGAGACACGGCCCAGACTCCTACGGGAGGCAGCAGTGAGGAATCTTCCACAATGGGCGAAAGCCTGATGGAGCAACGCCGCGTGCAGGATGAAGGCCTTCGGGTTGTAAACTGCTTTTATAAGTGAGGAATATGACGGTAACTTATGAATAAGGATCGGCTAACTACGTGCCAGCAGCCGCGGTCATACGTAGGATCCGAGCGTTATCCGGAGTGACTGGGCGTAAAGAGTTGCGTAGGCGGTTTGTTAAGCGAATAGTGAAACCTGGTGGCTCAACCATACAGACTATTATTCGAACTGGCAAACTCGAGAGTGGTAGAGGTCACTGGAATTTCTTGTGTAGGAGTGAAATCCGTAGATATAAGAAGGAACACCAATGGCGTAGGCAGGTGACTAGACCATTTCTGACGCTAAGGCACGAAAGCGTGGGGAGCGAACCGGATTAGATACCCGGGTAGTCCACGCCGTAAACGATGGATACTAGCTGTTGGAGGTATCGACCCCTTCAGTAGCGAAGCTAACGCGTTAAGTATCCCGCCTGTGGAGTACGGCCGCAAGGCTAAAACATAAAGGAATTGACGGGGACCCGCACAAGCGGTGGATCGTGTTCTTTAATTCGATGATAAACGAAGAACCTTACCAGGGCTTGACATCCAGGGAAGGTCTGCGAAAGCGGACTGTGCCTTTTGGAACCCTGTGACAGGTGCTGCATGGCCGTCGTCAGCTCGTGTCGTGAGATGTTTGGTTAAGTCCATCAACGAGCGCAACCCTTGCAACTAGTTGGATTTTTCTAGTTGGACTGCCCCGGTAACGGGGAGGAAGGAGGGGATGATGTCAGGTCAGTATTGCCCTTACGTCCTGGGCTAGAAACACGATACAATGGCTAGTACAATGCGCAGCGAAGCCGCAAGGTGGAGCAAATCGCATCAAAGCTAGTCTCAGTTCGGATTGGAGGCTGAAACTCGCCTCCATGAAGTCGGAATCGCTAGTAATCGCAGATCAGCAAGCTGCGGTGAATACGTTCCCGGGTCTTGTACACACCGCCCGTCAAACCATGAAAGTGACCAACACCCGAAGTCCGATTCGTCGGCCTAAGGTGGGGGGCATGATTGGGGTTAAGTCGTAACAAGGTATCCGTACCGGAAGGTGCGGATGGATTACCTCCTTTCTAGGGAGTATGAATGCCTGATAGCTGAGTAATCACTATCAGAGCTAGGTCGGTCTCGTAAATATGCTGAGCTTACATATTTACAGTAACCCTTCGGGGTGAGACAAAGCTTACACCAAAGTGACGAGATGAGGATTGCACAACTAAGTTGTTAAGAGATAGCCCAGATTGCTGGGCTATTTTTTGTAAGAGAAGATAATACAACAATACCTCGATGAAAGTGAGTGATGTGGTATCAACAACGTTCATTACTGATAGTGGGAGTTGTCTTATGTGATTAGTTACTTTCGCGAGGATGACGGTTGAGTCGTTGTTGATTACTCTTTGTACGAGCTCTCGATCTGTTATAGATAAAAGAGATATGAGTATAGCTCCTCAAATATCTAGCTATGGATAAGCTATGCATCATAAGCAGAGCAGGCCAAACAAACATTATTCTATGATAGGGTAGAGGGCAAACACTAGTAATCAAAAAGGAGCGCCACAGCACTCCTCATTGCCTCTTAAGCGAGGTTCTCTAGCTAAAGTGAAAGAACAGCCCAAGAAACGCCCGCAGGATCATATCATGCAGGTTGGTCATGACAAGCAGGCCCAGCCCGCAGCCGATCAACCCCCACATCTGGTAGCGGCTGTAGCTGCCAATGTCATCGCTAAACATATCAGACAACTGGCGGTGCCATACGACAATACAACCACCAACGATCAAGATAAGCGTACCGATGAAGAACGATCCCCAACTAAATGTATATTGCATAATATCTAGTATACTCTTGTACTGGCGAAAAATCTATGCTAATATGGAACAGGTTCAGCGACAGAGTGCGCGAACAAACGCGGGGATATAGCTCAGTTGATTAGAGCACCTGCTTTGCAAGCAGGGGGTCCAGGGTTTGAGTCCCTGTATCTCCACCATTCGCATGGGGTGGTATGGGCTTACGTCCATCCCACTCCACCAATTTTTTTGCTTGATGGTGTAGGGGCGATTAGCTCAGCTGGTTAGAGCGCGTCACTGATAATGACGAGGTCGGTGGTTCAAGTCCTCCATCGCCCACCAGATAAGCAAGTGTGATATCACAAAATGCGGGCGCTTAGCTCAGTTGGCTAGAGCATCTCGTTTACACCGAGAGGGTCGGGGGTTCGAGTCCCTCAGCGCCCACCACAAGCTCCGTATACGAACCCTGGAGCATGTCACACACTCTCTCAGTTGCAGTTGATTACCCGTTCATCGTATGAGCGGGTGTTTTTTATGAGTAATATTTGTTGATGGGTATTTTGTGTGCGGTATTCTCCTTTGGGGTATGATAAGGAGCTGAATATTTACTAAATATTAGCTCCTAGTGTTAAGGCTGAGAAGTGGCCAGGTATACAGCAGACACATACGCTTTATTGGACTATTGGAAGGGACGTAGGGGTGTATGAAGAGTAATCGAGATGCACCAAGCTATTATTGCTCAAAAACAGCTGCACATCGAGCATATAGCACTGCCAAGACAAGCACACTAGTGAGCAATGGCAATATGATTTATGGGCGGTAGCCCTCCGCATTGCACTGCAAAAAGCTACTCCCAGCAGCTCCACCTCTGATAGTAAGGCGCAATCGCGCGAGCGCTCATCAAGAATAATATTTTTTGCAAAAATTGCTCAAAAAAGCCTTGCCAAATGCCGATGATTCGTGTAAACTTAAGTCCAGTGAGCGCATGTTCGGCAACGAACCTCTGGCAAGAGGGTAATGATGGAGTGGGTACAATAATCATTGCCAAAACTACAACGAAAAGCTACTTTACACAGGGTAGCCCAAGTGGTAGAATAGACAAAGTTGCGAGTTTGAGCACAGGCAGACAGACATCAGACCAATGGTGTTCGCAGGTGTGTGCTTACAACAAGACACATGCAGTTTAACAATTTAGTGATGTAAGAAAATAATGATTGACGGCACTATCAGTTGGTCTATACCAATTGCTAGTTAAGTCAATGCATAAAAAGGTACTCAAGGGCACACAATGGATGCCTAGACGTATATTACCGATGAAGGACGTGGAAGACTGCGATAAGCTTCGGGTAGCTGTCAACAAGCTGTGATCCGGAGATTTCCGAATGGGGAAACCTAGCATGAGTCATGTCATGTTGCCACGTGCTGAATACATAGGCACGCGAGCGGGAACCATCTGAACTGAAACATCTTAGTAGGATGAGGAAAAGAGAGTAAATAACTATTGCGAAAGTAGTGGCGAGCGAAATCGCAACAGCCCAAACCTTTTAAGTTTTTGCCTATTTATTTAGGCAAATAAGTTGATAGACGAATACTTAGAAGGGGTTGTGAAATATCATATGACCAAGCCAGAGAACTTGATTCTTCTGAATCGAGCTATCTGGTTTGCGACTACTGGCTATCAACGGTAGGTAAGGTAAAAAATCGGCGTGGTTAGCAGAACAAGTTTGAATACTTGGTCAAAGAGCGTGAAAGCCGCGTATGCGAAAACAACGCTGACCTTATGTATGGTGTTTCGAGTAGGTCGGGGCACGAGAAACCCTGATTGAATCCGGCTGGACCACCAGCCAAGGCTAAATATAATATACGATCGATAGCGAACTAGTACAGTGATGGAAAGGTGAAAAGAACCCCGGGAGGGGAGTGAAATAGATCCTGAAATTGTGTGCCTACAAGGAGTCGGAGCCGGCTTGTCCGGTGACGGCGTGCTTTTTGTAGAACGATCCAGCGAGTTAATTTCGTGCGCAAGGTTAAGCCAATTGGCGGAGCCACAGTGAAAGCGAGCCTGAATAGGGCGAATGAGTGCACGGGATTAGACCCGAAACCGGGTGACCTAACCATGAGCAGGCTGAAGCGACGGTAACACGTCGTGGAGGGCCGAACCAGGGTACGCTGCAAAGTGCTTGGATGACTTGTGGTTAGCGGTGAAATGCCAATCGAACTCGGAGATAGCTGGTTCTCCTCGAAACAGTTTTAGGACTGGCGTCATGTAGTAGCAGTCGGGGGTAGAGCTCTGTAAAGGACTGGGGCTGGCAACGGTACCCACCCTTAACAAACTACGAATACCGACTGTGGAATCATGGCAGTTAGAACGGCGGAGCTAAGTTCGTCGCTCAAAAGGGAAACAGCCCAGACCATCGTCTAAGGTCCCTAAATTTACGTTAAGTGGGAAACAAGGTGAGATTTCTTAAACAGCTAGGATGTTGGCTTAGAAGCAGCCATTCATTTAAAGAGTGCGTAACAGCTCACTAGTCAAGAGATCTTGCGTGGAAAATGTAACGGGGCTAAACGTAATACCGAAGACATGGATTGTATGCTTTGCATACAGTGGTAGAGGAGCGTTCCTATCAGCAGTGAAGCAGTATTGTAAAGTATTGTGGAGCGGTAGGAAGTGAGAATGCTGGAATGAGTAACCATAAGAGAGGTGAGAATCCTCTCGGCCGTAAGAGCAAGGTTTCCTGAGCCATGGTAATCATCTCAGGGTTAGTCGGGCCTAAGCCGAGGCGCATAGCGTAGGCGATGGACATCAGGTTAATATTCCTGAACCGGTATATACTTGTATGCTATTCACGGCGAGATATCCGGAGCGGATTCATGGTTTATCCGTCCAACCTCGTGGGAACGCGAAGGGAGTGAAAGTTACCCTTTTGGGTGACGATTCTGGAGAAGGCGCTGGCAAGAAAAGTAGACATACGCGTGGTATATGCCGCCCGTACCGCAAACCAACACAGGTGCTCGAGTCGAGTAGACTCAGGCTTACGAGAGAACCTTCGCTAAGGAACTCGGCAATACAGCGACCGTAACTTCGGAATAAGGTCTGCCCCCACTTCGGTGGATATGTTGTCAGTTTCATAGCTCTATAAGGTGTGGTTAAAGAGTATCTTTAATACATCAATTCTTCTTGAGATAGAACCAAGCTTTGGAACTGAAGCTCAACACATCTAGCGATGTGGGGGCCGCAGCAAAAGAGCCCACGGAACTGTTTATCAAAAACACAGCTCTCTGCCAACACGAAAGTGGATGTATAGGGGGTGACTCCTGCCCGGTGCTGGAAGGTTAAGGGGAGTGCTTTACGGTGCGAACTGAAGCCCCAGTGAACGGCGGCGGTAACTATAACCGTCCTAAGGTAGCGAAATTCCTTGTCAGGTAAGTTCTGACCCGCACGAATGGAGTAATCATGTGGGCACTGTCTCAGCGAAGGACTCGGTGAAAGTGCATTGGCGGTAAAGATGCCGTCTGTCCATACCAGGACGAGAAGACCCCATGGAGCTTTACTACAGCTTTACATTGATCCGGGTTTCAACATGTGTAGCATAGTTGGGAGACTGCGAAGCAGATACGCTAGTATTTGTGGAGTCGCAATGTGAAATACCAACCTTGTTGTGATCTTGATCTCACTTGTGCCGTTATCCGGTATGAGGACCGTGTATGGTGGGTAGTTTAACTGGGGCGGTTGCCTCCTAAAGAGTAGCGGAGGCGTTCAAAGGTTGGCTAACTTCGGATGGAAATCGAAGTGATAGTGTATGCGCACAAGCCAGCTTGACTGTGAGGACTACAATCCAAGCAGAGACGAAAGTCGGAGCAAGTGACCCGCTGTATGTACTTTGTACAATGTATGTGGGAACGACAGCGCACACGGATAAAAGTTACCCTGGGGATAACAGGCTTATAGCGCCCAATAGTTCACATAGACGGCGCTGTTTGGCACCTCGATGTCGGCTCATCACATCCTGGAGGGGGAGCACCTTCCAAGGGTTCGGCTGTTCGCCGATTAAAGTGGTACGCGAGCTGGGTTCAGAACGTCGTGAGACAGTTCGGTTTATATCCGGTATGGACGTTAGGAAATTTGAGAGGATCTGCCCCTAGTACGAGAGGACCGGGGTGGACGCACCTCTGGTGTACGGATTGTGGCCACCTGCTGCATTGTCCGGTAGCTATGTGCGGACCAGATAAGCGCTGAAAGCATATTAAGCGCGAAACTGACCTCAAGATTAGATTTCCCTATGAGGGCCGTGAAAGACGATCACGTTGATAGGTGCAAGGTGGAAGTGCAGTAATGCGTGGAGCCGAAGCATACTAATCGCCCCATTGCCTTTTTATGTCCTTGTCTACGACGCTAATGCTTGCATTGGTAGCGTGGATGAGGTAGACTTAACTAGTGATTGGTGTATATCACCACTGTCAATCGTTGACATGTACATTACCATACCGTGCAGATGGACATCGAAGCAGGGGTTTGGCCCACCGAGGAAATATATCGGAACCAAGCGTCTAAACCCCCACTTCGGTGCCCATGGCGAGGAGGAAACACCTGTTCCCATTCCGAACACAGAAGTTAAGCTCCCCAGCGGCGATTATACTGCTTTTAGTGGGAAACTAGCACGGTGCCGAATTATATAAGAGCCATCCGAATAGGGTGGCTTTTATCTTTGGGGATGATTTTATTAATAACTTGATGCTTGCCAGTATGGCTTATTCAAGCGTGATGCTGCTATGTATTTGGCGGGGCTTTGGCCACGCATTACCGCTTTTATCAACGTGCTGGTGTCTTTTGTGTGGTGAGACGTAACATAGAGTTGAAAAAAGTGATAGATTCAACAGTGGTCATAGATGCGAAGTTTGCTACTAGGTTGCAAAATCTAGAGAGAGAGAGAGTATTATATAGAGTACCTAAGTAACAAAAAACAAGGAGAAGCGACATGCCAGTCAAAGTTATGAGGGCAGCAAAACGGACGAAGTGGCGGCTATATTGGCTGGACGCTGGAAGGGTTTGAGATGTTGAAGTTTGCCGAAGAACTGGACCATAACCAGTTTTGTTATTAGTATATAATACTTAAGGAGATATACCATGGGTTATAATCGTTCATCAAGGGAGTATTATCATCAGGTTAAGAAAGAAGATCCTCTCAAGACCCCTGCCGAATCAGAAGATACGAGCCAATCTGACTCTGAAGCAGATATCGCTAAGCGAGAAGCATGGGTGAAGATGCTGCGAAAGATGGCGGAGGCAGCAGCAGAGAGCGTTGACAGGACTTCTCGTAGTCATCGTATGTAGGTAGAATGCATAACTGATGGCTATCAGACTGCTGGAAAATACAGCCTAAAAGAGGCTGTATTTTTGTAGACAAATTGTCGCTGAATATATAAAATCCAGAACGTTATTGGTACAAACGTACCATTCTATTGTATAATCGCTAGAGAGGGGTGCTTACTCTGCGACTTGGCGTGGCTTGGGCGAGTGGAGCACCGCCGTGGGTGGGTCATGAGTATCTTGATGGCAATGCAGTGATAATGTGATAACCATAACCAAAAAGGAGTGTTCTTATGACAGAGCAACGACCACCATCAACCAACTACCGCTATGGTGAGCCACCAATTCATTCGGCGGGCGACATATTGTATTATGACAAGGTGATCACTCGGCAGCAGAGAGTATTTGCTGCGCCAGCTGGCAGTAACCCGTATGGCCAAGAGGCGCTCGTTACTGGCTCAGATGGAATGCAAATTGATATAGAGCGAGAAGCTCGACTGTTGCCACAAGACGGGCATAATAGGCTCTATACGCTATATGCACCAGAGGTTGGGGCGGCGCTGACAATTAGCCATGAGCACGGTATTGGCTTGCTCTACCCCTGTATTTCAGATAAGGATGGCCAGCCAGTCGTCCAGAGAACAGCGAGCAATGCAATAAAGACCCATGCAGTTGATATGACACAGCTTCCTGATGCGCGGTTTATTACGCTTGGAGAGCCGTATATCTCACTCACAGATCCACAGCATTACCATGCTGCGCTGAGCATTGTACCAGAGCAAGTGGGCATCTTTGGTATTGGCACGGCAGGAGGTGTTGGGAGTGAGATGGGTATGATTCAAGATGATGCGTCACCTGGTGCGAAGAACGTCATGAATGTACTATACCCACAACTTGTAAAAGGGTATGAGGCCCTCCAGCGGCGTCATAGCAGTGAGCGACAGCGTAATGATGAGTCGCGCCCTCAAAGACTTGGCCAGATTAGTTGTATTGCGGCGGCCCAACGTGGCGGGTCTGGCTGGTTCTAAACCCAACAAATAGCAAAGCACTTTCAATATTAAAAACAACCCTGTATGCGCAGGGTTGTTTTTAATTCTCGAATCTCGCAGCAAACGAGAATTGTTGTGGTGGACCTTGGCGGAAACGACCCAAACCAAAGCTAATACTTAGTATATAGCATAGGCGTCTTAAATGCAATACCAATAATGCAATCTGAAAATGCTCATGTAAACGTTGACAAAACATATACAGTATGCTATATTTAAATCATGATACATATCATATATGGTATGTAGCGAGGATTTGCTAGCCTACACTGGCAACGTACCTCTGGTAAATATATAAATAAGGAGTAACCCTATGGCGGGAACAAAAGCTGGCGGCCTGAAGGCTGCGCAAAAAAACATCTCTAAAGACCCTAACTTCTACGCCAAGATTGGCGCCAAGGGCGGTAAGAATGGCCGCACCGGCGGCTTTGCAGCCAATCCACAACTCGCTCGCGTGGCTGGTGCTAAGGGCGGCCGGATCTCTCGCCGCACCAAAAAGGCCGATGATGCTACCGCGGCTGCTCCACAAGCGGACGTTGCGCTCGCTGCCTAGAGCTGGCGCAAGCGCTGCTCAAAACACCTCCCATATAGCTGGGAGGTGTTTTTGGGTGCTGGGGATTTGCAGCTTTCTTGCGTGGTGGCTTTGCATTGCTGCTATGGCTGTCTGAGCGACGTTCTCTCTCATCGTGCTGGTGAGAACGAAGTGGCGGGCAGTGTGCGAGAATTACTACGACAATAAGGCCGAGTTATATCATCGTGTTTTTTACAACATAACGCCGAAGTTGGCAGGTAGTGGCGCTGTTGGCGTGCCAGTGGGTGAAGCAGGCGAGGCAGGTGTATGTGCCGTCACTGCGCTGCAAGCCAGTCGCGTTGCAGTGTGGGCAGCACGAGCGGGCGTGGAGCCAGTCGCGGTAGGTGTCGAGCGCAGATTCGATGAGGTCGTCATCGACCGTCACTTGCCAGCCGGCTCCAACCCGGCAGCCAGCACTCCATGCCGCGCGCTCCATTGCAACGAGCTGCACATCGCGCGCATAGCCGCGGTGCCCTAGGAGCGCATGACCATACTCGTGGAGGAGGTAGGCAGAGGCCTGGGCATCGTGTGGATCGTAATAAACCGTGCGGCTTGGGTGGTGCCAATGAAAGTAGCCACCTGGGCGAAAGCTAAGTGGCGCAATACCCGACGTGCGAGTGTGCTGGGTGAGGTGAGAGATAAGCTGATCGAGTGGCATGGGTAGTGGTGATATAGCCACGTCTATCGGCATGCGAACCATCTAGCGAAACAATAGGTACTTCGCACGATTTGACAGAGGTGGAGATTATGACTTGTTCGTGTATTGTACGTGTCAAGACCAGTGTAGCACAGCCTGCCTGCAATGCCTAGTGGGTGGTGCGAAGTATCGGTGTATGGTGAGCTCCAGAGAGGCAGAGCGAGACGCATGAGTAATAGAGCGCGTGCGTTGCGTTTTGCGATCGATTACGGTATAATAGAAAGAGTAACGTAAACGAAGGTTTGGCAATGAAGCAGCAAGGATCAATTATCGGATACGTCGTCGTCGGGACAGTGCTGACGCTCGCACTGGTTGGCGGGGTCTTAATCGTCAAGAATAGCCACAACAGCAGCGCCCGGCAAGTGGCAAGTACTACCACCACTGACGCTAAGAAAAAGGAATCAACCCAGAGCAATAAGAGCGCCAACGACAAGCTAGTCGATAGCCTCAACAGCAAATCAACAGAGGCCAGCAAGAGCAAAGAGACGAAAGAAACTCAGTTGCAAGACAAGAAAAACACCACGTCAACTGCAACCAATGGTGCAACCAGCGGTGCATCGAGCACGACTACACAAAGCCAAAGCCAATCAACTCAGTCTACTCAGTCTCACAGCTCAAGTACGCCTGCCGCAACGCCATCAACTAGCTCCAGCACTCCTTCGCAGACCCAATCTACCCAGCAAGTGAGCGCTTTGCCACAAACCGGCCCGGCCGAGGGCCTGGCAGCCGTTGTGGCAGTGAGTAGCCTGGCTGGTGTAGCACTAGCCTACCGCAAGTCGCGTACACCCGCGCTGTAAGATATACAACATCGACGCTGTTTCATAGACAACACAATAATTACCCCTGTGCAGAACAGGAGTAGTTATTATTTGAGAGAGGTGATATAGATGTTGTGATTATAGCATCGTTGTGTATACAACTGCATGGTCGTTTGTGCTATATATAACATGAGTGAGAGGAGCAGGCCGAGGCAAGTGGCTTGGCGTTCTCAGACTGCTGAGCCAAAGCCCTTAAACCTTATAGTATGATCTGGAAATACAACAGCAAACCTATCGCACAAGAGAATATCTAGAGGCCAGCGACTGTGGGGCGGCAAGTTCTGTGATTTACTGGGCTGGAGTACTTTTGGTGCGATGAGTGTGCTGTGTGGGCTATCTGTTTGGGCTGATTATTCATAGAGGTGAGACTGAGAAGCTCCAGGTTTTGACGCTTGCAGCGACTTTGTGTATAATACAGAGGAATGGTGCGCCGCTCGGCCGGCGTGTCTCATAATATAATTAATAAGAGGAGTCTGTACCAAGACTTATGGCAACACAAGCCTTAACAATGGATGATTTGCTCGCTGGCGACGGCGTCAAGCAACTAGTAACCGGCGAGGTCGTAACTGGCCGCGTATTATCGGTGCGCAAACGAGATGTATTAATAGACCTAGGCCCGCAAGGGGTTGGCTATGTGCCACGGCGCGAGATTGGCCCGGCTAAGGCGCTAGCAGTTGGTGATGAAGTAACAGCCAGTGTGGTAGATAGTGAGCTCGAGAATGGCTATAGCCTGCTGAGCCTGCGCAAAGCAGCCAAGGACCGTGGCTGGGAAGAAGCAATGGCTAAGCTGGATGCTGGCGAGATCATCGAGGTAGCGCCATACGACGCTAACCGCGGTGGTATGCTGGTTGAGTACGAAGGCGTGCGAGGCTTTTTGCCAGTATCGCAACTGTCGGCCGAGCACTACCCACGGGTGGGTGGTGCCGATAAGGATGAGATCTTGGCACGGCTCAACACCCTGGTGGGCCAGACGCTCAAGGTGCGCATCCTCGATTGCGACCGCAAGGCCAATAAGCTGATCTTTAGCGAGAAGGAAGCCATCAAGGATGGCCTGGCTGCCCACTTTGAGAAGCTCAAGGTTGGCGACACCGTTAAGGGTGTGGTGACTGGCGTGGTGGACTTTGGTGTCTTCGTGAATGTCGAAGGGATTGAGGGGCTTATCCACATTTCAGAGATTAGCTGGGAGCGCGTCAACAACCCAGCCGACTATGTGAAGGTGGGCCAGAGCGTTGAAGCGAAGATCATTAGCATCGACAAAGATCGCCTAAGCCTGAGTATGAAGCAGCTCACCAAGGATCCATGGCTTGATGAGGTGGATCAATTCACCAAGGGCCAGACCATCGAGGGTACAGTCACGCGCATTACCCCATATGGTGCCTTTGTCCAAATTAGCCCAGCGGTTGAAGCGCTGGTGCACGTGAGCGAGCTGGGCAGCGGCGGTGCTGACCCAGAGAAGGTCTTTACCCTCAATGAGCGCAAGAGTTTTGTCATTCTCGACATCGACAAAGATGCGCACAAAGTGAGCCTGAGCCTCGCCGACAAGAAAAATAACCAGTAAATTACAAAAGATGACCGGCTGTGGCCGGCAGAAAGGAGTGTGTATATGAGTCAGTCTGAAAAAGTGTTGGTCATTGCCGATTCGATCACTGTTGGTGAGCTGGCCCAAACCCTGAATCTGCCGGTCACGAAGCTGATTGGCGAGCTATTTAAGAATGGCTTTACGGTAACGATCAATCAACGGATTGATTTTGAGATTGCTGAGATTATCGTGGAGGAGCTGGGCCTGGCAGTGACGCTGCAGCGCAAAGCCGCCGAGCAGCATACTGTGCAGCATCTGCATAAACCGTCGAGCAATGCGGTGCCACGCCCGCCAATTGTGGCGGTGATGGGGCATGTCGACCACGGCAAGACAACGCTGCTCGACACCATCCTCAAGATGAAGACAGTCGCTGGCGAGGCTGGTGGCATTACCCAGCACATTAGTGCCTACCAAGCCCAAAAGGGTGGCCGCACGATGACGCTGCTCGACACCCCTGGCCACGAGGCCTTTGCGGCATTGCGCCAGCACGGTGCCGCACTGACCGATGTGGTGGTGATTGTTGTGGCAGCCGATGATGGCGTCAAGCCACAGACGGTGGAGGCGATCCGCTTTGCACGCGATGCCAATGCCAAGATTATCGTTGCCATCAACAAGATCGACAAAGACACGGCCAACCCTGATATGGTCAAAGCTCAGCTTGCCAGCGAGCACCACCTCAACCCTGAGGAGTGGGGTGGCGATACCATTATGGTGCCGATTAGCGCCAAGACTGGCCAGAATATCGACAAGTTGCTCGATACCATCCTACTTGTGGCCGACATGGAAGAGCTCCGCGCCGATACGGACGTGCCGGCTGAGGGGCTCGTCATCGAGGCACATATGGAGAAGGGTCGTGGCTCGGTGGTGAACTTGCTTATCGAGCAGGGCCGCTTGGCACCGGGGCATTTCCTCGTGGCAGGGCAGGCCTATGGCAAGGTGCGTACTTTGCTCGATTACACTGGCGCGGCTATCAAGGCAGCCACGCCCGCGACGCCAGTGACGGTGACAGGTTTTAAGGAATTGCCGCAGTTTGGTGATATCTTCACAGTGGTCAAAAACGAGAAAGAAGCTCGCCTAGCTGTGCAGAAGGCTAAGCTCGACCAAGCGCGTAATGCCGCCACCACTAATGTGACTGGTGCTGACTTGCTCAAGCTTATGACGCAAAAGCATGATGCTCAGGAGTTCGATGTTATCGTCAAGGCCGATGTACAGGGGTCACTTACCTCAGTGATGGATAGCTTGCGCCTGGTGGAGACGGGCGGGGCGATCACGCTGCGGATCATTGGCCATGGCGTGGGCAATATTACCGAGAGTGATGTGCGCTTGGCTGGTAGTAGTAATGCAATTATCTATGGCTTTAATGTCGACCTGCCACCAGCTGTCAAGCGCCTAGCAATGCGCGACAAAGTGACGGTGCGCCGCTACCAAGTGATCTACGAGCTGCTCGATGACGCACGCCATAGCATGGAAGCACTGCTTGCACCAGAGGTGGTGGAGACGGAGATTGGCCAGCTAGAGATTAAGGGCGTCTTCCGGACGATGCGCGATGCGGTTATCGCCGGCGGGCAAGTAACGAAGGGCAAGGTGACAGCAGGGCTACTGGCCCGTGTGATGCGCGGCGAGGAGCAAATCGCCGAAGTCACAGTGGCCAGCGTGCAGCGCCAGCAGCAAGAAGCCAAGGAAGTCTTTGAGGGTGAGCTCTGTGGCCTCAACCTCACAACCAGCAAGAAGCTCCAGCTCGAGATTGGCGATACCCTCGAGTTCTTCACCCGCGAGCTAGTGAAGCGTACGCTGCAGTAGCTGCGGTAACAGGCTTGACGGTGGTGCTTCATCGTATAGAATCGCATTATAATTAAGTGGTAACTCTGCTCTTGCCGGTTTTTGCTCATGATATACAAAACTCGCCGTGGTGATGGCGAGTTTTTGGGATTGGGGTGCTTCGCTTATTGACACATCACCTCTGTTGTGGTAGGATGTGGGCAGAATATATAAGGGGAAATAGGACGGGTAGTATGGCAAAAGGACGTGAAGTACCAGGAACAAGCACAGTAACCTCGGATGAGTCACAAACATATCCTGGGTCAAGACGATTGGCGGGCCTGAAGGGTGCTTTTGAGGCATTGAAGGAAGTTCCTCGTGCGTATAAAGAAGCAGTGGAGGCTCAGGATAAGATCAATGTGAATGATGGACGGTCGTTCGCAGAGCGTCAGATTGATCGACTAGGCAAAACACTTGCAGCACGCCAAGAAGTGACAAAGACGAAAAGACAAGAATTGGCGCAAGGTACAGGCAAGGAGGTGGGTCCACGCGCTACAGCAAGGTTGCTTGGCAGGCAGATTGTTGATTCTGTGATGCGTGGTGCATACGAAAAGGCAGTTGAGTATAATGCCGCTGTGGTCGAGGCTCGAGTAGAGCACATGCCAGGAGGTACAGAAAAGACGCAGCAAGTTGTTGGAGAAGCTGCCCCTGTTGAGACGCAGGACAACGGTACTAGTCACATAGTAAGTATGCCAACAAATGGAGAGGCGTCAACAGGTGCTGTCTATAATATTGTTCCACCAGCACCTGCACCAACAGAGGCTGACTTGCGCGCTGCTGCAGAGGATACTGCACGTAAAGAGCAAAAAGCAGCACTTATCGAGGCGAGAAACAGTGCACTGCGCAACATTATCCACGCTGAGACTGATGACGATGCGAAGGCGATTAGAGACCAGGCTTACGACGGTATTGTTGCGATGGCTGGTGATGACGAAACACGCATTAGCATGCTCGATGCGATCGAGGCAACATATGCAAAGCGTGTTGCTCATCCCGAGGTGTATGAGTTTGCGCGGCGAAGTGCACGTGGGGACTTCGCGCAAAGTGAACCTGTTCCAGCAGAAGTGCCAAAAGTGGAGTCTGCAGAGTCACAGAATAGCAACTCCTCTCACGAACAAAGTGACAGTGCTGCAAACCGTACAGCCGCTGTTGAGGCGGCCCAAGCCGTGGAAGAGAAAAAAACAGGCTGGAAGGAGCGTATGCAGAAGATCAAGCAGGCTATCGGTGAGAAAGCTACGCGAACTAAGGAGCGTGTGATAGCCTGGCTAGATTCGGAAGATTGGGGATCTGGAGAGCCAGAGTCACCCAAGACATCCTCAGAAAATCACTCCGAAAACATGTCAAAAACACCATCGCACGAGCAGTCACAAACTCAAGCAGCCACACCACAAGAAACTCAACCTGCACCTGACTCTAAAGTAGCTGAAGTGATTGATCTTAATCATGCTGCAGGCATTCCAGATAGGAAAAAGCCAAAACCATCAGAGTTCGATTTATTTAGCGTCGATTTTCGTAACCATATAGCAGAGCTTGGTATGAGTATTGCACAAGCACAAACGCAAGAAGAAGCGACGAATAAAAAAGCTGATGCCTGGGAAGAAGTTAAGCATTTTGTAGAAGAAGCGAATAAGAAGTTCCCTGATAGACACCTTCAAATCGATCAAATAGCAGTAGCGACAAAACAGAACCTACTAATAGCAGTGAAGCACAATGATGAGCTTCGCCGTCGGTTAGAGCATCCTGCAGCCTAAGCTGGTTTTGTAGTAGTACTTAATAAGTATAAAAGTTAACACATAAAGATCGGTACGCTATCGAGCGTATGGTATGTAAGAAAAGGATTCTATGCCGACCACTCAGCTCCAAACTACCCCTCTCATCACCCAACACGACCTCGATCGCTTTGGGATTAAAACGCGCGACTCGGCAGCGTTGCTACAGGAGGCAAATAATACGCTCTATGAGCGAGTGGGGCTAGAGGTTATTGGCCGCTTGTCGGATAATGACCTCGATGAGCTGGTGCGCCGCCAGGAGACGGACGATAGTGCAGCGCTATTTGCCTGGCTGTCGCAGCGGGTTGCGCACCTCGACGAGATCCTGAGCGACGAGCGCACCCTCATCCTTGGCGACCTAGCCAAGAAGGCTGATGAGTTGAATGATGCAGCGTGAGCACTGTGTGAGGGCTGCAGTCGTATTGGTGCGAATGTACTGATCGATGACTGTGCGAAGTATCTCAACACCACTCTTGCAATGAGCGACGAGTGCCCATCCTCTACAGCGTGCCGCATTGTATATACCATTCTCTTTGGTGAGTACCCGTGGCAGCCACGCCCGGACGAGCGTGATAGCCGTATCATCAGCTGCCCCACCTGGTCGGCTGTTGAGCGCACGATAGCGCAGATCGCCCAGGACGAGGAGGTGTAACAGAGGTAGACAGCACTACTAAGGGAAATTACACCACATTTTGCCATTTTTATTGTATGAGGGATGGATTGTTTGGTATACTAGGGGCAGGAGGAATTGGAAAATATGTTTCAATTAGACGATGCTTTTTTGCAAAAAATCGGTATAGCAGACTGGCCACCAGAGGTACAGCAGCGCTTTGTCGACAACTTTCGCCAAGTGCTGGAGCTGCGTGTTGGCACAGTGCTGAGCGATGGCTTGAGCGAGGTGCAGCTCAATGAATTTGAGTCGTTTATGAATCAAGACGCTGCGGTCATTACAGCGTGGATCGACGAGCACGAGCCCGATTACGAAGAGGATGAGATATACCAGAGCCAGCGCAAAGCCTATGAGAAGGCAGCAGAGCAGCGCGGCGTGGAGGTAGACCAGCTGGCACTCTTTGCGGACTATGCGCAGCTTAAGTGGCTCACCCACAACCGCCCAGACTACACAACTGTTGTGCGCGAGACCTTTGAGGGTCTTGTAGATCTCGCCAAGGCAGATCCGCAGAAGTTTCTTACTCAAGAGGGCCTTGCTAGTATCTTCCAGAGCAGTGATGCAGCAGATGGCGATACGCCAGACGAGCTTGAGGGAGGCCACCCCGACCCTGATGTAGCGCTTGCTGCGTAGTGATGGTGACGAAGTAAAAACACGTATGACCCCTGTGGATGCAGGGGTTATATTATGCAGAATCTGAATTATGAAACCTTGACCTTTTTCTCACGCTTACCCTCCCAACTCCCTCCTCCGGAACACTATAAGGGTCGACATTCGCTGGATGTCGACCTCTTGCGTTGGGCTGAAAACCGGTCATTACGACCGGTTTTCACACTCCATCGGATGAAGTGGTGGGGAGGGTGAGCTAACGCAAAGAGAGTATAAGACCTTGAGAGCTGAAAGCTTGGTGATTCAAGACTACTATCTACACCATTCACACCCGATACCCGCGCAAAAATGCTGCGGCGCTGAGCTCTTTGCCACTGGGGGCGATGAGCTGGTCGATGACGAGATAGGTGTCGTCGCTGCAGCGTGGATCAAGTGTGGTGACAGGAGCCAGCGCGGTGTGCGCCTGAGTGATGATATAGTGCCGCTCGCCCAGCTGGAGGCGAGCGCGTGGGTAGTGATGGTAGGCGCGCACCATCGCTTCGGCCGCTGCAGCAGTGTGCTGAGCGGGGTTGATAATGCCGCTGGCTTTGGTGAGGAGCTGGCAGTAACTTGCGTTGGACTCATCTTGTGGTGTGGGCTGGAGGCTATCACTCACGATGCGGGGCAGGAGCTGCACCAGTGCCTCGCTGCCAAGCTGGCCTAGTGTGTTGTAGAGCTCGAGCTGCTGCTCGTCACCGCGTAAGGGGTGGGTGAGCTGCACATAGACCGGTCCGGCGTCCATAGCGGCGCTGAGCTGCATGATGCTGACGCCAGTGGTGGTATCGCGATTGGCAATGGCACTCTCAATCGGTGAAGGGCCGCGATAGCGTGGTAGAAGCGATGGGTGGAGGTTGATAATCCCTGGGGAAAAACAGTCGATTACTACTTGGGGGATAATCTTACCAAAGCTCACCAGTACGCCAACAGGCTGGTCGAGCGCTTGGATATCGGGGATAATATCGCGCAGTTTGGTGGGCTGTAACACTGGAATGTCGTGCGCTAGGGCAAGCTGCTTGACTGCTGGCCGGCAGAGCTGCTTGCCGCGCCCACGTCGGCTATCTGGCTTAGTGATAACCAGCCGAACGGGGAAGCTATGTTCCAGCAGCTGCGCGAGGCTGATGGCGCTGAAGTCTTCAGTCCCAAAGAATACGATTGGTCTTGATATGCTCGTCATAATCAACTGGCTGGAGCTCGCCCTTCTCATCGAGCTGATAAAATGCGCTGGTATCATCGCGAATGCGGTCAATAAATACAATGCCATTACAGTGGTCAATCTCGTGCTGTAGCACCCGCGCTAAGAAGCCGTCGGCCTTGAGGCGGATAGTGTTGCCATTGATATCGAGCGCCTTGACCCGGACGCGACTGTAGCGTGGCACCTTGCCATAGATCCGGCCTGACACGCTGAGGCAACCCTCATAGTCACTCACCAGCTGGCCTTCATATTTGACGATTTCTGGGTTAATGAGGGGGATAAAGGTGCGGTTGTCTTTGTCGTCGAAATCTTCGCGTACAATGACGACTCGCTCTAGCTGATCGATCTGCACTGCCGCCAGTGCTGCACTGATCTCGTGTGGACGTGAATTCTCCCAGTCGATGCTGGCGCTGGTCATGTCGGCCACCAGCTGGCGTGTCTCGTCGGTAATAACATGCACTCGCTGCGATTTCTGGCGCAAGTGCGAGTTGGGTAGGGTGATAATAGCGTCTTTTTTCATTAGCTTTATTATAGCAGATGGTGGATGGGGTGGGCGAGTGGGGTGTGGCGAGAAATACCAAAACCTCACGAACACTCCTGCAATAACCCACCGCACCGAAAATGTTCCGGCCAGATGGAAGAGGGAGCTTATCCGCTGGCTTTATCGCTGGCCTCCAGATATTTTCTTGTTCGGTGAGTTATTACAGGAGCTCGGAATTATGCATGGTTGCGAAATTTGATGGTAGATAATTGTGGTCAGATCTACCTACAGCAGCGACTGTGGGTCGATATCCACTTGCCAATGTTTGGTGGGTACGTCGGCAATAACAGCGAGGAGGTCACGGCGTTGGGTGGCTTTGATGATAAGCTGCCAGCGGTAGGTGTCGCGCAGCCGCTCGTGGAAGGCGGGCGTGGGGCCAAGAATGTTTACTGCGGGGTGGTGCTGGCGAATCTGCTGAGCGAGTGCTTGGCTATTGCGGATGGCGGCTGCCTCCGTCTTGTACACACACGTGAGCTTAAGCAGGTGGACGAAGGGCGGGAACTGCCCACGGCGGCGCTCGGCCAAGGCTTGGTGATAAAACGCGGTATAATCCTGAGCCAGGCCAGCCTGAATCACTGGGTGCTGGGGCTGATATGCTTGCACGACCACTGTAGTGGCGTGAGCAGAGCGCCCCACTCGTCCCACCACTTGAGCAAGCAGCTCGAAGATGCGTTCGTTGGTGGTGTAATCGGGCAAGGCCAGGCCAGCGTCAGCCTGCACGACTCCAACGGTGCGCAGCTGCGGCAAGTCGAGCCCCTTGGCTACCACCTGCGTGCCAATGATAATATTGGCTGTGCCATCATAGAGGGCTTGATATTGCTGCTCGAGGCTGCTTGCGGGGCTGCTGTCGCCATCGAAGCGAACAATATGCGCCTGGGGCCAGCGCGCTGCTACCTCTGCCTCGATGAGTTTTGTTCCAATCCCGCGGTGGACAATATCTGTGCTATGGCAGGTGGGGCACATCGTTGGCACTGTGGTGTGGTAGCCACAGATATGACACTGCAGCTGGTGACGGTCGGCGTGGAGGGTGAGGGGAACAAAGCAGCGTGGGCACTCGGCTGCCCAGCCGCAGTTGGTGCAGAGCGATACATTGGCGCTGCCACGGCGGTTATGAAAAAGCAGGATCTGCTGATCCGCTGCAAGTGTGGTATCAATGGCGGCGATAAGCTGATTCGACAAAAAGCGATGCTGGGTGAGGTTGCTCCGCTGAGTGAGGTCGACCAGCTGAATGGTGGGGGCGGTGGCCTCGGGCCGAGCTTTGCTCGGTAGGGTAGCGATCGGCCGCTTGGCTTTTTGCGCCAAATAATACTCGCTGACCAGTGGTGTGGCTGACCCCTGCACCACGGTCGCACCATGTTGCTGAGCTAGGACACTTGCGGCCCGCAGCGCCGAGTAGCGGGGGGATTTGTCTTGCTTGTAGCTAGTCTCGTGTGCTTCGTCGATGATGATATATCCCAGCTGCTGTAGCGGCAAGAAGAGGGCAGAACGTGGGCCAATTGCCACTCGAGGCTGCGGACTCGTCAGAGCAGCGAGCCAGGCACGGTGGCGCTCGGCCTCTGTCTGGCGTGAGTGAGTGAGGATGATATCGGCAAAGTGTTGCCGAAACTCCGCCACCAGCTGGGGCGTGAGGGCGATCTCTGGCACGAGGACAATCACCGACCGGCCTGCAGCCAAAGCGTGGCGTGCAAGCTCGATATACACCGCCGTCTTGCCGCTACCCGTCACACCGTGAAGGAGTACTGTGCCAGGGCTGGCTTGGCGAATGGTGCGAACGGCCTCCTCTTGCTGCGGATTGAGCGAGAAAGGGGGTGTGCGGCGCTGGGGTGGTGGGCTGGCAGAGCGGCGCGGCGTGCGGCGCTGCTTGGCAATGCCAGCTGGTAGCACTGTCTGTAACACAGTGGCGAGGTGCGTGGCATAATAATCGCTCAGCCACTGGCTCGTCGTTAATAGGGGAGCAGGCAGCGGTGGCAGCGGCACGACGGCATCAAGTGGCTTGGTGGTATATGTCGGCTTTCTGGCGCGCGTCATGATGATGCCCACCACCTGCTGTGCACCAACGCTCACCTGCACCACCTGGCCCAGCGGCAGTGCTTCTGGCCAGTGGTAGGTGAAGCTCTTGCTGCTGGCGCGGATAATCTTGAGCGGCGCAACTTCGTAATAGTGCATAGGATTTATTATACCCGACAGCAAGCGAGAGTGCAGAGGGACTTGTCTCTCCGTCGCTACTTCGTCTGGGTGGCGTGCAAAACGTACACATCAATCTTGCTCGCTTCGCCCAAAGCTGGTATGATAAAAAGCAGACACGTGTGTCGTGTGGATGGTTGATGAGTCGCAGTTGCGAGAGACGAAACGCACAATCAATTGGTGGGTGGTCTTGCCAAATTACCATCAAAAAGTGTAGAATAAAAAGCAACAGTTGAGTAGAGGTAACGGAAGCGATAATTCGCTAAGGGAAGCATGTTAGAAACGTTTATTACATCACGGGTGCGGCGCAAAATCATTGTGGTCTATGCTAAGTATCCGGAGTTCCACACCCATGTCCGCGGCTTGGCGAAGTTGATCAAAGAAGACCCGGGCAATATCCAGCGCGAGCTTAAGAATCTCGAGAAAGCTGGTTTTTTGATGGCCGAAAAACAGGGTAATACCAAGATGTATTACACGAACAAACAATACATCTTCTTTAAAGAATTGCAGAGCATGGTGATCAAATCATCGCAGCAGCAAAAGGGTCAACAAGCGGCGGATACTGTGCAGCTCTGATGAGTTTGTTTGCACAGATATTAGCGGCGCGGGGCTTGCATGGAGTAGCCGCTGAGGAGTTTTTACACCCCGATTATGACGCGAAGCCCGATCCATTCTTGCTCTCCCAGATGCAGACGGCGGTGGATCGCTTGGTGCAGGCGCACCAACGGCGCGAAACAATTGTGATTTATGGCGATTATGATATCGACGGCCTCAGTGCGACGGCCTTGCTGCTCGATGCCTTTGCCAGCTTTGGCTTTGCCGCAGTTGAGGCCTTTATTCCTAATCGCTTCGTAGAGGGTTATGGCATGACTAAAGGTGCGGTAGATAAGGTGGCGGCGATGGGGGCACAGCTCATCGTCACGGTGGACTGCGGCAGCCTCTGTCATGAGGAAATTGCCTATGCGAAGGAGCGCTACGGCATTGACACAGTGGTGACTGACCACCACAACATAGCACCGACTCGTCCACCCGCCATCGCCACGGTTAATCCGAAATATGACGACCACCACTATCCCTTCCGTGACTTGTGTGGGGCGGGGGTGGCCTTTAAGCTTGTCCAGGCGCTGCAAACCAAACTACCAGGCTTGCCAGCGGGGCACGAAAAGTGGCTGCTGGATCTTGTAGCGCTGGGCACCGTGTGCGACATAGTATCGCTCCAGAATGAGAACCGCGCCAATGTGTACTGGGGGATCGAGGTGCTGAAGAAGCAGCGCCGCCCTGGCCTCAAGGCACTGCTGGCGGTGGCTGGTGCGCAGCCAGCCCAGATTACCGCTCGGACGCTCGGTTTTGGTCTTGGCCCGCGTATGAATGCGGCAGGACGATTGGCATCGGCTGAGTATGCCCTCGATATGCTGCGAGCGCGCGATGGTTTGGCGGCGCTTGAGGCGGCTCAGCAATTGGATCGCTTCAATACCGAGCGTAAAGCCATCCAACAGGCCATCTACGACGAAGCTTGCCAGCAGGCCGAGCGTTATGCTACCGACCCTGTCCTCGTTGTGAGCCAGCAGGGGTGGAATCATGGCGTGATTGGGATTGTGGCATCCAAGCTGGTAGAGGCGTATCACAAGCCAGTCTTTATCATTAGCGAGCGGGGCGAGACAGCAACGGGCAGTGCGCGTAGCTTTGGCGATTTTTCGGCTGAGCGGGCAGTGCGCGCTGCTGATGATATCATTCTGCGTGGCGGTGGCCATGCGGCAGCGGCTGGTGTGACACTTGAGACACGGCAGATCGTTGCCTTTCGCCAGCGAGTGAACGACTACTACCGCTCGCTCCATCTCTCCGACCAAACGCACTACCTCTTGCCTCAGGCTGATGTGGTGATTGATGATTTATCAGAAGTAACGGAGCAGCTGGTAGCCGACATTGCCCGCCTTGAGCCCTTTGGCAATGGTAACCCAGAGCCTGTTTTGCAGCTGCGCCGCGGCACCGTCTCGCAGCTGCGCCACATGGGCAGTGATGGGCAGCACATCAAGCTTACTGTGCGGGATGGGCAAGGCACAGCGCTGCAACTATTGGCCTTCAACGCGCCACCGAACTTCGTACGCCAGCCGGGTGATGTTATTTCGGCTTGGTTTCAGCCAACTATCAACGACTGGCGTGGCATGCGCAGTGTAGAGGGGCGGCTGCTCCATGTAGAGCTGGTGGATGAGTAGCGTCGCATAGCTGGTGGTGCTCGATACCACGGATTTATAAAGCCAAAGATTCTGATTATTTCTAAGAACACGCTCTCGTTTGAGGGTGTTTTTCTTGAGAGTTGGCGGTGAGGTTTTGAAGGCAGGGTAGCGTAATTTGCATTAAGTTCTCTCCCATTGCATAAGTATATTGACAAATCGAGAGAGAGAGCAATATGGGTTCTTATCAATCATAACGATAGGAACACTACTCATGCACGAGCGCACCGCAGCATCGACATACGATGCCAAACCAGCTATACTACCACCAGAACTAACCCAGGAAACCGACGCAGTGCCACCCCTCTACCTCGATACCAGCGCGCTTGACTTCAGCGCCATCACCGACACCTACACCAAAATTGCCGACCCAACCGCAGCGGTGCGGCCGGAGTTCGCTACCGAGCGGCAGGCCCTGACTACCAGCTTCGCACGGGCGGATGGCCAGCAGTATGTAGAAACAGAGAACATTGCCGAGGTGGGCGATGCCATTATCACTGGGCCGGAAGGTGAACGCTATAGCATCCCGGCAGCGGATTTTGCCGCCCTGTATGAACCGCTGCGTGGTGAGGACGGTGCAGTAGTGCCTGGCGCGTATCTGCCAAAGAATCAGATTAAGGCCATGCCCAACCCAACTGGCCGCGAGATCGTCATCGATGCGCCGTGGGGTGGCCAGCAGCACGGCGAAGCAGATTGCTGGCTGGTGGAGAGCCAGGTCAATGGCGACCGCTACATCATCGAGGCAGCTGCCTTTGCTCAGACATATCGGCTGAGTGAGTCGTAGAGAAGGTGTGCTCATTTATCGCTAGGTGAGCCTATTATTAACAGGGGTCAATAGCGACTGGCTCCTTTGGCTAGTGCAGCGTTTTTAGTAGTAACCGCTTGGTGGAGTTTGGCGCCGTGGGTCGTATAAATCAATATCGGAGTGGTAGCGGCGCTCAAGATCCTCCATACTCTCCCATGTACCAGGGGCCTCAAGCATAAGGGTGATGTCCCAGGTGAGCATCGAAAGCGTCACTCGCACACCATCATCAAGGTACCACTCAATGTGTGCCATATCATCATCACGCTCGATCTCCGTTCCCTCACCAAACTGCGCATCAAGAGCTGTCTCGTATGCGTCATAAGCGTTTGTTGGTATCATATAATACTCACCGTCATATAAGTCATCTCTGCCTGCTGCATCGCCACCTTCGAGAGAGGCAAGGGATAACCCGATAGATTGTGGATGATCACCACCTGGTACGCAGGTAATATTAGGGTATGTTGCCACTTGCGCGTCTAATTCTCTGTAAGATTGTGGCCACTTACTGGTCAAGTCAGCCACAGCTTGTAGCATCGTCTCAACAGATGCGGCGCGATATGTATAGGGGTGTGGTAGAGTTGGTGTGTCGTCTGACATGATGTTTCCTTGCTTTAGATTCCTTATCAGCCAGTGTAGCAAATGCTTCGATTTGCGCCAACCCGATCATCTGTGCTATAGTAGGGGGCAAACAAACCATACCAACAGAACATCCACCACATAACCACGGGAGACCCCATGGAAAAACCTCGTTCGATAACATTAGAATCGCAAAAAGTACTGCAGCCACTCGCTGCTACATTGTTGGAGAGTGCTCAGTGGCAGCAGCTGAATGGTATAGAGGATAAGACCCCTGAAGTAGCTAAGCAGCTAGCAACCGAGCAAGCCAAACGGGCAGAGCAGTTGGTGTTGTCGCTACGGAAGCATAGCTCTAGCGAAGACAGACAACGGATGACCAGCGAACAATTAACCAATCCAGAGAGTAGGTTGTATAAAGATGCGCGAGCGGCAATCTATATCCAAGAGGTTAATACTCAGACTCAGAAGAATAAAGGGTTGGCTGGAGCGTCCAAGTTACCTGTATCAGGAAAACTACCTGAGAGTGAGCAGCGTCGCTTGCTATTGCCTATTGAGTACGCCTTGCAGGCAGCGGAGACGACAAACGAGGAGTATGCGCAGCGCAAGGGTGGAAAGAGTAGGTCGGCTGCAGGAATGGGCCGAGCGGCAGTGATAGTTACTGGCCCCACAAGCTCATCAGACAAGAGCCAGTGGACTTTGGGAGCGTAAAACTACTAATAGACAAGACAAAACCAGCTACAAAGGCTGGTTTTTTCACTATTTGCATTGTGCTTCATTGTACCAAAAATACTTGAGAAAGGTAGTGGATGAGAGGGGATAGACAGGAAGAATCTGAGCCAGTATATGTGTCGTGAAATGTTGGTGATACTATTTTTAGCCAGAATATATACATACTTCGCATCCTCGTATCACATCTCCACCTCTGTAATTATGCGCACAAATGTACTATGTTCCAAAATTAGACAAAATGGTTGTATAACTTTGGCAAGTACGTTACAATGGAGGCATGATGCAACAGGAAGGACCAAATCGCAATGAGTTTTGAGGCAAGTATTAGGCAACTGCGTGGCAATGCGGGGCTTTCGCAGCAGGCGGTGGCCGATGCAGTTGGGATTGCCCGCGCGACGTATATTAAGCTAGAGAATGGTGGCCGCGAGCCAAAACTTGGCGAGCTGACGAAGATTAGCCAATACTACGAAGTTGGCGTGCAGGAATTGATTAGCGGCATTGCCATGACGGACACTGTTGCACAGCAAGCTCAGCACAGTCCGTGGCGGGTGGCGGACGATGCAGCACTGCATGTGAGCGATGCACCAGCCGAATACCGCCACGATGATGCGCAGGGTGCACAGCCCGCCGCTGCTCAGTCGCGCGATGCCATCCCACGACTTCACACCACCAAACTGCGCCAGGTGCTGCTCTATACGCTGGGCAAGATTGGTGCTCGGCCCAATGTAGGCGAGGCGGTGCTGCATCGGCTGCTATACTTTATCGATTTTGATTATTACGAGCGCACAGGCAAGAGCATTACTGGCCTGGCGTATCTGCACGAGACCTATGGGCCCGCGCCGGCTGCAGATTTGCAAGCTTTGGTCGATGAGATGCGAGCCCGCGATGAGCTGGATGTCATTGAGACGAAGCACTTTAGCCACAAGCAGCGCAAGTTCCTGCCACTCAAGAACGCCGAGCTGAGCGAGCTCAGTGCCAACGAGATCAAGCACATCGATGCCGAGCTAGAGCGCCTAGGGAGCAAGAGCGCCGCCGAACTGAGCAACCTTGCCTACAAAGATGCGCCATGGGTGATTGCGAAATATGGACAGACGATTGATTACCGCGACACGTTTTATCGGACGGACGTTACCTCTGTAATCGAGTCAGATGATGATCTATAAGCAGGCAACAGAATTCTCGAGTGATCTCCAAGCGCTGGCACAGCGCATTCCCACACTGCCAGCCGACATCGAGCGCGTCAAGCCACGGCTGGTGCGCATTTTTGCTGAGCCAAGTGAGACGACGGTGGCGGATTTTCGCCAGCAGCTCTTTGCGTGCGGCAAGGCGGCCATTATACAGCAAACTGCTCAGTGCACAGTAGTGCAGCTCTGTCTCGATACCGACACAGCAGCCTATCGACGGGCGGTGTGGCTGGTATTTGCGGTAGTGCGAGCACTGACTCGTGATGCACCACCGTCGCGGGCTGCTCGAGCTGCCAGCACGATTATCCTTATCGAGGTCTACGCCACTCCTAGCAAAGCGCATGGGGATGAGCGGCGTATCAAGCGAATTATAAATAAATTGGAGGAAGCATAATGTAGAGCAACAGGGTACCAACACTGGTCGAAAATAAGCTGCGTAGAAGAGAAGAGAGCCACGCACGGCTGATGGGGTTGACAAACAAGACGCGATTTGCTAGAGTAGTGTCCTTGGGTCTGGGGTATAGACAATGCTACTCTTGTCCGGTTTGCTGTCTTGTGACTGTGTGATACCACTGTTTTTTGCGCTCCGCTTTCTACCGCTTATGCTTCCTCCGACCAAATACTCGCTCTAGGCTCCCAATATTAGAGCGAGTATTTGGGCTGAGGCATCCATACCTCTCGAGATGCGAGAGGCGCTCCATCGATGTGGTGCGCGGCGTAGCTACAAACAAAGCACCCGTCACAAACTATTCATAACAGTGTAGCACATTTGTTGCAATTTTGTGCAAAATAGGCAAATAAGTACCAGTCGCTAGCGATACATACCACGCTTGCGATTTTGCAAAAATAGCACAAGACTAACGACGAAGGCGATGGCATATACAGTGATGAAGAAGGCATAGAGGCATAATGAGATAATTGCCTCATGAGAAGGAACATTCCAGAGGTTTGGTGCTATCACATAGGTTTGTTTGGTATAGCTTTCTCCAAGCACCCCGACTGTTGCGTGGGCAATTATCTCAAGTAGGTTAACAATGAGCATGCCACCAGTAACGAATAGCCCCTGCGACATACTGTTATCACCCTCCGTTTGCTCTGGTGCAACAATGAGCAGAATCGGCAGTATACCAAGGTTTACATAAATAATGTAGCTGTACGCAGCGCCAAGAATGCCAAAAATAGCGGCAATGACGATGTATAGTACCAACAGCGCAAATAATAGCCCGGCAGACACCCAGCGGATAACTGCACCAAATGACGAGCCAGTGCGTGGCATGGCTGTGGGCGAATAAGCTGGTGGCATTGGTGCTGGTGCGCTTTGTGGTGGCTGAGGCTGCTGAGGTTGCTGTGGGTATGGTGAGGAAGGTGTCATAGTAGATTGATTATAATACAGAGACAAGCGATGCGCCAGCAAAAATAGCCCAATAGCTCAGCCCTAGAGTATCTGTGCTAACACCAGAGTAGTGAGAGGGATGCAGTGTACTTGAGGGCTGGTTTTGTAGGCGACACAGCAATTTGCACAACTTTGCGCGCGATAGAATTGCAAAAATTGTCGCATCTGCTATAATGAGGAGCGATATGGTACAAGTAACACGAAAAGACGAGCGCGAGGCGAATGAGAACATCATCCGTCGGTTTAATAGCCGAGTGTTGAAGAGCGGTGTGCTAGCAAAGGCACGGGCATCGATGCGGTTTGCCAAGCCGATCAGCAAGACCGATCGCCGCAAAAAGGCGATTACCCGTCGTCAGCGCAAGGCTGACAAGATGGCCAAAGTTCGCCTGGGGATCCGCTAGGTGACGACGCTCAAGCAGCGTATCAAAGACGAAATGAAAGCCGCTTTGCTTAGCGGCGATCGTTTTGTTGGTGACACCTTGCGCAACCTTGGTGCTGCTATCCTTGATGAAGAGGTGAAGCAGGGCGTGCGCGAGACTGGCCTGGACGATGCTGCCGTCGAGCAGGTGATCGTCCGTGAAGTGAAGAAGCGGCGTGATGCCGCAGCAATCTATCGCACCAATGGTCGCCCTGAACTTGCTGAGCCCGAGGAGCGCGAGATGGCAGTGCTCCAGCACTACCTGCCACAGCCACTGAGTGATGAGGAGTTGCAAGCCGTGGTGACCCAGACGATTGCCGAGCTTGGAGCAGATAATCCACGGATGACGGGCCAGGTGATTGGCGCTGTCAAGGCCAAGATGGGCAACCGGGCTGACGGTGGGGCAATCGCTCAGCTGGTGCAACGTGCCCTTGCCCCGTAGTTTTATGACACGAGCAATAATTTTCTTAATAATAACTATAATCACATAATAACAAGGAGGCACAGATGATTCTTTTGTTTGGCCCAACTGGTGCCGGTAAGAGTATGCAAGGGCAGATGCTGGCAGTACGCCAAGGGTGGAAGTGGCTCTCGACGGGTGAGATGCTGCGCCAGAGCACCGACCCGGCAGTGATTGCCACCCTCAAGGCGGGTGAACTGGTGAGTGACAAGCTGACCTACCAAGTCTTCGATCATGCGGTGCAAGAGGCGTATCGCAAGCATTACCAAAATATTATTGTTGATGGATTCCCGCGCACCAAAGAGCAAGCCGCCTGGCTCGATGACCATCTCGCGCGTACTGGTGATAATATCGACCTGGTGGTGGTGCTGGAAGTGCCCGAGCAAGAAATCATGCGCCGCTTGGCCAAGCGAGGCCGGATGGAGGATACACCCGAGACGATTGCGCGCCGCATGGCCATCTACCGCCAAAAGATGTACCCAGTCCTTGGTATCTTTGCTGAGGCTGGGGTGAAGATCATCCACCTCGATGGGACTGGCACCGCGGGCGAAGTGCACGACCGGATTTATGACGAGGTAATGCACGCATGGCCCAACTAATTACTGGCATCAAGACGCCCGAGCAGCTCGAGGCGATGCGCGAAGGGGGCAAGCGCCTGGCGCAGATTTTTGCTGATATCCGTCAATTTGTCCATGCCGGGGTGAGTGAGAAGCAGATCGATGCCTTTGCGGCCGAGCGGATTGCTGCCTATGGTGCTGAGCCAACCTACAAAACCCCAGAGGTGAACTTCCCTGGGGTGATTTGTATTAGCACGAACGAAGCAATCGTCCACGGTGTACCAAGCGATTATATCTTGCAGCGGGGCGATGTGGTCAGCTTCGACCTCGTCATTACCTACCGCGGGATGAAGACAGATAGCGCCTTTACTATGGTGGTAGATGACGCGCCCACCGGGGCTATTAAGCACCTACTCCACACTACTGAGCGCAGTCTCTATGCTGGCATTGACGCGATCAAAGGGCCAGTGCGCACTGGCGACATTGGTGCAGCGGTGGAAGCTGTGCTGCAAAAGGGTCGCCTGGGGATTATTCGCGAGCTGGTGGGGCACGGCGTGGGCCTCGAGATGCACATGCCGCCCGACGTGCCCAACTATGGCCGCAAAGGCACTGGCCCGCTGCTCCAGCCTGGTGATACCATCGCCATCGAGCCGATGGCTACCCTGGGTGGCGGCGCCATCTACAGCGACACCGCTGGCGATGGCTGGACGATCTACAGCCGCGACGGCAGCCTGGCCGCCCACTTCGAGCACACCGTCCTCATCACCGAGACAGGGGCGGAGATTATGACGAAGCTGTAGAGTATTGCTTAGAGGAGGTTATTATCTTCTCCATTACCACTGCTGTAGAATAGTAAGAGAAACTCGCCGAGATACCAAATGGCGAGTTTTATAATTTCGTTCTTCCGCCCATATTGTACAAGACACAGCATAACCTGTATAATGGTACTATGCATGAAAATTCTCAATACGCAGTAGGAATAGATGTCGGGACGACGACGATTCGATGCGTGGTGGGGCATATGAATCCAGAGACAGGCACGCCGACGATTGTGGGCGTAGGGCAGGCACCGAACAGTGGTATGCGCAAGGGTATGGTGGTTAATCTTAGTGGCCCGGCCCGCACGATCGACGAAGCGCTGGGCGAGGCCGAGCGGATGAGCGGCTACGAAGTCAACAGTGCGACGGTGAGTGTCAATGGTGCGCACATTACCAGTACTCGTGCCACTGGGATGATTGCCGTGGGCACGATCGATCACGAGATTAATGATGATGATGTGGCACGCATCGAAGAAGTTGCCACCACGGGCAAAGTGCAGGCCAACCGTGAGATCCTCGAGGTTGTGCCGCATAGCTACACGCTCGATGGCCAAGCGGGGATCAAAGACCCGCTGGGTATGACGGGTACGCGGCTGGAGATCGATGCCAATGTCGTCTCGGCTTTAGCGCCCTATGTGGCGAACTTGCAAAAAGCGGTAGAGATGGCAACCGTCCACCCGCACGCCATTACACCAGCAGTGCTGGGGGCGGCTAAGGCTGTGCTAAATGAGCGGCAGATCGAGAGCGGTGTGGCAGTGGTTGACCTTGGTGGAGCAACGACCAGCGTGGCAGTCTTCGAAGAGGGGGACTTGCAGTATGTTGGTGTCATTCCAATGGGTAGTGTGAATGTGACGAACGACCTCGCTATTGGCCTCAAAACTGACCCTGATGTTGCGGAATTGGTCAAGGTCAAGCATGCTGCGGCTGGCATCAAAGCAAGTGACGCGGTGGCCAAGGTGCGGCGCGATAAGGAATCGTACGAGTTTGCTACTGAGGAGATTGACGAGATTGTTGACGCCCGGCTGGAGGAGATCTTCGAGGCGGTGCAGAAGGAGCTCAAGAGGGCCGGCCGGGCTGGCAAACTACCCAGCGGCGTGGTGCTGACCGGTGGTATGGCCCAGATGCGTGGCATGGCGAGCTATGCCAGGGAACAGCTGGGAGTAGCCGCTCGGGTAGGCCGACCAACTGGCTTTACGAGCGGGGTGGCTGACCAGATAGAAAAGCCGCAGTTCGCCACTGCGGTGGGCTTGATGCTCGCCGATAGCGAAGGTGGTCACCAGCCTGCCCAGGCTTACACCAACAGTGGTACAGCGCACGCCAAGGGTGCACTAAGCTGGCTACGTCGGCTGCTGGGAGGGCTCAAGGCCTAGAATCATACTGATGAGGATGATATACTAAATGGTAATGGTAAAGTTGATAGTTGCACAAGGGGAGAAACGTGAATGCCGGAAGTAAAACCAAGCGAGATCCAAACCTTTGCTAGTATCAAAGTCGTTGGCGTCGGAGGCGCTGGTGGGTCTGCTGTCAATCGAATGAAGGACGCTGGCTTGGCTGGCGTGCAGTTCATTGCAATGAACACCGATGCTCAGGCGCTGCATAATTCGCAAGCTGATATTAAGATTCATCTTGGGCACAACACCACCAATGGTCTTGGTGCTGGTGCTGACCCCAGTGTAGGTGAGGCTGCGGCGCGTGAGTCGCTCGACGAGATCCGTCAGGCGCTTGAGGGGGCAGATATGATCTTCGTGACGATTGGTGCTGGTGGTGGCACAGGCTCGGGGGCTGGCCACGTGGTAGCAGAAGTGGCGCGCGACCTCGGCATTCTCTGTGTGGGCGTAGCCACCAAGCCTTTTACCTTTGAAGGTGAGAAGCGGCGTATCAATGCCGAGTGGGCTATCAAGCAGTTGGGGCGGCAAGTCGATACGCTCATTACTATCCCCAACGATCGTTTACTTGACACAATTGACCG
The DNA here is from genome assembly GCA_963525085.1 of uncultured Candidatus Saccharibacteria bacterium. Taxonomy (GTDB): domain Bacteria; phylum Patescibacteriota; class Saccharimonadia; order Saccharimonadales; family Saccharimonadaceae; genus Saccharimonas. Next base: position 862,668 of record CAURIH010000001.1, read on the forward strand.
CCGGACGCCACTCCTTGAGACCTTCAAGATTGCCGATGATGTGCTGCGCCAGGGTGTGCAGGGAATATCGGAGTTGATTACCGAGCATGGACTGATTAACCTCGACTTTGCTGACGTCAAGGCAATTATGAGCAGTGCTGGTAGCGCATTGATGGGGATCGGCCGGGCTAGTGGCGAAGACCGAGCTCAGATGGCAGCCCAGCAGGCGATTGACTCACCACTGATTGAGGTGTCGATCAACGGTGCCAAGGGTGTACTCTTTAATGTGACGGGTGGCTACGATATGAGCATGGCCGAGATTCAAGAAGCAGCTGAGATTATCACTGGTGCGGTGTCGTCCGATGCCAACATTATCTTTGGTGCGACGCTCAAGCCCGAGCTGGAGGATGAGCTCATTATTACCGTTATCGCGACTGGCTTTGATAGTGATTCGTTCTTTGATGACGACGAACCAAGCGATGCCGAAGATGACGAAGAAGCAGCCGAGACAGTAGACGAAGCGGTCGATAGTGTCGATATGGCCATCGACCCCGAGGCGGCTGCTCACTTTGCCCAGGAGAATGAGACGAATATTTGGGATCAATCGATGGATGACGACGAGGATGATACCCCGGCCTTCTTGCGCCGCCGCCGCAAAAAGGAGGCGGACGCGTGACAACCCACCGCGACAAGATTGGCAACAGCCGTGTGTTAGAATCGCGTGAGTCGGCCGATGGTGTGACGATCCGCCGCCGCCGCGAGACCCCTGATGGGCACCGCTTTACCACCTATGAGCGGATCGAATACCCAACGATTGCAGTGCTCAAGCGAACAGGCTCGCGCGAGCTCTTTGATCGAGCTAAGCTCCGCGCCTCGGTGCGTCGCTCGGTCGGTAAGTTCTTCAAATCGGAGCTAGAACTGGAAGCAATTATTGATGCGGTGGAGGACCGTATCCATGATGCGGGCGAGAATGAGATTGAGTCGCGCGTGATTGGCGGCTTCGTGCTGGATGAGCTTGCCGCGCGTAATGAGGTGGCGTATGTGCGCTTTGCGAGCGTGTTTTACAAATTTAAGACGCTGGACGATTTCGTTAAGATATTAGAGCAGCGTCGGAGTGCTAAACAGCAAGAAAAGCAGAGGTAGAACTTATGCGCGTCCTCATCATCTACCGGACAGAAAGCGACTACGCGCGCCGCGTCTTCGATTATCTGCGCGACTTTAGTCGGCGCACGAGCCATGCCATCGAGGAGTTTGACCCAGATACACGCGAGGGGCAATCACTCTGCCGCACGTACGACATTGTGGAGTACCCCACTATCCTTGCCTTGGCGGATAACGGCCAGGTGCTGGGCATGTGGCGCGGCTTGCCACTGCCAACTATCGACGAAGTGGGGTACTATGCCCGCTAAAACGCCTAAAGTACACACCACGACTACTGTTGTGGTGGACGATACAAGCCCCACACCATGGCTCCGTCGCCCTGGCATGGCGGCATTGCTGGCGGCAGCTTTGGGTAGCGGCCTGGGGCTCATGGCATCCTTTGTTCTCTCGCTTGAGACACTGCATTTGGCGCAGCACCCTGGTGGGGCGCTCAATTGTGACGTCAATGCCGTGCTGAGCTGCTCCACAGTAGCGCAGCATTGGTCGGCGACGGTGTTTGGCTTCCCCAACAGTTTCGTTGGTATGATGACCGTACCAGTGATGGTAACGGTAGTGGTAGCACTGCTGGCTGGGGCACGTCTGCCGCGCTGGTTTGTGCGGAGTGCCTGGGGTGGTGCTGTGCTCGGGATGATTTTTGCCCTGTGGATGTTTTATATGAGCTTTGTCGTTATTCGTGTGCTGTGCCCGTGGTGCTTGACGCTGGATGTAGGGATGCTGCTGATCTTCTTTGGGATGACGCGCTACTGCATTGAGGCCGGAGTGATTGGTGGGGAGCGTACTAAGCGCTTTGCTTGCCATGGCTACGATGTGCTGTGTGGCGTGAGTGTGCTAGTGCTGGCGGTGGCGTTGATTATTGTGAAATTTGGCGCGGAGCTGCTGTAGGTAAAGTCGTTTTTTGTACGGTGAGATTGTCGAGCTTGTCAGGATTGACAGGCTTTTTAAAATGAACAGAATGCTATATTATTCAGCACGTTTTTTATGTATATTGATGTAATGGCGAGTATTTTCTCGCACCAGGGATGCTATGGTATGGTGGCAGCTACCACTACATCGGCGCAAGTGAGTTACCTGTTAGCTTGAGCTGCTTGTTTGGCGTAGTAGGAAAACAATACATGAAGATAATGTATGATGAATTTTAACATAGTTATGAATCTCTTTGCGAGACTTAAGCACGACGCGCTGTTAATGCATGGGCTATTGTTGCGTGACGCAGCCGAAATAGCAAGATAGCGGGAGGAAGATGTCGCCTATTGGCGATACTGTGCATATGAATATAGATAGCATTTCGTTCATTATGCACTATTGATAGCGAATGTGTTGGCAGGCGTATGTGCATCATAAATTTGCTAGCGCATATGAGGATAGTATGCTAATGCTGCTGTGCTGTAGTAGATGTATTTTGTCTGAATAGCAACCACAACATATTCAGCAGAAGGTGAGTGATGCGTTTGCTAAGTGGTGTAGGATTGAATGAATGAGATGGAGTGTTCAGCTTGGCGGAGGCGTGAGATTGGCGGAGTGGTGCGAGTAAGATTGATTTTTGTGAGCCAATCGATAGGCGTTTTTTGCAAAAAAATAATTTGACATGCGAGGGAGCAAAATGGCTGCTGCACAAAAACGAGCAAACTGCATCACTCCATTGTGCTCATGATATGCGTATGGCAGCAAGGAGCCGTTGCGGCTATAACGTGGGTATGTGGTATGCCACTGCTTGGGGTGGTGGCGAAGATTTTTTGCAAAGTGGGTGAGTGAGTTGTGGTGTGATGATAAAAATATGATACGGCTTTTGACTTGGTGGAGGCAGAGGGATATTGGTTGCTATTTGCCGCAGAAAATTTGTTGCAGCGTGAGCGCGAGGGACGAAGCAATAAGCAAAAATAATGCAATAGCGCAGTGCGTAACAGTAGGCATTTTTGCGAATAAAAATGGCATGCTAAAAAATGCATTTTGGTTGCATAATGAAAGCAACAAGCCGAGCGCGAAAGCTGCAGCACATACAAGACAAAGCACGCGCCATTGCTGCATAACACAGTATCTGGATACGGAACTATGCGAAGTAACAAGGAGGTGTGATGGCTGGTGACACACTTATGTTTTTTTAAAAAAATCCATGCGGTGCTCGTAGCTAGCTACTTACTATATCGACTATGCTAAAGCTGTTTGCGTCTATTTTTGCCCACCATTGAGCACAGAATATACACGCTTTTTTGCAATGAGAAAAACATAGTAAAGCGGTATATAGAAATGATTAGCTTATAGCGAAGTATCGTGCAGTGTGGCAGGCTGAGCGCTCTATATTTTGCGCTGAGCGAAAATGCGGAATAATTAAAAATGCGCAAGCTATACAAAACAAGCGATACGCAAAATATAATGTACAAAGAATTCGAGCAGAATGACTGCACAGAAAAGTGGCTGCGTGCCAAGCAGGCACAGTTAGCGGCACTCATGCACATTGCACACCGTATCGCTTACTGAACGTGCGAAATAGCCCACGATAGGGCGCTGTGATGCGCGAAAGCGCTGAGGAAGGGAAAATGCGAATTGTAGCCTACTAAGCGCTAGACGAGGGATCCACAGCCTCTCAGGAGACGTAAGGGGCCTTTGACTGGATTAGCTGATGTAGATAAGCCTGCGCGCAGATATGGTGTGTAGAGCACAACATAGCTATGTTGTAAAAATAGAGTATCGTGAGGAGAGTAAATTGAGATTGTGTTGTATAAAATATAGGATATCATTGGTGGCGCGAGGTGACGAACAAGGTGTGATATATACAACAATAACCTCCCAGATGCACGCGCTTTATATGTGTATAAAAAACAACATACATAACCACAACGAAACAAATTCGAAAACAGAGATGGTAGAGCGATAATCTGACAACGTTGTGGGTAATAATATATATTGTATATATAACAACGATTGATTTGGTGGCACCAAAAGAGAAATAACAGGGGTAAATGAGGCAACGTTGTTATAATTATAACGTTTATACAATTATGGATAGGAGAGGATGGTGTCTCTTTGCGGGGTGTGGGGTGGCATATAGTAAGGACTTTTGGCAGCGCCTCACCAGTGTATCGGCAGCTTTGCAGTGGTGGTTGGGGCAGAGGGGGTCTTATTGTGTGCTACCTATAATAATGGTATGCTAGCGATATGAAGAACAATACAATTTTACGCATTGGTGCTGGCGCGGCGTTTGTGGCGCTGGGTGGAATATTATTAAGTGAGAGCTTCGGCGTGCAATTCCATTACTGGCGGGAGTTTTGGTATGGTTTGTGCGCATTCGGATTTATCATGGTTGGTGTGCTCACACTGCGCAATCGCAATTGGCTGTGGGGAGCGCTCTGGGTAGCAGTTGGCCTAACAATTGGCGCGAATGCATTTTTGCATAATAACGTTAATATTTGGCGAATGTTTTTGCCGCTGGTGCTGATCGCGATTGGCCTGACGATTATTTTTAATTTGTCGCAGCGCCAGCGTCGCATCGCAAAACAATCGTCGGACGATAATATGGTTGCCTCCTTCTCGGGCAACACGCGCAAGATAAAAGGCGAATTTGCAGGTAACTCGCTTTCGGCAGCGTTTGGTCAGGTGGATCTCGACCTGCGCCAAGCCAAGATAGAGGACGGTGCGGTGATTGATATTTTTGTTGTGTGTGGTGGCATTAATATTATTTTTCCAGACAACGTCATCGTCAAGACGCAGGTCAATAGTATCTTTGGCGGGGTAGAGGACAAAACCAACGCTGCCAAGAGTGCAAAAAAGACTGTCTACATTCGCGGCGACTGCGTCCTTGGTGGGCTCGAAATTAAATAATTAGAAAAACAATAATTCGCTACAACACGCTTCTTGATAACAACGAGAAGCGTGTTTGTTTTTGTATTGAGGTACGCAGGCGGTGGAGTGTGGGCAGCACTGGCACGATAGTACGCTGCCCGATTTTTTCAACTTCGCACTTGGCTGAGGAGCTTTACTAACGCTACTGGCAACGAGCCACATGTTTGTTGCATACAATTGATAAAATTTCTCGTTGCTGGATTGCTCATTGTCACATATTGATTGTGGTATTGTAATGATGTGAGAGTGGCCTGGCAATATGCGTCAGAGTGTTTGATCTTTTATGTGCGCCGATTGATAAGGGCTGCGATAACTTTGCAAAATTGCACATGATGGATTAATGTGCCTCGCTAGTAATAATAAATGTGCGCGACAGCAACGTACACAAAAATGTACTATTTACAGAAATAGTGTGTGGAGTGATATAATTTGCCAACCCATTCATCCTTCGTGCAAAAATAAATAAATGAATTGTTATAAAAATATTCAAACTTTATACAAGCAGCGTCCTGCAAGTCTACCTTAGCTACAACACATACGCAAAGCATAAAAATGTGATGGTAAGATTTTTGCGCAAGGTATGCTTTGAGGTGGGTGAGCCAGAGCGCCACAAATGCAAGTATACTGTGCCAAGCATTCTTGCTATACTAAAATTATGAACCGCTGCCCCTGGGCTGAATCTGGCGATAACGAGCGCACCTACCACGACACTGAGTGGGGTGTGCCGCTATATGATGATCAGAAATTATTTGAACTGCTCTGCCTGGAGGGTGCACAGGCTGGCCTAAACTGGAGCACGATTCTGGCTAAGCGAGTGGGCTACCAGCAGGCTTTTCATCAGTTTGCAATTGCTCGCGTCGCAGCTATGACGGATGCAGAGCTGGAGGCGCTTACTCACGACACGCGCATTGTTCGTAACCGACGCAAAATTTATGCGGTGCGCAGCAATGCCCAGGCGGCGCTGCGGGCCGCTCGTCAGCACGGTAGTCTGCAGGCATACCTGTGGAGTCTAGCAGGTGGTAAGCCAGTGCAACATCACTGGCATACTGCAAGTGGTGTACCTGCCTATACGGCTACATCCCGGGCAATGAGCACGCAGCTCAAGCGGGACGGCTTTGCCTTCGTCGGCCCAACCACGTGCTATGCTTTTATGCAGGCTGCGGGGATGGTGAACGACCACGTAGTGGGGTGCTTTCGGCACAGGGAGTGCGCGGCGCTGAGCATTCACCCTGCATGAGAGTAAAAAGATATAGCTAGTTAGATTAATTGGGCTATATCTTATATCTTGAGATGTAAGTACTTTTGGTTTTGCAGCTAGTGCGCTACAATAGACCCAGAGGCATTTTTGCGTAGCTTGTGGTGCGCAAAATGAGTGGCTATCACCCACGAAGCCTGCGGGAAGAAATTGGTTTGTTATTTTCATAAAGAGTTGTGAATCTAAATAGCCAAGAATAGACCCCGCCGCGAATGCTGCGACAAGGCAATAATCAAGTGCTGAAAGAGTATAGCTATTTCTGTCGTTTTGCCGGGAAATGCTAGAATCACTTCTTTTGGAATCGAGATGGTACCGTCCGCGCGAATACCCAGCGGATTCTCGAGCTCAGAAGAAGTGATTTTTAATTGGAAAGGAAGCGCATGGCCAATAGCAATCTCACATCAGCAAAAAAAGCTCGTAATGACGAGTTTTATACGCAATACGAAGACATCCAAAAGGAAGTTCAGGCGTATATTGACTATAACCCCGATGTGTTCCGCGGAAAGGTTGTGTACCTTAATTGCGACGACCCGTACGAGAGCAACTTCTTCAAATTTTTTGCCAATAAATTCAACGCCTATGGCATCAAAAAGCTGGTTGCTACCAGTTACTTTGACTCACCGGTGGCGGGAACCGAACTGCAGATTTCACTTTTGCCAGATATGCCGGATAAAGAAATTTTGTCAATTAAGAACTCTTCACCGCAGACCAATACGACAACCGAAGATGGCGAGACAAAAGGTCGGGTGATTGAAATTACTGAGGTGTCTGACGAAAATGGTGACGGAATATGTGACTTAGAGGATATTAAAAAAATTATTCAGGCTAATGGTGGCGGCAAGCCACTGAAAGGTAATGATGATTTCCCGCCAGGTGATTTTCGTTCGAAAGAATGTATAGAACTACTAAAACAAGCTGACATCGTGGTGACCAACCCACCGTTTTCGTTGTTTCGTGAATATGTGGCACAGTTGTTTGAGTACGATAAAAAGTTTTTGATTATTGGTAATATGAACGCAATTACGTATAAGGAAATTTTTCCAAAGATTATGATGGATAGGATGTGGCTTGGGAATGGATTTTCAGGGGGTAATGCTTATTTTAAGATAGCTAAGTCGGAAGAGAGGGAGTTCGCTAGTGGTGTTTATGATAAAAATACTGGACTAGTCAAGTTTCGTAATGTAGTTTGGTTTGCTAATATTGACCACGGTAAACGTCATCAGGAGCTGCAATTGATGACGATGGCGGAAAATAGGAAGTTTAGCAAGAAAGTAATTGACAGTGATGTGTGTTATAAAAAGTATGATAACTATGATGCGATTGAAGTATCGTTTACAGATGCAATCCCAAGCGATTATGCCGGAGTGATGGGTGTGCCTATTTCATTCCTAGACAAGTATAATCCAGATCAGTTTGAGATAGTTGGTTGCACATATGATTATGGGAGGCCAATTTTTTGGAATGTAGATACTAAGATGAATTCATCTATAGAAGGAAAAGAAACTTATAAAAGAATATTAATCAGACACAGGAAAGGAGCAGAAAATGATTGCTAATCTAAAAAAATACACTATTGCCGAGGTTACTAAGGGCTTTACTTATAATGAATTTGAGGGGAAAGGATTGTTTGGTCTAAGTGGTAAACTGACGATTCAGCCAGAGTATCAGCGTAATTACATTTATGCTGACGGCAAGAAAGATGTTGCGGTTATTGAGTCGATATTAAAAGGCTACCCGATTGGTTTAATTTATTTTAATAAATTAGAGGATGGCAATTTGGAGGTCCTGGATGGACAGCAGCGAATTACGTCAATCGGTCGATTTATTGAAGGGCGCTTCTCAATTGTGCGCAATGGTAATCAGACGCATTTTGATTCTTTACCGCAGGATTTGCGCCAGAAGATACTAGAGACAGAGCTTTTGGTGTATGAATGTGAGGGCACAGAGAGCGAAATTAAGGAATGGTTTAAGACGATTAACATTGTTGGTGTACCGCTTAATGAGCAGGAATTGCTGAACGCTATTTATTCCGGGCCTTTTGTGACACTAGGCAAGGAGACTTTTTCGAACTCTGGTAACGCGATGATTACCATGTGGAGTGCATATATCAATGGTGACGCCAAGCGGCAGGATTTCTGGCATGTGGCGCTGGAGTGGATTGCGGCAGCAAAGGGGACAACAATCTCGGAATATATGTCGAAGCATAGATTTGATGATTCTATTGCAGAAGTGAAGACTTATTTTGATACGGTATTGAATTGGGTGTCAAATACCTTTAATCAAGTCGAGAAAGAAATGCGTGGTCTGGAATGGGGCAGACTATATGAAGAGTATCACAAGTTTTCTTATGATTCTGACCGAGTTTCCGCAAAAGTTAGTGAGTTATATGGCGACCCATTTGTAAAAAATCGTAAGGGGATCTTTGAGTATGTTTTGGGTTTATATTCTGGGCAGAAAGGCGACTTAGGTGATACAAAGCTACTTGAGGTCAGGATGTTTGACGATGCGACTAAACAAACTGTTTACAAAAATCAGACTAAAACTGCGGAAGAAAAAGGTGTGTCAAACTGTTCTTATTGTGCAATAGGCCACGATGCTAACAAGGCAAAGCTATGGAAAGTAAATGAAATGGATGCTGATCATGTCAGCGCCTGGAGCAAGGGAGGATCTACCTCAATGGAGAATTGCGAGATGCTATGTAAATCACATAATAGAGCGAAAGGAAATAAGTAATGAAATTTACATATGGCACACGCCGCCGGGCGGCAGAATACGAGAAGGACTGGGTGCAGCGCTGGAAGGACGACCAGACGTTCCAGAAGTCGGTGGCGCAGCGGCCGGCGGATAACGCCTATGTCTTTTATGACGGGCCGCCGTTTATCACTGGGGTGCCGCACCATGGTACGCTGCTCAGTAGCATCGTGAAGGATGCCGTGCCGCGTTACTGGACGATGAAAGGCAAGCGCGTGGAGCGCCGCTGGGGCTGGGACTGCCATGGCCTGCCAGCAGAGAATTTCGTCGAAAAGCAGCTGAATATTACCGACCGGCGGCAGATTGTGACGTGCCCGGGCCAACCAGCGCCACTGGATAAAGACGGCCAGCCGTTGCCAACCATCAGCCTGGAAAAATACATCACCAAGGCGCGTGAGAGCATGGTGGCCAATAGCGAAACCTGGCAGGGTGTGATCGACCGCATCGGCCGCTGGGTGGACTTTGCGGGTGCCTACCGCACTATGGACAAGGACTTTATGGAGAGTGTCTGGTGGGCCTTCAAGCAGTTGTATGAGGCGGGCAAAATCTACGAAGGCGAAAAAGTGCTGATGTACGACACCAAGTTTGCCACTCCTGTGAGCAAGGCCGAAGTGACCATGGACAACGACGCCTACCAGACAGTGACCGACCCGAGTGTGTATGTGAAGTTTCGGTTGGCTGACGATGATGCTGCTGTCCTCGCCTGGACGACCACCCCATGGACACTGCCGGCCAACCTGATGCTGGCGGTCAACCCAGAGATGACGTATTGCGAGGTAAAGGTGCCAAAGGGTACGAAAAATGTGTTCTTGCTCTCGGGTAAGCATGCCTACGCATCGCGTGAGTACTATCCACAACTAAAGCGGCAGCTTGAGCAACAGGGGTATACAGTAACGACTATTGACCACATTAACCCTGATAGCCCAGACTTAGCAGAGAATGTAGAGCAGTTGGCGCAATACGACTTTGCTAATGCACATGTGGTGACACATTCGCTCGGTGCAGCGACGTTCTTGAAATATTTGCAGGATGCTAATGTGACGGTTGCATCGCTGACGATGATCGCGCCAGCGTGTGGTGTGTCAAACAGCAGTGATGAGCAATGGAGGCAGGAGTCAGGCTATGTTGGTCTTACGGTTGATTTTGCTCAGGTGCGACGGAAGATCGCTCAGCGGCCAACCATTATCTATTCGGACGATGCTGATGTGCTTAACCAGGGCTTTGCGCAGCTTGGCAAAGAGCTCGGTGCGTCGATGCAGTATGAGCCAGGTAAAGGGCATTTCTTTGTGGCAGAGAAGAGTTTGGCGCCAGAGATTACACTGCCGCTAAGCGAAAAGCTGATCATCGCCGAAGAAGCCCTCGAGCGCACGCTGCAGGACGAAAAACACCAGCCGCTTGATTACGACGTACTGCGCAAATTCCCCGGCAGCGAACTGGTGGGTAAGAAGTATCAGCCGCTCGATACCGGCTCGACTTGGCCAGACAGTGACAAGATTCACACTATTTACGCGGCGGATTTCGTGTCGCACGAGTCGGGTACGGGCATCGTGCACATTGCGCCGGCCTATGGTGAGGACGACTTTGAGCTCGCCAAGCGCCACGGCATTAGCGCCTTCCACGTCATCGATGACAATGGCTACTACACTGATGGCAATTATAAAGGCCTGGAAGTCTGGGACAACAATAAGTTCATCGCCAAAGACCTGAAGGAAAAGGGCGCGGTGTGGAAGATTGAGTACATTCGTCACGAATACCCGTTCAATCCGCGCTCTAAGCAGCGCATTATGTACCGGGCGATTCCGTCGTGGTTCTTCGCCATCCAGGGGCAAAAGCCGCTCATGTTAGAGCAAAATGAGCATATTAATTGGTTCCCGCACCACCTCAAGCACGGCCGCTTTGCTAAGAACATCGAGCAGGCACCAGACTGGAACCTGAGCCGCGACCGCTTTTGGGCGACGGCCATGCCAGTGTGGAAGGGCGACCGCGGCACGGTGAGGGTGGTTGGCTCGTACGTAGAGCTTAAGGAGCTGAGCGGTGTGGAGTTGGATGATTACCACCGCCCGTGGGTAGACGATATTACCTTTACGATTGACGGCGAGACATTTACTCGCATCGATAAGGTCCTCGATTGCTGGTTCGAGAGCGGTAGCATGCCGTTTGCGCAGCTGCATTATCCGTTTGAAAACCAGGCCAAGTTTGAGCATAATTACCCGGCGGACTTCATCGTTGAGTACATCGGCCAGGTGCGGGCGTGGTTCTACTATGTGCATGCTGTCAATGTTGCTTTGGCGGAAATTGGTGCCTTTGGTGAGGCAGGTGCGCAACACAAAAACGCCTACAACAACGTTATTACCACTGGTGTGGTAGCGGGTAATGATGGCCGCAAGATGAGTAAGTCACTCGGTAACTTTACCGACCCGAACGAGCTGATGGATAAGTTCAGTGCTGATAGCTTGCGCTTCCTGCTGCTGAGTAGCCCGCTACTCAATGGCGAGGACTTCGCGCTGCACGATAAGGACGTGGGTGATGTGGCTCGGAAGCTGGCGATGATCTGGAATATGTATGATTTCTTCACCATGTATGCCGAAGTCGACGAGTTCACATTTCCGTACGATACGGCGTCTTCGGATGCGTTTCTCGTTCACCGTATCACCAATACGGCTCACTCCGATACTCCCGAATCCTTGTCTCGCACTGGAACTGAGAACTCGTTCCAGATCAGTGTTGATATTGATAAATTATCTAACCCCCTCGATATTTGGATTATCAGCCGCTTGCATGAGCTGGTGGCGGAGGTCGAGAAGCAGATGGATGCCTATAATATCCCCGATGCGCTCAGCCCAATTTTGCCGTTCCTGGACGATGCCAGCAACTGGTACGTCCGCCGCAGCCGCCGCCGTTTCTGGAAGTCGGAAGACGATGGCGACAAGAGCGATGCCTACCGCACGCTGCACTATGTGCTGGTGCGCCTGAGCCACCTGCTGGCACCGTTTACGCCGTTTTTGGCTGATGAGTTGTACCACAACCTAACGGGTGATAACGAGTCGATTCACTTGAAGAATTGGCTGCCGGCTGGTGCGGTGAATGAGCAGGTGCTCAAGGATATGTTATTGACGAGGATGTTCATTGAGAATGGACTATCTAAGCGGATGGACACTAATGATGAATTCGGTTCGATAAAAGTACGTCAGCCACTAGCTTCAGCTAGCTATAATTCAAAGCATAAACTGGATGATTTTTATGAACAAATCATGAAAGAAGAGCTAAATGTCAAAGAAGTGAAACATGTATATGACGTGAAAGGTAAGATCTTTGGTGTCGAAATTGACAAAACCATCACCCCTGAGCTCAAACGCGAAGGCTTGATGCGTGAAGTCATTCGCCACGTCCAGAGCGCTCGTAAAAAGGCGGGGCTGCAGGTGGATGATCGGATTGTACTACACCTCGCGGTTGGGGCTGAGCCCGCCAGCCAGCCAGCGGCGCCAGGCCAGGCGCAACCAGCTGGTGACGCAGCCGCGCAGCTGCGCCAAGCCCTCACCGAGCACGCCGACACAATCGCGAGCGAGACGCTCGCCACGATGCAGCAGCCCGGCGATGTACTCTACCAAACGACGGCTACAGTAGATGGCGCTGAGCTGCAGATGAGCCTCGCCAAAGCATAGGACTACAAGGAATAACATGCTAAGCTCGAGTGGCGCATCAGTAGTGAGACGCCACTCGAGCTTGGTGGCAGGGTAAGACTATCATCACCATTAGCCACCGCTATAGCACTGTTAAGAAGGCGGATGCTATCTACGTTATCGCCCACGGCCGCATCGTCGAGCGCGGCACTGCCACCGCATTGATGGCGCAGCGTGGTGTATTCTACGAGATGTTCAAAGAACAGATATAGTTTGGTATAATAGGGGTGTGGCGCGTTGGCGGAGCGGTTACGCAGAGGTCTGCAAAACCTTTTAGACGAGTTCGACTCTCGTACGTGCCTCCACAATTGTTGATGAATAGCTCTCTCGATAGAGCTATTTTTGCTCTAGTAGTTCTTTTAGTTCAGGGAAGGTTGGCTGTTGAAAATGACCTCGGTCAACGAATATATGACTTTTTGCGCTTGGTAGATCAGACTGAAACTTTGCTAGCTCAGTGAACGGCACGACCGAGTCATCTTTACTATGCAATAGGTGGATTTCTTTGGCGGATTTTTCGAGCCCAGTGGCGCTTGGTAATATAAAATCGCCCAAATCTTCGTGAGTTGCATCATCATATGGAGCAGCAATTAAGATTAGTCGAGTGACTGGTGTGCTAAGAGGGTTCTCGTGTAAATACTTTGCCAAGAATATCCCCCCAAGGCTACTGCCAATGAGCTGCACGTCATTACCAAGTAGTGGCAGCAACTTCTCGAAGTAGATTTTCCATTCGGAATACCGCGCGTTTTGCTTGTTGGGCATGGTAGGTAGGAGTACGTCAAAATCTGTCATTGTCACAGCGAGCCAATCGCGCCATTTTGTTTTACGAAAAAGACTTTCATAAGTAAGTGGGTTAGTGCGCAGCGCGGAGAGATAGCGCTCGTAGGAATCAAAAGGTGATCCGCCATGAATATGTACAATTTGCTTCATAAACATAGTATAATACAAGCAGCACATGGCTGCTATGCCAGAAGTGCGACTGCAAGCGCGAGTGGCGGAACTGGTAGACGCGAGGGACTTAAAATCCCTTGGCCAAAAGCCGTGCGGGTTCGATTCCCGCCTTGCGCACCAGGCATGATATAACAGAGAAGACCACTTGAGGAGAGTGGTTTTTTCGTATACATAGCCAGAAGGGTAGAGTATGGCAGCATTCGTACTAGCTACGAGCCCAAGATTTATTGTAGAATTACCATAGCGGCTAGTATAAGCCACACAATTTGGTATAATAAGGCTATAACCAAAAAGGAGAAACGACACTATGACAACAGCATTAATCGTTTTGCTCGGCGTGATTGGCCTGCTCGTTCTGTTTGGCATCTTCATGTGGGCAACGTACAACAGCTTGGTCAAGCTGAAGATCCGCGTGGACGAAGCCTGGAGCGACATCACCGTCCAGCTCAAGCGCCGAACAGACCTCATCCCGAACTTAGTCGGTACGGTAAAGGGCTATGCAGCACACGAGAAGGAGGTCTTCGAGAACGTGGCAGAGGCTCGCAGCGCCATCATGAATGCCCAGGGCGTGCAAGAGACGGCTGCGGCAGAGAATATGATCGAGGGCGCTCTGAAGAGTTTGTTTGCCGTAGCAGAGGCCTACCCAGAGCTCAAAGCCAACCAAAACTTCATCCAGCTGCAGCAAGAGCTGGTGGACACTGAGGACAAGATCCAGGCAGCGCGCCGCTTCTACAACGGTGGTGTGCGCGACCTCAACACCCGCATCGCCATGTTCCCCGCCAATATCGTGGCTGGCATGCTGGGCTTCAAGGCTCGCGAGTTCTTCGAGGTCGAAGACCGCGCCAGCGTCGAGAACCCAGTGCAAGTGCAGTTCTAGACACCTCGCACACTATAGCGAAACCGCTCTCGATGGAGGGCGGTTTTTTATTGTGTTGCAATGACATAAGGGCGATGATGCCAGTTGTATATCATTCTTGGAGCGAGGGATGTTTGAGAAGGTTTGTGGATACAAATGAGCGGCTTATCGCTTGACCAGAGCGGTTTTACCTAGAAGGTGGGGGATTTGAGTAATAAAAATAATTGCAATGATTAGGGTGTTAGAGCACTGCCAATGGGCAAGAGCACCGCAAGGGGCGAACATGACAAGCAGAGCAGGAGAGGGCAGACACCCTCTAGAAGCGAGCGTGTCATGTTCGGTGAGGGGGTTAGGCAAGGAGGTGAATAGCCCATCCAAGGGGAAAAGTGACGAGGATGGTGATTGTCATCCCGATGTTTCTCCCGAGTTGTGGTTGTGGCATCTCTCGAGCAGGACTACCTAGTAGCAGTGCTAGCTCGACAGTAGCTAGAATACCCATCGACCAAAATAGTGTCAGCCTTGGGAAGCCTAGCGGGTTTATAAACCACCCCCATAGCACAGAAAACACCCAAGCGCCAAGGAACATATTAATAATGGAGACAATACACGCCATTACAATGCTCAAAGCGCTTTCTTCCTTCTTCTCGGTAATGGTGATCTTGATATTGCTCATGACACTACTCTCTCCCCACCCAAGCGGACGCTTGTGTAGAATAACACTGGTCGACGCTCGGATGCGGCGACTCAAGATGGGGTGCTGGGGCGCGGCTATGGTAGCCATGCCTGGGCAGCCCACCTTGAGCGGTATGCTCTGCTTGTCAAACAACACTTTTGGACAAAATGCGAACATATGTCAACAAAAGCTGATATATATATCAATAAATGAGGGGCGAGTCAAGTGGGTGCGATGTGAGCCCAAAACCTCACCGATAGTCAGCGCACTATACACACCGAACAAGAAAATATATGGAGGCCAGCACTGACGTACGCGGAGGAGCTCTGTGGGGTATCTGGCCGGAACATTTTCGGTTCGGTGTGTATAGTGCGCTGGGCTTGGTTGATCATTACAGCCGATTGCTATACTCCATTGGTAGATAGTGACGGGGTGCAAGCGAACGTGGAAAGAGCGGTGCTTAGTGATTGACGCGAGTACCTGCAAAACCACCATTATCTGCTACAATATATCTATGTACAGAGCAATTGCACACAACAAACGTAATACAGTTATTTTGATGATCGTCTTCGTCGCGATGGTGGCGGTGATTGGCCTGGCGGCGCAGTTGATTATGAACAGCCGCGGCATGCAGGGCAACCTAACGATCTTTTGGGGAACGTTCATTGGGGCGCTGATTTATGCGCTGGTGCAGTACTTCATTGCTTCCAAGCTTGCTATGAGTATGACCGGTGCGGTGGAGATTCGCAAGGCGGATAACCCCCGTTTGTGGCGCACCGTCGAAAATCTTGCCATCACCGTGGGGTTACCTATGCCGCAGGTGTATATTATCGACGACCCAGCACCGAATGCCTTTGCCACTGGCCGCGACCCCAAGCATGCCATTGTGGGCGTGACGACGGGCCTGCTGGAGATTATGGATGATCGCGAGCTGACCGCTGTGCTGGCCCATGAGATGGGGCATGTCCAAAACTACGATATTCGGGTGAGTATGATTACCTTTGGTCTGGTGAGTGCGATTGGCCTTGTGTCGGACATTGCGCTGCGCATGCTGTGGTTTCGTGATAATGATGACCGCGAGACTAATCCGGTACTATTGGTGCTTGGTATCGTCGCCATCATCCTTGCACCCATCGTGGCGGCCATTATGCAAATGGCGGTGAGCCGCCAGCGTGAGTACCTGGCCGATGCCACTGGTGCACTGACGACGCGCGACCCAGCTGGCCTGGCGAGCGCACTGGGCAAGCTGCAGGCATACACTCGCCCGATGGAGAAGCAGGTCAGCTCAAGCGCTAATATGTTTATGGTCAATCCGCTCAAGCCAGGGTTCTTTAGCCGGTTGTTTAGCACCCACCCGCCGCTTGAAGACCGCATCAAGCGCCTCAACGAAGATATGAACAAATGGTAGGGCAGTGCCTGTGGCAAAAAAAACAACGAAGTCAACTCGCCGCTCATCATCACGCACCGCTCCCGTGGCACACGCAAGCAAGCATGGTTTAAAAACAGAGGTAAAACACCCTAACGTTGCAAAAAAGGCAACATCATCCTCTCGCGGGACTGCTTCCGCAAAAGCCCGCTCGCAGCACTCGAAGGATGCTCCATCGACGCGACCCAGCTGGCGCACTAACCTCCATTGGCGGACCTGGCAGGCTCGCAGTGGTAGGGTGGTAGCGAGCAGCCGTCAATGGTTGCATAATTTACAACAGAGACGGCCGCATCGAAGCTTCCATCGCACTCGTCGACGCGATTATGCGCGGTCGCTGCAATTACCAGGCTACGTCGCCTTTACTGCACAAGTGATGCGGATGGTGCGGGCACACTGGCGGACGTTGTGCCTCTTGGCGGTGTTTTATGCCGTGCTGCTCTTGGCGCTTGGGGCGATTACCAACCAAGCGATGTACGACCGCCTGCAAAGTATGCTAGCAGAGTCGGGCAAGGATATTCTCACTGGTGCCTGGGGTAAGCTAGGCGAGGCAGGGCTCCTCATGGTGACGGCCTTTGGTACGGGTAGCGGCAACCTCAGCGCTGACCAGCAGCTCTATGTGGTGCTGGGCTTTTTGCTAGTGTGGCTCACCACAGTGTGGCTATTACGCGAGTATAAGGCAGGGCGAGCGCCACGCCTGCGCGATGGGCTGTATAATGCCTGTGCACCACTAGTAGCCACGCTAATGGTTGTCCTCATCTTCCTCGTGCAGCTTATCCCACTGGGGGCGATGGCGCTGGTGTATATCGGTCTGTCGAGTAATGGGGTGATTAGCGAAGGATTTGGCTCGATGCTCTTCTATGTGCTGCTAGCTACTGTGGCAGTGCTGACGCTCTATTGGGGCACAAGCACCTTCATTGCGCTTGTGGTGGTGACACTGCCTGGTATGTACCCTATGCGGGCGCTGGCAGCGGCGGGTGATTTGGTGGTAGGGCGGCGGCTGCGGATTTTGTACCGGCTGCTGTGGCTATTTGGCAGCGTGGCAGTGCTGTGGTGCGTGGTGATGATCCCTGCTATTCTCCTTGATGCCTGGCTTAAGCACCTCTGGCAATGGTACGCCTCTGTGCCGACGATGCCCGTCCTAGCGGGCTTCATCAGCTCGGTGACGGTGGTGTGGTGCGCAGCGTATATCTACCTCCTCTATCGCAAGATTGTTGATGATACAGCCACGCCAGCGTAGGGTGGGTGACTCTCGCAGTAGTATTGCTTGAGGCCTAGTTTTCGATTAGTGGTGGAGAGAGCTTTGCTTGGCCGCGTAGTGGCTTTTGTGATAGCAAAAAGCTGAGGTTCTTCGTTTTATACTTACTAATAGCACTCTCGAATTCAATGGCGAGGCAAGTTGTCATTGTATATTGCATTCTCTAACAGGGTGATATTGAATGTGAATCTTAAAAATTTTGCTCTCTTTGTGCTAGCTTACCCTCCCATACTTCATCCGATGGAGTGTGAGAATCTGTCATTGTGCTGACAGATTCTCAGCCCAGCGCAAGAGGTTGATATCCAGTGAATATCGACCCTTACAGTGTTCCTGAGGAGGGAGTGTGAGGAGGGTGAGCGTGAGAGAACGCAAGGGGCTTTAGATCAGATACATACCAATTTTGCAGGATGGTTATACTAAATCCTCTCTTAAAAAAGCTGCACCCACCGTCAAATTCCGCTATACTAAAGCAGTAAGGAACCACTATGACACAAGACAAACATCTAACATCACCCAACCTATCGCCAGCTCAGCGCAGTGCTGAGCTGCGTCAGCTACTCAATCGCTATAGCTACGAATACCATGTGCTTGATGCGCCCAGCGTGAGCGACGCGGTGTACGACAGCCTTTTTGCCGAGCTCAAGCAGCTCGAAGCTGCGCACCCTGCGCTCATCACGCCTGATTCGCCTACCCAGCGGGTTGGCAACGTCCTTAAAGGAGGCTTCGTCAAGGTGCAGCATCGCCGGCGGATGGTTAGCCTCAATGATGTCTTCGACACGGCAGAGGTCGAGGCGTGGGTGCAGCGCATGGATAAGCTCTTGCCGGGTCATAAGCACGAGTTTTTTGCCGATATCAAGATGGATGGCTTGGCCTGCGCGCTCATCTATAACGATGGTGTGCTCGTGCAGGCCGTCACACGGGGCGATAGCTACGTTGGCGAAGATGTAACGAATAATGTGCGGACGATTCGCAATGTGCCGCTACGTCTGCGTGAAGCACCTGGCTTTGAGCACTTACTGCAGGGCAGGACGGAGATCCGTGGGGAAATCGTCATGCTCAAGCGCGACTTTGCGGCACTTAATAGGCGACAGCAAGCTGCTGGCCAGCCAGCCTTCGCCAACCCGCGTAACCTCGCGGCTGGCACTATCCGCCAGCTTGACCCAGCACTCGTGGCGCAGCGCCCACTCCATTTTCGGGGTTACGATGTCATCCGTGATGATGCGGCTGAGGTGCCGACCAATAGCTACGCGTATGATGCCTTGACAGCACTCGGTATCACACGTAACCAGCAAGCGGCGGTCTTTACCGACCTAGCTGAGGTAATGAACTTCGTCCAGCAGTGGGGCGAGCAGCGCCGTGATTTGCCGTTCAATACGGATGGCCTCGTAATCAAGATCAACAATCGCGCTCTCTACGACCGCCTGGGTATGGTGGGTAAGAACCCGCGTGGTGCAGTGGCCTACAAATATGCAGCCGAGCAAGCCACTACCATCGTGCGCGATATCGTCATTAGCATTGGCCGGACAGGTGCTGCCACACCAGTAGCGGTGTTCGACCCAGTCGTCGTGGCTGGCACGACGGTGCAGCACGCCAGCCTGCACAATGCCGACGAGATTGCTCGGCTCGATGTGCGGCGTGGCGATACTGTGGTTATCTTCAAGGCGGGGGATATCATCCCGCAGGTCGAGCGGGTGCTGCCAGAGCTGCGCCCAGCTAATACCAAGCCGATTGATTACCCAGCCGAGCTTCAGCGCCAATATCCCGAGCTGCAGTTCGAGCGGCCTGCTGGCGAGGCAGTGTACCGGGTGCGCGGCGCTAGTAGCTCGCTCATTCTCACGCGTGCCCTCACGCACTTTGCATCCAAAGGGGCACTGGATATCGACACACTTGGCGAGAAGAATGTTTCTGCATTGGTCGAGGCTGGTTTGGTACATGACCTCGCCGATATTTATACACTAAGGAAGAAGGATCTTCTCCGGCTCGATCGCTTTGCCGAGGTCTCGGCGCAGAAGCTTATCGATGCCATTGCTGTTGCAAAGCAGCCGCCGCTTGAGCGTTTCCTCTACGGCTTGGGCATTCGCCATGTGGGTGCGCAAACAGCGATCGATATCGTGAAATATTTTTCAGATGATTCAAAGCTTGATGTGCCTCAGCAGGGCAATGTGAATAATAATCGTAATAATTCAGGCGAAAATGCGCCGCATGATAAATCGCAAACACCCGTCAACACACTTGCAAATGACAAGCAATTGCTTGGCTTCTTGCGCTCTGCCACGCTCGACGAGCTGCAGGCGATTGATGGCATTGGCGTGGTAGTGGCTGAATCGATCGTCGCGTGGTTCAGTGATGCAGACAATGTTGCTTTACTGGATAAGTTTGCTCAATGTGGTGTCGTGCCACGGCTCGTGCAATCGTCACAGCAGCTCGCTGGTCAAAAATTCGTCATCACTGGCACATTGCAAGCAATGAGTCGCGACCAAGCGGCTGAAAAAATCCGTGCTCTGGGTGGTACCTTCCAAAGCAGCGTTAGCAAAGACACCACCTACCTCGTTGCTGGTGGCAAAGTTGGTGCGAGCAAGCGAGCCAAAGCAGAGAAGTATGGTACAATGATGCTCACTGAAGAACAATTTTTAACACTTATCCAATAAACAGGAGAAAGATACATGGCAACCTCAGAACAACCGCAAAGAGACGAATTAATCGCTGCAGTAAAAAGCATGGCGCCGTTTCCAATTCTCATGGCAACCTTTATGCTCGTGTATGCTGTGTGGTTTGGTGTGGCATGGAGTGTTATTGGCTGGGCAGTCTTTGCACTATTTGGTGTGTATGCGGTATGGCTGATTTTTTGTGGTGTGCAGCATATCCGTGTGACGAAAAAATTGCCCAAGCCAGCACCAACGCCAGCCAGCAAGCGGATCGCTAAGCAGATGCAGCTGCTGAGCACGGTGTCGTATGCACCGCTGTGGATTATCTTTGCGCTGCTTGGTATGTTTCAGCAGCAGATTTATATCATGCCGGTGCTTGTGCTGATTGTTGGGCTGCACTTCATTCCCCAGGCGAAGATCTTTGACCGAACGATTGATTATTATCTTGCACCTCTCCCCATCTGCACGGCGCTGATTGGGTTCTACCTTGCCTTCGCGTCGAGCACTTCGTGGCAAGTAGTCTATGCTATCAGCAGTATTGGCGGGGCACTCGCAACCGCAGGATATGGCCTATATATGGTGCTAGGCCACAAACAACTCATGAACCAAATAAACCACGCGTAAGAGTTATACGACGCCGCACACCTAATCGGCTAGCTTGCAAAAAGCAAGTGAAAATAAACGCATAGAATCATCTGAATACATCACACTATGATTCAAAAATATGATTCTAGAAAGGGGAAATGGTAAATAATAGAAATTAATAACAACAAGAGCAAATCACAATAGATATCAGGCTATAACAGAGGTACTATCATGAATATGACAGACAATACGCACAACAAATCAACCATGGCTGGCTTTTTTCTAGATGGCTGGTATGTCTTTGATAACTTCGCGCCATGCCAGGTTGAGTGGCGCGGCGTGCTGTACCCTACGAGCGAACATGCCTATCAAGCAGCGCATTTTTTTGATACCAATCCAGCTCGGGCTGAACAGGTGCGCTTGTGACGCTCGCCGCGCTTAGCGTCTGATTTTGCCAACCAGCATAAGGCTGAAGAAGACCCTAATTGGGACGATAAGAAAGTAGCAATTATGGAAGAAATTGTACGCTGCAAGCTTGCTCAGCACGATCTTGTGCGTGAGACACTCATTGCATCGGGTGACCGATATATTGTGGAGATGAATGACGATGACAGCTTTTGGGGTTGGGGTAGCCACCATGCTGGGCGTAATGAGCTTGGCAAGATCTGGATGCGTCTACGCGATGAGTTGCAAAGTGCAAGTGAAGATAGCCCCATGAATAGTGGTGAACAAAATTCATGATGAAATACTTGTGAGATAATAGCAATTTTTGATAGTAGGCTATATAAACCCAAAAGGAACCCAACAACCAACAGATAAGGAGGACAAGGCAATGGTGCGATTCTATCTCGAGAAGCTCGTGCGTGACAAACTCGTCGAAAAATGCAAGGCCGACCCGCAGGTGCTCCACACAGAGTATTATCAATTGGATCGCGCGGCGTATCGCCGTGAGTTACAGCGTAAGATTCATGAGGAGGCAAACGAAATTCCACTGGGCGATGATAGGCTAGAAGAGGCGCTGCAGGAGCTGGCGGATGTGCAGGCTGTTCTCGATGCGCTGCGCGATGATTTTGGCTTCTCGCCACAGCAGGTACAAGACGCAGTGACGCGCAAAGCTGCGCACGCTGGTGGTTTTCAAAAACGCTATTATATTGCGTACAACGACCTAGCGGAAGATAGCAAATGGGTCGAGGTCTTTCGGGCACAGCCAGAGAAATATCGGGAAGAGAAGCACGAAGGAGACGAATGATGCAGCAACCACTATTCATCACGGGCAACCAGCACAAGGCCGACTACCTAGCGCGCATGCTTGGTATGCCACTAGAACATCGCAAGATTGATTTGGTAGAAATTCAATCGTCCTCACCCGAGGAGGTTGTTCGACACAAAGTGCGTGAAGCGTATGAGATTGCCCAGCAGCCTGTTCTTGTTGAAGATGTGTCGCTGGGGTTTGCAGCGCTGAATGGATTGCCTGGGCCGTTCATTAAATTCTTCGTCGAGGTACCAGATGGGCTAGAAAAATTATGCCGCATGCTTGATGGATTTGATGATCGATCGGCACTGGCGGTAGGTGCGTTTGGTTACTATGATGGCCGCGAGATGCACGTTTTTCGCAGTGAGCTACCAGGCAGTATTGCAGCACATCCGCGAGGTGATGGTGGCTTTGGCTGGGATAAAATATTTTGCCCAGATGGTTACAATGGCCGGACACGGGCAGAGCTACTGCCCGAGGAAGATGCAGCGACGTATCCTACCATCAAACCAATTGCGGCAGTACGCAAATTTTTACAATCTCATAGATAAGATTTTTTGCAATCTCTACCACTGTTATATTCCTGAATCGAACACTAAGTTTATTCATGGCAATTAATAGGTAGCAGTATATTGATGGTGTGGTAGGTATAGGAGTTTGGATCGATTATACAATATACTGTTGAATACTTTTTATTTATATTCAATATAATTGTATATTGTGCGGAGAGAATAGTGCTGTGTGCTGCTTGATAGCAGGGCATGTATGGGTATGAATCTTACAAAGAGGGAGATATATTGCTTGTAATATGCAAGCAAAAAAGCTCGGTCATTATGCTGTGGGGTAGTGGAAAAAGTAAGCAGTAGAAAGGCGTTTTTTGCGTCGCGTGAGAGCGATGCGTAGGCCAAAACAATTGCTACAAAGAGAGGATGAGAGGGGAGCGTAACACGACAAACAGTTGCAAAAAGCAAGCAAAAAATCACCAGTCTGCGTGAATAAATCGTACAATCTATTCAGCCGCCATGCTACCAACGATCAAGCTCGCGCCAATCACATCATCCACACTCGAGCCACGCGATAGGTCGCTGATTGGCCGCGCAAAGCCTTGTAAGATAGGGCCATAGGCATGGCCGCCAGCTAGGTGTTCGGCTAGCTTGTAGGCAATGTTGCCGGAGTTGAGATCGGGGAAGACGAGGACGTTTGCTTGGCCAGCGACGGGGCTGGCGGGGGCTTTTTTGTGGCCAATAGCGGGGACGAGAGCGGCGTCAAGCTGGAGTTCACCATCGATGAGGAGCTCTGGCTGGCGCGCCTGCACCTCTGCGAGAGCGTGGCGAACCGTCTCGACACTCTGGCCGCCAGCACTACCCAGCGTAGAGTAAGACAGCAGTGCAACGCGGGGCTGCCAGCCAAGCCGGGTGGCGCTCAAGGCGCTAGCCTCGGCAATGGCAGCTAGGCCAGCGGCATCTGGTGTGATGTTCATCCCGCAGTCGGCAAAGATAAGCAGGCCATCCTCCCCACCAGCAAAGTGAGGCATATCCATCACGAAGAAGCTCGATGCATAGCGCACCCCTGACGCCAGGCCAACGACCTTCAGCGCAGCGCGCAACACCGCAGCGGTGGGGTGGTCGATGCCAGCCACCATAGCATCACACACGCCATCGTGGAGCAGCTGAGCGGCGTAGGTGAGCGGGGTAAGGGGAGGCGTGTCAGTGGTATTTGTCGATGCAGTATCGTCTTGGTGGGGCACCATCATAATCTCGATGTCTTCGAGCGAGATACCTGCATCGGCGGCAGCTTGCTTGATGGCCGCTGGGCTGTCTGCCACAAGCACAGGCCGAGCGGCCTGCCAATCGGCCAGCTGACGCACGGCGCTGAGGATAATGGGGTTGGTGCCTTCTGGGTAGGCGATGCGCGGCGGGTGAGTGGCGAGCGCATCACGGAGGGTGAGTATACGCTGATTCATACATATAGTATAATCAATATATGGAAGAACTCATAATCGAACAGGCAACCGCCGTCAGCCAGGCTGATGTGGCGGCAATCGCAGCACTGGGCGATGTGTTGCACCAAGCCGGAACAACCGCGCCAACTACTCCAACTACCCCTGATGCAGCGGCGATGGACGCTTTGCGCCAGGCGCTTGAAGCAGTGATCGCTGCTGAGAATCAAGTTTTACTCCTGGCTCGCCTTGACGGCAAGGTGGTGGGCATGGCAACGCTCGCCCTGCTGGTGGGGCCAATCGCTGGGCGCAAGATCTACCTCGATGATTTTGTGACCGACCCATCGGTGCAGGGCAAGGGGGTTGGCTCGCGGCTGTGGGATGCGATGCTGAGCTGGGGCCAGCAGCACAGTGCGACCAAGCTCACCTTCACCTCCAACCCTAAGCGCCAGGCAGCTCATCGCTTTTATCTCCACAAGGGCGCAACGATCTATAACACGACGGTGTTTGAGAAGACGATTGAATAGCGTAGGCGCTGAGCTGAAAGCTTCGTTTTTTCTTGCACCAATTTGCCTTTAGCGAATGGAGTATGATAGCCATTAATTCCACCAGCTCTAAAAGGCTAAATCTAGGGCATTTTGCAGTACTTCAGAGAAGGTGGGGAAGAGAATGCGATATTATTCAATCATCGAGATGCCCCTGTTTTATTGCTAATATAATGCGTCGCTTGCTGCGACAGAAAAGACAGATGAATGACACGAACTCAAGCCCAAGAAGCATTCTCCACCTTATATAGCACTCCGCGCGAACGAGTGACTACGGCAGACCAAGCGGCTGCAGTGGTGCAGCTAAGCCAGATTGCTTTGCATATGATGACGAAATTTGCCGATAAGGTTGATGTGTATGGCTACCGAATGGACAATGCCGCGCCAGCAAAAGAAGCTGATTCACCTCTGTTTCCGAACCAAAGCCGTGCCATCCTCAGGCTCATGGCACCATATCATGATGGCTCAAATCTGCTAGTCGATATTGAGACGGCGACATTTTGGCGCGAGCCAGTGCAGCCAAACGCAAGCGATAATGCGATTGCTGCCACAGCGCATGAAGTTAGCTTGGTGAGTGACTCAGAGCAGCTGCGCTACCGTATTGTCACAGAGGGCAGCCACCAGCGGGTGGTGCGCTCGCTGATCGGCCTGGCGCATAGTGGCCAGCCTGCCACACGCACGATTGGTGAGAGCCAACGGATCGGCCGAGGCGACCAAGTGGTCAGTGAGGCAGAAGTGCAGCGGCTTTGGGAGGTTCTGAATGGGGTGGAATCGTTTGACGCGCCTGATGACGAATCGAAGTAATTTTGAAGCTTCAAGGTTTCGCTTTCTTAGCCTCAACCGCCCTTCTACCTCTTCAGGCAGGCAGAATTAAGAACTGATTGCAAACTAGTATTTGTTTTGATGCTGGGTCGCTCTTGGGGGTATTGTCAATCCTTAGCTCTAAGAGAAAGGAATGATAAAACCTGTGAAATTACCGAGGAGGACTTTGAGGTTCAACTAAGGTCGACGTTCTTCTGAAAAGTAAAAACCAGCCATCATGACTGGTTTTTCTCTGTCTGAGTAAGTGTTTCTCTCAGATATTCTTGCTTATCCTTTCCTAGCGGCAGAACTGCATGGCAATGTAATATTGGTCGCCTTTTTGCGTCAGGCCAATGCCAGCTTTGTCGTAATCGCCCGAGAACATAATCTTGTTGTGTGGCGGGGAATTGATCCATACATCCGTGGCTTGTTGCTCATTGTACGAGATCGGCACGAGCTCGAGAATCTCACCGCTGGCGCGGCAGGTATAATTTTGCTTGAGGCGATCTGTCCCGCCCTCGTGACTGAGTTGATTGATCTGCGCATTGTAGGCCGACTGGGCGCGCGAGCTGGTATCGATCTGCTCGATACGCTGCACTGTGCCGAGCGAACGGGCTGCCCGCTCCTTGTTGACCGTCGCAAAGACGCGGTCGACAAACTCCGGCGATGGCGTGTTGGAGTTGGAGTTTGACTTATTGTTCGATGGGTTGCTCTTTTGAGCGTTGTTATTTGAGCGCGTATTCGAACCAGACGAAGCGCCATTGGTTGCGGCTGGCTTTTGCTCAGCTGCTGGCGTTGGCGTTGGTGTCTCACTGGGCTTCGACGCTGGCTTGATAGCCTTGGGAGAAGCGTTAGAAGCGATGATTATTTTGATAGCTTGGTTGCGCTGTGCGAGTGTTTGGGCAGATGGCTGGTCGGACGGCGCTAATGCCTTGGCCATATGTCCACCGGTTGTTGCACTTGTTGTATTGTATGCAGGCGCTGACGAACCACTCTTTGGCTGGGCTGCTACGATGACGCCCGCGCCTGCGAAGACGATCATTGTACCAGCTATGCCATACACGAGTCTCTTCATACTCATACTACCCAGCGTAGCATAGATATGACAGGATGTGAAATAAGATTTGTGAAAAACTGGCTTGCAACAGAGGCAAAAATCGTGAAAAATAATACGAAAAATAGCGCCAAAGCGCCAATATATTATGGATGAACAAGGTTAGCTCACCACTCACCGGAATGCAGTGCACTCGACGGTGAGTGGTGAGGGTGGACTCTTGTGTGCAATGATGAGACTACATCACCTCTTTCTTCTTCTTGATTATTTGCGCTGCCAGTGCAAGGAAGACCGTTCCTGCACACAGCATCACAAAATACACATAGATGGTGTGGCTAGACACTTGGATATGTGCTATATCTCTAGTGACTGCATAGCCACAAATCGAGGTGAGAGCCACACCTGCCGCACACCATGGTATCGATACCCATGCAAGATATCGGTAATGGTAGTGAGTAATGCCAAGGACAAGGAAAAAGTGCCCTGTAGCCAGCATCCCGATTGAAATGACAGTACTCATGATTAAAGAAGACAGCATGATGTCTCCCCTTCCTGAAAAGTCCGACCCTTTGCGGAATTGCAAAAGGTTAATATATATATATCAATATATGAGCGACCCGTCAAGGTGCTCGCTCTGAATTTTAAGATTGTACTAATAGCAAACCAGCGAGCGCCACATACACATCGAACCGAAAATGTTCCGGCCAGATACTGTACAGAGCTCTTCCGTTTGCTTCGTCTCTGGCCTCCAGATATTTTCTTGTTCAATGTGCACGTGGTGCTTGCTCTGGGGTCATTATGCATTGACATTTTGCGCCATGAAAATTGTAAGTGCAAGTGACCTTAGCGTGCTACTTCCTGCTCGATAGCGTATACTATGATGTATGAACTCCACGCCACCAGCCACCCCGCCCGCTGTCTTTTGCTCCTATGCCTTTACCGGTGAGGACGAGGCAGTGGTGCGCGCTCGGATGCGCACAGTGGTGGCAGCGCTCGAGCAGGTGGGCTGTGCGGTGTATTGCAATCTCTTCGACCCAGCCTGGCCTAGCTACCATACGCCAGGTGAGTTCATCCGCCGTGCGCTGAGCGTGTTACCTCAGTACGATATGGTATTGGTAATCCAAGCATCGTCACGGCGCAGCGAGGGGATGCTCATGGAGGTAGGGGCGGCGCTAGCGCTGGGCAAGCCAATCGCCCTGGCGCAGCACCACAGCGTAGGCCAGCAGAGCTACCTGAGCGACGAGCTCATCGCCACGCGGACAGAGGTATGGCACAGTGAGGCGGAGCTGCCAGCGGTGGTGCAGCGGCTGGTGGCGCGTGGAGACAATCTGGAGTAATCTCTTTTTGCCCCAGTATATGAGGTTGATATTTGGTGAATGGTGACTCCTAATAAAGCGCTAGCGGGAGGGAACAGCAAAAGGAGGAAATGTGAGATGAGTGGGGCTTGATAGTTTGATGCTCCAACTTTGACATCCACCGCCGTCTCTGCTACAATCAGTCGGAAGTATTAATAATTATAAGGAATCAGATGAAAGCAGTCATTCAGCTTGGCGGCAAGCAGTATCTCGTCGCCGAAAAAGAGACCCTCCTGGTGGACCGCCTCCCGGACGGCACAAAAGCGCTCGAAGCCGATGCACTCCTGACCATCGATGGCGAGACGACCACTGTTGGTACGCCGCACGTTGCAGGCGTCAAGGTCAAGGCTGAGGTCGTGGAAGCGCTCGTTAAGGGCGACAAAATCCGCGTCATTCGCTACAAAGCCAAAAAGCGCGTCCACAAAGAGCGTGGCCACCGCCAGCAATACAGCCGCATTATGATCACATCGATCAAATAACCACGGCGTATTGAGCAATAGCAACAAGAAACCACCCAGGTGATGGGTGGTTTTTGGCATAGCAAAGACATGTTCTTGATTTGATCGGTTGACTTTCAGAGAGAGAGAGCATTATAGGTGTCATAGTATATAACACAACAGAGGTATACCATGGCACATGAGCAGCCCGGAACAAACAATCAAGAGAAAATCGCTACGGTAGGGCAGTTTGCTGAGCGGCTCTCCAAGGAGGAGAAGGCACAGGCAGCGGCAGATTTTGACGACTTAGTGCAGGAGATGCTGCTGCAATTTGCTGGTGAAGCGAATACATACGATCACACGGTTCTCACTGACCGCGTGAAGTCGAGTGTCTTGCTGTATGCAACACAGGGTGAGAGAACGGTCACAATCCTGACCGAATCGACAACACTAGACGATGGCACGCAGGACCGAATGATTAGCCTTAGGGAGCGGGGTGGCGACAGTTTTCGCTATCATCTTGAGGATGGTGTGGTGCGGCGATTTGATACACCGCAGGGGAGCGAATCTCAGCGTAAAATACCAAAAGAATTGACCATTGGCAGGAATCTGCCACCAGAGGAAGCATACGAGCGCACGCTTGCAACAGTAGATCATCTCAAGAACGAACTAGCAAACCAGAAACTCGAGCGTCAAATGGGCATCAACGACCAACCAGTCGACACGCATGAGGTAGCCCAGCTACGTGAACTGCTCGCAACGGCAGAGTACAGGGAGCTATATTAGAATTATTCTGAATATGGTATAAAATTGTTCATTTGCTTACCTCTGTTATTTGCCTTGGGCTATGCTTCTATAGTATGCTAAAAGGGACGTATATCTAACACACAGAGGGAACAGCATGACATACAACACAGCACCCCGCGCGGGCGATGCTTTGCGTCGTGTGCCACACGCAGCCAATACTGATGCTGAGTGTGCACCGCCAGGCCAGCACGAGCAGCCGGGCTTATTGGCTGAGCAGCTCACCGCAGTCGTCCAGGATACTATTACTACCCAGTACAGAAGTGCGCGCCGACGTGGTGCGGCTGACCGGCAGCGCTACGACGGTGGTGAGGTGCGCAGTGTATACTTTGGCCACAAAACTGATAGTGGGCAGCGCCTCACCCTGAGTGCCCGGGCTGCTTTGGATGATGATGGCCGGGTGCACGACCCGCATATTATCATCTACGAGGTAGATCAATACGGCGCGTATGCTGGCGCAGTGCGGTCGTATTACCTCGACGCACCTGACCATAGCGATGCATCGCTGGCTGAGCCGCAGGTATTTTGCTATGAGTATGATTATACCGAGCTGGATGATGCCTTTATATCGCAAGATGAGGTGCAGCCAGCAGAGGTGGATGACCAAGAGATGGCTGATGTATATGCGCTGCTCCAGCGAGCAACAATCCAATCACCAGACTATTATACCCATCAAGCGCTCAACAAAGGGAGTCGTATGCTGCGGCCCGAGCGTTGGTCGCTACCATCTGTAGATGCAGTGGGCCAGCGTGCGCTGCAGTTAGTAGTGGGGTCATGCCGAGCACTGCTTAGCAAAAGCAAGCGCATACCCCTCGCTTCGCATATGAGTGAGCTGGTGCGCGGCGGCGCAAGCGATGATGTGTGAGTGCTGGCAGGGGTCAGCCTCGAGGATGAGTAGGCCGCTGGGCGCGAGCCATTGCTCCGTCTGGGCAAGGAGGGTAGAGATGAGCGCCAGCCCATCATCCTCAGCAAAGAGTGCCAGGGCTGGCTCGTGCGCTGTCTCGCGGTCGTCGCGCTGCCAGGCGGGATCGACGTAGGGGAGATTGGCAAGAATGACATCATAGCGCTGCCGCGCTGCCGCGAGGAGATCACTCTGAATAAAATGAACAGAGGTAGCGCCATGCTGCGTGCTATTGTGCTGAGCAATGGCGAGGGCTTCAAGACTTATGTCGTACGCATCAACTTTGCACTGTGGAAGCTCGAGCTGTGCTGTGATGGCGAGAATGCCGCTGCCAGTACCAACATCGGCAATGGTGCGCTGCGTGGGCTGAATGAGCTGCAGTAAGAGGGTGATCATTTGCTCTGTCTCAGGCCGAGGTACGAGCACAGCGGGCGAAACGACGAAATCGCGTCCGTAGAATTCCTTATGCCCCACCAGGTAGGCCAGTGGCTCATGCCGAAGGCGGTGGGTAAGGAGCTGCTCCACCTGCATGTGTTGCTCGTGCAGGAGTGTGCTATCGCCGTGGGCATGAAGCCAGTGTCGAGGCCGCTGTAGCACATGGCTTAGCAGCAGCTCACTATCGAGCCGGCTGCTAGCAATACCAGCTGTCCGCAGCTGGGCAGCCGCCGCAGCAAGCCAAGCATCGACAGAGGTAGGTGAGGGGATTGGGTGACGCATTAACGCATTATATTGTAGCATAGTGAGCGATATAGAGGTGGCGGCAGGCAGCAAAGTTCCGCGGCGCAAACGACGCTCATTTGCAATTCGCCTGAGAGGATACTACAATATATTACTATATAAATAGTAACGGCCAAAGGAGTAGCCTATGTCTCACAATTTTTACAAGCCAGCAGCAGAAGCGACACCACAGTTCCGTCGGCCAGTTGGCGCGATTGCAGTATTGGCTTTGGCGGCTGGGTTGCCTGGCTGTGGCGCAGCTCATGAGAGTGGCAGTGCAACTCAAACGCCTGAAGCAACAGTCACCCCCACAAGTGTTGACCCTTACTATCCGGAGACGAGTGATTTATTTGATCAAACGAGCTATGATGACTGGGGGGAAGTTATTGGTGAGCATGCAGTCTGGGTTGCCCCAGGTATCATTACAGAAAAAGCAGATCCAAATAGTGGCTCTGCAGTTACTCTTCCATTCGCAACGGTAAATGGCATGCCTGCGTGCAGTGGTTCTCGTATTGGTGAAAGTATACAAGTGTCGAAAGATAATATCAAACTATATACCGTCAATCAAGAAAGCAAGACTGTCTCTGAAGTACCAGACAAATATCAACACTACCAGGTATTCACAGATGGTACAAAGATCGATATTACAAAGCTTTCTACAAAAGCGCAATGTGTACAATATCAACCAGGCGAAGATGGCTATACGAAAGGAGATGTTCCGCCACAGGCAATTTTTTCGCAGCAAAACGGCACCTCACGAGCGTCTTATGTTGCAAAGAGCTTTGAAGATGGTGGTCTTAATGCTGCAAAGGCAGCGAATGACAAGCTCAACGGATTAGGCTAATAGTGATGGCGCTAGGGGGGTGCTCTATAGTTTGTCGCAATAGCTTTGGCTGAGAATGGTGTGTCCTGCTGTAGCCTACAATGAATTTACGTCAAGCCTCAGTAACGCTTACGTTCTCTTATTTCCGTCACTTACCAGCATACTGTAAGAGACTGGCACTCTAGTGTGTCGGTCTCTTGCTTTCTCGCCCCATTCTATGGTACTATGGTAGCTGTAATTTATTACGTAATAGCAACTCATCCCAGGACGAATTGGTAAGTCTTGGCCAGCAAAGCGTGTAGCCATGCAGCGCTGGTACCAAGATACTGCTAGTCGCCGGGGATTTTACATGGGAGCAAGAGGGCAATGAAAGCACTTCTCGGTACCAAGATTGGTATGACCCAAATCATCAGCCAGGATGGCACGACGATTCCTGTCACGCTTATCCAGGCTGGGCCTGTCGCTGCGACTCAGGTCAAGTCCGTCGAGACAGACGGCTACAACGCAGTGCAGGTGGCGTATGGTGCGGGTAAGAACCTGAGCAAGGCCGTGGCTGGGCATGTGAAGCCGGCCGGTGTCACCCCGAAGCACATTCGGGAATTTCGTGTTGACGACCTTGGCGATGTCAAGGTGGGCGACACATGGAGCGTTACGGAGTTTGCGCTCGGCGATGTCGTGGATGTCACGGGCATCAGCAAGGGTAAGGGTTGGGCCGGTACAATCAAACGGCACAACTTCAAGCGCCACCGCAAAACCCACGGTGGTAAGGGTAACACGCGTAAGGTCGGTTCGATCGGTAGCATGTACCCACAAAAGATTTTCAAAGGGAAGCGCATGGCAGGCCAGATGGGCCACGAGCGCGTCACTGTCAAGAATCTGACGGTTGAGTTTATCTCGGCTGAGGATAACTTGATTGGTGTCAAAGGCGCTGTCCCAGGCCCCAAGAAGGGCTTAATTATCCTAGGAGGTGCTAAGTAATGGCTGAATCTACCAAGCCAGCAAAAGCAACCTTGCCAACCAGCGTCTTCGGCGTCGATGTGCCGAACCACGAGCTGCTTAAGCTCGCTTACGACGCGTTCTTGGCAAACGCCCGCCAGGCAAGTGCAACTACCCTGCAGCGGGGCGAAGTCCGCGGTGGTGGCAAGAAACCATGGCGGCAGAAGGGCACTGGCCGAGCCCGCTTCGGCAGTATCCGCAACCCAATTTGGCGGGGTGGTGGTGTGGTCTTTGGCCCACGCGGTAATGAAAATTACCGCAAGAAGTTGTCTAAGACCAGCAAACGTGTCGCCATCCGCCAAGCTCTCACACTGGCTCACCAGGCTGGCAAGATCCAGGTCTTGCCCTTTGAGGACAAGGTAACTGGCAAGACCAAAGACGCTGCGGCGTTTCTCCGCCAGTTCAAGCTTGAGCGCAAAGTGCTGCTCGTCGCTGGCGAGAAGTCGCCCGAGCTGATTCGCTCTACGGCCAACCTCCAGCAGGTGCTGGCTGTGAGTGCGATGTATCTCAATGTCTATTACATTCTTAATGCCGACCATATCGTCCTGTCGCCTCAGGCGCTGGATGTTATTACGGCGTGGCTCGCACAGGAGGACAAATAAATGCAACTCGTATTAGTCACTCCCCGCGCCACCGAAAAATCCTACCGGCTCATCACAAGCCAAAATACCTACATCTTTGACGTGCCACTGTCGGCTAACAAGCAGCAGATCGCTGCGGCTGTCGAGGCGCAATATGACGGCACTAAGGTAGCCAATGTCACTACCGCTGTGCAAAGCGGCAAGGCTATTCGCTATAGCCGAGGTAAGCGCCGCTACCCAGGCACCACACACCGCCACGACAGCAAAAAGGCGTATGTCCGCCTGAGCGAAGGCGAGATCAAGGTGTTTGAGACAGAAGAACAACAGCCGCAAACAGAGCAGAAGGAGGATAAGTAATGCCGATTAAGCAGTACAACCCAACCACTCCCGCCCGCCGCGGCATGACATCGCAGGATTTGAGCGATGTAACGACGCGCAAGCCACTCAAGAGCCTTGTCAAGGCTGGTAAGCAAAAGGCTGGCCGCAACAACACTGGTAAGATCACTGTCCGGCACCGTGGTGGTGGCGTCAAGCGGCACTACCGCTTGCTCGACCATCGCTTGGCCGCTGGCTTGACGCTGACGGTAGAGGAGATCGAGTACGATCCAAACCGCAGTGCCCGGATTGCCCGTGTCAAGGATCAGCACGGCCTCTACCACTACATCTTGGCTGACACCCAAATGACCAAGGGTAAGGTGCTCCAGACTGGCGCCGATGCGCCAATCGAGGCGAGCAACCGCATGCCATTGGCTAGCATCCCGGTTGGTAGCCAGATCTACGCCATCGAGATCAACCACGGTAAGGGTGCTCAGATGGTGCGCAGCGCTGGTACCAAGGCGCAGCTCATGGCCAAAGAAGACGGCTACGCCATGGTGCGGATGCCTAGCGGTGAGGTGCGCAAGTTCCGCCTCGAGTGCGAAGCCAGCATTGGTGTGGTGGGCAACGTCCAGCACCAGAATGTTAAGCTTGGCTCGGCCGGTCGCCGCCGCCGTATGGGGTGGCGCCCAAGCGTCCATGGTAAGGCCATGAACCCAGCCGATCACCCAATGGGTGGTGGTGAAGGCAAGACGGGCCCAGGCCGCATCCCGAAGACGCCATGGGGTAAGCCAGCAATTGGCTTCAAGACCCGCCGTCGCAAATCAACGAATAAGATGATTGTCCGCAGTCGTCACGAAGCTAAGAGGAAGAGGTAGTCTATGAGTCGTTCACTCAAAAAAGGCCCATTCGTCGACGCGAAGCTTGCCAAAAAAGTGGCAGCGCTGAAAGTTGGCGACCGCACCGTGATAAAGACCTGGGCCCGCAGCAGCACGATCACGCCAGAGATGGTGGGGTTCACCTTTGCAGTGCACAATGGTCGGGTGCATGTGCCGGTGCTGATTACAGAAAACATGGTTGGCCACAAGCTCGGTGAGTTTAGCCCAACCCGTAAGTTCCGCAAGCACGGTGGAAAGGATAAGAAGTAATGGCCGCATCACAGACACAACAGGGGTCGAGCGATGCACCAGCCATCGTTCGGGCGCACATCAAGGGTATAGACCAGACCCCGCGCAAGGTAAACATTGTTGCTAGCCTGGTGCGTGGTCGCAGCGTGGCCGATGCACTGGTCATTCTTGACCACACCCCGCGCCGCGCCGCGCTGCCTGTTAAGAAGGCAATCGCCAGTGCCCAAGCCAATGCCATCAACAACCATGGCCTTGACCCACGCAGTTTGCATATCCACAGCCTTAGCGTGACTGCTGGCCCACGCCTGCGCCGCTACAAGCCGGCCAGCCGTGGCCGGGCTCAGCCATTCCAGAAGCGCTCGAGCCATATCTTGGTTGAAGTGAGTGGTGTGGAGAAGCAGGTCAAGAAGGTACCCGCCAAAGCAACCGATACAGCCAAGAAAGGAGACAACTAAATGGGCCAAAAAGTAAACCCAGTCAGTTTCCGCCTCCAAGTCCACAAAAACTGGAGCTCGCGTTGGTTTGGCCAAAACAAGCGCGACTTTGCGGCTTGGTTGGCAGAAGACATTAAAATCCGTGAGCTGATTGAAGCTCGCTATGCAAGCCGGCCAACGATTGACCGGATCGAGATTGAGCGCAGCCCAAACCAGATTACCATCGCAATTCACACTGCCAAGGCTGGTGTGGTGATTGGCCGCGGTGGGGCTGGTGTGACGGAGCTCAAGCGACAGATCGAAAAGATCGCCAGCTTGCCAGTCCGTATCAATATTGAGGAAGTTCGTCGGCCAGAGCTCAGCGCCAAGCTAGTGTCGGAGAATATTGCTCGCCAGCTCGAGCGCCGCGCCAACTTCCGTCGTGCTGTCAAGATGGCTGCCCAGAACACTATGAATAGTGGTGCAAAGGGTATCCGTATTGAGGTAGCCGGCCGGCTTAACAATGCCGAGATGGCGCGCCGCGAGAAGGTTATCGAGGGCTCGGTGCCACTGCACACCTTGCGTGCCGATATCGACTTCCACACCGCACGGGCCAACTGCCCTGGCGTGGGTATTGTCGGCGTCAAGGTCTGGATCTATAAGGGTGAAAGGAGTGCGAAGTAATGTTACTGCCAAAGAAAACAAAATTTCGCAAAGTCCGCATCGGCAAGAACCGCGGCAACGCCACACGGGGTAACTACATTGCCTTTGGTGACTATGGCCTGCAGAGCTTGAGCAACGAGCGCGTCACAAGTCGCCAGATCGAGGCAGCTCGCCAGGCAATGACCCGCTACGTCAAGCGTGGTGGTAAGATCTGGATCCGTATCTTCCCACACACCCCAGTGAGTCGCAAGCCACTGGGTCTGAAGATGGGTGGCGGTAAGGGCAACCCTGAGTTCTTTGTTGCGAAGGTCAAGAATGGCACCGTGATGTTTGAAATGAAGGGTGTACCAGAGGATGTCGCCCGCGAGGCAATGCGCCTGGCGAGCCACAAGCTCCCCGTCAAGACACGCTTTATTAAGAAAGAGGAGGCCTAGCAATGGCAGAGAATGCAGTCCCTGCAACAGAGGTCAAGAGCCTCGAGACACTCCAGCAAGAGCTGGCCGCCAAGCGCGCCGATCTGCTTGAGGCTCAGCGTGGCCACCGGGCAGGTGAGCTCGCCAATCCGCGGATCCTTGGTGTATATCGCCGAGAGATTGCGCAGATACTAACGGAAATTAATCAGCGGAAAGGAACAAACTAATGGCCAAGACATTGACCGGCGTTGTTTCCTCGGCCGCGGGCAACAAGACCATCACGGTGACCGTGACCAGCCGCGAAACACACCCTATTTACGGCAAGCAATACACCGTCACCCGTAAGTATGCTGCTCACGACGAGACAAACGATGCCAATGTTGGTGATACGGTGCGGGTCATTGAGACACGCCCGATCAGCAAGCGCAAAGCATTTCGGCTCGATGCCGTGCTCAAGCGCTCGCAGGGCTCGATTGAGCTCAAAAACGATGACGCAGGCGAAGAGGAGGCAGCATGATCCAGCAAGAATCTCGCCTTAAGGTAACAGACAACAGTGGTGCAAAGTCTATTCTCTGCATTCGCGTGCTGGGTGGTACTCGGCGTCGCTACGCCCGGGTGGGTGATGTGATTGTCGCCAGCGTCAAAGACGCCAGCCCGACTGGCAACGTCAAGAAAAAGTCTATCGTTAAGGCGGTGGTGGTACGCACTCGCGACCAAATCCGCCGCAAAGATGGCAGCACCATCTGCTTCGACGACAACGCTGCCGTTATTATCAACGACGACAAGACGCCCAAGGCAACTCGTGTCTTTGGCCCTGTGCCACGCGAATTGCGCGACCTTGGCTATAGCAAGATCATTAGCTTGGCACCGGAGGTACTCTAATGGCACAGCGCATCAAAAAAGACGATATCGTCAAGATCATCAGTGGTGACGACAAAGGCACAACGAGTAAGGTGCTGGCTGTTAACCCCGCTCAGCAGACTGCATTGGTCGAGGGCGTGGGGCTGCGCCACCGCCATGTTAAGCCAAGCCAGCTCAACCCACGTGGTGGCACCAAGGAGATTCATGTGCCCGTGCCACTGAGTAAGCTCGCACTAGTCGTCGACGAGGCAGCTGGCACGACGAGCCGCATTGGCTATACTATTAATGCTGAGGGCGCTAAGGTACGCGTTGCTCGGCAATTGAATAACAAGGAGGTCAACTAATGGCGAAGGCAACTGCATCCGCCGCTCCGACTCCTCGCTTGAAAGCCTTGTATCTGGATCAATACCGCAAGGAACTCCAGGCCGAATTAGCCTTGAGCAATGTGCACCAAGTGCCTAAGCTCGAGAAGATTGTGGTCAGCGCAGGAATCGGCAAGCACAAAGAAGACAAGCGCTACCACCAACTGGTACGCAATACCATTACTAAGATCACTGGCCAGGCACCGGTTGATCGCTTGGCCAAGAAGTCGATCGCTGGCTTTAAGATCCGTGCTGGCATGGGTGCGCCGATTGGCGTGAGTGTGACGCTGCGCGGCGCTCGGATGTACGAATTCCTCGACCGGCTTGTTAATGTTAGCTTGCCGCGGGTGCGCGACTTCCACGGCGTGGGGAGCAAGTTCGACAAGGGTGGCAACTACAACCTTGGCATTACCGACCAGAGTATTTTCCCCGAGCTCACCTTTGAGGAGACGCAGATCGTTCATGGCCTCCAGGTGACGATTGCCATCGAGCAGGGCAGCCCAGCGGCGAGCCGGGCACTGCTGGAGAAGTTTGGTCTGCCGTTTGAGAAGGAGGGGAAATAGCGTATGGCTAAGAAATCAATGATCGCACGCGATCGCAAACGCCAAAAGATGATCGAGAAATTCGCTGCCAAGCGTGCTGAGCTCAAGGCGGCGGGCGACCTCGATGGCCTGCAAAAGCTGCCGCGCAACTCCAGCCCAACCCGCTGGAAGAACCGCGACACCCTCAGTGGCCGGCCACGTGGTTATATGCGTCGCTTTGGCCTGAGCCGCATCAACTTCCGCGAGAAGGCATCGAAGGGCGAAATCCCAGGCATTACAAAGAGCAGTTGGTAACGGAAAGGAGATAGAGTTATGAGTTTACAATCAACTGACCCAATCGCGGATCTCCTCACCCGAATCCGCAACGCTGCGATGGTTGGCAAGACGGAAGTCCGTGTGCCCACCAGCAAGCTCAAGCAAGTTGTGGCCGAGCAATTGGTCAAGAATCATTACCTGGCAGGTGCTACCGTAGAGGATGGCAAGCCTCGCGGTACGTTGGTCGTCACGATCAACCGCGCTGGCGAGAGCCCAGCCTTTACCGAGCTGGCCCGGGTGTCCAAGCCAGGCCGCCGCGTCTACGTGGCTGCTGCCGACATCCCTAAGGTCAAGCAAGGCCGCGGCATCGTCCTCGTCAGCACCAGCAAGGGTGTCATGACCGGTGGCGAAGCAGCCAAGCACAAGCTTGGTGGCGAAGTGCTGATGAAGATCTACTAATCCGTACATTGCCAGTAAAATGAAAGCGCCGAGGAGAAATCCTGGGCGCTTTTTGTGATAGACAGCACGCGGCATTATCGCGGTGGTGCATACGATGAACCTCAAAAACCTTGCTCATTACTCACGGGTCATCTCCTCATACTCCCTCCTCAGGAACGCTCAAAGGGTCGATAGTTCTCATACATCGGCTTCTTGACGCTAGGGCTGATCGATTCTCGCGCTCCAGCAGATGAAGTGATAGGAGGTGGAGCTAGTGTCAGGAGAGGCTGTGAGGTTTATAGCATCTCACGCTGATATCCTAATTTAATAAGAGGGAGCAGCAGCTATCATCGCTGCTACCATACCAATGTACCCGAGAGGTAGGGGTGGTAGCACAATGAGTGCTGCGCGTAGTAAGATGGGCACGTCCTTTCGCCTCACAGCAAAGTATAGAGCAAACAGCAGTACATTTGCTACAGGTTGGAAATACGCTAGTCCAAGAATCAAGTCTTGAGAGCTTGAATTATGACGAGTAGCCCCCATAAGTCCATCCAAAGGATGCGCGCCAGATAGCTTAACGAGAATACTAAGCACCATCACAGACACAACAAATACACCAGCCGCCACCCCAACTGCTTGCAACCACGTCAAACGGTCGACAAACCGAGGGAGGGGGTCGACTGGTACGTTCTTCGCTACCTCAGTTTGAGGTTGCGGAGTGTTGCCTTGGGGTTGCTCTGCTGTGTTTTGGGAGGCTGCAAGTTTTAAGATGTCTCGCCTAACGGAGAAGTGTATAATGACTGCCAGTGCACAGAGTGGGAATGTCACGAGGAATATTGTAACTATGAGCATAAGCATACCAATGATCGAGGCGGCCGAAATAGGTGAATTATGATGGGTATAGCTTAAGCTGTATATTAAACCCCACTCAATCACCATTGCTGATACATAAATACCACCTAGCCAGCCTATCAATTGCGGCCACGTCATATGATCAAAGCGCGAGGAGTGTGGTTGCTGCGTCGAGCTGTTTTGCTGATGTGCCGTCTCATGCTGAGGGTGTGATGTGCTATCGTGACGCTGCGATATAGCATCGTGAGATAGTGATGGTGTTTGTGAAGAATCCTTATCCATAGCAACATCATAGCATATAGCGTCATCCTTTGCTATTTATTTCAATAAGCTTGTAAGGCTGTCTCTTGGTAGAGTTTGTAGTAGGGGATAAGGGCTTGCTTTCTCATTAAAAACACTGCATACTAATGCATACAAACGAAAAAACGAATGAAAAAACGAAGCGAAGTATCTTATAGAACGTCATGCCATCATACGAAGTATCACCTCCATCACCCTGCGAAGTAACGCCAGATGAAGACCAATTAATCGATGCTTTGTGGTATCGTGCAAGCCAGCGGGCTGTGGAGCTGCTGAACACGCAGGATTTGCAACGCGCCGACCTCAGGTGGCCGACGCCGCTTGCAACATTGCCGACTGCTCTGCCGCTGCGAAGTCGAATGCACTATGATGATACGATTGACCCAATAGCACATATGCCAATTGCCCAGATGAGCTATGAGGAGCTAGCGAGCTACTGCGCGCTAGACAAGGTTGGGGCAGTGATGGCGCGTGGTGCTGCTTTGCTGCCCGAGCTCTTGCCTCAGGCTCAGCATGATGTCGTGCGGCAGCGCCTCTTCGAGACAATGGCGCAGTCGAGCTCGCCCAAGCAGTGGCAGCAGGCCGATAGACGCAACCGCCAGCAGTACGAGACCGGCCAGCCACTGATCGAGCAGGGCGATATGATCCACGCTATGCAACCGGCCCACGTGGCTGAGGCACTGGTGCTTGGCCTGCGCTGCAGCGAGGTTACTCACCGGCAGGGGCTCGACCCAGTTTTTCCGCTGACGGTGAGCTTCTTCGCCGCTCGTCACACGGTGCAGCCTGGGAGCGATATACCACTACCCCGCAATGACCCCTATGGCCTCGTCAATCTCATTGTGGTCCAGCCAGAGCCTGGTCAGGTGCACCTGTCGCGTGAGCATACTCAGCAGTACCAGAGCTTCGCGAGTATGGCGACAACAGGGGTTAAGAGTGTTGTGATTCGCGATCGGAGCACAGATTGGACGGAAGGGGAAGTTGCCGATGCAATCGAGCACGTGCGGCATATCATTCCCCAGAGTGGCCGCTACATCCCGCTCTACCAGCAATCGACGGGCGAGATCCTCTTGACGCCTGAGCAGTTTGATACTGCTCGGGGGTAGGTGTATAATCTCTAAAGAGAATTAGCTGGACGGCCCGTCTTGCTTGTATGAGCTTTTGCCCCTGCGGTTCATTTGATGGAGATATGGGTGAGAAGGGTGTATTGGTATGGGTCGTGCTAAGGTTTCGCCGCTGGTGTTTTTCTAGCCTTGCACTCTCCCCACCATCTGTGGTACAATTAGCAAGATATTAACTTTGCGAGTGAAACGGGAGTTTTGCGTTCTGGTTGTTCGTTGTGGAGAGCGGCCGGCAGCACGAGACAAACATTTTGCGCGCGACTAACGAAAGGTAAGCAATGAGTCTGAGTCGAATCGGAAAACTGCCGGTGGCGATTCCATCGGGTGTGACAATCACGGTTGACTCTGGTGATGTGGTCGTCAAGGGCCCCAAAGGTGAGCTCTCGCAGTTCATTACGCCAGCGGTCGAGGTGAAGGTCGAGGACGGGCAGGTGACGGTTCATCCAAAGGATGAGTCTAAGGCTGCTCGGGCCCAGCATGGGCTGATGCGCGCCCTCATCAACAACATGGTGATTGGCGTGACCCAGGGGTATGAGAAGCGCCTCGAGGTCAAAGGTGTGGGCTTTCGGGTTTCGTCGAGCAACAACGAGCTGACGATGAGCCTGGGCTTTAGCCACGAAGTCCACTACAAAGCCCCAGAGGGAGTTAATGTAACGAACGAGCGAATGGTGATCGTCGTGACAGGTATCGACAAGCAAAAGGTCGGCCAAGTCGCCGCTGAGATCCGCGCTCTCAAGAAGCCAGAGCCATACAAGGGCAAGGGTATTATGTACGTTGGTGAGCAAATTTTGCGCAAAGCAGGGAAGGCAGGTAAGAAATAATGGCACACGCATTAGCAAAAAAACTCCTGAATCGTGACCTGCGCAAGCGCCGCGTCCGAGCTCGCGTACACGGCACGGCTCAGCGCCCACGCTTGAGCGTGACGATTAGCAACCTGCACGTGAGCGCACAGCTTATCGATGATGATGCTCACGCAACATTGGCTGCTGCCACGACTGTTGGTACCAAAGCAACCGGCACCATGACGGAGAAGGCCGCCAAGGTAGGCACAGATATCGCCAAGAAGGCCAAAAAAGCAAAGATAAGTGCAGTCGTCTTTGATCGCAATGGTCGCCAGTACGCTGGCCGCTTGAGCGCCCTGGCAGACGCTGCCCGCAAGGAAGGATTGGAGTTTTAGTATGGCAGATCGACCTGCAAATACTACACCTCGCCCAAATGACCGGCGCAACCAGCGTGGTCGGGGCAGGGGTGGTCGCCGCGATGACCGGCGCAACCAGCGTGATGACACGCCAAAGGAATTTGAAGAAGTTGTTGTCAACATCGACCGCGTGGCACGCGTCGTTAAGGGTGGCCGCCGCTTCCGCTTCAAGGCGCTTGTGGTGGTGGGCAACCGCAAGAACAAGGTTGGTGTTGGTGTGGCGAAGGGTGCCGATGTGCAGACTGCCATTGCTAAGGCAACATCGGTCGCTAAGAAGCACCTCGTCGTTATTCCGGTGGTGAATGAGACCATCCCACACGAGATGGAAGTCAAGCTTAGTGGTGCGCGCGTGCTCATCAAGCCGGCTGCGCCTGGTACGGGTATCATTGCCGGTGGTGTGGTGCGTGCCGTCATTGGTGTGACGGGCATCCGCAACCTGCTCT
Source organism: uncultured Candidatus Saccharibacteria bacterium (assembly GCA_963525085.1). GTDB lineage: Bacteria > Patescibacteriota > Saccharimonadia > Saccharimonadales > Saccharimonadaceae > Saccharimonas. The sequence continues at coordinate 905,224 of CAURIH010000001.1, forward strand.
CGAAGAGCCTGGGCAGCACCAACAAGGTAAACATCGCCTATGCTACGGTAGAAGCCCTGCGCAGCATGGTGCCGCGTGAGCAGTGGGTTGGTGCCAAGAAGCAACCTGCAAAGGAGGGCAAGTAGATGAAATACAACGAACTCCATATCGCAGCCAACAAAGATCGCAAGCGCGTTGGCCGTGGCATTGCTGCTGGTGGTGGCAAGACCGCCGGCCGGGGTACCAAGGGGCAGAACGCCCGTACTGGTAAGAAGCTGCGCCCAATGTTCCAAGGTGGGCAGAACGGTATTGCCACAGCAGTGCCAAAGGCACGTGGCTTTAAGAGCTTGCGCACCCCTGCTCAGGTGGTGTATAGCGATCATCTCAACAGCCTGTCGGGCACTGTTGATAACTTTGCGCTGTACGAGGCTGGGCTGATTGAGACGCCATTCCACAGCGTGAAGGTGATCACCCGTGGTGAACTGACTACCAAGCTTGTGCTCCAGACGCAAGGTGCGTCGAAGAGTGTAGTAGCTGCGCTTGAGGCAGCTGGTGGCTCATTCGAAAAGACCGCCACGCCGCGCCAAACCTCGCGCAAACAAGCCGAGGCAGAGGACGCCGCGTAAGAAGCATTTTGCTGACACAACGACAAAGCACCTCTCGTCTAAGAGGTGCTTTGTTACTGAGGAGACGCCTCGTATAGACGCGCGCTCAAAAATTTATCTATACGCTATAGGATTTGCCAAAAAAATAACTACACGCTCTCGGTGTAGCTAATCGTAGCCAGGCAAGAAACATCGTGACGCATGTGCCAGCATTGTACTGGATTAGCGCAACACCAATGATTATACTTGCCCATCCTTGTCTCCTTGTGTTATGTGGTTTTTGTTATAGCTATAATAGAGCTATTACAAAGTTGTATTAAACGAGCGGTAGCCTAGTGCCATTTATTAGCAAGGGTAAAATGGCCACAAGCCCTTGCCACATAAAAGGTACTTCATATCTTACCACCAAGGCACCTTGGGTAGATCCCACCAGCCCCAGTCGTACTGAATTGGTTTTCCTGTTGGCATAGCGTATTTCCTCCTTTCTAATCCTAGTGTAGCAATAATTTGCTTGCACTGCAAATTTCGTACAATAAACAGAGGTCGCAAAAAGAACCAGCACTATGCTGGCTCTTTTGTTTGAGATGCTAGATTTTTAGGCTTGCGGTGGCTGCTGTGGTAGATAGTACGGCGCAGGCTGAGGTGCAACCGGCCCAAGATACTGGCTAGAGCCAAAGCCGAGCATTGGGTACATAATGACCGGGAAGAATAGCATCAGCACGCCAAAGCCGGTCGACTTACCAAAGGACTTAGCAAGCTCGAGTGTTGACACAATAGCAATGTAGATATTGACGAAGGGCACAAACAGCAGCAACACTGACTACTCAGGCTGGTCGATGATCTGCAGTAGGATGACAAATATTATAGATGAGGATAAGGGTAACCCAGCCTAGTTTGCTTGCCTTAGTAAATATCCGCCACATTGAGGCAAGTACGACTGCCATCACATTAAAGCTCAGGATGAGTATGATGATAACTATGGCCTACACCAATGGGCTAGCAACACTGCTAGTCGCTGTGGCATATGAGGGGGCTAAATATAACTTGAAGGATAATCGTAGTCCACAATACTCTAAAGTTAGTGAATAAAGCTTGTTATAGCAGACAGCGTGGGATGTCGTAAATTGCGAGGTAGAAGAAGTATAGAGGTGGCTTATCGCGATTATGATTTATCTATTGAGAAAAATAGATAATACGAAAACACAAAGTAGTAAATAAGCGTATAGAAACAGAACATACTAAAAAGCTAATGCCAATATAACAGTAACTCCTTTGTGACTAAGTTTTGTCTTAGTCTCTATATTAGCTATTGCTTATCTATCTTCATATATTCTCCTTTTCTATCTCTATAACTCTCTTTCTCTACTATTTATCTATTTATTTCTATACTCATATCTCTCTATTCATCTATATCTATATCTCTATCTCTATCTCTATTTATCTATCTTTACTTATTCTCTTATTTCTATCTCTATTTACTTATCTTTATATTTATTTATTCTTTATCTTCTTATCTTTCTCTTTCTCTATATATCTACACTATTCTCTATATCTCTCTATACATCCATATATCCATATCGATTTCTCTCCTATTATATATAGATATATAAAAGAAGAGAAAAGAGAACCCACGCTAACAGAGAAAAAACAGGGTAAAAAAGGCGAATTTCGAAATTCGCCTTTTTTGAAGGAAGAAAATGAGAGAAATAGAGGGGAGGAAGGGGTGAGAAGGTAGCAGAGCGAAGCGTTACTGTTCCGCCCCTTGCGCCTTCAGTTCGCGTTCGTAGCTTTGGAGACGCTCGATGATGTCGTCGATGTCGCCACCGAGGGCAGCGGGGATGTTGCTGCGGCTGTAGCGGATGCGGTGGTCGGTGATGCGGTCTTGAGGGAAGTTGTAGGTGCGGATCTTCTCGCTGCGGTCGCCGGTGCCCACTAGAGCGCGGCGTTCGGCGGTAAGCTTAGCGTTTTCTTCATCAATCTTGCGCTGGAGGAGGCGGGAGCGTAGGACACTCATAGCCTTCTCGCGGTTTTTGATCTGCGACTTCTCATCTTGGTTGGTCACGATCATACCAGTCGGGAGGTGGGTGATGCGCACGGCTGAGTCGGTCGTATTGACGCTCTGCCCACCATGGCCGCTTGAGCGGTAGATGTCGATGCGGAGATCATTGGGGTTGATGGTAATGTCCGTCTCTTCCGCTTCGGGCAAAACTGCTACTGTGGCAGTGCTGGTGTGGATGCGCCCCTGGCTCTCGGTAACGGGCACGCGCTGGACGCGGTGCACACCACCCTCGAACTTGAGCTTGGCGTAGGGTGCATCGCCCGAAATCTTGAAGATGACTTCTTTGTACCCACCAGAGTCGTTGGCGGACTCGCTCAGCAGCTCAGTGCGGTAGCTATGCGCCTCGCACCAGCGCAGATACATGCGGTAGAGCTCGGCCGCAAAGAGCGAGGCTTCGTCGCCGCCAGCGCCAGCCCGGATCTCCATGATGATATTCTTCTCGTCATTGGGGTCTTTGGGGGTGAGGAGGATGAAGAGCTCGTCGTCTAGCTGGGCAATGGTGGCTTCGTCCTCGGGGATCTCGAGTTTGGCGAGCTCGGCGAGCTCATCGTTGCCCTGAGCGAGCTGACGCGCCTCAGCCAGCTGCTGCTCCACGATAGCGCGCTTGGTAGCAGTAGCAATGATGGTTTCGAGTTCCGCAAAGCGCTTATTCTTGGCGGTAAAGTCGGGTGCACTATACGCATCAGGCTGAGCAAGAAACTGCTCTAGCGCAGCGCGCTCAGCTGTCAGGGTGGCGATATCGAGAGAAATTTTGGGCATATACTAATGATTATACCACGGGGGGTGACTCTTGAGCTATTAGATATACTGAAGTCGCAAAGTAACTACCAACTCTACACAAGTACCCACTACTTCGTCTCTTTGGCAGAAAAGAGAATACGTGAGAGGATTCAGATATTTTTGCTTGTACATGCAATTATTGCATAATAGCTTGACAAATTAAGAGAGAGAGAGAGAGTACCTTATATGGTATTAAGTGTAAGCGTAGATAGAAAGTCAAGTATATGCAAAGAGACAAACAGCCAGTATTGAGTCGGTTATACAAAATGCCCGAGTCAACACACGAGCAGAGTAACGATACACAAGAGAATATAGCAGCTCGGTTGCAAGATGCCATTAAAAAGCCTGAGGCGACAGAGGCATACAGTATTGGTACGCTATATGGTCAGGATCACCCGCTTCGGTGTCTTGATTTATCGCTGGGCGGTGCTCTTGGTGTGTCGCTTGTGCGAGAAGATTTATTCCCAAAGTCAGTGGAAGTTACGGCAAAGTACTTTGCACCGCATGAGTATACTGCTGATGGGTCGAACTCGGCCATGATAGCATTTAATGCATATGATCGTAAACCATGTAATGATATACGAGAGCCCAAGGGTTCTGTATTCTTGCTAAAGCAAACAGAAGGTTCTGCAGGTAAGCTTCCTACAATGCCAACTATGGAGGATGTCACGTGGGGTGATAATTGTGCTGTTGGTGTGTATGTATCTGACGCAGGTGATATACAGTGGTTCCAGCTCGTGCATGAGCCTGCTTCTCAGACTGAAAAAACATATCCAACGATTGAAAAAATTGACCTATCTAGCCACAAGGAACTTCAGCAGGAACTTGATAGGGAGCTTGAAACATTTATTGCATCGCGAAAGGGAATAGACCAAGCATCAGAGGACGGAGCGGTATCCACTCAGGAACCTGCGGCTGAAACAACAGAGACAAACGAGGCATCTGAGCTGCATGAAAAAGCACACAGCATGATGACGGCAATCTTGGGTGAGATGCAAGAGCATGCCACAGAAGAAGCAGGCGAAATAACGCGCCCAAGTATCCTTGAAGATTATCCACTTGAGGGCACTGATGACCCAGCAATGAGCGTGAAGATCGTCCGAGATGGTGGCAACTGCTTTGTTGCAACACGTGAGCAGGGCGAGCCGCAAGTTGGGGTGCGCCGCGAGCACGTCGGTGGTGCAACGAATAACCCGAACCACAGTGATATCAGAACCGTCTTGCAGGGTGACGGTACTATACGGGAAACTGAGTATGTATGGCAAGGCCCTGATGCGGGTAAATATAAGCATACCTGGACACTAGAGGACAATCCAGAGCGGTTTTATACTGAACTGCGTAAAATGCACGATATTATAACGGCCGACGTCGCTGAGGCGCAGACCAAAAAAGGCTTAGCAGGACGATTGGGCGAGGCGGTGCTGCGACTGCGTAAACGGAACTTTCGTGTTGTAAGGTAAAAAGCAACACGATACATGAAAAATCACATAGCAACATAGTAGATCCTTGAGATCATTATCTATGTTGCTATATGCTAGTGATGGACAAAATATCTCGCCAAGTTAGAGAGGGAGACGTATGAGTAAACCGGTATATAGAAACGCTCACCCTCTTAAAAATAAGGGTGAGCGTTATATCATTGCCTTGCAAGTGTGTTACGCAGCCTTGGCGAAATCGTCTTTGCCAGCGCTGGCTTGAGCAGCTTTGGCAGCCTTTTTGGCGTTTTGCTTCTTGGCTTTGTTGGCTAGAGCGGCGCGGCGTGCCTCGGCAGCTTTGCGGCGTGCCTCGAAGCGGTCGACCCGGCCCTCGGTGTCGATAATCTTCTCCTCACCAGTGAAGAATGGGTGAGACTTGCTGGAGATGTGGACCTTGACGAGTGGATACTCGTTGCCATCCTCCCAGGTAATGGTGTCGTCGGTCGCGACCGTCGACTGCGTCAAAAACGCAAAGCCCGCCTGATCATCGCTAAATACGACAGGGCGGTAGGTTTGTGGGTGAATACTGCTTTTCATAACCGCTATATTGTAGCAGAGAGGGTGGGGGGTTGTCAAAGCACAAGAATAAGGCACAAAAGAGTATTATTATATAACAAAAAGGTGTATACTAGTGACACCTGTATAATAAACAGATATAATAGAGCATATTGTTATGATAACCAAACAGCAACGAGCCGCTCAAAACAGCGAGATGTATGGCAACCACATCCCAGAGACAGCTACTCATTTTACAGATTTAGACAGTCAGGACATTCCTAGGGAGGGCCACCTTTCTAACGCTGAGCTTGGTTGTAATGTCAACAAAGAAGAGGCAACTACAGAGGAGCGGCCTCTAGAAATACCACAGGGTTGGCTGTGGTCTGATGAGATGGACGCCCCTAGTCTATCTGCTCATGGAATGACACGCCTTATGGAGAACGCACGGAAATACATCCAGCAGAGTCAGCAGGGCGAGTGTGTTGATCAGGAGATAGAAACTGTGATTCAGCAAGGGTATGTTGATAATGCGCAAAGGATTCAGCAGGTTCAAGAGAGAGTATTGCTACTAGAAAACAAAGCGACCGCTGCCAAGAGTCCTCAGCAACGAACGAGGATTGCTCGCGCAATTGGACAGCAAAAGAAGTTGATTGAGGGGTTGCAAGTTCAAGATGGTATGTTTGATGACGCACAGGTGACTCGTGCAGTGCAACAGGTTCTTGCGGAGCGTGAACGCAAAATGATTGATGCGGCTATAGACCAGAGGATAGAAGCTAATCGATATCCATGGCAAATGATCAACAGTGAATATATACCAGATGCCGTCATGACACAGATCGTGCAATACTATCAGCAGCTGATTGGTTCAAAAGGTCGAAATCGTGATGGATATGGAACTATACGTATTCCAGGGGTAATGTCGACACAGTCACCGGACGATAGGCAATTGCTTACAGAGTACAATATATACATAGGATACAATAAGATGGTTAGTAGGAGTGAACTACAGGCGGCAGGAGTATTTTTTGTTAATACTGTTGGCGAAGGAGAGCAACCGATCTTTGGTGTACCCATCCCAGATGAGACACAACCCGATGGTTATCTACATGTAGAAAATAAAGTTTTGTTGACAAAGGAAGAGCTCCAGAAAGTGTATGACTATCAGCAAGCACAGGGGTATGGTATTGGCGATTACGACCCTGATGATGTTGTGATGGATATGATTATGCTCAATGTGCGTGGTGGTGAGTCGCGTTTTGGAACCCGCAGTAGTGCTGCTATTACGTTTATGGGTGACAGTGAGCGGATAAATAAGTATGGAAAAACTTCATCTCCCTTTGTGGGAGATAGTGACGATGAGCTTCCTGGCCAGTTTGGCGGAGCACTCAAGTATAAGGACGGGACATCTTTGCGCTTAACTGCAGTGCAGGCAGCGCTCATCAACCGATGTCAAGACTATCCTGGAATGAGTGAGATGTATGATGAAAATACTCAACATGATCAACGATATATCTCGGCGAGTCAGTACATTCGAGAAATATATTTGCCTCAGCCTACTAAGAGAGAAGTATTCGACGCTATAAAGCAAGGTGCGTTTACTGCACGTGAGCGGGCATGGGTAGGCGAGTTCGATCAGGAAGAGGCGGCTGCACTTGCGTCAAATCGCATACTCTAGTATACTACAACACTGTAACCAACCATAACGACACAGCTCCACACCGCTCCATACCGTGTGGGGCAAGGCAAAAAGGAGTAATGCGATATGGCCGTGCAGGCAGATATCAAGGCTTTGTTTGAAGCCGGTGCTCATTTTGGGCACAAGACCAGCCGGTGGCATCCGAAGATGGCACCATATATTCATAGTAAGCGGCAAGATAGCCACATCATCGACCTGGCGAAGACGGTCGAGGCACTGAATGTGGCGCTGCCTATCATTAGCAAGACAGTGGCAAGCGGCAAGCAAGTCCTCTTCGTTGGTACCAAGAAGCAGGCCAAGGACATCACTCGCCAAGCTGCCGAGGCAGTTGGTCAGCCATATGTCACCAACCGCTGGGTCGGTGGGATGCTTACTAATGTGACGACCACCACAGCGCAGATCAAGAAGCTCAAAGACTTGGAGCGCCGCATGGCGAGTGGTGATCTCGAGAAGCGCTACAACAAGCTGGAGGTCCAGCGCTACCAAGAAGAGATCGACAGCCTCAACTTCAAATACGGTGGTATCAAAGACCTCAATGGCAAGCCTGGCCTAGTGCTGGTGCTCGATATCTTGGCTGACAACAACGCATTGCGCGAGGCCAAGACGCTGGGTGTGCCAGTGATCGGTATTGTTGACACCAACGCCAACCCCGACCTGGTGGATTATCCTATTCCCGCCAACGATGATGCAATCAAGAGCCTGCAGCTGATGCTCGATTACTTCAGTGCAGCAGTCAACGAAGGCAAGGCAACGAAGGAGGAGAACTAACCATGGCTGTGACGATTGATGACATCAAGAAGCTCAAGGAGCTAACTGGCATTGGCCTGACCGATGCCAAGAAGGCGCTGGTGGAGGCCGAAGGTGACTTCGACTCTGCGCTCAATGCCCTGCGCAAAAAGGGCCTGACCAAGGCGGAGAAAAAGGGCGACCGCGAGACCTGCGAAGGGTTGATCGAGAGCTATGTCCACAGTGGTCGGATCGGTGTAGTGGTCGAGGTCAACTGCGAGACAGATTTTGTCGCTCGCCTGCCTGAGTTTAAGGAGTTTGCGCACCAGATTGCTATGCAGGTTGCTGCGATGAACCCACGCTATGCTACGATGGACGACATTCCAGCTGAGGTATATGACGCCAAGAAGCAGGAGTTTCTCGCCAGCGATGCTTTGGCAAGCAAGCCTGAGGCAATGCGTGACCAAATCGTCGAAGGGCAGCTCAAGAAGCACTTCGCCGAGCAGGTCTTGGCCGAGCAAGCCTTTGTGCTCGACGACAGCAAGACCGTTGGCCAGCTCATCAAAGAGCAGGTAGCACTGCGCGGCGAGAATGTCCGCGTCAGCCAGTTCAAGCGGATTGAGCTGGGCGTGACAGAGTAGTCACGAGAGAGTAAGCTTTTGCGTAGCGAGTGGCACGAGATGTGTGTCACTCGCTTTTTTCTGCAAACTCTCCTCACACCCCAGCAAATAATGGTACAATAAAGGAAAACCAAGAAGGAGATCGCGATGTTTGATACCACCCCCTACGAAGAAAAGATGAACCATGTGCTAGAGCACCTGGAGGAGCGCCTGGGGAAGATCCGCACGGGCCGGGCTCACGCGAGTATGCTTGATGGCATTATGGTTGAGGCGTATGGCACCAGTATGCCGCTCAACCAAGTGGCTAACGTGACGGTACCGGAGGCGACGCTATTGCAAATCACGCCATTTGACCCAGCTAATCTGCAAAAGATCGCCAGCGCCATCCGAGCCGATCAAGCGCTTGGCCTCAACCCGAGCGACGATGGTCATGTCGTCCGTGTGCCAGTGCCGCCACTGACGGAGGAGCGCCGCAAGCAATTGGTTAAGCAAGCCAGCGAGAAGGTAGAAGAAGCACGCATTGCCCTGCGTGGGGTACGCCAAGACGCCTTGAAGGATGCCAAGCGCCGCAAAGAAGCCAAGGAGCTGAGCGAAGATGATGTGAAGGCGGTGGAGAAGGAGATCAATCGCCTCATGGCACAGCACCAAGCCACGATAGAAGCCGCCTTTGCCGCTAAAGAGAAGGATATTTTGACGATTTAATGATGCGCTCTCTGCCCACGCACGCAACCAAATGCCTATTCTGGAGCCAGGCATGAGTGCCACCACGCACTTGCCGCAGCATGTGGGTTATATTGTTGATGGCAATCGACGCTGGGCCAAGCAGCGTGGCCTCTCTGCCCAAGAGGGGCATAGCGCGGGCTACGAGAAGCTGCGCGATATTGCCCTTACCACCATCGAGCATGGCGTGCCGTACGTTAGCGCCTATATCTTTAGCACCGAGAACTGGCACCGTAGCGGCCCAGAGGTTAAGCACTTGATGAATCTGCTGGTGACGATGCTTGACCGCGATCTGCCGATCTTCATCGAGCATGGGGTGCGCATCCGCGTGGCAGGGACGCGCCTGCGCCTGAGCCGGCGGGTCAAGAAGGCGATCGACGCTGCCGAGGCTGCCACCAAGGATTTGCAGCAGGGTACGATGGTGCTGTCATTTAATTATGGTGGGCAGCAGGAGATTATCGACGCGGTCAATCGCTTGCGCAAAACGCTTTCTGTCCACAAGAAGGTAACAGCGCAGATCTTTGAGCAATTTTTGTATACACCAGATGTGCCACCGTGTGATTTGATTGTTCGCACCAGTGGTGAGCAGCGGCTGAGCAACTTCATGCTGTGGCGCAGTGCCTATAGCGAGCTGCTGTTTCTCGATAAGCCATGGCCAGATATGACACACGCCGATGTCGATGCTCTGCTGGCCGAGTATGCCCGGCGGCAGCGACGCTTTGGAGGATAACGAAGGAGGAATATGGAGATAGTGATTGGTATTATCATTGGAGTCATCGCACTGACGCTACTGGTAGCAACGCACGAGCTAGGCCACGGCATTGTGGCGCGACGTAATGGTGTGGTGGTGGAGGAATTTGGCATTGGCTTTCCACCGCAGGCCTATAGCAAAGTGATCAAAAAAAGTATTCTGGGCGAGAATGTCCGCTTCTCGCTCAACTGGCTGCCGCTGGGTGGCTTCGTTAAGCTACAGGGCGAGCACGATGCGGCTGATCAGCCTGGTGATTATGGCGCAGCGACCTTTTGGCAAAAGACCAAGATCTTGCTGGCTGGCGTGACCGTCAACTGGCTAACTGCAGTGGTGCTCCTCACTGGCCTCGCCTGGGTGGGCCTACCCAAGATGATAGACAATCAATTTTACCTACCAAGCGATGCAGTGGTGAGCAACCACCCAGTGCAGCTTGGCACACTTACTCCTGGCTTGCCCGCCGCCAAGGCAGGCCTCCGTCAGGGTGATGCAATTAACCAGCTGGCTGGGCAAACGGTGCGCAGCACAACCGACCTAGCACACTTTGCGAGCCAACACAAGGGCGAAACTGTACCCATAGTGTACACCCGCGGTGATAAGCAAGCTACTGCCATGGTGGCGCTGCGCAAAGATAACCCTGACCGCAAAGGCTACCTAGGGGCAGAGCTCACCAAGCAGCAAGATACAATCCGCGCCACCTGGTCGGCACCAATTGTGGGTGTCGTGACAACAGCGCAGCTCACTGGGGCGACGCTCCAGGGCCTGGGTGATATGGTGGTAAATCTCGCCACTAGTCTGGTGCAGCAGTTTAGTAGCGACAGCGCGACGAGCCAGCAGGCCAAGCAAAACTTATCGCAAGTGGGTAATGCCGTGGCTGGTCCGGTGGGGATCTTTGCCATTATCTTCCCGGCAGCAGGGCAGGCTGGCGTGGTGCATGTGTTGCTGCTGACGGCGATTATTGCGTTATCGCTGGCAGTGATGAATATCTTGCCCATTCCTGCGCTCGATGGTGGTCGCTGGACCGTGATGGCGATCTTCCGCCTGCTGCGCAAGCCACTTAGTAAGCAGATGGAAGAGAATATCCAAGCAGCTGGTTTCTTGTGTTTACTTGGCTTAATTGTGCTCGTGACGATTGCTGATATCGGGAAGTTGGTGCACTGATGCAGGCTAAGCAGTGTAGCAGGGCAGAGCGTTATCGTGGAGGTTTGCAGCGCGGGGAGCTATGGTTGCACAATCACGTAATGGTAATACATAAGGAACTCACTTCATGATACGTGTTGCTCTCTGGCCCAAAGCCGCTCACTCCTCCCAGCCCAAGACACCGCTCACGCCACGCCAGCGTCTGCTGCGCGGTGCCTCGTGGCTTGGTTGGCCGCTGTGGGTGTGGCTGAGCTTTATGGGGGCAGGGTTACTCTGTAGTGCAGTACTCTACCTTCTCTTTCATGGCCAAGAGTCGGTGCCGGTCTTGCCGCTCATTATGATGCAAACGGCAGTTTATGTGGTGGCGCTGATGCTACTGATTGGCCTACCATGGCTGGTGTGGCGCGCACGGCCCAAGGCGCCAGCGAGCTTTCGCACCACCTGGCGCCAGCTTGGGTGGCGGCGCTCGCTGCAGTGGCGCGACTTTGGTTGGGCGCTGGTGGGCTTTATTATCTACATTGTGCTGTCGATGATTACACTGGCGGCGGCCAAGCAGTGGCTGCCTGGCTTTGATGCGACTCAGGCACAAAACCTCGGTTACCAGCAACTCTATGGCACGGAGCGCTTACTCGCCTTTGCAATGTTGGTGGTGGTGGCGCCAGTGGCTGAGGAGCTGGTGTTTCGCGGCTATTTGTATAGCAAGCTCCATGCCGCGCACATGCCACTGTGGCTCATTACCGTAGTGGTGAGTGGGCTCTTTGGCTATGTGCACGGCCAGCTCAACGTTGGCATCGATGTCGCGATGCTCAGCATCGTGCTGGTGGCGCTGCGTCATACGACTGGCACAATATGGCCTGGCATTCTCATTCATATGCTCAAGAACACGATTGCATTTTTGGCGGTGTTTGTCTTTATGGTGGGGTAGCATTGCACAAAATATGCTACTATAAAAAGCATTATGCGATTATCACACACCTTTACCCGTACCCGCAAACAAGCCCCCGCCGATGAGGTGGCGCACAACGCCCAGCTGCTAATTCGCGCTGGCTACGTGCACAAGACGATGGCTGGCGTCTACTCCTACACGCCGCTGGGCCTGGCCGTGCTCGAGAATATCAAGCAGATTGTCCGCGAGGAAATGAACCGCATCAGCAGCCAAGAACTGCTGATGAGCACCCTGCAGCGCCAGGAGCTCTGGCAGGAGACTGGCCGCTGGAGCGATGAGCTGGTGGACGTGTGGTTCAAGTCGCACCTGCAGGATGGCACTGAGGTCGGCTTTGGCTGGACACACGAGGAGCCGATTATCGAACTATTGCGCAGCTACCTTAAGAGCTACAAAGACCTGCCTATTAGCGTTTACCAATTTCAGAACAAACTACGCAATGAACTACGCGCCAAGAGCGGTATCATGCGCGGGCGTGAGTTTATCATGAAGGATATGTATAGCATCCACGCCAGTAAGGAAGATTTGGAGGCTTACTACCAAGCGGTTATCGAAGCCTACAAGCGCTGTTATAACCGTTTTGGTCTGGGGGATGACACCTACGTGACGTTTGCCAGCGGCGGAGCCTTTACCAAGTTTAGCCACGAATTCCAAACGATTTGTGAGGCAGGTGAGGACGATATTTTCATCGTGCCAAGTACGAATGTTGCCTACAACGCCGAAGTTGCACCGGTGCGTGCAACGCCAAACCCAGATGCTGGTGCTGCCATGAAACCATTAGGCATGTTAGATGACGAAAATATCATCGGTGCGGAAGCACTGACGAAAGCGCTGGACATTCCGCGCACAGCTAGCACTAAGTCAATGTTGTACGATTCGCCAGATGGTATGTTGCTGGCGGTAGTACGGAGTGACTATGAAATTAACGAAGATAAGCTTAAGGCGGTGGCGAACGTATCGTGGCTGCGCTTGGCGGATGGTGAACAGATTGAGGCAACAACAGGGGCGAAGCTAGGCTTTGCTGGGCTATATAATCTACCAGAGAATGTGCGGCTGTTTGTCGATGATTCATGTGAAGATATGGTGAACTTTGAAACTGGTGCCAATAAAACTGGTCAGCATGCCTATAACGCTAACTGGGGCCGTGATATACCGCGACCAAGCGAGTTTGTCGAGATTAAACTCGCGAAAGAAGGTGATATTTCGCCTGAGACTGGCGAAGTCTACCAAAAACGTCGCACGGCCGAGGTGGGCAATATCTTCAACTTTGGTACCCAAAAATCAGAGGAGATGGGCCTTGTTTTTACCGGTGAGGATGGTCGCCAGCACTACGCCTACATGGGCAGCTACGGTATTGGTATTACCCGCGTGATGGGTGTGATTGTGGAGAAGTTCGCTGACGACAAGGGCCTAGTGTGGCCAGAGGAAGTAGCCCCGGCCCGCGTGCACTTGGTGCAGATTGGCAAGGAGTCGGTAGCGGCGGCAGATAAGCTGTATGATACACTGCAGCACGCTGGCATTACGGTGCTATACGACGACCGCGCCGCTCGTCCCGGGGAGAAATTTGCCGACGCCGAATTACTCGGCATGCCAACCCGCGTCACGGTGAGCGACCGACTGCTTGAGACAGAGGAGTGGGAGGTCGTAGATCGCCGGACGGGCAAGCAGCAGCGCTTGACGACAAGCCAATTGCTTGCTACACTGGGTAACCATTGCGGAGCTTGTCGCACGGTATAGCCATGCCCCTGGCATGCCTCACCGACTTTGCAAGAAAGGAGTATGAAGATAATGAAAAAAACTTACCAGATTACTGATACTGGCCGCCAAGAGCTCGAGGCAGAGCTGGAGGAGCTGAAGGGTCGCCGCGGCGAAATTGCCGAGAAGATTGCTGAGGCTCGCGACTACGGCGACCTGAGCGAAAACGCCGAGTACGACAGCGCCCGCGAAGAGCAAGGTGTGGTAGAGACGCGCATTGCCGAGATCGAGGAGATCTTGCTTAATGCCGAGCAGATTACTGCCCCGAGCACTGGTGCCATCCACCTGGGTAGCACCGTCTCCCTCGCGTCGGACGCTGGGTTAGAAAAGACCTATACTGTGGTAGGCCCAGTTGAGGCCGATCCGCTGGAGAACAAGATCAGCGACGAATCGCCTCTTGGCCAAGCTTTGCTGGGTCACCGTGCAGGCGAGCAGGTGACGATCACCACCCCCAAGGGCGAGATCACCTACACTATTCAGCAGGTGCAATAAGTATATCTCGAGATGAGTCAGAGGCCGAGCAGTGGGAGCTGCTCGGTTTTTGTTAGTATTGGGGGTGGCGGGGTAGGAGTTGATCTACAGCACATATACTTGGCTCTCGCAGTTTGTGTATGGCGCGTGTTGGTTTTTATCATTACTTCGTGCGATGGCACGAGAAGCTCACTGTCATGAGTGATTGATGTAAGACAGGCTAGGTATGTAAGCGATGTTGCCTTGGGCAGTAGCTAGCCTGCTCGAAATATAGAACGATCATACCAAACCATAAGCAGTTCACTACCATTGCATTATTGTCCATGTTATGCTATGATAGGTAATCAACCATTAACAGCCCAAGGAGACCGACGATGGATGAATACACAGCACGACATGCATATATCCCTAGTAAGAGGCTAAAACATGAGTATAATCAGCCGAAATCTCAGCACGATAAACCCTCAGTAGTACGGCGGTTCACCGCGCTCGCTGCAGCTGCGGCAGCGCTGATTGGTGGGGGCTATCTTGGCCATCAGCACTACCACCATGGCGAGAAAACCCTGGTCGCGGTGGCACACCCTAGCTCTGGTGAGCTGGCGGAGTATGCAGAGAACCCCTTTGTAACCGACCCAGCTACTGGCGAGACGCATTGTCGCGATAAAACCCGCCAAGAAATAACCGTGACGGCAGAGAAGCCACAAACAACCATAACAAACCCTGATGGCAACACAACACGACTCACTATGGTAAAATTCTCGACGGGTGAACAAGAACGAACGCAAGCGACACTGGTATATCCATTAAGTGCAGAGGGTGAGGCGCACCAAGTGCCAATTGCCATTACAACTGGCCCAAGCGAGACTGGTAGTGGCGGCTGGAATATGACGACATCACCCCACATCGGGCGTACGGGTGCAAAGACACAGGCCTCGACGACTGCAGCTGGCCCTGGCGCACACGCAATTGCCTGCGCACCGCCACCTACTTCTTCGCAATCAAAATAGGGGAGAGATTGGCTGCTGTGCGTCGCACTGCGCTGAGAACTTGGTGGAGCAGAGCGGAAGCTGTCGTCCTAGTCGACAACCATCCCATTCTCCGCTATAATAGCAAGCAATTATGGCGACATTACAAGACTACCGAGACGAACGATTACGAAAATTAACTGCTCTGCGCGAGCTAGGCATCGACCCCTACCCAGCACACACCGAGCGCACACACGACTGTGCGACAGTGGTGGCGCAGTACGACGAACTGGCTGGCCAGGAGGTGGCGGTGGCTGGGCGCGTGGTGTCTATCCGCAGCTTTGGCAAATTGGCCTTCATCAAGCTGCAAGACGCGAGCGGTGCAGTGCAGCTCTACCTGCAGCGCGATACCATGGCCGAGCTCGACGCTCCGCGCGGTATCCTGGGTATGAAGCAGCTGCGGCTACTCGACACGGGCGATTTTGTCGAGGCGACTGGCACAGTGCTGCGGACGAAGACGGGTGAGATTTCGGTGGGGGTGCGCGAGCTGCGGCTGCTGACCAAAGCCCTGCGGCCAATGCCCGAAAAGCTCGAGAATAAAGAAGAGCGTTTCCGCCGCCGCTATGTGGATATGAATGTTAACCCGGCGGTGCGCCAGCGCTTTTATCGCCGCAGCACGTTCTGGCAGGCGACGCGCGATTACCTCAACCAACATGGCTTTACTGAGGTCAATGTGCCGGTGCTGGAGCACACCACCGGTGGGGCGGATGCCAACCCATTTGTGACCCACATGGATGCGCTGGATAACCAGCAGTTTTACCTACGGATTAGCCACGAGCTGCCGCTCAAGCGCCTGCTGGGGGCCGGGTTTGAGAAGGTGTACGATATTGGCCCGCGCTTTCGCAACGAGAATTATTCGGACGAGCACCTGCCTGAGCATATCGCCATGGAGTGGTACGCCGCCTATTGGGACTGGCAGCGAGGCATGCGCTTTATGGAAGACATGTACAAGTATGTGCTGGAGCGAACCTTTGGCACGCTGCAGTTTACCCTGGGTGAGTTTGAGGTCGATATGAGCGGCCAGTGGCAGGTGTGGGATTATGCCGAGGTGATCCACAAGCATTATCATATTGATGTGTATAATACCACGATTGAGGAAGTCGCTGCTAAGCTGAAAGAGCATGGCCTAGAGGTAGAAAAGACCGATTCCATCCCGCGCGGCATCGATAAACTGTGGAAGAATATTCGCAAGACGGTGGCTGGGCCGGTCTGGCTGGTTAATACGCCCAAGTTTATCAGCCCGCTGTCTAAGACTAACCCGGATAACCCGCAGACGGTGGAGCGTTTCCAGCCGGTGATTGCCGGCAGCGAGCTTGGCAACGGCTTTAGTGAGTTGAATGACCCGATCGACCAGCTGAACCGCTTTGTGGAGCAGCAGCAGATGCGCGATGCTGGTGACGAGGAAGCGATGATGCTAGATATCGACTACGTGGAAATGCTGGAATATGGTATGCCGCCGGCCTGTGGCTGGGGCTTTAGCGAGCGTGTCTTCTGGATTTTTGAAGGCGTTACAGCGCGCGAAGGTGTGCCATTCCCACAGCTCAAAAGCGACATCGACGAGACGACGCGGGCGGTGTATTCAGGGGTGAAGCTGGATTAGCCTGGCTTTTGTAGCCTATGATGTTTCATGCACCACTCATGTGAGATGAGTGGGGAATTGCAATGGCAAATACGTAGACCGTGGCACATCAGTATGCTCCCATGTACGATAGCACACATTAGCTATGATGTGCGCACAAAAAATAGCGAAAACTCACTAGCTTGTACTGAAGCTTGTTAGTTAAAATAGTCTAGGCGAGAATGGTGGTATTGTACTGATAATTCGCTTGATAATCTGTTATGCAAGAGCTAACACGATGTGAGCAGGAGAGTATTAGAAGGGCAAGATCACCACAATATAAGCACAAGAAGCCTTTTGCACAAACAAAACCACCAGTGTTTACTGGTGGTTTCTTGCTACGAGCTAACCCGATACACTTGGTGGTCGTGGTGGTGGGCTGCTTGGCGCAGGTTGTGGTGATGCGTGGTGCGAGGTGCCACTCTGGACGGCGATGGAGGTGCCGCGGCTGGGTGCTGTGCCAGGGCGGCGTGGTGGCGGGGTAGTGGTGAGTGGTGGGGCGCTCATTGCGAGGCCGCCCAGGTCGCTGCTGGCTGATGGGCCGCTTGCGGGTGGTGGACTGCTTGGTGGAGGTGTGTTGCTACCACTACCAGGGCTTGGTGGCCCACCAGGAGGGCTGTTATTATCTTTACTACCCAGCTGTGTGGTGGCAGCATTCTTAGCGCGATAACGCCGGATAAGGTAGAGAATAAGCGCGGCAATGCCAACCAAGAGAGCAAGTAGCGAGATAAGGATGAAGACCCACAGTGGCTTGTCTTCGCCAGCGAGGAACTTGTCTAGGGTGACCTTGCCGATGTGGCGCACCATTGGTGGCTGCTTCTTCTCGTCGGGCTTTTTGTCGGTGCGGCATTCTGACCAAATGGCGTCGGGGTAGGCAGTAGCCAGCAAGTACCAAGCAGTAGAGGCTACGGAGTAAGCATTCGTCATTTGGTTCGCTTCGTCGACATTGGTGACGTAGGGCCAGGCACCATTAGCCCCTTGGGAGCGGTACGTTCGCTGGGCGCTAGCAGCGACTTCGTCTTTGTCGCCTGCGACGTTGTAGGCCTGAGTGACGCCGAATGTCCCTTCGAACCAGACGGTGGGGGTGTACGTGCCAGTCAGGTATGGAGTGTAGCCCTGAGAGCCGGCGCGGCTCATGGCAAAGTTGCGCGTGTAGGCTAGCGAGACCTTGGCTTTGTCGTACTCGCCGATTGCGTTGAGGAAGATAGAACCCCAGCTGGAGGTGTCGAGCGCTTTGGCATGGTCGTCAAGCCCTTGGTCGAAACGGTTCTCGGCTTTATTCCACAGCTTCTCCATAATGACTTTGGCCAGGCTGTCGGCCTCTTGGCGGTAGCTGGCGTCGCCGTAGACTTGCGAGGCTCGCTCATACACATGCCAGAGGTCGGTATTATGCTCAGTGGAGTGCCAGGCGATCTCAAACTGCTTATTGTTATCATCGTCATTGATATTTGTACCGCCGCGATAGAGGCCAGCACCGGGGCCGGATGTACTTTTCTTGGTCTTGACCCAGGCCAGGGCAGAGCGCACCATGCTGCTAACGCCATTGATATCACCAAACTTCTCTTGGTAACGGATGAGCGCATAGAGGACGAAGGCTACACCGCCAGTATAATAGCGCGCCTGCTGGTTACTGGGGTCGAGCTGGTGGGCGCTGGAGGGGAAGGCACCACGCGACCGACCGGATTTGATCTGGATGGTTTTGAAGCCATTGACGAGCTGGTCTGCCATTGCTTTATCGCCCGCACCAACCGCCACAAGCAGCGCCAGCGACTGATCGTACATAAATGAATAGTGCACGCGATGAGTGCCGTAACCATCCTGGCCAGGCGAGAACTCGTACGAGCGGATCAGCCCCGCCAGCTGTGGCTGGAAGTACTCAGCGAGGATCTTGTTGCTGCGCGTATCCACCAGACGCAGCATTTTGTGGCCCTTCTCGGTACCCGGGAAGCTAAAGGTACGGTTGGTGTTGGCGGCTTGCTTGGCAACGAGGTAGGTTTGGTCGGTGATGACATATGATTGGACCTCGACATTTTGGTACTCCGTGACGCGCGGCCAGCTCTCGCCGAGGGGTTGGCCGCTACTGGCATCGTAGAGACGGAAGCGCCACTCGCCACCAATGCTGCCATCGACCGGCGAGAGGTCGAGTGTCCAGCTGCCGTCACCTTGCACCTGGGCAGGGGTGACCTTGCCTTGCTCATACTCGGCATCGGTAGCGCGGAAGGCCTTAACGACGCGACTCCCACCGGTGGGCGCCTTGCCCGAGACTTTGCCGCGGTAGGTGCCTGGCACAGATGACGGTGAAGTAACGGAGAGAGGCGTGGGATTACCAGTGGCATAGCTACCACTGTTCTTGAGCTGGAATGAGCCCTTTATCTCGCCAGTGTAGTCCGTGCCGTACTGCTTGGCGGCGGTGATGGTACTACCATCGCCAGCGTTGCGGATGGGCTGCATGAGGCCGCGGAGGTTGGCGAGGGCCTTAGCGGCGCGGGCTTTGTCGGTCGGGGAACTCAGCGCTGTAGTCTTAAAGCGCATCGTGTTGGGGTCGCAGATGTCGGGCTTATTATCTTTTTTGGTGGATGAATTGGAGCTGGAATTCGTGGTGGGCTCGGCCATTGCCACCTGGTGCAGCTGCACAAAGCCAACCGCCAGTACCACCACTGCTGCCACGCTTGCAAACCGAAAATCCGTCCAATATCGTCTCACTCCTGCTATACTCCTCACCTCGCCAATTAGCCACTAGGTATTGCCTGTGAGTATAGCATAACCATTTGCAATATCACAGCATAAGCAGTATAGCTTGAACAGAGATTAACAGGGGTGGAAGGAAGTGATTGGTGAGGATATTTGAGGATGAATAGACTAGTTGGTGGCAGTCAATTTTTGGCCTTGGCGCTGGTTGGCTGAGACCGACGAGAGGTTGATCCTGGCAAATATTCCATCGACAGGACAGCATAGCAGGCTGCGGTAAGTTGCAGGGTCTAGGCGCTACATAGACCAGTGATCCTTGAGCGATGCTCGCGTTTGACATTCCTCGCTGCATGGCGCACAATCGATGTATGAGAACGACACGCGTGATATCTGCAATCGGTGTCTGCTTGGTGCTGCTGGGCACCGCGCTCGGGGCAGTGCCAATGCAGGCCGATACATCGGTACGAGCCTATTCATCATCGAGCAGCAGCAAAGATAACTTCACCATTACCAAATATGCGGTTGATATGGAGCTTGGGCGCGATAGCGAGAAGCGCTCCACCCTCAAGACAAAGCTCACCATTACGGCAAACTTCCCACCAGAGCAGAACCACGGCCTCGCGCCGGAGTTCGTTACGCGATATAAGAGCCACCACACGAGCTTTGCGCTTGGCTCGGTGCAGGATGAGAATGGTAATGATTATGAGTATAGTTGGTCGGGCAATACCCTGCGCATTGGCAACAAAGATACGTATGTCTCGGGGAGTAAGACGTACGTCATTACCTATACCCAGCGCGATGTGACGTGGAACTATGGCGACACACAGAAGAATGAGTTCTACTGGGATGTGATTGGTACGTCGTGGCGCGTGCCCATTAGTAATGCCAGTATTACGCTCAAGCTGAGCCCCGAGCTTGCCGCCATCAGCCGGACGACGCCACAGTGCTACACTGGCAAGCAGGGGAGTCGCACCACCTGCACCGTCACGTCACCGAGTGTCGACACCATAACTGCCTCGGTGGGTTATCTCCCACCATATGCTGGTATGACGCTGGCAGTGGGCTTCCCGCAGGGGACGTTTGCGGAATATAAGAAGACGCCGGGGGAGGTGTTTCAAGAGCGGTTGGAGGCGTTCCTTCCACTTATATTCTTTGTGAGTATGCTGGTGCTGGGGTTGGTCTCAAGCTTAGTGTATTGGCTCTATCAGCGGGCGATTGGCCGGAGCAAGGAGCTAGGGACGATTGTGCCAGAATACCTGCCACCACCGAGCACAAGTGTGACGACAGCGGCAGAGATCGTGCGGCCATTCCGGATGGTAAAGGGCTCAGCCATGGCAGCGCAGATGATCGACTGGGCGGTGCGGCACTACATTCGTTTGATCGAGGTCAAGCCCAAGACATTCTTCTCGCGGGCGCAGTACAAGCTTGAAGTCGTCAAGGATGTGAGCAGCCTCCACCCCGAGGAACAAGAGATTCTGGGCGATATCTTTGGTCACCTGCCTGCGGTGGGTGAGCGCATCAACCTCAAGACGCTGCGCAACAATACCTCCTACGCCTTCCGCCTGAGTGATAATGCCAAGAAGCTCGATAATCTCATCGACCACACATACAAGCTGCGCGACACAAGCCGGAAGGGTACACGGGGTTTCCGCATCCTTGCGAGTGTATTGGGCACGCTAGTGCTGGTGCTGGGTGCAGCGACGATGTTTGTGCCGTTCCTCAGCGGGCTGCAATTCCTCTTCTTCCCAGGGATCTTTATAGCGATTCTCATTGGTAAGCTGGGCTTTGCTAAGCCACTGTCGGATAAGGGGCTGGCATTGCGCCGCTACCTGCTGGGGCTCAAGATGTATATCCGCTACGCCGAGGCTGACCGCCTGCGCCTATTGCAGAGCCCCGAGACCGCCGAGAAGGTGGATATTGGCAACCACGCTCAGCTCGTCAAACTCTACGAGCGGGTCTTGCCCTATGCCGTGCTCTTTGGCCAAGAGAAGCAGTGGAGCCAGCAGCTGGGGCAGTATTATGAGGAAGTAGGCACCCAGCCCGATTGGTATGCTGGCCACGGTGCCTTCAATGCAGCAATGTTTGTCTCGAGTGTGAGTAGCTTGTCCGATTCTACTTCTGTTGGCTCGAGCGACTTCTCGTCGTCGAGCGGTGGCTCGACTGGTGGTGGCTTCTCTGGCGGTGGTGGCGGCGGCGGAGGTGGCGGCGGGTGGTAGAGCCTCCTGCTTTGCTTGCTTCAGTGCGCATCTATTGTTCAGTCTTTCTTCTGCAAAAACAAAGAAGCGGCCATCTCTCGTCGTGGTCGCTTCTGAGTGTAAGAACGAAAATAGATCGGCCACAAACATAGCCCACCAACCATGCTCAAACTGAATCCGGATATATCTCAACCCGAGAGTGTACTTAAGGGCACTACGATCAGGTCGAGACATGGTTTAGTGAGCTATGTTGATGGGCTATTTGCCCTGACTGTGACGCTTCTTGCGCCACCTTCTGATGCGCCACAAAGACACAAAGGAGAAGATGGTGCAGACGCTACACGCATAGGCTACTGCCACGATAGCTAAATCTATCGGCTGTAGTATATCGATAGGTCTGCAGCGCCGCAGGATGATGACTGAGATGATATCTATGACAAGGCTCAAAAATGCATAACACTTGAGTGCCTTGTACCACTCTTGCTTCTCAAAAACGCTGGCGATAAGCAAAAGGATTAGCGTAAACGGCATCATACTAAGTATGATGACTATACACCACATCTCTGGTTTCATCTTTCTCACCTCCTTTCAAGAAGTGAGCTCGAAGCAAAGGGCAACTCTTGCCCTTGTAACCAAACTTCGAGCAAAAGTTAATATATATATCAATATATGAACTCTGTGTCAAATTGTGCCAGCTTGAGTCTCAAAATCTCACTGTCAACAATCGTGCGTGGCTTTTAGATACAGACTGGCGTGATCACTATTTTTTTATTTCCGGCTTGGTGCTTTGTGGCGAACTTGGTATACTTGGTACGAGACATAAGGAAAACACATTATGGATTGGCTTCATATTATTATTCTTGGCATTGTCGAGGGGATTACTGAGTTTTTGCCCATCTCGAGCACGGGCCACTTGATGCTGGCCGAGAAGCTGCTGGGCTACTCGGTGAGCGACCCGGGGCTTGTCGCCTTTACGGCGGTGGTGCAGATTGGGGCGATTGCTGCGGCGATTGTCTATTTCTGGCAGGATATTTGGCGCATTGCCTCGGCATGGTGTGCTGGTGTGGTGAATCCGCGGGCGCGGACGTTTCACTATCGAATGGGATGGTACGTCATCATTGGTTCGCTGCCGATTGCAGTGGTGGGGCTGCTCCTGAAGGACACGATCGAGACGGTACTGCGCGGCCTGTGGTTTGTGGCGGCTGGGCTGATGATTTGGAGTATTGTACTGTTTTTGGCCGACCGCCGGGGGCGCGAGACACGCCATGAGCGCAACCTCACCTGGCGCGATGCCATGGCAATGGGCCTGATGCAGTGCTTGTCACTCATCCCGGGGGTGTCGCGCTCGGGAGCGACGATTGCCTCGGGGTTGTTCCGCGATATCGACCGCACGACTGCCACACGGATGAGCTTTTTCCTGGGGATTCCGGCATTGATGGCAGCTGGTGGGCTGGAGGCCATCACACAATCACACCAGATTGGCCACTTGATTGGCTGGCCACAGATGATACTGGGGATTGTTGTGTCCTTCGTGGTGGGGTATGTGGCGATCTCGTGGCTGCTGCGCTTTGTCTCGAGTAATTCATTTGATAAGTTTGTCGCCTACCGCTTGGTGCTGAGTACATTGCTCATCATCCTGCTTGCGATGGGTGCGTTGGCACCGGTGTAATTTCTCCATAGCTTGTTTTCAGACTTGCCTCACGTCCTATTGAGCAGGGGAGTGAATTTTTTTGAAGACATCGGCCTTCTAGAGATCATGCTCAAGATCGTTTGGCATTTCGTTTGAATGAGTATAGTGGTGTTTTTATGGCAACGCGTTTTTGTACTCTACCCAGATGAAATAGGGGGAGTATTAGTTCATATATGCAAGGTTTCTAGATTCAGCCTTGTTATAATTTTGCTTCTGAAGCGCTAGAAAAAACATTGCAATGTTGTTCACTTCGTTTGCTCTCGCCGGGCGATTGCGGTATAATTACCACTAACATTAGCAGCTTATGGAGGCGCAATGATCGAAATAAAAAACATTACAAAAGTCTACGGCAAGAAGAAAAACACCTTCACTGCCCTCAAGGACGTGAGCCTTGCAATTGAGGAGGGGTCGAGCGTAGCAGTGCTGGGCAAGTCGGGCTCGGGCAAGTCCACGCTGATGCACGCCATCTCTGGCCTGGATAAGCCGCAGCAGGGCGAGGTGGTCATCAACGGTGAGGATATCTTGCGGCTCAAGCGCAAGGCGACCGACCGCTTTCGAGCGCGGACAATGGGCTTCATCTTCCAGAGTTTCTTTGTGGAGGGCGGCGAGAGCTGCTACGACAATGTGAGCCTGTCGCTCGAGACCGCAGGTGTGCCGCGCAGTCAGCGCAAGCGGCGTATTGTGGCGGCGCTCGAGGCAGTTGGCCTGGAGGATAAGATCAAAGCGCGAGCCAAGGACCTTAGTGGTGGGCAAAAGCAGCGCCTAGCGATCGCTCGAGCAATTGCTGCCGAGCCGCAGATTCTCTTTGCCGACGAGCCAACGGGCAATCTCGACTCAGCAACTTCTGCAGTGGTGGAAGACCTGCTCTTTAATTATGCTAAGGAGCATGGTGCGACGCTCATCATCGTCACACACGACGAGGATCTAGCGCAGCGCTGCCAGCGTATTATTCGTATCAAAGATGGGGTGATTGATCACGACAGCGCTACGGATAAGACTACAGCTTCTCCCAAGGCTAAAAAAGCGCCAGCTCGTCGCAAAACCAAAGCCACAGCACCTACCACGCAGCCTAAGAAAACGGCGAAAAAAGCCACAAGTGCTACTGCAAAAGCCAAATCTACAACCACCAAGCCAACAACAAGGAGGGCAGACTAACCATGAAGACGACTGATATCATTCGCCGCGCTGGCCGCAACCTGCGCCGAGCCAAGATGCGTACCTTGCTTACCAGTATCGCTATCGCGGTTGGCGGCTTTGCCATTATGGCGAGCTTGATGGCGGGCGAGGGTGCACGCCAGTATATTGACCGGCTGATTAGCAGCAATATTGATGCCAAGGCGGTGTTTGTCGTCAAAGACAAGCGGCTCATCGGGGTACAATCGGGCCAGCAGGCTGACCTGCGTGAGTATAACCCTGATAGTATCAACCGCTATGGCAATGATTATAAAGCCCTCACCCAAAAAGACATCGACAAGCTGGCGGCCCGCACCGACCTCGAGAAGGTCGGGCCGGTCTACCAGCTCCAGCCCAAATATGTGAGCTTTGCGGCCAAGAAAGACAAGAAATACAGCAGTGATGTGAGCGTCTTTGATGGTGCGCTCGCGGCCGAAGTCGTGGCTGGCAAACAGCTGGGCAAGGGTACTGAGCTCGCGGCTGGCGAAGCCGTCATCCCCGAGAGCTATGCCGAGACGCTTGGGCAATCACCTGCCCAGATGGTGGGCAAACAACTGACCGTCACAGTGGTGCAAATGCCGCAGAAGATTGATGAAGCAACGCTTGGTCAGGTCTTTGCTGAGAAGGGGCAGGCTGGGGTGAATGAGCTGATCAATGGCAAGGAGCTGCACAAGACCTTTACCATTGCGGCCGTGACGCGCAAATCGGCCGACCAAACCCAAGCAATGCGCGGCATTGGGATTAATGCCAAAGTAGCCCGCGAGCTGAGCGACTATAGTACCAAGGGCACGAGCCAATACCAAAAGTACATGTCTGCCACCGCGGTTGCCAAGCAGGATGCCGAAGCCGCCAAGAAGTCCCTCGAGCAGGATGGTTACGCTGCAGCCACTGCCAAGGATCTGCAGCAGACACTCTTTCGCTTTGTCGATATCTTGCAGGCGATTGTGCTGTGCTTTGGTGCGCTGGCGCTGATAGTGAGTATTTTTGGCATCGTCAACACGCAGTACATCTCGGTGCTGGAGCGGACGCAGCAGATTGGCCTGATGAAGGCACTGGGCGCTAGCCGGCGCGATATTGGCCGCTTGTTCCGCTACGAGGCAGCCTGGGTTGGCCTGCTGGGTGGTGCGCTGGGTGTGCTGGGCGCGTGGGGCGCTGGTGTAGCGCTCAACCCGGTTATCTCAGAGAAGCTCGGATTTGGCGATCATAAGCTCCTCGTCTTTGTACCAGAGCATGCTGCTGCGGTAGTGGCTGGCCTGATGCTGGTGGCAATCATTGCTGGCTGGCTGCCAAGCCGCAAGGCTGCGAAGCTTGACCCAATCGAAGCGCTCCGCACAGAGTAAACTGCATAGATACGAAGAGTCTCAAGCCCGCTTTGCTGTGGTAGGCAAAGCGGGCTTTTGGCTAGCTCAGAGAGGTGCTAGCATAAACCTAACAGAGATAGAGCAAGAGAAGCGACCCAAAATAGCCAAGCCTCGAAGGCCGAGAAGCTATTACCCTTTAATTTTATAATGCTTGTGCTATAATCAGACAAAAGGGTATAAATAGGGGTATAGCTATGAATGAACACCGCAAAAAATTTGCAAGTCGTTCGCTTGTATTTGTCTTGTTTGGTATATTATTAATCATCATTATATTACTTTGGTGGTGGTGGCCATGGAGCTACAGCTACAATAGCGGCTTCAAGGGTGTGCAGCCAGACCAAGTGAGCTTGCGCCAGCATGATGGGAAGATCCAGTGGCAATTTATGAATGGCGCGTGGCACGATATTGCCTCGGTCGAGGACTTGCGCGGGGCAAAAGGCGAGCAAGGTGCGCGCGGTGAGGCTGGTGCGAGTGGCGCTCGTGGTGCAGATGGTACCAATGGCCGCGATGGTGCAGACGGTGCACGTGGCCGTGATGGTGCTCGTGGTGTAGCTGGCAAGAATGGCGCAAACGGCGCGAATGGTGCCAACGGTAAGGACGGTGCAAACGGGGCCAATGGCAAAGACGGTGCATCGGCCGCTAAGGGCGAAAAAGGCGAAAAGGGTGAACCAGGCGCCAAAGGTGATAAAGGCGAACCTGGCAAAGACGGCAAAGACGGCAAAAATGGTGAAAAAGGTGAGAAGGGCGAGAAGGGCGACACTGGCGCTAAGGGTGAGCAGGGTGTACCTGGTACACCTGGCGCACAAGGAGAAAGAGGCGTACCCGGCCCGAAGGGTGACCAAGGAGACACTGGCCCACAAGGACAACCAGGCCAACCCGGCCCGCAAGGTCCGCAGGGCCAAACCGGCCCAGCTGGTGCCGATGGCCGAACCATCGAGCTCCAGAAGGGCACACTCTACATCCAGTGGCGCTACACTGGCGAAACAGCCTGGCAAAACCTCATTGCCTACACCGACCTCAAGGGCGAAAAGGGCGATGCTGGTCAGCCAGGCCCACAAGGCCAACAGGGTATCCAGGGGCAGCAAGGTGCTACTGGACCCAAAGGCCAGGATGGCACCAACGCAACGATTAATGTTACCAACAGCACTCAGCCATGCTCACCAAATATGACCGTCACGGGCAATGGCACCTCTCAGCTTGGCCTTACCTTTGCGGGTAGCACGGTGCCGGCGGGTGGCACGGTTGGCCAAATATTGTCGAAGAAGTCGGCCGCAAACTGCGACATGGAATGGCGGAGCCTCCCCCAGATGACCATCTTTACGGCAACGCTTGGCAATGGTAATGGCGGCGTGACGGCTGCAACGATTGCCAAGGATACCTTTGCGCCAGTGCCACTCAAGACCGTCGTGACAAACAACGGTGGCGGGTCATGGGATGCCGGGAGCAAATCGTACATCGCACCAAGTGATGGTGTCTACCTCATCCAATCGCGGATTCGCCTGAACGATACATCGTCGGACCGTGGTGTATACCAGGCTGTCAACGATACAGCCCGCGACACTCCAGAAGGGGTGTGGAGCCACAACCAACACGGCTACCGCTTTACTATGCCGTACACTCGCCTGATGCGAGTAACGGCCGGGACGCCGCTCAAGCTTGTCGTCTACTCGGCTGGCCAAGACGCGAATATCACCGATGCAAGCCTCAGCATCGTCAAGATATCAGACTAAGCTAGGCAGCCCACTACCAACCTCTACAGAACCAGCTCCTAGGGCTGGTTCTGTGTTAGTTTCTCCTAGCTCATGGAGTGCTCGAGAGTAGAAAAGTGAGGCAAAAATGGGGGTCTGCAGGCCGTGCTATCTGCCCAATAGTACCGTGGCTGGGTGGCCATCGTGCCCGGAAGTTTTATCGAACAAATTGCCATTACGCTTGGCGTGGTATCTGATATAATATAGTTATGTTAGATATTCGTTATATTCGCGCGCATGCCGACGAGGTGCAGGCAGCAGCGCGCCATAAGGGCTATGAGGTGTCCATCGCTGCGCTTCTCGCGTGCGACGATCAGCGCCGGGAGCTCCAGCAGCGGGTGGATGCTGTGCGCACCACGCGCAACGAGACAGCCGCTCAAATGAAGGGCGGCAAACCCAGCCAAGAACTCATCGCCAAAGGCAAGGCGCTCAAAGCCGAGCTCGCCACACTAGAGGAAGAGCTGCGCACCATAGAGAACAACTTTTTTACTCAGCTTGAGGCAGTGCCAAATATCACCCTGCCAGATGTGCCGCTGGGTGGCGAGGCAGACAGTGTGGAGGTCAAGCAGTGGGGCAAGCGGCGTGAGTCGGCGCAAGATCACCTCGACTTCGCTACGAGCCGGGGTTGGCTCGACTTCGAGCGCGGTGCCAAGGTGGCTGGCACGAAGTTTTATTATGTGCTGGGCGACCTCATGCTGCTCGAGAACGCCATCTACCAATATGCTCTTAACTTCCTTGTAAGCAAAGGCTTTCGCCCCATGACGGTGCCGCACATGGTGAGTGGCCGCGTGGCGCGTGGTTCGGGCTTTGCACCCAAGAGCGATAAGGAGAGCAACGAGTACTTTATTGAGGGTGAAGACACTATGCTTATTGGCACAGCCGAGGCCCCACTGACAGGCTTCCATGCCGATGAGATCCTAAGCGAGAAGGACTTACCGCTCCTCTACGCTGGCTACAGCCCCTGCTACCGCAAGGAGGCTGGCGCTGCCGGGAAGTTTAGCCGCGGGCTGTTTCGGGTTCATCAGTTCAACAAATTAGAGATGTATATCTATTGCTTGCCCGAGCAGTCGGCTCAGATGCATGAGAAAATCCTCGCGCTGGAGGAGGAGATTTGGCAGAGCCTGGGCGTGCCATACCACGTGGTAAATATCGCGGCGGGAGACCTGGGTGCACCAGCTGCCAAGAAGTATGACATCGAGTATTGGTCGCCTGTTGATGGAGCTTACCGCGAGCTTACCAGCTGCAGTAACTGCACCGACTTCCAGGCACGCAACCTTGGCATCCGCGTCCGCCGGGCCGATGGCTCGCTCCAGGTGGTACATACCCTCAATGGTACCGCAGTGAGCTTGGCTCGCGCACTCGTAGCGATTATCGAGAATTATCAAACAACGGATGGCCAGCTCCGCGTGCCAACGGTGCTGCAGCCATATCTGAATAACAGGGAGGTACTCTAGATGGGGCGCACAATCAGAAAAATGAGCCGCAAAGGCTATGCCAAAGTTGCCAAGCCGTTTCTCTTCCGGCGGCAGCCCGATGCAGCGCACCAGTCGATGCTCTGGACGGCGCGGGCACTGCATGCCATTCGGGGTGAGCAGCTCCTTAGTGGCTGGCGCTATAAGAATCCTCGCCTCGAGCAGACTATTCTTGGTCTCAACTTTGTTAATCCTATCGGCCTATCTGCTGGGCTGGATAAAGATTTTGATCTACCCTCTGTGGCAAAGAAAATTGGTTGCGGCTTTGAGATTGGCGGTTCGGTAACGGCCGTGCCTTGTGAGGGCAATCCCAAGCCGTGGTTTCGTCGCTTGGCTAGTGAGCAGTCGATTGTCGTGAATGTTGGTTTGGCGAATCGCGGCGTTGCCAAGGCGATTGAGCAGATCCGCAGCTACTCACCACGGGTCTGGCGCGACTTTCCGCTGAGCGTATCCGTAGCCAAGACGAACAGCCCTAAGCAAGTCCGCCCCAAGCAAGCGATTGCCGACTACTGCGATAGCCTTCGCCAGCTTGAAGAAGCTGGTTGCGCACCACTGTACGAGATTAACATCTCCTGCCCTAATGCTTATGGCGGCGAGCCTTTCACCACACCCGCTCGCCTCAAGAAACTCCTCACTGCGGTGGATGAGCTAGAGCTCTCGCGCCCCGTCTTTATCAAAATGCCAACGGATAAGACGTGGACGCAGTTTGCCAAACTACTCTCCATTATCGATAAGCATAATGTCGCGGGTCTGACGATCGGCAACCTCGTTAAAGATCGCAGCAAGCTCACTGACCCAAGTGTCTTGCCCGATGATACTCCCGGTAGCCTTAGCGGCCGGCCAGCGCAGGCTATTACCACGCGGCTTATCCACAAGACGTATGCGCTGTATGGCGACCGCTTTGTCATCATTGGTGTGGGCGGTGTCTTTACGGCGGAGGATGCGTACGAAAAGATCCGGGCTGGCGCGAGCCTCGTCGCGCTGGTGACGGCGCTGATGTTTGAAGGGCCACAGGTGGTGGGCGATATCAATGAAGGCTTGGTAGAGCTGCTCGACCGAGACGACTACGTCTCCATTAGCGAAGCAATCGGCGCAGCGCACCGCAAGTAGGGGAGCCAGTGGCGTTCGAAGCGAACGGCCCACACGATGAGCGTTTTGCTTCTTCCATGCGGTACGCAGCAGCGTGGTTTGGCCAAGTGGTGGTACGGCACATCACCGGTGCAGCATTTGCCCGGGCTGCGCGGTGGGAAGCGATAGAAACTCACGTCCTTCCTGAGTGGCAGTATCATGAGCCTGTGGTAGAGCATCGAGCTGTCCAGTATGTTGGTACACATGCGAGAGAGGATTATCCGCTCCGCGACACAACACTCATTGTTTCTGGCTATGTTGACCGCACAACCGACCGCTGTGTGGGTGGCCAAGCGGTTGACGTGTATCGGCTAACGGGCCAAACAAGTGCGTATCGCCGCATGGTCGATCGCCAGACAATGCAGCCATATGTGGCGCATCTTGCCCCAGCTCATTTTGATGAACTATCGACCGAACCACAGGCTGGGGCTGTGCGTAGTTTCGTCCCAGTCGATAGTCTACGACGGGTTGGCCGCCTGATAGAAGCGCTCAATAGCCTTGCAGCGCACACCGTTGAGGTAGAGGCGAAGTACCAGACATTGCTGCGCTACCACAATCAGCAAACGTAAAATGACGTAGCGACACAGCTCAGCTCACAACCATTTGACATTACCCACAATATACTGCACTATAGGACAAGAATTGTGTAATAAAGGAGCAAGAATGAACGAACATCAGCCAGCAAGAGACCCAAGAAGCGGAGAACGACAAGACCTGTCGGGGATTGCATATAAGCTACAGGCTAGAATGGGCCGTGTACTCACCGATGAACCTTTTGAGTATGCCAAACATAGGCCAGGTGCATTGCAGGAGCGTCGTATCCAAACCAACCCAGAGATCAGCAAAGATGGTGAAACCAACGCCACTGAGCGTACTATATTTTTGACAGGCCGCGGGGGTGAGTATATAGCGGTGTCTGGCGTTGTGCTTGATGAAATGTCGGTCGTTTTGGACCCATCTGTCACCATTATGACACCTGATAGTAATGATTGGGTGGTGTATCGCTCGAAGGTCGGTCGCCCGAAGAATGGCCATGATGGCCAGGGGCAAATTGAGCGTATCTATGGCAGCCAGACAGATCAGCTCGACAGTGAGCCGTACACGTTTTTTAAATCGGTAGATGAAAACGGTGAGCAAGACATGGAGCGCGCAGAGGCTGATGCACGAGAGTTGCATGATGTCAGAAATCTCATCGAAGGGGCGCACTGCCGCGTAGAGACATCGCCGAAGAGCGAGACGAAGGCCTTGCTTGACCATATTAAAGAACTGCGCGAAAAGATGGCCGAACGGATGGGATTGCTGGCCGAACATCTCTCTCTGCGCTGATAATTTACTCATAACAACCCCTGTTTTCTCCTCAACCATGCTATACTATAAGCACAAGTTGCTAACACGAAAGGGGTCAGCATGATCGCAAACATCGACATTACCGGTATTGGCAAATACTCGCCAGACGAGCCAACCAAAAAATACATCCGCAAGAAGATCGGTGCGCTTGACCGCATGGTGTCGCGCCACGCTCGCAAGACCGTGAGCGCTATGGTACGCATTGAGGAGATTAATGGCGAGCATGGTAATAAATATGAGGTAGAGGTAGTCATTACTGTGCCAGACCAAACCATCAAGGCCAAAGACTCTACGCTCAACGTCCTGGCCGCCACCGACATTGTCGAGCGCAAACTGGCTGGCCAGTTGCGCAAATATAAGCAAAACCAGCTGCCACACCTCGGTCGCCGTGGCCTTCTCGCTCGCTTCAAGCGCAGCTTCGAGCGCGAGCAGGATCATCCTACGGAGTAGACGAAGCCTTCGCCTACGAAAGACCAATGCTCCAGAGAGTGTTGGTCTTTTGCTGTGCCTCGATTGCAGAACCTGCTGAGAGTGAGCCATCAGTATACATGTTTTGATTGAGGTTATAGTATAATAATAAATATGACGGATAAGGAAATGTCGCGTACAAAGCTAGACGAACTACAAGAGGAGTCGCTTGCTCTCGTAAATGGGGGGGGGGCGATGCTGAGCCTAGTGCAGCACAACACGAACATATCCTGCGAAGGAAAGCACAGAAAATAGGGCGTTTTGCCGTCCTGCTGTGTGACATATTAAGAGAAGCGGATAATCCGAAGGTATTGAGTGCATATTCGGTATTGGTCGATCCAATCGTACCAGCACCAGGAAATATCTATCCACCCAAGGACACTCCCATACCGCGATCTCCCCATCACGACTCGCGGGACGATGCGATGGATCGCGAACTCTAAGATAACAGTAATATGAGCAACTCCAGCTCCGTGCCCTTCCCAAATAGCCGCAAACCCGGTATAATGAGGGGAGTTTTTTGAATTGAATGGCCGCTTAGAGAGGAAAGCGAGGGAAGTTTGACACCATGGCAACAGCAACAACACAGCAAAAAGCACTGACGAAGATTTTTGGCGATCCGCAGAAGCGGATCTTGAAGCGTCTGCAAAAGAAGGTAGACCAGATTAACAAGCTTGGGCCTAAATATAAGGCACTCTCAGATGAGGAATTAGCCAAGCAAACAGAGGTCCTCAAGCAGCGCCTACACAAGAAAGGTACGACGCTCGATACCATCCTGCCTGATGCCTTTGCAGTGGTGCGCGAGATGGCCGATCGAGTGATTGGTGAGCGGCACTATGATGTGCAGCTGATTGGCTCGATGGTGCTACACGAAGGCAACGTGGCTGAGCTCAAGACTGGTGAAGGTAAGACCCTGATGTCTACTCTGGCAGCATACCTCAATGCGCTCGAGGGCAAGGGTGTGCACGTCGTGACCGTCAACGACTACTTGGCGCAGCGTGACGCTGGCTGGATGGGGCAGATCTATAGCGCTCTGGGCATTAGCACTGGTGTGATCATTAACGAAGCGTCCTTCCTCTACGATGGTACGTATACCAACGAGAACCATACTGATCCACGCATGCAAAAGCTCCGCCCCTGTACACGACGCGAAGCTTACGAGGCAGACATTACCTATGGGACGAATAACGAGTTTGGCTTCGATTACCTGCGTGATAATATGGTCAATGAGATTAGCCTGGTGCGTCAGCGCGAGCTCAACTTTGCCATTGTAGACGAGGTGGATTCCATCTTGATCGACGAAGCGCGCACCCCACTCATCATTAGTGCGCCCGCGGCCGAGAACCCTGATAGCTACTACCAATTTGCCAAGATTGCTGCCAAGCTTGTGCCAGAGGACTACCGTCTTGACGAAAAGCACACCAGTGTGGCATTAACAGACAGTGGCATCGACAAGGTACAGAAACTCCTTGGTATAAAAAATTTGTACACCCCTGAGTATGTTCGCAGTGTCTACCATATCAACCAAGCTCTGCGCGCCCAGACGCTCTTCCATCGGGACAAAAACTACGTGGTGACCAATGATGGCGAGGTGATCATTGTCGATGAGCACACTGGCCGCCTCAAGATCGGCAACCGCTATAACGAAGGCCTCCACCAGGCAATCGAAGCCAAAGAAGGCGTGCCCGTTCAGCAAGAGAGTATGACGCTGGCAACTATTTCCTTCCAGAATTTCTTCCGCCTGTATAAGAAGCTCAGTGGTATGACCGGTACGGCCTTTACTGAGGCAGAGGAGTTCCAGCAGATCTATAGCCTGGATGTGGTGGTAGTGCCACCCAACAAGCCAATTACCCGCAAAGACCACCAAGACCTTATCTACAAAACCGAAAAGGCTAAGCTCAAAGCCGTGGCAGCTGCCATCAAGAAGTACCATGAACAAGGCCGGCCGGTGCTGGTGGGGTCGGGCTCGATTGCCAAGAATGAACTGATCGCTCAGTGGCTGGACAAAGCGGGCATTACATATGAGATCCTCAATGCTAAGAATAATGAGCGCGAGGCCGAGATTGTGGCACACGCTGGTGAGAAGGGTGCCGTGACGCTAGCGACGAACATCGCGGGGCGTGGCACAGACATCAAGCTTGGGCCAGGAGTGAAGGAACTTGGCGGCTTGGTGGTGATCGGCAGCGAGCGGCATGAGTCGCGCCGGATCGACAACCAGCTGCGTGGCCGTGGTGGCCGCCAGGGCGACCCGGGTGACACCCAATTCTACGTCTCGACCGAAGACGATCTGATGCGGATCTTCCAGGGTGAGCGCATTGCCGGCCTGATGGAGCGCCTTGGGGTAGAAGAAGACATGGCCATCCAAAACAAAGCGGTCAGCAAGACGCTCGAGGCGGCGCAAAAGCGGGTCGAAGGCTTTAACTTCGATGCGCGCAAAAATGTTGTTCAGTACGACAACGTCATCAACCGCCACCGCAAAGTGGTCTACACTGTGCGGCGCAAGATCCTCGATGGCGACAACATCAAGCCAGAAATTCAGCGCCTGCTGCGTACTGCAGTAGAGAGTCTCACAGAGGTACCAGCCAAGCAAAACCCGAAGTTTGCTGAGGAGTTTGGCGCGATCTTCCCACTGGACAAAGACGAGATTAAGAAAATCGGTGCCGAGAAGCGCGACCGTGTCCGGACCAAGATGGCACTCGATGCGGCGAAAAAATTGTATCAAGACAAAGAAGACGAACTGGGTAGCGAGCTACTGCGCGGTATTGAGCGTGAAGTGTATCTGCAGGTGCTCGACACGCTGTGGATGCAGCACCTAGAGAATATGCAGCACCTGCGCGAGGGGATTCACTGGCGCAGCGTGGGCCAGCGCGACCCGCTGGTGGAGTACCGCGCTGAGTCGCAAAAGCTGTTTGATAGCCTGCAGGCTAATCTCCGGGCGGAGGTGCTCCGCGCGATCTACCAAGTACGCAAGACAGATGCTATCACTCGCGAGGCAACCGACAACGAGCACGACACCGAGCTTACCCGCCTGGCCGAAACCTCGGTGGAGCGCGGTGTGAATGAGATCACGAGTGGGGAAGCGAATCGCGATCAGGACTTTACCAAAACAAAAGCGGCACCAACTACTGCCGACGTCAACCGCAAACGTAACGCCGCCCGCAAGAAAAAGAAAGCCCAGCGGCAGAATCGCAAAAAGAACCGCTAGATGCAGCACACAGTAACAGAGGTCAGGCTAAACAATGGTGCCCGTGGCCTTCTCATCGACGTGCCTGGCGCAACCGTGATGAGCTTCCAGTTCCAATTCCGGGCGGGCAACCGCTATGTTGCGAGCAAGGACATCTACGAGACAGCACACATCATGGAGCACATGGCCTTTGGCGCTAATGCTCAGTTTGCGAGTGAGCACGAGTACGAGGCAGAGTTTATCAAAAACGGTGCCTACCACAATGCTTGGACGAGCGATCTGTCTATGGTATATGTGGCGGACTGTGCGGACTTCGAGTGGGAGCGTATTTTGCAGTTGCAGCAGGTGGCCATCACCCAGCCAAAGTTCAACCAGACGGAGCTCGAAGCCGAGAAGGGTAATGTGCGCAGCGAGCTTGTCGGCTATCTTAACAATCATAATCGAGTGCTGTGGCCCAAGATCCAGCAGCTGCTAGGGAATGACATCTACACCTTCCACCAGCGCGTGCGTACCATTGCCCATGTGCAGCTGAGCGATATTCAGGAGCACTACCGGCGCACCCACACCAGCGATAACCTTCGTTTTGTCATTGCTGGCAAAATGGCGGGGCGCAAGGCGCAAATCAAGCGTATGCTCGAGAGCTGGCAACTGCCGCGTGGTGAGCGCTTTGCGGTGCCGCACGACGAACTTCACAGTGGTAAGCCTACCCTCATCCGCCGCAAAGAGGCCAGCAACCTCACCTTTGGTTGGTCGATGGAGATCCCGCGCGAGCTTAGCGACAAAGAAGATGCTGCGCTAGACTGCCTCAACCACATCCTCACGGGCACCATGCACTCGCGCATCTTTGGCAAAGCCCGCAAGCAGGGCATGGCCTATGGGATGTTTAGTGATGGCTCGGTGGGCAAGTATGAGAGCAGCTGGGACTTTGGTGGCGAGGTAGAGTGCGATAAGGCAGAGCGGCTCTTTAGCCTGATTGTCAGTGAGCTCCAAGCGGTGCTGCGTGGTGAGATTACCGAGGCAGAGCTTGAGGCAGCTAAATCCTACGGCCTGGGGCGCTACCAAATGGGGGCGCAAACAGTAGCACAGATTAGTGGATTCTACACCAGCCGTTTCTTCTGGGATGGCTATGTGAAGGACTATGCCAAGGTGCCGCAAGAGATCAAAGGTACGACCCTCGAGCAGATGAACGCCGTAGCACGTGAATTCATTGCCGCTAACACCTGGGCACTCGCTGGTGTAAGTAGTGGTGAACGTAGCGACATTGTGCGGCTGGGTGAGCAGCTGGAAGGGCTGTTTGCACAAAAATAACCGATACGTTATCGGCTTTGTTGTAGCTGTATCAGTGATAGCAATGCTCGGATTGAGATGGCTGGCTTCTCTCTGTTGGTTTCTGCTTTTCGCCTCCTTAATCAATAAAATCAACGCAAAAACTCCTTCTTGGCTAATTAAAGTAGGCCAAGAAGGAGCTCTGTGTTTATGTTATGTCTCGGATAGTCAAACTATAGTGGTGTCGAGTAAGCGCGAAGTGCTAGTGCTGCCTCGATTTCGGCGTTTGTTGCGGTGTGTGGTAAATCAAGTGTGTCACATAGCGCGTTAATTTCCACCTGGAGGGCTGCGGCAAAGACGTCATCATCAGATGCCTCGGGAGGTAGGCCAAGCTCGGCGCACACCTCTGGTGACCTATGAGAAGAAAATACATCTCCCATTTTTTCGCTTATTCTATCCTTGCTGCCTGGGATATAATTGATAACACGAAGATATGCCTCATCGGCTGCTTCCTGTGCAATGCGCTTATTTCGGTATTCCAGCACTTCTGCTGGTGTTAGGTCTTGGGGTTTTTCTAGTTCATTGCTAGAAGTAGTAGAGGAGGTAAATTCATTATTATTCATAGTAGATTCTACTTTATCAGATAGTTGGTAACAAGGCAAGAGCCTTTTATTTGAGGGTCAACATGTACATGGTACACTTTAGCCTGCGCGGTATACGAGCATCTTCGTGTTGAGTAGCTTGTTCATCTCGGTGAGGCTACCATCCTTCTTGTGGAGGACGCCGTCGTCGATGACGTATGTCTCGGCTTTGCTATCTCTGTTGTCGGGCATCTTGGGCGCAGTGTTTTGCCCGCTGTATTTGCTGCGGCTTGTTAGGTCGCTGTGTGTGCGGTAGTATTGAGCAGCTTTGAGGTGGTGGTCTTTGACCTTTTGGTAATACGTAACGTATTCGGTGCCAAGCTTGCGTGCATTGTCATTTTCGCTGATGTTTTGCATTTTTTTGGCTTGCTCGATGCACGAGCCGTAGGTCTTGCTTGCTTCCTTTTCGATCTCGCTATCGGTCAGTGCAGGAGCGCTCGTAAGCGCTGCGCTGCCACCCTTGCGGAAGTCAAAGTTGAGAATTTGGCGGTTGAGCGTGTTGGTATCGGCGCACTCTTTGATAAAGGTAGCGACGGTAGAGTAGTAGCTAGGCAGCTTGCCCAGTGCAGTAACGGCTTCGTCCGTCTCGTGCTTGTACTGCTCGTACGCACGCTTGATGTCTTCGTCGTGCACGGCGCGTGAGCTACCAAGCTTGCTTATGAGTTCTTTGCGGTTGTCTGCAAATGCCTTGGTATCGATCGTCTCGCCACGAGAGAGTGGCTGCAGCAAGCGATCCTCGGTGCGGCTATGGCTGCGGATGAGCGCCTGGGCGTCTTGCAAGTCTTTGCGGCTTGGTGGTGCCGACTGAATGGCCACTACAATAATAATGACAATAAGCAGCACGAGGCCCACCGCGCCAGCAATCAGGCCATACAGCAGTTTCTTGTTTGCTAGCAATGGGTTACCCAAGTGGGGCGGTGTATTGCTAGGCTGCGATGTGTTCATATTCATTGTGTTCGTTGGCGAGGTCATAGCTGGTTGGTTATGGCTAGGAGTGGGCTGAGTGTCCATTGCTTGTGTCCTTTATCTTCGTTGTTGATACTAAAATTAACTATAGACTATATATTATAGCAATAGTTGCAGTGAGCGCAAATTGAGGAAGAGGGAGCTGTTGCGGCGCATTGTGTTTGGTGGTATGCCAATGCGATCTTTATATAAGAAATACACAAAAAATCAACAAGACCGCTACAGAAGTGGAGTCACCGTCCATCGATGGGAATGACGAGGGAGTACCAAGAACAAGGGCAGTATGATACACTCTCTGACCTCTGTATATTCTGTGTTTTGGGTGCTGTGTATGCTATAATGGCGGTATGAAAGTTGCGATTGCTGGGTACGACGTTGAGGGTCGTGCGACGTATGATTATGCGCGGCAGGTGTGGCCTGCGGCGGAGATTGTGATAGCCGATGAGCGGCGCATTACTGATGTGCCGCCTGGGGTGGTGGATGTATTGACGGGCCCAGATGCCTTTGCTCAGCTGGGCGATGCCGATATCGTCATGCGCACCCCTGGGCTGGCGCCGTGGCGGATTGAGACGGACGGCACAGTGTGGTCGGCCACGAATGAGTTCTTCGCACGCTGCCCCGCGCCGATCATTGGCGTGACAGGCACAAAGGGCAAGGGTACAACGGTGAGCCTCATTGCTGCTATGCTGCAGGCCCTTGGGCGCACCGTCCATGTGGTGGGCAATATTGGCCAGCCGGCCTTGGCGCAGCTGGGGCAGATTAGCCCAGACGATGTGGTGGTATATGAGCTGAGCAGCTTCCAGTTGTGGGATGCCGAGCGTTCACCGCAGGTGGCGGTGGTGCTGATGATTGAGCCCGACCATCTCGACAAACACGTTAATTTCGCCGAATACGTCGATGCCAAGGCCAACATTCGGCGGCACCAGCGGCCAGGTGATGTGTGTATTTATCATCCGAGCAATCCATATGCCGCGCAGATTGCTGAGTCGCTTGACACGGACGTTGCGCGTGGCAGCCTGGGTACACCACCACCAGCGTATCGCTATGGCACGCCAGATGATGGCATGGTGTATGTGGAAGATGACGCCTTTTGGCAGGGTGAGCGGCGGCTCTGCGCAACGGATCGCCTGCAACTGCCCGGTGCTCACAATATTGAGAATGCCTGTGCAGCGCTGAGCGCAGTGCTGGCCTTCGATCCACAGGCTGTGCCGCAGCGTCTAGCGGAGGGGCTGGCGAGCTTTACTGGTTTGCCGCATCGCTTAGCCTTCGTAGCAGAGCAGGATGAGGTACGGTATTATGACGACAGTATTGCTACCACACCGGGTAGTGCCATTGCAGCGCTGCGCGCCTTTGCGGAGCCCAAAGTTCTCATCGTTGGTGGGGCAGACAAAGGTGGTGATTACGAGCCACTCGCACAAGAGGTGTATGATCAGGGTGAGTCTGTCCGCGCTATCATTACTATGGGGGCGAATGCTTCGGCGATTGCAGCGGTATTACAAAACTATGATGTTGCTGCACCTATTATAACACTTGGTAGTGTGCCTATGACAGAGGTCGTGGCTGCCGCTCGGCAGCAAGCCGAGCCTGGTGATGTCGTCATCCTAAGCCCCGCTGCCGCGAGCTTCGACCAATACCGTAGCTATGCCGACCGTGGTGAGCAATTTATTGCAGCGGTGCAGGATGGCGGAGTGTAAGCTATTTTGCGATTGAGCAGGATATACTATAATATATACAAATAATTATATAACTGATACAAGATAAGGAATCGATAGCCCAATGAATCAGCAACCATATACCAACTCACCGCAGCCTGCCGCCGCGCCGCAGTATAGCAAGGGGCAGCTTGCCGTGGCCCGCGCCAATATGCCCAGTGACAACACTGTGCTGGCAGTCACCTTTATTGGCTTCTTTTTTATGACGTCGGCGTATTTTATTTTTACGGCGCTGGCTGAGCATTTTAGCGTAGAAGGTACTGGTGTGGAGGCAGAACAAGTCCCACTTTGGCTCAGGCTGATCCTAGCTTTGTTTGGTGGTGCTATCCTCTTTGGTATTATCCTTCTTGTTGGCATGTTTTTTATCCGGATGGAGCGGCAGAAGATGCTGGGCAATGCTATGCAAGTAGAGTATAGTGATTATGCTTGGTTGCGCGATTGGGCCAACGTCACAGCGGCCGACCTCGGTTTGCCACGGGTAGAGATCTTCGTCACGCAGAACCCAGTTATCAATGCTTATGCCTTTGGCTTTATGAATCCATACTGTATTGTGCTGCACTCTGGCTCGATCCGCTACCTCACGCCCGATGAACTTAAGGCAGTCGTTATTCACGAGATGGGGCACATTAAATATAAGCACACCATAGCTATGCTGTATCTGCAGCCATTCTTGATGCTGCCGTTTGTCTCATCAGTGTCTGGCTGGCTAGCGGGCTTCTGGCAGCGCCGCACCGAGTATACGGCCGACCGCTTGGCGCTTACCTACACCGAAGATCCAGAGCTCGTCAAGAATGCGCTTGTCAAGGTGCACATTGGCCCTGACGTGGCGGAGGGGATGAACGAGACTGCTCGCCAGTGGCAGCGCTACACCGCCAACCGGCCAATGAACCGCTTTGCCCAGACCTTGAGCGACCACCCATACCTCGTGCGCCGGCTTGACCACATCGACGAAATGACCACCAAGCTCCTCACGCCCCAAGCACCAGCTGCACCAGCCCAACCCACAACACCAGTCCAGCCACAGTAGGGGAGTGCGAGGCGACGCAATGCTGCTTATACGAGACGCCACTATCTGTGCGATGGTGGCTTCTCGGTTTTGCTCGATGTATTGCGATAGTGTAATAACAACGAGACTCCGCACTTTACGTAAACAAAGGTAACGGAGTGAGCGAACGTACAGCAATACGCTGCGAGATGTGTGCTCCAGCAATACTTTGCGCTACATAGTAGAGCGAGCCCTCCAAGAGTGCGGTATAATAGACGTATGCAACCACTCAAAAAGCGCGCCGCACAGCTCCTCGCCGATATCCTCGATGCGATTCGTCGTTTGCAGATTACCGACAAAGCTACTCAGCTCACTCAGCTCGAGGCGCAGCTGGCCGACTCACAAATTTGGGCTAATCCAGCCCACGCTCAGCAGGTATCGCGCCAGGCGGCAGCACTGCGAGGGCAGATAGAGCCATGGCAGGTGCTGCAGGCCCAGGCGAGCGACATTGTGGAGCTGATGGATCTGGGCGACGATTCGATGATACCAGAGTTCGAGCAGCAGCTTGCCGCCCTCGAGCACGACTACCAAGCACGCCACCGCGACCTCCTCTACAGTGGTGAGCACGACGACCAACCGGCTATTATCAAGATTAGCGCTGGGGCTGGTGGTACCGATGCGCAGGATTGGGCAGCAATGCTCGAGCGGATGTACCTACGCTTTGCCGAGCAGCATAGCCTTCAAGCGGAGCTTCTCGAGCGCTCGACGGGCGAAGAAGCTGGCATCAAGAGTGCGACATACAGCCTCCATGGCGCGTATGCCTATGGCCAGCTGCGCAGCGAGCATGGCGTGCACCGCCTGGTGCGGCTCAGCCCGTTTAATGCCGACCATTTGCGCCAGACGAGCTTTGCCCTGGTGGAGGTGATGCCAGAAATCGCTGAGCCTGAGCAGGTACAGCTTGAGGACAAAGACCTCCGGATCGACGTCTACCGCAGCGGCGGCAAGGGTGGGCAGGGCGTTAATACGACCGACTCGGCGGTGCGTGTTACCCATTTGCCCACCGGCATCGTCGTTGCCATCCAAAACGAGCGCAGCCAGATCCAAAACCGCGAGACCGCGCTCACTATCCTGCGCTCGCGCCTGGCTCAGCTCCAGCACGAGCAGCAAGCCGCCAGTCTGGCTGACCTCCGCACCGGTGAGTCTGCCAGCTGGGGTGCGCAGATCCGCAACTATGTACTCCACCCCTACACCCTCGTCAAAGACACCCGCACCAAACACGAAGCCCACGATGCCCAAGCTGTCCTCGACGGCGCCATCGACGGCTTTATCGAGGCGTATTTGGCGATGGGGGTGGGGGAGAAGTAATAAATATACAGGCAAGAACAGTGTCTTGAGTGGTATACTAGACCATCTTATAATGTACGACAAAAATAGATCAAAATAGCATCTATCTGTGGTAATAAGTGATACAATAAGGGCATATGAGAGAAACTGATTTTTCCATCAAGCAATTGGTGGCATATTGCCTTGATTATGCAAATTTAACAGCATCACCAACGTTGATGCGGCCAATCAGCACACATCTGATCCCAAGGGAGCTAATCGATCTTGATCGTATTATTTTTAGCAATACAGACGGATACTCTTTTGATTTGCGTACGGCAATTAGTCAGAAGGAGCAAAGCAGCCTAGAGGAAGCAGAGATTGAAGCGCTTCGGCAGGTCATTGTACGAGATACACCGATTGCTGAGGCAATTGCTAAGATTGATAGAAAATTTCGTGTCAATGGTTATACAAAGCAGGTCGTGCTCGAAACTGGCTTTGTTGATTTTCGAGCTAAGAAGATCAAGCGAGCATTTTTTGCAAATAATACAGAAGAGGAAGAAGGGGATGAGTTTGAAAAGTTCTCTCGTGCACTGATACGAATCCCTATTCAGCTCTCAGTAAAGCCTGATCAATACAGCACCAGAGTCAACATTACGCTATTGGATGAAAGTGTTTCTATTCTTATTAACCAATTTCGAGATTGCATTCCGCAGGAAGACTTCGATGAGCTATTCTCATATGTTGCTGAGCTGGAGGCAGAGGAAAGGCATTATTTACCACTAAAAAAGCAGTTTATCGAGCAAGTCTGGAGTAGATTTTTTGCTATTCTTCATAGGATTGGTGCAGAAGCGCTGACTGAGGTGCCAAACTATACAGAATGCCGTATTATGCTGGTGAGCAAGGCGAACTACTTTTTGTCAGAGGACCTTGATGTAATGACAAAGCTAGACGAACAAACCCTTATAGATACAGCGATAAGCGGCTTCGTATCGAGTGATCAGATGGATATCGAAGAAGCAGTTGATGACAAAGGTGAAACGGAGATATTCTTTCCATTTTCGTATGATAAGTGGCAGTTGAAAACACTTGGTATTATTAAGAATAAAGCAGTTATTGTTGAAGGTCCTCCTGGTACTGGTAAGTCACAAACAATTGCAAACTTGCTTGTGCATCTAGCAGCAACTGGCAATAAAGTCCTCTTCGCTAGCCAAAAAGACCAAGCAGTTCGTGGTGTAAAAGACAAGCTGAAGGAGCTCGCAATACCGTTTTTGTTTGGCTATATTCCAGACAGAGAATCGCGCCTTCATTCAGAAAACGACGAGAGAGATAGTGCGGCAAATACACTGGTATCGCTCGATAGAGAGTTTGAAAAGAGAGCTCTATTGCCCGACCAAAAACTTCCACTAACCTTGATTAGTGATTTTAAAGAAAAGTTTAATGACTACACCGCAATAGAACGTAAAATATTTGCCATTACAAATGAAATGAATGCCTTAGCAAAATATAAGGATTTTGCTGATTGCTCGATGACAGAAGAGCAATACGATGAGCAGGTAGATTACATCAAAAAACTGATTACTGTCACACAACAAGCTAACCAGTTTGAGCAAGACCACCAGACATATGTTGACCAGAAAGACAGAGCATACCAAGACCTAGAAATTACACTAGATGCTGAAATCGAGACAATTGCAGCTATTATCAAAAAGTGTGAGGAAATTCTACCTGAGCGATCAGGTTTTATTAACAAAGCAATCATTAATATTAAGCTCACAGCAATGCTTAAGACTACTGCTAAGGATCTTGCGCAGGAGATATATCGAGATATTGAAGCAGTTTTGTTTGATGATAGTCTGACAAAAACGCAAAAACTAAAACAATTGCGTCTCCTGAAGGACTATTTTGTGTATAGTAACCTTGTTGCACAAAAAGACGATCTCATGTCGATGGGCAAAGACAGCTTCTTGAAGAATCGAGGCATCCTTGCTGCACTTAACAAACTCATCAAGGCGGAGGGTAAAGAGCAGGTATTTGATCATATTGCATCTTATCGCCAGCTGCAGCAAGAACTTGATGGCTTGC
This sequence comes from uncultured Candidatus Saccharibacteria bacterium, assembly GCA_963525085.1. Taxonomy (GTDB): domain Bacteria; phylum Patescibacteriota; class Saccharimonadia; order Saccharimonadales; family Saccharimonadaceae; genus Saccharimonas. The sequence continues at coordinate 949,514 of CAURIH010000001.1, forward strand.
GGCGCTTGATTGACTCTAATGCACAGCATGGGTATGGGACAGTCAATGATATACGCAAAGCGATCTGTGACTTGCGAAAGTTTTATCGAGAAGACACAATTGGTTTTGTACGCAATAGAGTGCTTGCTAATCTGGATGAGCTGAAGCAATCAAAAGAAACTCGGTCTAAACTAAGGCAAATAGCACGCTCTTTGACAAAAAGCAAAAAAGCATACCGGACATTCGATAAACTCAAGCATGATCAACACAACTTTGATGTGATGTCGGATGTATTACCAATTTGGATGATGTCACTTGACGATGTGAGCCGCATTATTCCTCTGCAGGCTGGAGCTTTTGATTATGTTGTTATTGATGAAGCATCGCAGTGTAATCTCGCATACGCACTCCCAGCAATGTTCCGTGCGAAGCATGTTATATTCTTTGGTGATAGCCTCCAGATGCGCGATACAAATACGCTCTTTAAGTCGAATGAGCAACTTACAGCAATTGCTAAGAAGCATGCAGTACCTGAGCAATTTCAGATAAAAGCAGAAGAAGATACAATTAAGTCGATTATGGATATTGCAGGGCTCGCAGGGTTTAAGACGGCAGTACTGAAGAACCACTATCGATCGCCCAAAGAGCTTATTGGGTTTTCGAATCAGAATTTTTATGAAAAAGTTGGTCGCGCATTGGACGTCGTTAATGATAACATTTTGACCTACCAAGATACGAACCGTGTCTTGCTTAATCATGTGATAGATGTTGATCCACGGCTGGAGGACTCGGCAAAGACAAACCACTCAGAGGCAAACTATATTCGTCGGCTTATCCAAGATATCCGTAAGGATAAGCGATTAAAAAACAAATCGATAGCGGTTCTCACCTTTTTTAATGAACAGGCAGAGCTACTAGCTCGAGAGATTGATGATGATTCGATAAAGATATCAACGATTGAAGGCATCCAAGGAGATGAGCGAGATATCATTATTTATTCGTTTGTTATTACCAATCCAACCAGTGGCAAGAGGCGCTACCAAGCGCTCACTGGCGAAGGTGGTGAAATCAAGAAGAGCGCAAACGAAGGGCGAGTGAATGTGGCGTTTAGTCGTGCGCGACAACAAGTCCACTGCGTGACATGTATACCACCAATAAGCTGGCCGGATGGTGTATGGATCAAGAGGTACCTCACATATGTAGATATGCATGGTTTTGTAAGATGCCACGAAAAGAGCGAGCTACAATTTGATTCAAAGTTTGAAGAAGATGTGTATGACTATCTTATGAATAAACTATCGCCAGAAGACTATCTTATCCAAACACAAGTCGAAAGCTGCGGGTTTAAAATTGATCAAGTAATTACCAACACAAAAAATGGCAAGAAGCTGGCTATTGAGTGTGATGGGCCAACTCATTTTGAGCATGGAGATGGTCAAGTATATGTCCAGAGTGACTGGGAGAGGCAAGGTGTACTTGAAACGGCCGGTTGGAATTTTTATAGGATATCATTTTTTGACTGGTACAATACGAAAGATGATGCACGTCAAGATCTTGTGCGATATATTACTGACTACTTCATGGGTGATATTGATCGCCAAGATATGCCAATCATTCATGATCTACAACAAAAATGCACCCTCCCAGCAGATAAAAGACAAGATGTCTACAAAACACGAATAAAACAATCGCATCAATACACTAACGCGGAAGAGGTGCAACAAGAAACAGTTAGCTCTAATACACCTGATGCACGTAACAGGCATACCTTCACTGTTGGAGACAGAGAAGTAGACCAGAATCGATTCGATTGGTATCTATCTTCTCGTATTGGGCAGACGATCAAGATTCGATACCAATCAACACGCTCAGGAAGTGCCCGCTCATTTCGAGAGCTAAGGCTATACAAATACGATGCGATTTATCTATATGCTGCAAAGCAAGGGGTAGATCGCCCATATCGATACCGTCGAGATAGAGTTGTTGAGTTTCAAGAGTAAGATGAAGGATGTGCTTGGCTGTATTTTGTTTGATCAACCACTCCTTTCTCGCTCCATCCCTCAGCCGTATGCTATACTGGTATAGTGATATTGTTAGACAGAGTAACCAAACGGTATGATAAGGACGCCAAGCCGGCGCTTGATCGGGTGAGTTTACATGTTGAGCCCAATGAGTTCGTCGTTATTATTGGCACGAGCGGGGCTGGTAAGAGCACGCTGCTCAAGCTCCTCACCCGCGAAGAGAAGCCCACAACGGGCAAAATTGTAGTCGGTGGTATCGACTACGACACCCTTAAGGATAAGCATATTCCACTGCTGCGCCGCAAGATTGGTGTGGTGTTTCAGGATTTTAAGCTATTGCCGCAGCGCACCGTTTTTGAGAACGTCGCTTTTGCGCTGGAGATTGCAGGCATGAGCAACCGAGAGATCAAAAACACAGTACCTAAGGTGATCGACCTCGTCGGCCTCCGGGGCAAAGAGAAGCAGTTTCCGCACCAGCTCAGTGGTGGTGAACGCCAGCGCGTGGCGATTGCCCGTGCCGTTGTGCGCCAGCCCAAGATTCTTATCGCTGATGAGCCCACTGGCAACCTCGACCCCAAGCACAGCTGGGATATCGTCCGTTTGCTCGAGAAGATTAATAAATATGGCACGACCGTGCTCCTGACCACCCACAATGTCGAGATCGTTAACCGGCTCAAGCGCCGCGTCATCACCATCGAGCATGGTAAGATCACGCACGACCAAGCCAGAGGGAGCTACCGCCAATGAGCCGCCGCAAAGATACCGCCCGCGCCCTGATGCAGCAAAAGCGCCGTCGCCGCCAGTGGCTGACGTTTGTCCGGATGTGCCACTACGGCGTTAATAACTTTAGCCGCAACGCGTGGCTGACCGTTGCTGCCACGCTGGTGATGACAATTACACTGCTGATTGTCTTTACGACCTTTGTCGCACAGCGTTCGCTGGCCGATACTGCTCAGGCTATCAACAAGGATATCGACCGCTCGATCTACCTCCGCCCTGATGTCTCGGAGGAGCGCGCTCAGCCAGTGCTGGTGAGTCTGCGCCGCCTCAGCAACGTCGAGTCAGTGCGCTTTATTAGTACCGAGGAAGCCAAGGAGCAATTTGCCAAAGCTAATAAGGACGATGAGGCTAAACTGAACGCCCTTAAGGAGGCGACGAATTCACTGCCCGCGACGATCCGTATCACCCTGCACGACAATAACGATACATCACAGCTGATAGACTTCGTCAATACTAATTCTGCGCTCAAACCGTTGATTAGCGCCACCCAAACACCGACCTTTATGAGCCAGCGGCGCAACGGTACGACGCGCATTGCAGAGTGGACGCATATGTCGCAAAAGGCTGGGGTAGCGGCCAGCGTGCTCTTTATCGCTATTTCATTCTTGATTATCTTCAATACCATCCGCATGGCAATCTTCAACCGACGTGATGAGATCGAGATGATGAAGCTGATTGGTGCCGACCGTGGCTTTATTCGTGGGCCGTTTTTGGTGGAGGCGGTGGTATACGGGGTGATTGCCGCAGTGATCGCGACTACTCTGGGTATCATTACGCTCTTCCTCTCGGGCGACTCGCTCAAGAAGTGGGGGGTCGCTCTCCAGCCCACCATTAATATGGCAGCATCCTACTGGTGGCTTATTGCCCTGGCAATGATGGCACTGGGCGCGTGCATTGGCGTCATCTCATCGCTGGTGGCCACCCGCCGTTACCTAAAGATTTAGCATTGATACAAAGGAGGCCCGTGTTGACAAAGCACACACCGCTTGTTACCATAAGAAATATGAAACAATCCACCACATCTGTTTCGCGTGCCCACACTACTGTGGCCGCACCCAAAAAAACCAAGGGGCTTGCCACCAAGTCGGTCATTGTGGCAGCTGCCGTGATTATGGCGCTCAGCACGCCAGTTAGCACCTACCTCGGGGTGACCACCGGGACTGCTTCTGCTGTGTCGCAGGAGGAGTACCAGCGGCAGATTGATGCGCTCAATAAGGAGATTGGGCAGTATCAGTCGCAGGCCAAGGAGCTGAACGAGAAGGCAAAGAGCTTGCAAAATGAGCTCGAAGTCTTGTCGAAGCAGAAGGCAATGATCCAAGCGCAGATCGACATCAGCCAGAAGAAGCACGACCAACTGCAAGAGAAGATTACTCAGACCAAGCGCGACATCAAAGCCAACCAAGACGCCTTGGGCGACACGCTGGCCGATATGTACGTCGACCGCACCATTAGCCCGCTGGAGATGCTCGCCAGCAGCCGGAGCCTTGGCGACTATGTGGTGGAGCAAGATCGCCGCGACAGCATTCAGACCACGCTGAGCGAGACGATCACGCGGGTCAATAAGCTCAAGAAGCAGCTAGAAGAGCAAAAGAAGGAAGTTGAGCGTGTCCTAGCAGACCAAAAGAATGCCCGTGAAGCCCTTGCCGCCAAAGAGCGCGAGCAGGCCGACCTCCTTGCCCGCACCCAAAACGAAGAAGCAAACTACCAAAAGCTCACTGCCGACCGCGAGAGCGAGAAAGCCCGCGTCCAAAAGGCACAGCAGGATGCCATCCAAGCGGCCATCCGCAACGCTGGTGGCGGTGGCTCGCTCGGTATTACCTCTGGTGATGGCTCGATGGGTGGCTACCCATGGGCTGGTGGCTGTACCGTTGATGCCAATGCGTTGTCGCACGGTGGCGCATCTGGTGGCGGCGAAGATCCACTGGGCTATGGCTGCCGCCAGTGTGTAAGCTACACCGCCTGGAAGACCTACCAAAAGACTGGCTACGCACCACGCTACTGGGGCAATGCCAACATGTGGCCAAATGCCGCGCGCAATGCCGGCTTCTCAACCGGTCGCACCCCACGGGCCAATGCCCTTGGCGTCATCTCGGCAGGGCAGTATGGGCATATCGTCTATATCGAAGGCTACGACGCTGGCAGCAACACTGTCCGCATCAGCCAGTTCAATTACTTCAATGCCGGCGGCCCTGGCTGGGGTCACTACAGCGAAATGACGGTGCCTGCTAGTACGTACGATACGTATATCTATCTATAAGAGAGAATATAGAGCGCAAACGACCACCTAAGTAACGGTGGTCGTTTTTTTGCTGGTTGGAACTCTCGAGGTCTACGCTGCAGACAGGGTAGGTTGGTGTGGGATGTCGGTCTGGGTAGTGCCTATATCAGTGGTATTGTCCGCCTCGCGCGGGCCAACCCGGTACCCATACTGGTTATACTCTGTGCCAATTGGATCATCGCTCTCGCAGCGCCGGAGGGGGTCAATATCAGTGGGCAGCTGGGCGATGTAGCTGTTGCTAAAGGCGGCGCGTGCATCGGCCTGAGCCATCTGGGCTAGCAGGGCAAAGAGCTCTTTGACGTTGCTAATTGCCTCACCTGTGCTGGGTGGCTTCTCGCCACCGTAGGTAAAGCCATGCTGCTCCTGTGCTAAGAGATCTTGATCAAAACCGTGGCTGCAATCGCGGCAGTCGAGGCAGCGCTCGTAGAAGTAGTGCACCGCGTAGGTAATCTCGCTATGTGTAATGGTGATAGGCGGCTGGTCACCACGGGCGCTCCCTTTCATCTTGGCAATGATGCGTGTGAGGTTGTCGATGACACCGTGGAGGATTTGCTCGCGCTGGTGGCGCTCGTTGTCGATAATGCGCATCGCATCGAGCTCCTTATTGCTATGGCACGGAGCAGTCGGCAATTCAGCAACAAGCGCAAGATGCCCGACCTTGCAAGCCTGAGAGGTAAGCCTAGCAAGCAGCTGTGAGCTACCCTCAACAGTGGATGGTAATGGGCAAACAGGCGCTGCTTCTGCGCTGACAACGGCAAGAGACATTAGATAACCTCACTCGTTTTGTTAGAAAATGGTAATTGTCTATTATACGAGGATGAGGCAAAAATGCAAGCCTCGGTGTGCTATTCACATTCTTTTGCTACACTGCCCGAGCGTAGTATAATACCATAGTATGGTACAGAGTGACACGGCGAGCGCGAGCCGCTCGAAATATGACTATGATGAACCAAAAAAGCTGACTATCTCGCAGCTCACAGCCCTGCTCGTGGCGGTGCTGCTGCTGGGGGCTGGCTTTGTGGCAGGGATGTATGCCGACAAGCTCTATGCAGCGATTGCGCCAGTCTTTGGCTTTAAGGTGTCAGCCGATAGCATTGACCTGAGCAGTGTGCAGCAGACCTATCGCAAACTCAAAGCAGAATATGATGGTAAATTGGACGACACGAAGCTGATCGATGGCGCTAATCGTGGCCTAGCTGCAGCTACCGGCGACCCCTACACCACCTACATGGACAAGCAAGAGACCGAGCAGTTCGACCGTAGCCTCAATGGCGAAGTGAGCGGTATTGGCGTGGAGATCGCATCACGGGGCAACCATCCAACGGTAGTGCGCGTCGTCGATGACTCACCAGCAGCCAAGGCAGGCCTGCGGGCTGGCGATATCTTCCGTAGTATTAATGGTCAATCGGTAGTGGGGCAGAACTCTGAGGTAGTGGCTGGCAAAGTGCGGGGCGAGGCTGGCACAACCGTCAAGCTCGTGATGCAGCGCGAGGAATCGACCGAGGAATATACCATCGTCCGGGCCAAGGTGAGCGACGCCAGTGTGCGTAGCCAGATTCGCGACGGCGTGGGTATCCTCACCATTACCCGGTTTGATGACCAAACTGGCCGGCTGGCCCGCCAAGCGGCAGAGCAGTTCGTCCAGCAGGGGGTGCGGGCGGTGGTGCTCGACCTACGCGACAACGGTGGCGGCTATGTAACGGCTGCTCGCGAGGTCGCAAGCCTGTGGCTTGAGAACAAAGTCGTGGTAGTGGAGAAGTCTGGCGACGTCGTGCGAGACACGGTGCACAGTAGTGGCCAAGCACTGCTCAGGGGAGTGAAGACAACCGTCCTCGTCAATGGCAACAGCGCCAGTGCCAGCGAGATCGTAGCGGGGGCACTACACGATCACAAAGCAGCGACATTGCTGGGCGAAAAGACCTTTGGTAAGGGCACGGTGCAGCAGCTATTTGACCTACCTGACGGCCGTAAGCTCAAGATCACCGTGGCGCGTTGGTATACCCCAAGTGGCCGCAATATCTCGCAGGGCGGCATTGCGCCAGATACTGAGGTCAAAATGAGCACCGATGATCGCAACGCTGGCCGCGACCCACAGCTCGATAGCGCACTGCAAAAGTTCGCAGAATAGACATATATCCAACAAAATACAAACGATTGTTCGCCAAGAGTATTGTATTTGTTCTAAATCTACGCTACCATAAAGGCATATGGACAGACGAAAGAAAATTCTCTTGGTAGAAGACGACACCGCGCTGCTGGCAGTGTATCACTCGCGGCTGGAGCTGGAGGGCTTTGCGGTGAGTGAGGTGCATAATGGTGAAGATGCGCTCTCGGCGGTGGTCGATGTTCGGCCCGATCTCATCTTGCTCGATGTGATGATCCCTAAGATCAGCGGCTTCGACGTGCTGGATATCTTGCGTAACACCCCAGACACTACCAACGTCCGCGTTATCATGCTAACGGCGCTGAGCCAGCCCAAGGACAAAGAGCGGGCTAAGCAGCTAGGAGTGGATGACTACCTCGTCAAGTCGCAAGTGATGATTGGTGACGTAGTGGCTCGTATTAAGTATCACCTGGGCATGAGCCAAGAATAACAGAGGCTAGAGGGCTGTCGAACAAAGCGTGCAGCGAGCCCTTGCTTCTGAGTGATTTTTCTTCAGCATTGTTTCATGGTATGATAAAAAGATGACAGAAAAACATTCGGAATCACTCCCACCACGACAGGAGTATCTCTTGACGCAGCCAATCACGACGGACGGCACGCCAAAAGAGCGTACAGCTCATCCCGATACACGTATCATTCCCAAGCACGAAAATGTGCCGCAGTATCTATGGAATGTGCTGCGCAGCAGCGGCCAGCTCGATGAAGGATGGATTGATAGAGAGATTATCGACAAGGATGGCACGGTGCTAGTGCGGATGACCAAGCTAGTCAACCGAAGCAACATCCATCGACTTGAGAAATGTGTATCGCTCGCGGTGCTGCAGGAGCAAAATCTCGACTTCACCAATGCATATCTGCAAAGAGCTTATGGCGTGATGGTGAAGGATGGCAAGCTGCAGCCCGTTGCTGATACCGCTCATACTGCTAGCCAGAGCAGCGCGACTGAGCAAGAAACAGAGGTACTGCCTGCTCAAAGGAGCAATACATATGAGCATCTTGGTGGGGGTAGTGCGCGCCAATTAGTTGGAAGCGTGGCGGCAAAAGCGAGTGATACAGAGGTGGATAATAGCCCACTCGTGGAGCGGGTACTCGGACGCGTAGAGTAATAAGGCTATCTTTTAGGACAGAGCGTGTTATTACTGAATAGCACGAGCATAGATACTTATTGGTAGTACGCACCAAGCGTGCTAGGCTTATTATCAAAAACAAGAAAACCACCTCGGTTATGAGGTGGTTTTGCGTTTGCGCTATATAACACTTACGCTGCGCTGACGCACACCTGGGTGCGTGGCTGGGTTTTGCCAGTGAAGGTAGACTTCTTGACCTTCTTGAAGCTGACAATGCCACTGTGAGCGGCGTGGATGGTGTAGTTGCGGCTCATGTACGTGCCAGGGCCGGCAATCTTCGTGGCGCCTGTCTGGCGGACGAGGACCTCACCAGCATTGACCTGCTGGCCACCGAAGCGCTTGACGCCAAGGCGTGCCCCAGCGTTATTGCAGTCGTTCTTAGTTGAGCCACCTGCTTTGACTTTTGACATATCACTCCTTTAGCTAATATAAACAATCTATACGATTATACGTGAGGGCGCGGGCGAAGTCAAGCGGTGTGGATTGAATAGCAGCCGTAAGAATGCCGACTGTTATAACGCGAGAGAAGAGAGTGGCAAGAGGAGTGCGCAAGCGAGTAAGGCATTTGAGCTGCAGGCATGACAAAAAGGGGACAAAATATAGACAGTGACGCAGATGTGCTGCAGTATTAACTGAGCAGAGTTGGATAGCTGGCACTATGGTGGTATAATTAGCTACACTATAGATACAATAAATGATATGAAAAGGAGTGATGATGGCAGGACGATATGATAAGCCCGGATCGCAGGGTGAGTGGCCGTATCCGGGCAGCGGGCCGAGTGGCAGCTCGGACACTGAGGCAGGTTTGGCACGGCTTGCAGCGCTTGGGAATGTTGATGAGCGTGATTTGCCGTCGGGGCAAGGGGAGGAAGGTGCTCGGCAGGGTGCTCCTGCGCCCACTGCAGATGAGCTTCGAGAGAGCTTAAGAGAAATTGCTGAGACTCATAAATCAACAACACCAGCTGCGCCACCAACTCCAGGGGGTATACGTGCAGCGCTTCATGGTCGTATTGAAGCACTGAAGCAGCCCGCTCAGATAGCGGAAGAGAACAAAAAGAAAGAGCAAGAAAAGGCTCTCAAGCGCGTAGCGGAAACACTCCGCGTTGCTCCAGATATACTTAGCATTGTAACATGTAAGCTAGAGAACCTCGTTGTACAGGAAGGTATGTCAACAGATACTATGACCAGTCTGCGATCTGTCTTGGCACTCTTGGAAAGCGTTAATCCTCGTGATCTTGAGGTTGCCCAGCAAGAGGTGGAGAAAGCCATCAATGTAATGGATACGAAAGAGAGCAGTCATCAATAGTCCCGTAGTATTAGATTCACATAAAGAACCTCAGCTATGTCATGCTGAGGTTCTTGCTTATTGAAACTGCTAGCACGTAGAAGGAAGTATGTGTATTACTCGATGACCAGAATGAAATTTTACCCCGAGGTTATTTCATTACTTCCATCACCAACAACTCCCGCGCTACTACCTGGTTCTCGCGGTAATAACAGAGGTCGGTAGGGCGAACGTGCTGGAGTGGACGGCGCTGGTAGCCTAGTCGCTCGAGCTGGGTGATGAGTGGTAGGTGAGTAAACTGCCTATCGCTGCCGCGCCAAGCGGGCACGGCGATGACCAGTGGCGTGCCAGAGCGCAGCTGAGGGCGAAGGTTGGTGAGGAAGTGGCTAATGATATGGTTGCACGTGGTACGCACAGCACTGAGCTTAGCAGGGGCAGGTGGGGCAGAGAAGGGCTGGCCAAGGTATGTCTCGCAGACGATAGCGCTGAGCTGCTGGGCGTCTGCCCACTGGTAAGTAGTGGCATCAGCCTGAGTAATATTCTGCACTGCGCCAGGAGTAGCCACGGCAGAGCGACGCTGTAGCCAGGCGAGGTTCTCGCTGGTATAGCTGACCATCTTAGGGTTTAGGTCGCTGCCACACACATCGTAGCCCAGGAGGAGCGCCTCTTGCAAGACAGTGCCAGTGCCGCAGAAGGGATCGAGCAGCACGGGGCGCGGCGCTGAGTGCTCGGTAGTAAGTGAAGGCTGCACTAGTGGCCCAGCCATATTGACCATCATGCGGGCAAGCTTGGGCGGCAGCATACCAACGAAGGCGTCAGTGCGCGGACGGGCTTGGTCGCGTGCAGCCAGGGCAGAAATGTTTTGCGCGCCAACACTTTCCGCTACAATAACGCGCCCACCCTGGGCTCGCACTACCAGCAATTCGATATGATGCGGTGAGCGGCCAAGCTTGTTGTGGTGGCTCGTGGCGGTGTTGAGTGCCGGAGCGGCGTTGGGGATGAGGCGTAGGCTGGTGCCAGAAGCACGCAGTTTTGCCTTGAGAATAAGGCCAGTCTTTTGCACCTCGCGGGCGGTGGCAGAGAAGCCATAGGCACTGATACCAAGCGTAATCTTGTGCGGCGCGCTCTGCCACTGCGCGCTATAGTGGCGGGCGATTTGCCGGCTCACCGCCAGCCAGTTACCGCGCAGCTCTAACACCACCCGGCCCGCCTTTTGGCTGCCGCCCAGACGCTCAAAATCGAATATATCAGAGGTAATAACAGCGGCCTGCGCACCAAACCAACGCACCGCCGCCGCGCCATACAGACACTCCAGCTCCGCCACACCCAGGGCCGGCTGCCGGCCAAGAATTGCAATATACATATGCCTAGTATAGCGCAAAAGTGAGTGAGAATGGAGGGGTGGCGGCACGAACGGTATGTTAGATATAGGTAGCCGACCACTCTCGAGCTTGTACGACAAGCTTTCGTACTCAGTCTGATTAAAGCGTTAGAAAAGGTTCGCCTCGCCGCCTCGTGGTATAATATACCGTAGCTATGCAGAAATATATCAAAAAAATGAAACAGCTGTCCTTCCGCACCTGGCTGAGTATTATGACGTTTGTGCTGATCGCCTTGATTCTATTCTTGTCGCGGCACGAGCTTCTCCAGGCGTGGCATTTGCTGCAGCAGGTCAATATATGGGTCTTAATTGCCGTCTTCCCAGTGGCGGCGTTGGGATATTTAGCAGCGGGCGAGATGATCTTCTCATATCTGCGGCAAAAGGGCTTCGTGCGCGACGTGAGCCCCTTTGCCCTGATGCGCTTGTCGCTGGAGCTAAACTTCGTCAACCACGCCTTCCCTAGTGGTGGCCTGAGCGGTATATCGTATGCCAACTGGCGCCTACGCAAATACGGTGTCTCGACAGGGCGGGCGACAATGGCCCAAATGGTGCGCTATGTCATGGGCTTTGTGGCAGTGGTGCTGTTCCTTGCAGTGGCGGTGGTAATAGTGACGATCGATAGCGGAGTGAACCGCTGGATTATCCTGATGAGCGGGGGACTGGTATTTTGCCTGACGATGATCACGCTACTGGGAGTATACTTACTGACGAGCCAGCGGCGGCTCCACAAGGCAGCGCATCAGGTCACGCTGACAATCAACGGCTTCGCGCGGCGCATCCTGCGGCGCACAAAGCCAGTGATGGACGAAGCTGCGGTGCGGCGCTACTGCGACGACCTCCACACTGACTTCCTCGAGCTGCGGCGCGACAAGAAGCTGCTGTGGCAGCCCTTTATCTGGAGTATTGTCTTTACGATTATGGAGATCTTACCCTTCTGGATGACCTTCCAATCGCTGGGGGTATCGGTCAATCCTGCATCAATTCTCATTGCCTATGGCGTGGCCACGACCATGGCGGTGGTGGTTGCTACCCCTGGTGGAGCTGGTGCGTATGAGGCAGTGATGGTGGGGATCTTGGCGCTCTCGGGTGTAAGCCAGGGCCAGGCCATCGTTGGGACGATGCTCTACCGCGTGATTGCCATCGTGACTACACTGGTGTTTGGCTATGCATTTTATCAATTAACCATCATGCGTTATGGACGCGACAAACCTCCCACCACTGAGCGTTAGCGACTTCCTCGCCTGTGCGAGCCAGGTGCTGGAGGGAGCATTTCCGGTACTAACGGTCGAGGGCGAAGTAGCTAGTATGGCGGTGCGCCAGGGGAAGTTTGTCTTTTTTGACCTCAAGGACGAGACAGGCAGCGTGAGCTGCTTTATGATGGTGTGGCAGCTCCGGGTGGCGCTAGAAGATGGCATGCAGGTAGCAGTGCAAGCTGTGCCGAAGCTTACAGCGCGCGGCAAATTCAGCCTGACTGTGCAGCAGGTGCGACCAGTCGGGCAGGGGAGCATTAAGAAAAACTTCGAGCTGTTGCGCCAGCGCCTGAGTGCAGAAGGACTCTTTGCTCCAGAGCGCAAGCGGCCAGTACCCGAGTGGCCCGAGCACATTGCCGTGGTGAGTAGCCCCCAGGCGGCAGGCTATGCCGACTTTATGACGATCATCGGCCAGCGCTGGGGCGGCATGCAGGTCGATGTCTATGCAGTGCCAGTCCAGGGTGCTGGCGCGGCCGACCGGATCATCCGCGCCATTGAGCGCTGCAACCGCCGTGCAACCGTGCCGCAGGTACTGGCGATTGTACGTGGTGGCGGCAGCGCCGATGATTTGCAAGTCTTTAACGACGAAGCGCTGGTGCGGGCAATCACTGCAAGCCGCGTGCCAACAGTGGTTGGGGTGGGGCACGACACAGATGAGACATTGGCCGACCTCGCCGCCGACGTCCGAGCTGTGACGCCGACTAACGCTGCTCAGCTCATCACGCCTGATGCCACGGCAGTGCAAGCGCGGCTAGCCGAGCAGCTGCAGGCAATGAAGCGAACGATTATTGCCACGGTAGATGATGAGCTAGTATCGGTTCAGCATCAACTGGCCGAAGCTCGGGCAAGGCTAGCCAGGCGGCAGCAGGCACTCGAGCAGCAATGCGCAGCGCTGCAGGCTCGGCTCCGGCTGTATAACCCTGCAGCAACCCTAGCGCGTGGCTACGCGCTGGTGCGCGGCCAGGCCACCGTCGGCCAGACAATCACCATCGAGCGATATAGCGATATGATAACAGCGGAGGTAACCCATGTCGAACGCAAAACAACCAACGAAACAGGCGAAATCCGCCACACCCAGCACTCGGGCCAAGCGTACCACACTGAGCGATGACGACCAACTGGCAATGGCTCTTGCAGCAGAGGGAATCACGCCGGATTATAGCCAGCCCACCAATAATACACCAGCAAGCCCATCAGCACCCCAGCAGCCTGACCAGCAGAGCGATGCAGATAACCGTTCACTGCGTGAGCAAATGGAGCAGCTGGAGGAGATCTTGGCCTGGTTTGACAGTGATGAGTTTGAGCTCGAGGCAGCGGTAGAGCGCTACCAACAGGCAGCACGCGTTGCCGAGCGGATCGACCAGCGCTTGAGAGAGATCAAAAATAAGGTAACTATTATCACAGAGGATGCAGCTGCCTGATGATGTGGTGGGCACTCCTCGTCATTATCCTGCTGTTTTGCGTGACAGCGCTAACGGGGGCACCCTATGTGCCGTCACACCGCCGAGATGTGCAACGGGCGCTGACCCAGCTTTATAACCTCGGGCCAGAGGATTGCTTGGTGGACATGGGCTCGGGTGATGGCATCGTCTTAAAGATTGCCCGCCAGCAGGGGGCACGAGCCTTTGGCGTGGAGCTTAACCCACTCCTTGTCCTGCTCTCGCGCTGGCGTTTGCGTGGCGATACCAAAGCGATGGTGGTGTGCGGCAATCTCTACCATACGAACTTTCCAGCTGGCACCACAGTGGTCTACACCTTTGGCGACTCGCGCGATATCGCTCGGATGGCCGCCCATGTGCAGCAGCAAGCCACCCGCCTTGGCACAGACCTGTGGTTCATCTCCTACGCCTTTGCCGTGCCTGGCTGGGCACCAGTGCGCGAGCAAGGCGCGCATAAGCTGTATCGGGTGCGGGCAGAGCGGCACAAATAACATCCCGCTCTTGTCTATCGCCCCAGGCATAAGTATAATAGAGATATGACGAAGCAATCTTACAAACGACGAAGTTTTCTTAGTGGCAGCACCTTTGCCATTATTGGGCTAGCCCTGCTGGTGGTGCTCTTTGGTGGGTTTTCGGCCTGGGCCTACACTAACTATACCGAGGCCAAGAGCAACCTCGATAGCAAGATTACCGCAGCGCAAGCTGAGGCCAAGAAGACGCAAGCAGACGAAGACGAGAAGAAATTTGCCGAGCGCGAGAAGCAGCCCATGCTGCAGTTCGTTGGGCCAGATGACTATGGTCGCCTAACCTTCGATTATCCTAAAACCTGGAGTGCTTACCAAGCTACTGATGTGAGCGAGGGTGGTGGGAAGACATACGAGGCGTATCTCAACCCCCGCGTTGTGCCACCAATAACAGATACGCAGAAGATTGCCATTCGCATCAGTATCGAGCAAAAGATCTACGACAAAGCGGTGGCCGACTACGACAGCCAGATCAAAAAAGGCGAGCTGAAGTCGAGCGCCTGGAGCAACGACAAAGGCCTGACGGGCACGCGTCTGGAGGGGAACTTTAGCAAAGATATCCGTGGCACCGCAGTGGTGATCAAGATGCGTGACCGGACACTCACGGTGCGGACGGATGCCGACGTATTTAATAACGACTACGAAGCCCTGATAAAAACCATTAAATTTAACGAATAAATATAGAACATTGCGACGATCTGTGCTACAATGCAGCTGGTATGAGCACGGAGGGGAATGCGGTTATGATGAGCGGCGCTTCCTGGGGGGAGGCGTCGCTCTTTGTTGCGGCGGCACACGACCTCAAGTCGCCACTGGCGCTGCTACGGCAATTGGCGCTGAGCTTGGAGGCTGGTGGGCTGTCGCCAGTCGAGGTGGCCGAGCTAGCCCGGCGGATGGCGCTGACCAGCGAGCGGGCCTTGCGCCTCACTACCGACTTGACGCAATCCACCCGTCTCCACGAGGAGCTATTTGGCATCGAGCCGCTCAACTTGGCGTTGGTGGCGCGCGACGTCGTGGCCGAGCTCCAGCCACTCTACGCAGCCAAGGGCCGTCGCCTGACAGTGCGCGTGCCACGGCGGGCAGTGGTGGGTCTCGGCAACCGCGACCTCCTGCGGCGCGTCCTGTGCAACTTCGCCGACAATGCACTCCACTACAGTGGCGAGGGCGATGCACCCGTGGTAGTGCGACTCTCCCGGCGAGCTGGTGGCCGGGTGATTCGCCTGGCGGTGCGCGACTATGGCCCAGCTATTCCGCCATCACTCTGGCAGCAATTGGAGCAACGCCTTGGCGTCAGCGCACAGCCATTGCACAGCCGGCCAGGCAGCAGTGGCCTGGGGCTCTACATTGCAGGGCAATTTGCCAGCGCGATGGAGGCGCAAATTGGGGCAGTGCGGCACCGCGATGGCGCGACCTTCTACATCGATCTCCAGGCGGTGTATCAACAGAGGTTATTATGACGCAACCACCGCCGCGGGTGTTGGTCATCGACGATGATCAATGGTTTGCTGAGCTGCAGCTTGCGGCAGTGCGGCGGGCTGGTGCAGTGCCCATCTATGCGGCCGATGTGCTGGCTGGCATGGCAGCGCTCGACGAGGCGCTCCCAGCAGTGATCGTCCTCGATATGTTCATGCCCGGGGGTAATGGCCTAGTGCTGCTCCACGAGCTGCAATCGTATAGCGATACGGCGCGCATCCCCATTATCATCTGTAGTAATAATGCGAGCGACATGACGCTAACCGATCTCGCACCCTACGGTGTGGTGGCCTTGCTGGACAAAACAACGATGCACCCGAGCGACGTGACGAACGTACTAGGTAGGTATAGCCCAAGCGAGGTAGCGACATGAGTATGCAGCGCACCACAGCGATCGTCCTGCGCCGCACCAACTATGGCGAGGCCGACCGCGTATTGCAATTGCTCACGCCAGAGGGGCAGCGGGCAGTAATTGCCAAGGGTGTCCGGCGCGAAAAGAGCCGGCTAGCTGGGGCGGTTGAACTCTTTGCGATCAGCGATGTTGTCATCCGCCAGGGGCGCAGTGAGCTGGGCGTGCTAACACAGGCCCGCCTGACGAAGTATTATCAGACAATCGTGGCCGATTATGACCGCCTGCAAGCTGGCTATGCTGCCATCCAGCTGGTGGCGCAGGCCAGTCGCATGCTGGACGAGCCAGCGTGGTATGAGGTACTGCGCTTGGTATATGAGGGGCTCAATCAGCCTAGTGTACCCGTCATGCTTACTCAAGCCTGGCTAGCCATCCACTATGCGGCGCTGCAGGGCTACGAGCTTAACCTGCTGCGTGACGTCGTAGGCCAGCCCCTCCAGCCCGAGCGGCGGTACATGTATGACGGGTCAGAACGTGGCCTGCGCCTCAGCGACCAAGGCGACATCGCCGCAGCGCACATCAAGCTGCTCCGCCTGCTCGCCACGCGCCCACCCACAGTAGTAGCACAGGTCGGTGGCGTGCTGACCATTCTGCCCGAATGCTGGCTGGTGGCACGGCAGCATGCTGGGGTGTAATGCTATAGCTTGAATCTTAAAACCTTCCTGTCGCCCCATAGCAGCTCACCGCACCGAAAATGTTCCGGCCAGAACATGCAGCAGCACTCTTCCGTTTGCTTGGTGGCTGGCCTCCATATATTTTCTTGTTCGGTGAGCTGCTTGGGGTAGAGCGTGCGGTTATTGAGATGGAGGTATCAATGCTGCGTATAGCCATAAGACATACTCTACTTAAGAAATGCTATAATAAGACCAAAGAACCAATCATGAAGCTGCCGCGTTGCCAACGCGGAGAAAGGACGCGTGTGAGTAGCACAACGAGTAATGTAACAATGGAAGCAATTATTAGCCTGTGCAAGCGCCGCGGCTTTATATATCAGGGGTCGGACGTGTATGGCGGCCTGAGTGGCACATGGGACTATGGCCCGCTAGGCGTGCAGCTCAAGCGCAATATTATGAACCTATGGTGGCGCAGATTCGTCGACGAGCGCGACGACATGTACGGCGTCGATGCAGCAATTTTGATGAATCAGAAGGTGTGGAAGGCGAGTGGGCATGTCGATACGTTCGTTGATCCGCTATGTGAAGATACAGTTAATCACCGCCGTTACCGCACCGATCATATTCTCAAAGACAATGGCGTTGACGCGGACGGCATGACCATGGAGCAGATGGATGCGACGATCGCTGAGCGTGGCATCAAAAGCCCCGATGGCAATCCGCTCTCAAAATCAATGACTTTTAATATGATGTTTCGTACTCATATAGGAGCGGTTGATACGACGACCGTTCATTATGCTTCAAATGTAGATCCAGAGTATGGAGACGCTGTAGAGACAAGGGAGTTTGTAGATTACGAAAAACCGGATGCAAGTCTTGTGTATCTCCGCCCCGAAACCGCCCAAGGTATCTTCACTAATTTCAAAAACATCGTCGATAGTTTCTATCCTAATTTGCCGTTTGGTATCGCTCAGCAGGGCAAGGCGTTTCGTAATGAAATTGCGCCGCGCGACTTCGTCTTCCGCAGCCGCGAGTTTGAGCAGATGGAGATCGAATATTTCGTGAATCCTGAGCATTGGCAAGAGGCGTTTGATGAACTGCTCGCCAGCACACATGCGTTCTTGGCAGAACTAGGCCTTAAACAAGAGCACATCCACGAGCTGGACGTGCCGGCCGAGGATCGGGCGCATTATAGCAAAAAGACGATTGACATTGAGTACGATTATCCGATCGGCCGCGAAGAGCTGATGGGCATCGCGTACCGGACCGATTTTGACCTAATGAACATCCAGCGGGTCAGCGGCAAGAGCATGGAGTACACCGTCAAGGGAACGAACACGAAATTTGTGCCGCACGTCATTGAGCCGAGCTTCGGCGTTGAGCGGGCGCTGATGGCAGTACTGGCCAGTAGCTACCGCGAGGACGAGCAAAATGGCGAAAAGCGGGTGTATTTGGCATTGCCAGAGCACTTGGCGCCAGTCAAATTTGCTGTATCACCACTGCTCAAGAACAAGCCAGAATTGGTAGAGAAAGCCCGCGAAGTCTACACGAGCCTCGCCAAAGCCAACCCGGGCCGGGTGATGTGGGACGACAACGGCAACATCGGCAAACGCTACCGCCGCCAAGACGAAATCGGCACGCCGCACTGCGTGGTCGTCGACTTCCAGACATTGGAGGACGGTACGGTAACGGTACGTGAGCGAGATACGACGGAGCAGCGGCGGGTGAAGGTTGAGGATGTGATCGTAAGACGATGAAAAAGAAGTATATTTTTATAGATACTAATATTTACCTTGATTTCTACAGGGTTTCTAAGGGCGATTTAAACAAGCTTGGCATACTGCGAAATGGCTTTGCTGACCCTGATATTGCAAATAGATTCGTTTTGTGTGTTAATATGCAAAATCGTGATGAATATTACAGGAATAGGGTAAATGTTATAGAAGCTGCACTTAAGGAGTTTCATTTTAAAAAAGTTGACGTGCCAGGCCTGATATCTAATCAATGGCCTAGTATTAGTGAACAGTTTGTTCAAGCTCAGAGTCAAATGGAGAGGATAGTGCAATCTCTCAAAGATAAGACCAGGCAATCGCTTTATGACGAGGGCCTTGAAGCTGATAGGTTAATAGGTTCTATGATGGAAAAACCAGATCCTATCGATGAGGATATTATCAAGGCGGCAGAAAGGCGTTATAAAATTTTAGGTAACCCTCCTGGTAAAAAGGATAGTTGTGGAGATGCCATTCATTGGGAGTATTTACTCCATAAGGTTCCCTCTTCAGGTGAGCTAATTATAATTACTGCTGACAACGATTGGTATTCTTCAGCCGGAGGGGACCGCCCTAATGATTTTCTTCTATATGAGTGGCGTCAAAGAAAGGGAGACTCAAGTAATCTTCGAATGTATAGAAGCATTCAGGCTTTTTTAAAGAAAGAGATGAGTGTTGTGCTTGAAAGAGAGGCGCAGAAAGATCGTCTCCTGGAGGAGTTGCGGAATAGCAGTAGCTTTGACGAATCAAGACGTATACTGGGTCGTCTTATGGAATATAAGGGTGAATTGAGTGGCTATCAGAAGACGAAGTTAATTCAATATTCTATAGAGAATAGCCAAATATATAAAGCCCAGAAGTATTCTCCAAACACTATAGGGGACAGGATATGTATGCTCATTAATCTAGGAGGTCTTCCTGGAGAGCTGGACGAGAAGACAATGACTGAATTCTGGGCTGTGTTTTCCCCTAACGTGGAAAAATAATATTGTTGTAATTACTCTCATGCCAAAAAATACCAACGGACACCTCATTACACAAAATGCAGACGGAATAGTCCGCCATGATTACCTCTATCGCATCTCCCTCAAAGCATTAATATACAACGACGCTGGGCAGATCTTGGTCGTCAAAGAAATCGATCGGCCGTTTTGGGATTTGCCTGGTGGCGGGATGGATTATGATGAGACGATTGAGTCGTCGCTAAAGCGTGAGCTGTATGAAGAAGTTGGCTACTGGGGTGATGTGCGCTATCAACTTTTTGATGCATCGGACCAGATATATATTGAGCGGCTTGATGCATATCAAATCTGTTTTTATTGCCGCGTTTGGCCCAAGAACTTCGACTTTGCGCCAGGAGAGGAGGGTGATGATGTGATGTTCATCAACCCTGACAACCTGCAAGGCACCGGTTATGATGCGACCGATCGGGCATATGCGGCGCATAGGCAGTGGCAACAGCTGTATAGTAAAGTTACACAATAAACCTTGATTGAGATGTGTTTCTTTACCAATATAACTTTATAGTGTCTCGACTTGGGTCTGTCTCCCGTCGAGGTTTTTGGTATAATGATCACCAAAACTTCTTGTATAAAGCCGCTGAGATCAGTAAAGTAATGAGTGGCCAAGAGAGTATTGAGCATTCGATAGATATACTACAGTAAGTGACCGCATCGGCACCGGCCACATGCCAGAGCACGCCATGGTGGCTAGCGACTACGCCGTCAAGGTCATCAACCTCCTTCACCCTGGCGACCGAGCCGCCGCTGCCTACGAGCGCCAGTGGCAGGTGCAGGCGATGAGAGAGGAGATGGCGGTTGTATAGCTTGAGGCAGTAAGTTAGCTGTCCGGCACTAAATAGAAAAGGGTCCTTAGGCAATTAACCGTTCGGAACCTTTTCGTCTTAATAGCTCTATTGTAACGACGGTAGAAGAATAAAGCAAATGAGCTAATATAGTTATGGCAGACAATTATCTATATAAGTAAATAGCGAGAAAAGCTTCAGGGTGGTATAATCACCTCATACGAACAAAATCACAAAAGGCTAGGTGTGCACATATGAGTAACACGACAGAAAAAACATCCAATTCACTCCCTCTCATTAAAAAAGAGCATCGCAACAAAGTACTCATCACCCTCTTTCTCTTGACAGCACTCGCCGGAGGCGGCTACTGGGCGGTTATAGCTGCGACAAGCAGTAGCGCGCCGCCGGTAGCGCTAGCATTGCGCTTGGCGTACATCGCGGTTTTGTATATGCCAGTGCCATTGTATACCCTCTTGATTAGTCGCTATGTGCTTAGTGTGCCAGTGCCATTTCGTGCGTTGTTATCATTAAAGCACATCACCGTGAAGAAGTATGCACTGGTCGCTGGACTGTTTTTGGCCTGGGCGGTATTGATGGTTGGTTCTGTTGTGATTCTTGGCTGGTTGTGGCCAGAGACGTTTGGTCACCTAGCGACGACAAATGGGCATTTGGTGCACAACCTTGAGAAGCTCATCGGCACGTCGGTCGATACCAGCGCGATGAATATGCCGCCAACACCGCTTGTCATGCTGCCACTTGGTATCTTTGGTGCATTGATGGCCGGGCTAATGGTAAATGCGATCTTTGCGATGGCGGAAGAGATCATGTGGCGTGGTTACCTTGCGCAGGCATTTGCTGGACGGCCATTTTGCAAGAAATATGTGACGATTGGCGTGCTATGGGGACTGTGGCATATTCCGCTGATTGCCCTAGGGTATAACTATGGCACAGCGAACGCGCTTCCGGGGTCGGTGTTGTTCATTGGATTTTGTGTGGTGATGTCGCTCGTGCTTGGTTTTGTCGTTGAGCGGACCCGAAGCGTGTGGCTTGCTGCTGTGCTGCACGGGACGTTTAATGGCTTCTCGCAAGTTATGCTACTTCTGGTCGTTGGTGGGAGCTCGCTGTTGGCTAGCTCAGCAGTAGGCGTTGTCTCGCTTGTGGCGTGGCTGGTAGTATTTGTGGGTTGCTATATAAGCACTGCTTTTGCATCTGTCACGGAGCGAGTATAAGCGGACTGTCTCATTTAGGAGGGTCGATTCCGCTAAACTACTATAGAGGTATAATAAAATCATGCGTATAACTCGTCGTATTCAAGCGGTAAAGCTTCGCCATATTGGGGGACTGCTGGTAATTTTTCTCCTTGGTATGGCTGCGATGCGACAGGCGGCTTGGTATGTGTCGTAGGTGTCTGGTGGTGCGGCAATTCTCGACCTTAACTTTGGCAATAGTGCCGCCCACATCAACCATACATTGGCCGCTCTGGGTGAGGCTGGTAGAAGCGCGTATCTCCATATCTTTTTGCCGATCGACGCCTGTTATGCAGTTATCTATGCAGTGTTTTATGCTTGCACATTGGCGCTTTTTGTTCGGCGCCTCCCGCTGCGGCGGAAGCTGAGCTGGGCTCGGTGGATAGTTGTGCTGCCTGTGGTGGCTGCTGCTTGCGACTGGTGGGAGAATATAGCTTTTGCGTTCATGCTGAGTCAATTTCCGTCACTCGCGCACCCAGCACTTGTCGCTAGTGCAACAGTAGCGACTATGGCAAAATTCGTACTCGTGTATCTATCGTTGCTGCTTGTGCTAGGTCTTGCAATATACCATATGATGCGGTGGATTTCTACCCAATACAGCTCCAGTAACGACAACGAACGCCACCACTCGTAGCACGTAGCGAAATATACTGCCGATCACCGCTCGATTACCCCTTGTTACCATAAGCACAATAGTGTTATAATGCGAACGTTATATTTAAGGTGTTGTGTTTCACAACAAAAAGGAGGGTTATTGCATGAGGGAACTCAGGCAAGCAAAGTATAATAAATGGAGAACGCTCGCTCGCGTGTCTCAGGCTGGATGCCTCGTGGCGGTAGCTGCTATGGTGGCATTGTTTGGCCAGCCTACACGGGCTGCCCAAGAGGTAGCTTGGAAGGAGCAAGCTGGCTCTGGTGTAAAGAACTGGTCGGCAATGGCTGGCTCGACAGACGGCACCAAGCTCGTTGCAGCAGTGAATGTCGGGAATGTCTACACCTCGACAGACAGCGGTGTCACCTGGATGGAACGACCAATAACCGGCCTTCCTGCGCCGCAAAAGTGGACGGCTCTTGCCAGCTCGGCTGATGGTAGTAAGATCGCTGCCTTTTACCAATGGGGTGGCTACATGTACACTTCGAATGACTCAGGTGCTACCTGGACGAAAAATGGTCTCCCAGGAGCTGCTGGTGACTGGGTGTCTGTGACGAGCTCGGCTGACGGCACCAAGCTCGCTGCTGTGGCAACCAACCGTGGGGTATTTACCTCTACTAACTCTGGCGCAAGCTGGAAAGAGCAAGCCAACCCAGGTGCGAAGAAGTGGACATCGATCGCCGGCTCGGCTGATGGCACCAAGCTCGCTGCAACTGTTGCCGACGGCGTTGTCTACACCTCGACAGACGGTGGTGAGACTTGGACAGAGCAAGCCGCTGCTGGCACTCAGAAGTGGACATCAATCGCTAGCTCGGCTGATGGTATGAAGCTTGCTGCAACCGTCAATGGTGGCAAGATTCACACCTCGACAGACGGCGGTGTTACTTGGAAAGAGCAAGCTGCCTCGACCCCACAGAAGTGGACATCAATCGCTAGCTCGGCTGATGGTATGAAGCTTGCTGCAACCGTCAATGGTGGCAAGATCTACACTTCAGATGACGGTGGTGCAACCTGGATGGAAAATGACAGCGCTGCTACCGGTGCGTGGTCGGCTGTTGTTATGTCGAACGACGGTGCTAACCTCGCTGCAGCACTCAACGGTGGCAACATCAACACAGCAACAGCTAAGGACAAGCCAGTTGTGCAGCCAGCTCCGGCCAACCCAGCGCCCGCAAATCCAGCTCCAGCTAACCCAGCTCCCGCTACCCCGGCCCCTGCAAATCCTGCGCCCGCTACACCTGCTCCGGCCACTCCAGCACCAGCTACACCCGCTCCAGCGACGCCCGCACCTGCGACTCCGGCCCCAGCAAATCCTGCTCCAGCTACCCCTGCGCCTGCTACACCCGCTCCGGCCACACCTGCGCCCGCAACCCCAGCTCCAGCTACCCCGGCACCTGCCAATCCGGCACCTGCTACACCCGCGCCCGCAAATCCAGCTCCAGCTGAGCCAGCCGTAGAACCTGCACCAGCAGAAGAGCCGGCTCCAGCAGCCAACCCAGCACCTGCAGCTAAACCAGCAGCAGAGGCTGCCGCTCCTGCTAAGCACGAAGGTCCAGCTCTCGCTGACACTGGTGACAGTGTATGGCTTGTCGCTGCACTCGCAGCCAGTGGTCTTGGCGCCGGGAGCTTCTGGTTCGTCAAGAGCCGCAAGAACTAGAGCACTGCACTGCAGCGTCTCTATACCCAAGAGAAAGGCATACTGTATGCCTTTCTCTTTTTTGGTTGGCAGGGTAGAATGTGGCCTGTATTAGAGTAATTATATTATATTGAGCGGCTCGGGTACTGACGTAGTGGTGATATAGCATAGCTGTGCTTGAGCATAAGCAGCAAGGAAACACCTTATATAGGTAGAATACCAGCACTAGCGCGCTGCTAGGGGCTCTTGGGCGAGAATAGGTGGGCCACGACCGTGTTGGTGCGGCCTTTGGCTGTGTGCGGTTATGATGCTAGAGATGGTGGCTGCCGATAGAGCTTATCTCCCGTGTGGCGTGTCTTGGTGCCGATCACTAGTGTACCAGCCTTGTGAGCACATCAACGGCGGCGCGAGCGATCGCATCGAGCCAACGAATAGCACTGTGCCTATTGAGGGCAGTTTGGGCTGGAGAGGAAATATCACATAGCTTGCCTTTATTCTTACCCAAAGCAGCGTTGGGGCGGCTAGAGCGCCAACCTCACACTGCTAGCAATGTGAATCTCGCTCGTACTAGCAAGCTTATATATACACACCAATACACGCGAGGAGGCAAAAGAAATCGGCTTGGATAGCATAGTATCCAAGCCGAGGTGCACCTGCGTGGGGTAGCAGTGCGCTACGAGCGCCGCCTGCGGAGCATCCACACCCCGCCGCTGCCCAGTGTAATTGCAGCGAGGGCGGTGGGGAGGAGGCTATCGCCAGTGTTGGCGAGGAGGCCACTAGGGCGCGATGAGTTGCTGGTAGAGCCGGTGTGCGATGTATCTTCGTAGATGGCGATGGGGTCGAGGATCGTGCCGTTGGCAGTGCCGTCTTCGTCACCAAAGCCACCGTCGGTCACATCGTAGGCAATTGTTGTGCGTGTACCGCTCGGGTTTGTGCCAAAGTTGATCCGGTTTGTGATGTCTTCGATGACTGAGCCACCTTTGGCAAGTTTGAGCACGGTGAGGCGGCTTGGATCGCGATAGCGCGTGCTGAGTGTGAGTGCTACATGGGTGGTGTAGCCAGTGTGAGCGGTCTGCCCAGCACAGGTGATGGTGAAGCGTACGCTGTTGCGCAGAACCCGGCCTTGGTACTGTGCGGGGGCGGTTGCTGGCTCGGCTGAGGCAATGTGGCTGCACGGTTTGCCGGCTGTAGCGAGCGATACCGCACCGCCGTGTGGCTGAGGAATGGTAGTCGAGTTGGTCGGCTGTGTGGGCTGATTGGGTGTTGTTATGGATGGAGCTGATGTGATGGCGTTTAGCCGAGCTTGGAGAGCGGCTTTTTTGCGTGCATCCTTGACGGCGGCAATGCGGGCTTGAGCAGCAGCGATGTCTGCAGGGCTCTTGCTGGCTTCGGCTTGGGCCACAGCAGCTTCGGCAGCAGCCAGTGTGCCATCCTCTATCTGCTGGGTAGTGGTGTATACCATGCCACCATAGGCAGCAGCTGCGAGCTTGCTCCCATCGGCTGAGCTAGCAAGGGCAGACCAGTTGGGTGTGCTAGCCGATGTCTGGGCGGTCCACGTCGCACCGCCGTCGGTCGATACATAGATGTAGCCACCACCGCCGGCTGTTGCAGCGAGGGTGCTGCCATCGGCCGAGATGGTTGCAGCTGTCCAGTTGTGTCGGCCATCGACACTGCGCTCCGTCCACGTTGCACCACCGTCGGTCGAAGTATAGATATAGCCACCAGCGGCTGTTGCCACCAGCTTTGTACCATCGGGTGAGCTGGCAATCGATGTCCAGGTGCGGCTGCCAGCTTGGGTGCGCTCCGTCCACGTTGCACCACCGTTCGAAGAGGTGTAGATGGCACCGTCTTCGACGACTGCAGCTAGTTTATTGCCATCGGCCGAGCTTGTGACGGCGCGCCATTTGCGGCTGCCCGACTTTGGCTGCTCCATCCACGTTGCACCGCCATCGCGCGAGGTGTAGATAACGTGATCCTTGGCGACGGCTACAAGCTTGTTACCATCAGCCGAGCTCGCGATCGACATCCAGTTGATCGAGCCACTCATCGCGTGCTTGTGCCACGTTGCACCGCCGTCTTGCGATGTCATGATGTAGCCGCCCCAGTCGTAGAGTGCCGCAATCTTGCTCCCATCGGCCGAGCTCGCAATGCTCACCCAGTTGCGCACTTCCGACTTTGGTTGCTCCGTCCACGTTGCACCACCATCTTGCGAGGTGTGGATTGTGCCACCCCAGGCAGCGGCAGCAAGCTTATTGCCATCGGCTGAGCTAGTGAGGGCAGACCATTTGCGGTCACCGGCGGCATTCTGCTTGGTCCATTTCGTGCCGGTTGCTGGCACCGGTGTCTCGGGTGGCTGCGTGCCCGCACCCTTTTGGAAGACGCGCACATAGTCGATCAGCATCGTCTGCGTGGGGAATGGCTCAGATGGGTCGATAGGGCTGAGATTTTTGCTAATCTCGACGTAGTCGTTGAGGATGAATTGCCAGCCGCGGTGGAATGCACCATTGATATTCTCCTGGCTGGCGACCTTCGTCAGTGGTTCGGTATCCGTCCTAGGGAGGATGTTGCCATCGTCGGTAGGGCTCACATGGTAGCGATATACCTTGATGGGTTGGTCGTCTACAAAGTACTTGACCGTCGTACCATCATACTCAACTGCCCAGGTGTGCCACTCGTATGCAAACGAGCCTGGCCGCGCACCGGCATAGTGCTCGCCACTGTGCGAGAGGGCGCGTGTCCGCCAGCCAGTCTTCCATTTGGCATCGACACCATGGTGGTAGCACGACATGTGTGTGGTGGACCACGCGTAATTTGGTGTGGATGAGTACCACTCGATGATGTCTAGCTCACCGTATGGGTCGTTGGCCTTGGGGTTGTCGTTGCAGTTTTGGAGCGTATTGCCACTCACCATCCACAGCGATGGCCGCGTGCCACGCTTGCCATTCCAATTAAACTTCGCCCGAATCTCGGCTCGGAATGGCTTGGTGCCGTCCACAACCTTGCCCTTGTTTTTGACCCGTCCACTAAGGTAGCGGGTTGTGGTGCCGCTGGGGCAGGGTTGCTCACTCATGTTGGCACTGGTGAGTGGCTCACTGAGGTTGCTCACGCAGTGGCGCTGCGTGGTGATCTCAAGATGACTGTTGGCGACCTTGAGATTGTTTGGGCTGTAGGCGAGGTGCGTATTGCGCAGATTATCAGTATTTTGCTTGAGTATATCCCACTCGCCAGACACGGCCGAGCCAGTAAACTCGTCGTGCCACACCATACCCCACTGGTCGGCATGCGTTGTGCCATGATAGAGAAGTGCAAGCAGCGCAGCACCACTCAGCACCACAAGCACAATAATTGCTTTTTTTATCACCGTTTTGTCCCCCCTGTTTTTGTCTAAAAACGTTATGGCTATGATTATAACGCTTATGGTTAGTTTTTTGCAAGGGGTTAGTCCCATAATCTTGCAAGACTCGCTGCATAATGCATATTTTTGCCAGGGCGAGAGAGCACTGTATATTCTCGCAGTGTGGGCAGTTATCCACGCGATTTCCACAGCACGATGTGGTTTTTACACCGCTACAGAGATGGGGTAATAAGGGGCGGTCTTTTGGACTATTACAGCAGAGGATAGTGGGGTATACTAGAGGCACGACAACCTAACACAAAGGAGGGTGTATGACGAAGTTAATTAACTATTCGCTGGCTGGCGTGGCAGTGGCAGCGGCCATGGTGTGCCTGAGTGGTGCACCAGCCCATGCGACCGACCAAGAGCTGAGTGCAGCGCGTGCAGCGTGCAGCACAGTGGTAGGCCAAGTCAAGGCGGCCAATGCATATGCCTACTGGAAGATGCCTGAGGGCTATCCAGAGGACCACAGCGCCGACGCAACCAACAGCTTCCGCCAGCAGCATGGCTGGGTGGTGGCCGGTACAGAGGTGTACGACTGGGCCTCCAACGAAGCCTTCGCCAATAGCGGACGCTTCGTCTGGGGGAGCAAGACAGTCAACTTTGCACCAGGGAACTTCTGCTTGAGCAGTGGCAAGACGACGGGTGGCCGCGAGCTCCTTCTTACCTTCCAAAAGGATGGCAACCTCGTACTCTATAGCCACACTGGCACGGCCCAGTGGGCATCGAATACTCAAGGTAAGGGTGCACGCCTGGCCTTCCAGGGCGATCGCAATATCGTTGTGTACGACAAGAACAACAAAGCCATCTGGGCATCGAGCTGGCAGTGGAGCACGCCACGCCGCGGTGCCAAGATTGCTCAGCCTGGCCAGCGCTGGTGGTACGGCTATGGCAAGGCGCAGCAAACACCAGAGTGGTTTCATGCGTCGCGTCGCACCACAACCAAGCCACAAGACACTGGCGTGCTCACCCTGCGCGCCACCGACCGCACCATCGAGGGTATCCCCGAGACCAACTGGGCCTCACCACAATACCCACACAGTGCAACCTATGGCTCGTTCACAGTCACCAACGAAGCACAAGGCGATGGCATACGAAACCACGTCAACATCGTTGGGACGTTTGATAACTAAGTCACGCTCGTCGCGAGTGGGCTAATAGCTCGCTTGGTTCGCCAACCCCGCATCAGATAATGGTGCGGGGTTTTGGTAGGTGGATGGTTTAAATCAGAGATGAGAGGTGGGGGAGCGTGGTATTCTTATGTGTAGAAAAACAGAGTTATCTCAGATAGTTGTCAATTGTGCATCATTTGTGTCTTTTTTGTTTTATATGCATTGGCTATAATCAAGCATATATATTAGCCTAACTCTTCTCTACAAAGGAGTGATGACAATGAAAAAGTTAGCAATCTACCCGCTGGCCGGTGCGGCAGTTGTGGCTGCATTGGTGTGCTTTGGTGGGGCACAAGCTGGTGCGACCCAGCGCGAGATCAATGATGCTCGCAATACGTGTAGTGCAATGATCGGCCGGGTCAAAAGCATGAACTCATACGAATACTGGAAGACAACCGAGGACGGTCGTGGCCTAGGTGCTGCAGGCGGCCCCAAGAATGAATTTTTCGACACCTACCACTGGCAGCTGAGTGGCGGTGAGTATTATGATAAAAAGACGAAGGCTGTGTATGAACGTACGGCTAGTTTCAACTGGGGTAACAAGACCGTCAACTTTACGCCAAACAACTTCTGCCTGACGACGGGCAAAACCAGCGGTGGCCGCGAATTTATCCTCACCTTCCAAAAGGATGGCAACCTGGTGCTCTACAGCCACACCGGTGCTGCCCAGTGGTCATCCAATACCCAGGGCAAGGGCACGCGCCTAGCCTTCCAGAGTGACCGCAATATCGTCGTGTACGACAAGGACAACAAGGCTGTGTGGGCATCCAGCTGGTACTGGACGTTGCCACGCCGCGGTACCAAGATCAACCAGCCCGGTCAACACTGGTGGGACAAGCGCGCCAAGGCACAGCCAGCACCAGAGTGGTTCCAGGCCTCACGCCGCGTTACGACCAAGCCACAAGACAGAGGTGGCATGCGGATGACTGTGGCTGATCGCACCATGAATGATATCGACGAAGTGGATTGGGCGCCCGGCTACAACCCAAACAAGCCGCGCTACATTTCGGCAACCTATGGTTGGATATTTGTCAGCAACTGGGTGAACAAACCTGACGGCACCTCAACTGGCCATATGAATATTGTCGCGACGTTCGACAACTAAGCTGCGCCCCGCAGTATACACAAGCAACCCCACGCTAGCGATAGCGTGGGGTTGTTGGGTGCGCTAGGTGTTGGGCACTCTTACTGATACACCCCAGGCTTCAACACACCAATGTACGGCAGGTTGCGGTAGTGCTGGCGGTAGTCTAGGCCGTAGCCCACCACGAATTCATTGGGGGTAGGGATGCCGATGTAGTCTGCCTGCACATCCACCGTGCGGCGCTCGGGCTTATCCAGCAGGGTGCAGAGCTTAGTGCTGGCGGTGTGGCGCCCTGCAAAGAGCTCAAACAGCGCCTGGGCGGTGTGGCCTGTATCCACGATGTCTTCTACTAGCAGCACATGTCGGCCAGCCACGTCCGTATCGAGGTCTTTGAGGATGCGCACATTGCCGGTGGAGGTAAGTTCATCGCCATAGCTCGAGACGTCCATAAAGTCGATTTCCAGCATGCAATCCATCGCCCGCACCAGGTCGATCATAAAGGGCGCTGCCCCGCGCAGAATACCCACCACCAGCGGGTTTTTATCGGCATATTCCTGGCTCAGCTGCTCGCCCAGGCGCGCCACAGCACGCGCAATGTCATCTTTGGTAAAGAGGATTGTTTCGATATCATTATGCATAAGGATTATTGTAGCAGATATGGGGTGCGGGAGCGAACTTTTTGGAAGATGGGTGCAGTGAGAAATGTGTGGAGATGTGAACAATGCTACAATGCCATCATGACACAACGTACCATTCCACCCCATGCCCGGATGATTCCGCCCGAGGCACAGTGTGTCTTTGCGGGCGAGATATTTCCCATGGCTGCGCGATGTTGCCTCAGTGGAGGAGCTTGCTCCGCGCCATAGGGGTAGCCTATGAGGGCAGTAGGGGTATGGGTATATCATATTCTTATCTAGCGGTATGGCTAAAACTAGTCGATTACATATACAACAGGGCAAGACAATTGCCTTCTGCGCTTCATACGGTATAATAGAGAAATCATGAATCGACCTATCAAGCAGATAAAACAGATCAAGCAGCAGGGCAAGCTCCTGCGGATTTTTTGGCAGGCGCTGGCAGTGGCGACAGTGGTGGTGAGCGTGAAGTTCGTCCTGCACCGCCTGGGGTGGGAGCCGATTGAGCAGAGCTCATTGCATAATAGCGTCATATCTAGCGTGACCTTTGTGATTGGTTTTTTGCTCTCGGCTACGATCGCAGACTACAAGGAGTCGGAGCGGATCCCAGCGGAGTTTGCGGCGCTACTGGAGGATATGTATGATGACGCCGCGGCGATTCATCAGAGCTATCCGGTGTTTGATATCGATGGCTTTCGGTGCCAGCTGCACACTGTAGCTCAAGGGTTCTCGAACGATGTGCGCCACTCGGCCTACGATGCTCGGCAGGACATCCGGGGCTTAACGCCGTATTTTGCCACGATGGAGCAGGGCAATGTACCGCCCAACTTCATCGTCAAGCTCAAGCAGCAGCAGACGGTGCTGCTCCGCCACCGCCATCGGGTCGATTACATCCAGCGGATTCGCTTTATTCCCTCGGCATCTATCTTGGCGCGCTCTATTGTGGTGGCGTTGCTTGGCCTCTTGCTTATTACCAACATCGACCCATTTGTCGCTAGCCTGACGGTCGTGGGGCTGATCAGCTTTGTCTTGGTGTATATGATCATCCTCATCCATGTCATCAGCACGCCCTTCCATAAAGCTGGCAAAACCCGCGACGACGTCAGCCTATTCCTTATCCACGATGCGGAGGAATACCTGAGCAGCCCACGCGACACGGCGAGTAAATAGATCACCACGATAGCGAATCTCTGTGCTTTATCAATAAAACAATAGATAACAAGGGTATTATCCATAAAGTGGAGGTATACGGCTATAGCAGCTCCCTTTTCGCTAGTAGGTGGCTCGCTATTATCGCCCAACATTGCTATAATAAGACAGTACCAACACTAACCATGGAGGATCTCACATGGGATTACCAGATGATATCAAAGCCAAAGCCGATGACGCACAAGCTAAAGTCAAAGCAGCAGCTAGTGACGCAAAAGACAAAGCCGAAGAAGTAGCCGAGAAGGCCAAAGATGCTGCGCAAAACGCCGTCGATACTGTGAAAGACAAGGCAAACGACATCGAGAACAAAGCTCACGAAACCAAGGGCTACGTAAAAGGCAAGATGGATAAATAACCCCCGCCTCTTGATAGCTACGAGAGCTGCTCTGCACATTGGAGCAGCTCTTTTGGTGCAAACACACATTTGCGAGGCGGCACTATACATGGTACGATGAGAAAAAATATAAGGAGAAATTATGCCTATCCATAACCCCGCCGACTATCCCGCCATCATCACGCGCCTCAAAGCCAAGCTAGCCGAAAAGGGTGTCGTGATGGGTCCAACGCTGAGCGAAGCAGACATTACCGCCTTTGAGACCGCCTGCAACACGCGCCTGCCCGAGGCCTATCGACTCTTCCTCCAGCAGGTAGGCGATGGTTGCCAAGATATTCGGCAGCCCAGTGGCATCTCTATCTATGGCCTCAAACGACTGGCCGATACCGAGGTAAAGGACCTCTCGCGCAGTGTGACGATCGACGAGTACTGGCTCTGGGAGGAAGAAGAGAATGAGGCACTGCTTACGAACAAAGCATTTGAGGAGCGGCTGGGTAACGAAGGTGTGCTGCTCCTCGACCAAGGCTGTGGCGATACCTACCAGCTTATCACCTCTGGCAAATGGGCTGGCGAAGTGTGGAACTTCTGCGACGTAGGGGCTGGCCCGTGCTGCGAGCGCCAGGACTTCCTTGGCTGGCTAGAGCTGTGGGTCGATAGTGACTTTGACGCAGACTTCTTCAAGGATTATGTCTATCCAGGTGATACTGCACAGTAATACCCCATGCCCCATAGCACGTGCCTGCAGGGGGTATTAGCTACCGCCAGGCCGTGCTACACTAAGGAGTATGACGAAACCATTTGTACTCCTGCAGTCGCGCCCTGAGGATGAGGCGTCGGATAATGAATATCAGGCATTCTTGCATTTTGGTGGCCTTGCGCCAACCGACCTCGAGCGAGTGCGCATCGAGGCAGGGCAGCACCCCGCGCAGTCGCTTGCTGCCTATAGTGGTGTGCTGATGGGTGGTGGTCCGGCCAACTTTGCCTACGCTCCGGCCGAGAAGCCTGCCGAGCAGCGCGAGTTCGAAGCCGTGATGATGCCACTGCTGCGCGAGATTATTGCTCGCGACATCCCATTTCTTGGTGCCTGCCTGGGGGTTGGCGCGCTGGTGTCGGCGCTGGGTGGTACGCCCAGCTTTGCGTATGGTGAGGCAATTGGTGCCGTGCCGATCACCCTCACGCCAGCAGCTAGGGATGACCCACTCCTGGCTGGCTTACCCACTACCTTCGATGGCTTCGTTGGGCACAAAGAAGGGGTGCTTGAGCCACCAGCTGCCTGTACCGTCTTAGCGCGCTCGCGCAGGTGCGTGCAGATGCTGCGAGTGGGGCACAACGTGTATGCCACGCAGTTTCACCCCGAGCTCGACCCGGAGAGCCTTGCCTTGCGCGTCGATATCTATCGTCACGCTGGCTACTGTGCTCCAGATGAGGCTGATGCCCTCATTGCCAATGCCCGCCAGCAAACCGTCACCGAACCAGTCAAGATTCTGCGCCAGTTTGTGCAGCATTATCAGCGATAAGAGCTCTAGGCTCGATTTTACTCATCTTCCGCTTGCTATGCTTCCATCAAGCTATGAATGGCCGACATATTCGTTATATCGACCGCTAAGAGTTGGAGGAAAGTTAGCTCATGTGGCGCACTTATTATTTACCAAATGAGATGGTAGGGAATAGGCTCGCATAGGCAAAAATGGTTTTGATGTAAGAACGTGTATCATTTGTCTACTTCATGTGTAAAAACATACCCCTTGGCCTATATAGGCAGTAGGCTATAGCACATATCTCTATGCGATACTGGCAGTGAAATGTAAGAAGCTCGGTATTTATATACGAGCTTCTTTGCTTTTGGCGGTGGCCGAAGCATTGCTCCTCGCGGAGAGACCAAACTGCCGTGCTTAGCTACTATTGATTGAGAAAATGACCTTCACATAGATACCCCACCACCCACTGATAGGGTAGGTCTACCCCTATGCATCAGCGTGGCACACTGCCTCAATATTATGCCCGTTTGGGTCGATGAGGAAGGCACCATAATAGTCTGGATGATAGATCGCCCGCACGCCAGGTGCGCCATTGTCCTGCGCTCCTACTGCTAGGCCGGCTGCATAGAATGCATCAACTGCTGCCCGCGACGGTGCAGCAAAAGCAAAGTGTAGTGGCGATGATGGCTCGCCTTGCCCAAGCCAAAATATCCCGGTATGCTGCGTCCGGTCTGGACTGCTAAAGCCTACGCCATATGATTCGTCAATTGTCTTGGCATACCCCAGGGGTGCCAATACCGCCTCATAAAAGGCTTTGCTTGCTTCAATATCTTTAACGATGATGCCGAAATGATCGATCATGAGGTACCTCCTTGCGATATACCAATTAGTGTATTGTCTCTCAAGTATACGCCACAAATGATGACAGCAGTGTGTCAGTATTGAATGTTTTTTTGTGTCTTTTGGATCACCCTGCATTTCGACACCTCAAAGCGACCGGCTAGTTCCTGAGCGGTGGCTCTGTCTCGCTCGCAGAGGAGCGACAGAATGGCGAGTAGACGCTGGAGTTTCATAATAACCTTACCAGATAATTCGTATAGCAATTATATACCACTATTGTAGCAACGTATGACTTGTCATAACAAAGAAAGATGTTTATGAGAGCAGATTCTAGGTAGGTTAGTGGTATATAGACAGTAGGGGTATAGGTATTATTGCAGGATATACAGTCCCGTGTGCTGCGTGACTGCCTGGTAAGATAGCGGCATGTCGATATGTAGATACGTGTTGCGAGGTTTATGAAATGGTTGCTTTGCGTAATGAGGGTGCTACCTTGGTTTCACTTCCTAGCATCACCCCCGGCGAAAGACATAGTGGATTTGGATAGAAATACAGCAGTGTAAAAGCGAAAAATGACTACCGAACAGTGGTCTAGTGTCGGTAAAAAATCTCCACGACTTTTCCACATGATCCTAGACGCTAGATATGGGCACGCTATATATAGCGTAGGTAAAGACAGAGTTCTTGATCATAACAGAGGTAGTGATGGTGCGCAGCATCAACGCAATAGCTGTATTTAGCAAGCACTCCACACACCATATGGTATAATTACCTCGATAACCCCATAAACAAGGAGACAAGCAGATGAGTAATTTTCCGGTAGTGCGCGTAGAGCGTGTTGATGTGCGGAATGAGAGTGCGTCGAAGATAGATGTATGGGCACGCATTAAGAATGATTCGGACCGGCAGGTGAAGGTTGTGAGTTGGGAGTATCTAGGGAATATGCGCAATGAGTCGCATACGCTTAACCCGGGGAACACAGTGGATGTGATGCTCTACAGCGGCGCACCCAAGAATTACCCAGACCAAATGTATATTCGCTACGAAGCCGAGCACGATGGTGGTAGGCATTACTTCTTGGCGCGGCACCAGGCGAAGTTTGACGAGCGCTATAACAATGACACGAAATGGTATCGGCCATCAGATTGGATGGAGTTCCAGCGCGTGGACCGCGGTAACTAGCATGGTAGCCACTCCACGCATCTTCTACACCGATGGCAGTGCCAGCCCCAACCCTGGCCCGGGAGGCTATGCCGTTATTGAGCAGGGCAAACCCGTGGCGCTGGGCAGCGAGCCAGGCAACACGACGAACATTCGTATGGAGGGGATGGCTCTCATCGCAGCCATGCAGTTAGCTGGGGCTGAGAAATGTGAGATTCATACCGATAGCGAATTTTGGGTCAATGTCCTCACCAAGTGGGCACCTGGCTGGGCAGCCAAGGGCTGGCGCAAGAGCAGCGGGCCCATCAAGAATCTCGAGCTGGTGCAAGAAGCCTATGCGCTTTATACCACCGTGCAACCCAAGCTCATCTGGGTGCGCGGCCATAGCGGCCACGAGCAAAACGAGCTCGCCGACCAATGGGCCAACCGAGCACGAGCCGGGGAGCGGCTAGAGGAAAAATAAGTAGCTAAAAACTGGTCATAGTGACCGGTTTTTTAGGTATGGAAAATCTGGCTGCGAGATAACTTGAGTGCGGTTGTATCTTTCTTATCGCGTTGTGCTGCATCGACGAGGTGGATATTTCTAACACAAATATATGCTATACTATTACCAATATCACTAATATCCAGAGTGCGACGAGGGACTGGCCCGATGACTCGCCAGCAACCTGCTCGGGAAGCGAGTAAGGTGCTAATTCCAGCCTGTGCGCAGGAAAGATATGAGACGCGTAAGAGAGCAGCTCCTTTCTCGCCTGGCAGTGCAGGATAAGAGAAGGGAGTTTTTTATGACAGCAACTACTATAGCATCAGCACAATTCCGCACCGCTGAGAGCGTGAGCCCAGGCCACCCCGACAAGCTGTGCGACCAAATGAGCGACGCCATCCTTGATGCTTACTTAGCCCACGACCCACAGGCACGCGTGGCAGTGGAGGTGTGCGGCGGCCATGGCACGGTGTTTGTGACAGGCGAAGTGACGTCGCAGGCGACGGTGGCAGTGGCACCGATTGTGCAGCGTTTGGCGGGGAATGGGGTAGAGATAATTGAACATATTGCTCAGCAGAGCCCAGAGATTGCTCGCGGTGTGGATGATGGTGGGGCAGGTGACCAAGGCGTGATGATCGGCTATGCTTGCAACGAAACGCCTGAGCTGCTCCCACTCGAAACAGTGCTGGCGCGACGATTGAACCAATTTTTGTATCAACGTTGGCCCTACGATGGCAAAACGCAAGTAACACTGCGTGGCGGGCAGATAACGGCAATTGTTGCAAGCTTCCAAAACGCACCAAAAGACGAATTAACAGAGGCAGTCAAGGAGTGGCTCCAGCAGCAGACGTATGTGAACACATTTTTTAAGGATAAGCAATATGATGTACCAGTGCTACACTGTAACCCAGCAGGGGACTGGCAGATTGGTGGCTTTGCGGCTGATGCTGGCTTGACGGGGCGCAAGCTCATCGTCGACAATTATGGGCCACGCGTGCCGATTGGTGGTGGGGCCTTTAGTGGTAAGGACGCCACTAAGGTAGACCGCTCGGCGGCATATATGGCGCGGCGCATTGCAGTGGATTATCTGCGACAGCACCACGCGCAGGAGGTGTTGGTGCGCCTGGCGTATGCAATTGGCCACAACCAGCCCGTCGAGGCGACTGCCATCATCGATGGGGTAGAGCAGCCCATCACAGGCTATGATCTCAGCCCGCATGGTATCATCACCACACTTCAGCTCGCCCAGCCTATCTACGAGCCAACCGCTCGCTGGGGGCACTTTGGCGAGGGGTTTGTGTGGGATCGGTAGAAGAAAGACAGGTAATTGCAAAACCAATCGTACTCGTTTTGCATGGTTTAAATATTCAGCAATGCGCCCTTTGCTAAAGTAGTAATAATATGTCATTTATCATTGACAAAATCAGAAAGGGAGAGTACTCTATATGACATTAACAAATTGAATAGAGCAAGAGGTAGGGATATATGCGACCAAGTGAACAGCCATTGATGACGAAGCGATATCGGGGGATTGACAAAAAACCGTTGGACGAAAAAGAGAAAAAATATAGAGCAGAGCTTGCGCATAGACTTACATCGGCTTTAGATCATCCAGATATAGTAGAAGAATACATAGATCATGATATCGCATTGATGGACCAACTAAGAGTTGTGACGGGCGTACACTTTGATACCGAGATTTTCCCACGAACAGAAATATACCGATCGGCAACAATTACCCCGCATTGCTACACGCCACATGATTATGTAGCCTATGACTCTAAAGGTATATATAGTTCAGTCGTTGCGCTTCCTACCTATGGAAAATACCAGGGGACAATTGGCAAAGAGCCAGTAGCTGATGGATATATGATGCTTATTAAGGCATCGGTTGTTGCTGATGGAGAGAAAGCTCCAGATCCAACATTTGCAGATTTTGCCTGGGATGACAACTATGCAATGGGAGCGCTGGTGGCAGGCGACAATATACGGTTTGTTGAGCTGACACATAGTGATCCTGCTGAAGCTGGATCATTGTATCCTACAGTTGCTGAGATTGACCCATCGAGCAAAGATGCAGAGCAAATCATGATGGAGCTAGAAAAGTTTGTTGTAGCACAAGAGGCTGCTACGAAGCCGAAAGGTCGACTTGCATTGCTTGGTAAGCGTGTTATGCAGATGTTTGGCTTGACCAAATAGCCCTCTCTTTGCCTCTCGCCCCACAACCTTGTATACTAGAGCCTATGGATCAGACACTTGCACAGGAGATTTTGCGTAGTGGTCAGAGTGTGCTGCTGACAGGGCCAGCAGGCACAGGCAAGACGTATGTGTTGGGGCAGTTCATCCGCCAGTGTAAGGCGGATGGCAAGTATGTCTCCGTCACTGCCACGACGGGGCTTGCAGCGACTCACCTGGGCGGCAGCACCATCCACGCATGGGCAGGGATTGGCATCCACGATAGCTTGCCGAACAATTTTTTTGATCACCTGTCGAAGACGCGGCGCGATATTATTGCCAAGACAGATGTGCTGATCATCGATGAGATTAGTATGCTACACGACTACCGCCTTGATATGATCGACGAAGTGTGCCGCCGGGTGCGTGAGATGCCGAATCAGCCTTTTGGCGGATTGCAGGTAGTGATGAGTGGGGACTTCTTCCAGCTACCACCAGTTAATCGCGATGGCGGGCGGCAGGGGAGCTTTGTGGTGCAGTCGCAAGCCTGGCGACAACTCAACCCAGCCATTCTATACCTCGACCAGCAATACCGCCAGCAAAAGGGCGACGCCCTACTAGACATCCTAACGGCTATGCGAGCTGGTGATCTGCGCCGACGCCATGCCGAGCAGCTATTAGCTCGCACAGAGGTAGAACCACCTCACGAGAGCGACCTAACCGAACTCCATACCGTCAATATCGATGTCGATCGGATCAACCAAGCTCGCCTCGCTGAGCTGCCTGGCGATGAAGTATTGTACCAACGCAGCAGCACTGGTGGGCAAAATTACGTCGATACCTTGCAGCGGAGCATCCTCGCGCCAGAGGTGCTGGTGCTCAAGCGGGGTGCGCTGGTGATGGCCATCAAAAACGACCAAGCGCGGCGCTTTGCCAATGGGAGCATTGGCCGGGTAACAGACTTCGAGCCAGGCACAGACTACCCTGTGGTGGAGTTTCGTAATGGCCATGTGGTGACAATGCAGCCCGATACCTGGGAACTGCGCGATGGTACGCGCAAACGGGCCAGTATCTCGCAGCTGCCACTGCGCCTGGCTTGGGCGATTACTGTGCACAAAAGCCAGGGGATGACGCTCGATAGCGCACGCATCGACCTGCGCAAAGCCTTTGTTCCGGGCATGGGCTATGTAGCACTCAGCCGCGTTAAGAGCCTCGATGCTATGTATCTCACCGGCATTAACCGCATGGCGCTTACCATGAGCGATGAAGCATACATCATCGACACGCAGCTGCGCACTCGTGCCGCCCAAGATGCCGAGCGCTTTGCACATCTGCGCGAACAGGCTGCTCAGCGTGCTGCGATGCCGCAGAAGAAGCCGACGAGTAAAACTGGCAGCACTAGCTGGGCGGCCAAGATTGCCACAATGCGCCAGACCCACCCCAACGCCTACAAACCATGGACAAAAGTCGACGATGAGACGCTCAAGCAGGCCTTCGTCCAAGGCGTAAGTATCCACCAGCTCAGCCGCACCCTCGGCCGGCACGAAGGCTCGATAAAAATGCGACTGCAAAAGCATTTTGGCGAGGATGCAGTGCAGTAGCGCATTGCTATCCCAAAGTCTGGGGTCGTTTCATGCTTCTCAATGATTATAGTAAACAAAAATGAATGTTCTTATAATACGTTCATTTTTTATACTAGCGTTGCAAACCTCTCAGTAGTTCCCATAGTTTACTAATTGACAAATCTCCTCTATATCTCTTACAATAAAGTAATCTAGACAATAAGGAGAAAATATGGCAAATTCAGAGAGAGAGAGAGAGCCTTAACAGGCAGCGCTGAGCAAGCCACTGCAGATACTGCAGGGAGTGGTGAGATTTCGCTCCAGTCGCTGAGTAACCTGATGAGCGGCAAAACGCTGCACGATATCGAAGCAGCACACCGGGGGGTGGCTGCAGACTTGAGCGAAGCGCGCCAGGTTGTGGAGCAACTACACCAAGGGACGAGCGAGGAGGTTGTGAACGCACTGCGGACGATCCTCGCGCTGGATCATACAACACGGCAGCAGGAATACCCTGCATTGCAGCAGTTTGTTAACAGAGCCAAACCGTCGCATTACCACACGCCCCTCGTGCGCGCAGCCTTGCAGGCAGATGTACCTATCTGGCTGCATGGTGAGGCAGGGAGTGGCAAGTCGACTGCTGGTGAGCAAGCGGCAGATAGCCTTGGCTTGCCATTTCGCTCTATATCGCTCGGGCCAACGACATCCAAGTCCGACCTTATGGGCTATCGCGATGCAACGGGTAACTACCATAACACAGCCTACCGTGAGGTGTATGAGAATGGTGGTGTCTTTATGTTTGATGAGATCGATAATGGTAGCGCAAGTATTTTGACTATCCTCAACAGTGCGCTTGCCAATGGCCATGGTGAGTTCCCGGATAGCAGAGTGCCACGCCACGAGACGGCGCGCTTCATCGCCAGTGCCAACACGATTGGCCGCGGAGCAACGAGTGAGTATGTGGGCCGGGCACCGATCGATGCAGCCACCATCGACCGCTTTGCCTTCATCCCAATGGACACTGATGAATATTTGGAGGACGCGCTGATACTTGGCACGGAGATAAACCGCTCGCCACTCGACATCTCGGCTGGTGAGGTACCTAGCCCCAAAGAGTGGCTGGCTACGGTGCGAGCGCACCGCCAGGCACTGGGCGAGCTTGGTATCCGCGCTATCATTAGCCAGCGTGCTAGCCTGTATGGTGTACGCCTAGCTGAGTTAGGCGTCGGTAAGGACTGGCTGGGCGAGATGCTCCTCTATAAGGGTATGAAGGAGCATGACCGCGAGAAGCTAGCTGAGAATGCCAAGCGGTTGATGCCGAGGGTGCAGGAGGCGCTTGACTACAAGACTCGCGAAGCTACGAAAGGCAAAGAGCTTGATGAATCTCACAGTAAGTCATCTCAAG
Organism: uncultured Candidatus Saccharibacteria bacterium; assembly: GCA_963525085.1. Lineage (GTDB taxonomy): Bacteria > Patescibacteriota > Saccharimonadia > Saccharimonadales > Saccharimonadaceae > Saccharimonas. Next base: position 990,276 of record CAURIH010000001.1, read on the forward strand.
AAACTCAGCCAAAAGATACTGAAAAGAAAGACGATAGTGAGTGGTTTACACCACCGGAGGATAAAGAAATTACTATCGATAGAACGAATACACGATGGCTTGAGAGATCTCTTGATAGTTCTATACGTCGTTTCTTACCAGACTGTTATAATATCAATAAATTAGACACGAGCAACTACGAGACTAGTATATTTGTCCGAGTGTGTTGGGACTTGGAATCGATGCATTCGCGTGAGCTAACGGACATATCGCAAACGCCAACAATATCCAGGGCAGTAGGGCGGGTCTTTGGAGACCCCGAAATTTGGACGACAAAAAAGGTCCTTGTCTCAGATATAGTTGCTGCAGTCAATGTAGAGGATCGGCGTTGGCAGCGCGACCGTGGGGACATCACACAATGGGAAACAGAGGATAATGATAATGACCACATCAAGACGGAAGTACATGACCGAATAGAGTTTGTGAAAGACCACTTTTCGCAATTGAACGACCATGACGTCCAGGATTACGCCAAGCAATTTGAAGCCTGCCACGGTTTTGTTCCTGGGCGATTTACCCTGTGTAATTGGCTGAGGCAGCACCCCGACGTGGGTGGTAAGCGGCCGAGGAGTCACTAGATGCGTCGCTCTGAGCAAGAGTATGACGGTCGTACGATGCACTTTCGTCAGCTCGATAGCATTGGCGAAATGATTGATGCGATGCAGCATGCGCCCGAGCAGCAAGAGCAGTCTGACCTCGGAGCAGCGAGCCTGAGGACAGATGAGGAGCGGTGGTCGGGCACAAGGACGATGGATGAGGCGCTCGAGTTAGCGCGCTATGGCTGGGAAGAGGGCCGCCAGCGCTTGCGCCAAGTAGTGGGACGTGTGGCTATAGATCAGCTAGTGGGGCGGCGACCAATTGTAGAGTCTCGGCTAGATTTCGCTGGTGATGAGGTAGATATTGGCGCTTACCTACACGGTGAGCCCGAGCATATGGTAGATTATCAAGTGCGCCAGGATACTCATGGGAAGCAGGCAATGATGTATGTTAATGCATCGATGTCTAGCAGAGTTTCGTCCGAGCGAATTATGCAGCGTGGTGGGGCACTGTATGCGGCGATCGAGGCATTGCGTACTGAGGGGTACTCGCTTGGCCTCACGATGGTTGAGTCTACAGAAGAAGATGATAGATATATCCGTGGCGTCGAATATCAGATACCAGTGGTGCAGCCCGGGGAATATCTGGATATCGACACAGCGGCATTTTGCTTGGCACACCCAGCATTCTTGCGCCGCGGGGTATTTGCCCTCAAGGAACATGAGCCAAATAACATACGCCACGCTATGGGGTTTATGAGGGGGCGAAGCTATGGTTGGCCAATCTGCATGGTTTCAGATCTCCCGCCACACAGCTTTCTCATCGACCAAGGTGAGGGGCTCGACCTACACAGTGATAGTGATGTGCAGCGCTTTGCCCAAAAGGTGGTTGACCGCACACTGGAGACGCTGGGGCATGGGCCAGCAAGCGACGAGCGGTAACACTACTGGATGTAGCAATAGGCTTTACACCCTAAATATAGTACACTAGAAACCATGCATAACGAACCAAACACACAAACCCCCACCACCGATATCACCCCAGTAACGTCACCAGAGTCAGCTGCTGTGCCGCAGAGTGACGCAGATGTAGCTGCTTATGCCGAGGCTCAGCCAACAGATACTACCGCACAGTCTACGGCTGGCACATCTACCGATGCTACCGACATCTTCCTCTGGGCCAATCAAGCCGATCGCGACAAAGACCAGTTAGAGGTGGATCTCTTTCTCTTCACCAAGGGCTATACAGTGTATGCCACCAACTATGCAGCTGAGCTCAAGGCGCAGCTCAAAGTGCTCTTCCTCTACGATATGATTACAGCGGTGCAGACGGGTGCAGCGACTGGCCTGATGGTGCGGGACTTCGAGGCAGCCAAGGCTGAGGAGAATGTCCTCGAGCGCACCACGCTCGACCGGGTAGTGCACGCTCAGGAAGTCATCGAGCAGATCACCTACAGCGAGGCAGACCTCGAGACCTTCAACGAGGGTGACCATGAATTTAAGAAGGTTAAGGGTATCATTGCACGCTTCCGGATGGGCACAGATGGCGAGCCATTCTTTGTGGCCAAGCTGCTACCCCAGTCGCAGGTGCTCAAGGGGGCAACCGCCTGGATGTACAGTGGTGGGTCGTTCCAGCCATTTGTGGCTGATGCCGGCCTACGCATCACGCCGGATAATCAGGTGCTGATCGTCGGCAACGATATATTTGCCTTTAGCGAGAGCAAGTTCGTCCGGCTCTTTGGCTACGATGCCAAGAAGCACGCTGTGGCGGAGGAGAAGATCGCTGCCATCACTCAGCAGTTTAAGCTTACCTTACCTGAGGGGCTCACGCTCGACCGCCTAGTGCGCGACACGCCAGCACTGGTGACTAAGCTGCAAAAGCTCGACCCCGCCCAGGTGACACAAGACCAACTGATCGACCACGCCGACGAAATGGGCCTGGGCCTGATGACGGACGACGCGGCAGGGAGCATCATTATCATGGATGCCAAGGATGCGGCCGTCTTCGTTAATCTCCTCAACGACGACTACGTCACGAGTGACCTGACTGGCGTCAAATACGAAATGCGCGGCAAGAAAATCTTGCGCGAGAATGAGCAGTTGCCAGAGTAGAGAAGAGATATTCTCTGTGTCTAGCTAATATCATGCTATTGGACGAGAAAATATCTGGAGATAAGGGTCGATATTCACTGGATATCGACCTCTTGCGCTGGGCTGAAAACAGATTATTGCAATCTGTTTTCACACTC